>NZ_JAEKKT010000179.1 GCF_019510245.1 Streptomyces sp. | reverse complement strand
GCAGCCCGGTCGCCCAGGCGGTGTAGTTCTCCAGCCCGCGCTCCAGCGGCAGGACCTTGCGGAGCCTGCAGCACAGGTCCGGGTCCCGGTCGTGCAGCTTCGGGCCGTACTCCGCGTCCTGCTCGGCGACCGTCTGGCGCGGGGTGAGGGTGATGACGTTGACGTCCATCACAGCCTCGACCGCGTCCCGGGTGCCGATGGTCTCCGGGAAGTGGTAGCCGGTGTCGAGGAAGACGACGTCCACGCCCTTCTGGACGCGGGACGCCAGGTGGGACACCACGGCGTCCTCCATCGAGGAGGTCACGCAGAAGCCCTTGCCGAAGGTGTCCACCGCCCACTGGAGGATCTCCAGGGCGGAGGCGTCTTCGAGGTCACGCCCGGCCTGCTCGGCCAGCGCCTTCAACTCGTCGGTCGTACGCTCTTCCTGAGCGGTGGTCATATCTGTTCCCCTCCAGCTTCGGAGTGCTTCAGCCCTCGGGCGAGCAGCCCGAGGAACTTCAGCTGGAATGCGCGGTTGCAGGCCGCGCATTCCCAGGCACCGTGGCCCTCGTCGCTCGGACGCAGGTCCTCGTCGCCGCAGTAGGGGCAGTAGAAGGGCGCGGCCCGCTCGCTCATGAGAGGGCCTCCTCACTGGCGCGAGCGGCCCAGGCGGCGAACCGCTCGCCGTCCGCGCGCTCCGCCTGGAAACGCCTGAGCACCCGCTCGACGTAGTCCGGGAGCTCCTCCGAGGTCACCTTGAGACCGCGGACCTTGCGGCCGAACCCGGCCTCCAGGCCGAGCGCGCCGCCCAGGTGCACCTGGTAGCCCTCGACCTGTTCGCCGGCGTCGTTCAGGACCAGCTGGCCCTTGAGACCGATGTCCGCCACCTGGATACGGGCACAGGCGTTCGGGCAGCCGTTGAGGTTGATGGTGAGCGGCTCGTCGAACTCGGGGAGCCGGCGCTCCAGCTCGTCGATCAGGGCGCTGCCACGCTGCTTGGTCTCCACGATGGCGAGCTTGCAGTACTCGATGCCGGTGCAGGCCATGGTGCCGCGCCGGAACGAGGACGGCTTGGCGGTCAGGTCCAGCGCCTCCAGGGCCTCGACCAGCGACTCGACCTGCGCCTCCGTGACATCGAGGATGATCATCTTCTGCTCGACGGTGGTGCGCACCCGGCCCGAGCCGTGGGCCTCGGCCAGGTCCGCGATCTTCGCGAGGGTGGCGCCGTCCACGCGGCCGACGCGCGGGGCGAACCCGACGTAGAAGTTGCCGTCCTGCTGCCGGTGCACACCGACGTGGTCGCGCCAGCGCTGGACCGGTTCGCCGGGGGCGGGGCCGTCGACGAGCTTCCGCTTGAGGTACTCGTCCTCCAGCACCTGGCGGAACTTCTCCGGGCCCCAGTCGGCGACCAGGAACTTCAGGCGGGCGCGGGTGCGCAGCCGCCGGTAGCCGTAGTCCCGGAAGATGCCGACCACGCCGGCCCAGACGTCGGGGACCTCCGCCAGCGGCACCCAGGCGCCGAGCCGGACACCGATCTTCGGGTTGGTGGACAGGCCGCCGCCCACCCACAGGTCGAAGCCGGGACCGTGCTCGGGGTGCTCGACCCCGACGAACGCCACGTCGTTGATCTCGTGCACGACGTCCAGGAGCGGGGAGCCGGAGATCGCCGTCTTGAACTTGCGCGGCAGGTTGGAGAACTCCTTGCTGCCGATGTACCGCTCGTGGATCTCGTCGATCGCCCAGCTGCCGTCGATGATCTCGTCCTCGGCGATGCCGGCCACCGGCGAGCCGATCACGACACGGGGGCAGTCGCCGCACGCCTCGGTGGTGGACAGGCCGACCGCCTCGAGACGGTTCCAGATCTCCGGGACGTCCTCGATGCGGATCCAGTGCAGCTGGATGTTCTGCCGGTCGGTGATGTCCGCGCTGCCCCGCGCGAACTCCTGCGAGATCTCGCCGATCACCCGCAGCTGCTGCGTGGTGAGCCGGCCGCCGTCGATCCGCACCCGCAGCATGAAGTACTTGTCGTCCAGCTCCTCCGGCTCCAGAACGGCGGTCTTGCCGCCGTCGATGCCGGGCTTGCGCTGCGTGTACAGGCCCCACCAGCGCATCCGTCCGCGCAGGTCGTTGGGGTCGATCGAGTCGAAGCCGCGCTTGGAGTAGATCGTCTCAATGCGTGTCCGCACATTGAGACCGTCGTCGTCCTTCTTGAACTGTTCGTTGCCGTTGAGCGGGGTGTAGTGACCCATAGCCCACTGACCCTCGCCGCGGTGACGGCTCACCTTGCGGCGGGGCGCGGAGGCGGCAGGGTTCTGCGGGGTGGCGGCCATGGCGATGTACGTCCTTCGGGACAGGCGGGAAGCGGCTCTGACCTGCGCTTAGGGGCGCATGGGGCATGTCTGCGCGGCGTTGCGCAGAGAGGAGGGTCTGGACAGGACGGCGCGGCGGTGCTGTGCTCTCAGCCCGCCGGACAGATGGCGCTGGACATGCGGCCGAGGTCGACGTGCCGCCGACTCACCAAGGCAATTCCAGTTCCAGACATGACGGAAGCGTGTCACGCGGATCTCCGGCCAGTCCACCATCGTCCGCGATTCGGACTAATCTATTCTGAATAATGAGACGGAGTGTTGTGGGTCACGCCGGGTTTCACACGGTGGTGTGCGCCCCCGGCCACGGACCGGGCGCCGAGACGTCCGGTTCCTCCTCGACCTTCGTGTCGAAGAGCCGGAACCCGCGCCGCTGATAATTCGCCATCGCGTGCTCGCCGTCCAGGCTGCACGTGTGCAGCCACACCCGCTTCGTCGGCGGCAGTCCGTCCCACCGCTCCGCCAGGTCCCAGGCGCGTGCGGCACCGTACGAGAGCAGGTGACCGCCGATGCGGCGGCCCCGGAAGGCCGGGACCAGACCGAAGTAGACGATCTCCACCACACCGTCGTCCTGCGGCTCGAGTTCCACGTAGCCGGCCGGGGTGCCCCGGTCGTATGCGACCCAGGTCTCCACGCCCGGCCGTGCCAGGTGCTGCTGCCAGCGGGCGTAGCTCCAGCCCAGCCGGTCGGTCCAGCGGATGTCACCGCCGACCGAGGCGTACAGGAACCGGCTGAACTCGGGGGAGGGGACCTCGGCGCGGACGATCCCGACCGTGTCGCCGTCGGGTGCGGCGGCGGGCAGGAGGTCGGCGGGGGAGGTCTGCTCCAGGGACCAGGTGGTCACGACGATGCTGCTCATGGGGCCAGGCAATCATCCCGGCCCCGGAGGTGTCGACGGCCGTTATCCGAGTGACGCGTCGATCGAGCGCAGCGGCACCGAGAACAGCATGCGGTCCGTGACCGACCACACCTCGCCCGTGTCGGGTGCGTAGGAGAGCGAGCCGGTGTCCTCGGCCCAGCAGCGGTGCGAGGCGTCCGAGCCGCAGCGGGCGCCGTCCGCGCCCTTGGTGTCCTGCCGCCACAGGCTGCCGTGCCCGTCCATGGCGCCGGGCAGGTGCCCGACGTACCACTCGGAACCGGTCGCGCCCGGCGGCCGGTACGACAGGACGCCCCGGATCTCCGAGGCACCGGTCCGGTACGCCTCGACCGCGGTCACCCGGCCGGAGCCGTCCGTGGCGAGCAGCCCGGCACGCTTCGGGTTCTCGTCGAACGCGTACCGCCACAGCCGCGCGTGCTGGTCGCTGCCGGCGGGCGTCCACTCGCCGAGGACCAGGCTGTCCGGGGCCGTCCCCCGGTCCACGGAGAGCGCGCTCGGACAGGGCGCACCGGTCCGGGAGCAGGCCCCGGCGGTGAAGCGGTACGAACCCACGGCCGGCATCACGTACCGGAAACCGTCGGCCGACCAGCCGCCGGACACCCGGCCGACCGCCTCGGCCAGCACCGAGGTGCGCTGGATGCGGTTCAGGTCGTAGACGTAGAGCGCGTCGGCACTGCCCTGGACGGTGGTGACCAGGAGCTTGTCCCCGTGCCAGGCCATGCCGGAGATCTGCGAGGTCAGCCCCCGGTAGGTGCTGCCGTCGGCGCTGGGCACGGCCAGCAGGACCCAGGAGTACGAGGGGTGGGCCGGTTCGTTCGCGTTGATCACCGCGACCCTGGCCAGGCCCCGGGAGGCGGCGGGACCGGTGGAGGTGCTGTGCGTCCAGCCGGCCAGCACGACGCGGTTGGCGCCCCACAGACCGTCGTCGTTCGCCTCCGAGGAGGTGGTCACCGAGGCCGGCTTCCAGTCGTCGGTGAGGGTGTCGGTGGGGTCCCAGCAGTACGCCTCGGTGGCGGCCGGGGTGACAGGTAGCGAGTCCCGGTCGTCGGAGTCGCAGTCCGCCGCCTCGCGCAGCGTGTGGTCGGAGGCGGCCAGCACGTCGGCGACCCCGACCGTGCCGCCCATCGCCGAGGCGAGCCGGTCCAGCGAGCGGCGCGGTACGAGGTGTTCCCGGAGCTGCAGCCGGGCGCTGTCGGCGGTCGAGGTCAGCGGCTTCAGCGCGCCGGGGTCCTCGGCGACCGTGGCCTGCGAGGCGCTGACGATCGTGGCCGCCGCGGTGAGCGCCAGCGCGGTGCCGGCCAGGGCAGCGCGCAGGGCCGTACCCCGTCTGCGCCGCCGGTGTCTGCCGCGATGCTTCATGTCTCCTCCCGAGGCGGGCCAACTGCGCCTGATGGTCAAAGCGTTGACCAAGGAACAGGTGGGGAGCCCGTACCGGGATGCTACGGCAGCCGGGGCCTCCGTACCTCGAAGACCCCGCAAATATGCGGAAGATACCTCCTCGACTGCCCCGGATGCGTTAAATACGGCTGTGTTGAATACGGCCGTTCACGTACGTCCGGGCGGCCGGGACGCCGTCACCGCGGGGGCGGTCGAGGACGGCAACAGGTCGCGCGGGTCGTCGGGGAGCAGCACCTCGATCTCCGCGTCCTCGCGGAAGCGGTACGGCCGGTGTTCGAGAAGTGCCCCGAGATACCGGCGGATCCTGGACATCTCCGCGCGGACGGTCACGGTCCGCGAGGCGTCGCCGAAGACGTCCTCGGCCAGCCCGGCCGCGCTGCGCCCGTCCCGCCGCACCGCCAGCAGGTACAGCAACTCGGCGTGCCGGGGACTGAGTTCGTGGGACCACGAGCCCGCGCCGCCGCCGACCCGCACACACGGGCGGCGCGGCCGGGCCAGGTCGAGCACGAGCCGGTCCCCGCCCGCCGGCGCCGGCTCGTCGACCGCCCGCAGCAGCCAGCCCCCGGCCAGCGGCTCCACCGCGCACAGCCCGAGCGCGGGCAGCCACCGGCGGCCCGGTGACAGCGACTTGGGCAGCGCGATCCGCCGTGGATACGGCATGCCGGTCACCGCCGCGGTCCAGCCGTCGGCGTCCACCACCACCGCCCGGCCGCCCAGCTGGGCCAGTACCGGCGCCGCGACCGCCCGCAGCCGCTCCAGCGTCTCCAGGTGCAGCTCCCGCAGCCGCGCCTCGGCGAGCTTCGCCACCGAGTCCACCCAGGCCAGGGTCGCCGGATGCATCGTCTCCAGCGGGCCGCTGACGTCCACCACGCCGAGCAGGCTGCCGTCCCGGGGGTCCGTGATCGGCGCGCCGGAACACGTCCAGGTCGCGTGCGAGCGGACGAAGTGCTCGGCGGCGAACACCTGTACCGGCCTGCGTACCACCGCCGGGGTGCCGATCCCGTTGGTCCCGACGACGTCTTCGCGCCAGTCGGCGCCGAGCTCGAAGCCCAGCCCGTCCGCCTTGCGCAGCACCGGAGAGGATCCCTCCCGCCACAGCACCCGGCCGTCGGCGTCCGCCACCACCATGATGTGCTGGGCCACGTCCGCGACCGAAAGCAGCCCCTCGCGCAGCACCGGCAGTACGTCCTTGAGCGGAGACTCCTCGCGTCTGCGCCGGACTTCGTCGGCGGGCAGCAGTCCCGAACGGAAGTCGTGATCGGGGTCGACGCCGCTGCGCAGCATCCGCCCCCAGGACTGTTCGATCACCGGCCGGGGCGAGATACGCCCACGCTGTCCGGCGAGTCTGGCCTCGCGCACCTCGTTCAGTACCCGCGCCGCCTGCGCCGCGTCCTTCGCGGCGAGTCGCGCCACGTCCATCGGCGGGTTCCCCACTGAGGTCCTCCCGGATACGCCTCGGAAAAGGCATCGATGAGTCGCTGTCAAGCCGTCCGGGCGGCGGTTTCCGGTCCGACTGCGCGTCTTATACTGCCGTTTTCCGGTGCCGGAGACACACAGTCCGCACACAGTCACCGATATGTTGCAACCCCTTGCAACCCTGGTGAACGGGCCGGGGGTGGCCGAAACTTGAGCCGACGCCGTGGCGTCACAGGCCTGACATGGGCCGAAGGGCGGGGGTGGTGCCGTGTCGGCGCAGCACCACCCCCGCTGCAGCCTGCGGGGCCTCGGCCGTACGCGGCAGGGGGTGCGATGCCAGGTGCGTTGGCGGCCGACGGTTGTGGAGGGTTGCTCGCGCCCGCGCGGCGGTAGCCGCATATTCAATACAGCCTCGCGCCCCTTCAGGCAGGGCAGATCCCGTCGGTCACACAGTCACCCGGGCTCGGTCCACTACCGTCGTGAGGTCAAGGCCGCTCGGCAGGGTGCCGAAAGTGGAGCCCCAGTCGTTGCCCAGGCGGGAGGCGCAGAAGGCGTCGGCGACCTCGGCCGGGGCGAAGCGCACCAGCAAGGAACCCTGGAGGACCGTCGCAAGCCGTTCCACCAGCCGCCTGGCGCGGGACTCCATGCCCTCCAGGTCGGCCAGTTGGGAGAAGAGGTCCTTGACCGCGCGGTCCAGGCGGTGGTCGGCGCCGTGGGCGCGGCCGATCTCCTGGAGGTAGGCGTCCAGCGCGCCCGGTTCGCGTTGCAGGGTGCGGAGCACGTCCAGGGCCTGGATGTTGCCGGCGCCCTCCCAGACGGAGTTGAGCGGGGACTCGCGGACCAGCCGGGGCAGGCCCGACTCCTCCACGTAGCCGTTGCCGCCCAGGCACTCGGCGGCCTCCACGACGAGCGGCGCGCAGCGCTTCGTCACCCAGTACTTGGCGGCCGGCAACGCCAGCCGCAGCAGGGCCCGTTCGGACTCGCTCCCGTCGTCATAGGCGGCGGCCAGCCGCAGCGCGAGCGTGGTCGCGGCCTCCGACTCGATCGCGAGGTCGGCCAGGACGTTGCGCATCAGCGGCTGGTCGGCGAGCTTCGTGCCGAAGGCCTCGCGGTGCGCGGCGTGGTGCACGGCCTGCGCCACCGCCTGCCGCATCAGCCCCGCCGAACCCAGCACACAGTCCAGCCGGGTCGCGGCGACCATCTCGATGATGGTCCGCACCCCGCGCCCCTCCTCGCCCACCCGCCGGGCCCAGGTCCCGTCGAACTCGACCTCGGCCGACGCGTTGGACCGGTTGCCGAGCTTGTCCTTGAGCCGCTGGAGGAGGAAGACGTTGCGGGTGCCGTCCGCCAGAACGCGCGGTACGAGGAAACAGGTGAGGCCGTCCGGCGCCCGGCCCAGCACCAGGAAGCCGTCCGACATCGGTGCCGAGCAGAACCACTTGTGTCCGGTCAGGGCGTACGTCCCGGCCTCGGCGAGCGGCTCGGCGGTGGTCGTGTTCGCCCGTACGTCGCTGCCGCCCTGCTTCTCCGTCATGCCCATGCCGAACAGGGCGCCGGCCTTCTGCGCGGCGGGCCGCAGCTCACGGTCGTAGATCACGGAGGTCAGCAGCGGCTCCCACGCGGCGGCCAGCTCCGGATCGGTGCGCAGCACGGGCACCGCCGCGTTGGTCATCGACAGCGGACAGCAGTTGCCGGCCTCCACCTGGGTCCAGACCAGGAAGGCCGCGGCCCGCCGGACGTGCCCGGACGGACGTACCCAGCCGGTGGTCAGCCCCGCGCCGACGCCCTTGCCGAGCATCCGGTGCCAGGCCGGATGGAACTCGACCTCGTCGATCCGGTGGCCGTAGCGGTCGTGGGTGCGCAGCCGCGGCGGGTTCTCGTTCGCCTGGGCCCCCCACTCCTGCACCTGCGCCGAGCCCGCCGAGGAGCCGATCCCCGACAACTCGGCGCGTACCTCGTCGAGCAGCTCCGGGTCGGTGTGCCGCCCGACGGCCTCGACCAGGGCCGGGTCGGCACCGAACAGGTCGTACCCGACCAGCGGGGGCGGCTGGTTGGTCACGGTGTGCGTGATGTTGCCTGCCATGTCTGCGAACCTACCCGGGAAGGCGGCGGAGGCACCCAGCCTGACACAACGGCCCCGGTCACCGCGCCCGCCCCGGCCGGAGCCCCGGGAGGTGAGGACGGCCCCGGACGGCGGATACCGTTAGGGCGTGCAGGCAGCAAGCGATACCCCCGAGCGGCCCTCCGGCCGGCTCCACCGGGCCAGAGTCCTCTACCGGAACGTCTCCAAGCGCAGGACGGCGTGGCTGCTGATCAAGGACACCGTCAATTCCTGCATGGAGTACCGCATCCTCGGCCTCGCCGCCGAGGCCGCCTTCTTCACCCTGCTGTCCGTCCCCCCGCTGCTGCTCAGCCTCATCGGACTGCTCGGCTACGTCGACGCCTGGACCGGCGCCGACACCATCGCCAGCCTGGAGAGCAACCTGCTGGAGGCCTCCCGCACGGTCCTGTCCGACAAGGGCGTCAAGGAGATCGCCGAGCCGATCCTGCACGACGTGATGAAGGGCGGCCGCCCCGACGTCATCTCCATCGGCTTCCTGTTCGCCCTGTGGTCGGGCTCCCGCGCGGTGAACGTCTTCATCGACACGATCACCGTCATGTACGGCCTCGACGGCGTCCGGGGCATCGTGAAGACCCGGGTCGTCTCCTTCCTGCTCTTCATCGCCGCGCTGCTGATCGGCTCGGTCGCGCTCCCGCTGATGGTGGCCGGGCCGGACGCGGTGGTCGGGATCGTGCCCTGGTCGGAGACGCTCGTACAGGTCCTGTACTGGCCGGTCGTGATCGTCCTGTCCATCGTCTTCCTCACCACGCTGTACCACGTCTCCGTGCCGGTGCGCTCCCCGTGGATCGAGGACGTGCCGGGTGCCCTGGTCGCCCTGGCCATGTGGGTCCTCGGCAGCTTCCTGCTGCGGATCTACCTGACCAACACCATCGAGGGCGCGACGATCTACGGCTCCCTCGCCGCGTCCGTCGCCGTGCTGCTGTGGATCGGCGTGTCGGCCTTCGCCGTGCTGGTCGGGGCGGCCGTGAACGCCGCGATCGACCGGGTCTGGCCGGCCGCCGCGACGGCCGCGGCGCGCGCCGCCAACGAGCGGCTGCGCGAGGCCCAGGTCGCCGAGTACGTGGCCCGCGCGGCCGCGGCGGCCCGCGAGGCGGGGCCGGACGACCCCGACGACCCGGACATGCCGTCGGAGTTCCCGGAGCGCTGGTCCCGGTTCCTGCCGCCGGAGGACGTCACGGCGCGGCTGCGGGCGCATGTGAAGAGCAGCCATCCGCCGCCGCGGAAGCCGGAGGCTTGAGGGCCGACGGCGGGTTCGTCGTGGGGGTCCTTGACGGCGGCGGGCTGCGGGTTCGTCGTGGCTGGTCGCGCAGTTCCTCCCCCAGCCTTCGGCCGGGGGTACCCCCAGGGCCCCTGAAGGGGCGCGATTACGCTGGCGTCCGTGTACAAGGAGCGGGCGTCCCGGTTTCCCGGTGCGGTCGTGTGGGTGAATGCCCCCGTCGGGGACGGGCGGGTGCTGCCCGACGGGTGTATGGATCTGCTGTGGCATGAAGAGCGGCTGCTGGTCGCCGGGCCCGATACGCGCGCGTACGTCACCGGGACCGGCGGAGGCGAGTGGGTGGGGCTGCGCTTCTACCCGGGCACCGCGCCCCCCGTGCTCGGCGTGCCGGCGCACGAGCTGGTGGATCGGCGGGTCGAACTGAGTGACCTGTGGCCGGCCGCCGAAGTGGCGCGGTTGCGGGACCGTGTCGGCCGTGCGGCCGATCCCGCCGCCGCGCTGGAGGAGATCGCCCTGGAACGGGCCCTGCCCCCCGACCCATCGCTGTGGTGGCTTGTCGAAGTCCTGGACACCGGGCGGTCCGTGGCGGCCGCCGCCGGGGAACTCGGTCTCGGGGCCCGCCAGTTGCAGCGCCGTAGCCGGGCCGCCTTCGGCTACGGGCCCAAGACGCTCGCCCGGGTGCTGCGGATGCAGCGGGCGCTCGCGCTGGCCCGGGCCGGGGTCCCGCTCGCGGAGACGGCGGTCCGGGCGGGGTACGCGGATCAGCCGCATCTCTCCCGGGACGTACGGGAGCTGGCGGGGCTGCCGCTGACCGGGCTACTCGGCGGGTAGCGGGGCGAACAGGTCGACGCCGTTGCCGTCGGGGTCGTGCACGGTGGCGTACCGCTGGCCCCAGAACGCGTCCCAGGGCTTGAGCTCGCCGTGGTGACCGGCGCCGACCAGGTCGTCGTAGAGCGCGTCGACCTCGGCGGGGGAGTCGCAGCGGAAGGCGAGTGCCGCGCGGCCGCCGGCGGTGGGCGGGCGCCAGGCCGGGTGGAAGGAGCGGATCGTCTCCTCGGTGTCCAGGGCCAGGGTGAGCCCGCCGGGCAGCTCCGCCTCGACGTGTGGCTGGTCCTCGGCGCCCGGCGGGAACTCCAGGCCCAGGCGGCGGTAGAAGGCGAGGGAGGCGGCCAGGTCGGAGCTGACGAGACCGAGCACGGCGAATCGTGGAGTCATGCCGTCACCGTAGGCGGCGGCCGGTCGCCGGTCTTGAAGGAATCGGTCACCCGGCCGGGGCTCCGGGTGAGCGGTGGAGCACTGGGTCTCGGGGCGCTGAAAAAACCGCTCTCCTGTGGAACGCCTGTGCGGCACGATGGGCGCATGATCCGTGCCGTGCGCGTCCTGCCGACCCTGTTGCTCGCCGCCGCCCTGCTCACCGGGTGCGGAACCGAGAAGGCGGGCTCCGCGGACTCGGGCAAGCCCGCGGACCCGGCCGAACTCGCCGCCAAGGCGAAGGCGTTGGGCATGGACCCGGAGTTGGTCTACGTCACCGGCGCGCCGGGCTTCACCCTCGCCCAGCAGTCCGTCGGCGTACAGGGCGACGACGGCTTCTCCGCCGCGTACACGGACCGCACCGGTGCCGTCATCCACCTCTACACCGACCACCTGCGCTACGCGGGGCAGCACAAGTACGAGGTGTCGGAGAAGGACTGCGTGGTGTGGCTGGAGGGCGAGGGCGGGGTCTCCGGCGCAGTGCTGGGCAAGGCGCTGCGCGCCGTCCACCGCCCCACCGCCGCCGAACTCGACACCCTGCTGCCCGCCCCCGACCCGGCCTTCACCGACGACCAGCCGGTGCAGCGTGGTGACCTGCCGACCAACGGCGACGGCGGCCCGCCCGACAACAGCGTGCCGACGCCGGGTTATTGAGCCGGCCCCGGCCGTGGCCGATCATGCGGGCATGGCCCCTCGACTGCTCGTCCACACCCGCACCACCGGCTACCGCCACGACTCCATCCCCGACGCCGTCGCGGCCGTACGGGAGGTCGCCGGAGTCGAGGTCGACGCCACCGAGGACCCGGCCGCCCTCGAACAACCCCTCGACGGGTACGCGGCCGTCGTCTTCCTCTCCACCAGCGGCGAGATACTGACCCCGGCCGGGCGTGCGCGGCTCGCCGCCTACGTGGCGGCGGGCGGCGGCTTCGCCGGCGTGCACGCGGCGGCCTGCACGGAGTACGACTGGCCGTACTACGGCGAACTCCTCGGCGCCCGCTTCGACCGCCATCCGCGGTACCAGCCCGGCCGGGTGCTCGTCGAGGACCCCGACCACCCCGCGACCCGGCACCTGCCTGCCGTCTGGGACTTCACGGACGAGTGGTACGACTTCCGCGAGAGCCCGCGCGGCCGGGTGCGGGTCCTGCTGCGTGCCGACGAGGGGTCGTACGAAGGCGGTGGGATGGGGGACGACCATCCCCTGGCCTGGTGCCGCGAGCAGGGGGCCGGACGGGTGTTCTACACCGCTCTGGGGCACGCCCGGGAGGCCTACCGGGATTCCGGCTTCCTGGCCCACCTCCACGGGGGTCTCGCCTGGGCCGCACGGCTGGTCCAGTGACGTTTCTCCGGTGAACCGGATCCGCCATTGGGGTGAGTAAAGGTCGCGCACGGAGATAGTCACGTGCGTATCTAGAGATGCTCTTGTCTTGGCAAAGGGCTGCAGAGACGCGGAGGCCGGTCGTGCCGCCGCGCCACCCACCCACAGGAGGAGCCGGACCTTGACTTACGGGAAGAAGCTGCGCGAGCAGATCGCCGGGCCGGGGACCACCCCGCTGATCGGCGTGTACGACATGTACTCGGCGTCGATCGCTGCCAAACACTACGACGGGATGTTCGTCTCGGGCTTCGGCTTCGCCGCCTCGTACTACGGCCTGCCGGACATCGGGTTCATCGCCTGGCCCGACATGGTGGCCTTCGTCCAGCGGCTGCGGGGCGCGTTCCCGCACCACCATCTCCTCGTCGACATCGACGACGGCTACGTCGACCCCGAGGTCGCTTGCCACGTCGTGGAGGGACTGGAGCGGATCGGCGCCTCCGGGGTGATCCTGGAGGACCAGAAGCGGCCGCGCCGCTGCGGGCACGCCGACGGCAAGCAGGTACTGCCGCTGGAGGAGTACCTGGAGAAGCTGGAGAGGGTCCTGGAGACCCGCCAGGACCTGGTGGTCGTGGCCCGTACGGACGCCACCGACGAGCACGACATCCTGCACCGCGCGGAGCGGCTCGCCGCCACCGACGCCGACGTGATCCTCGTCGACGGGGTGCGCAGCGAGGAGTGGATCCGCCGTATCCGCAAGGTCGTCGGCGACAAACCGCTGCTCTTCAACCAGATCGCCGGCGGCAAGTCGCCCCGGCTCTCGCTCACCGAGCTGGACGAACTCGGCGTCGACGTCGCGATCTACTCCACGCCCTGTCTGTTCGCCGCGCACGAGGCGATGGACCTGGCGCTGAACGAGCTGAAGTCCGCGGACGGCCGGCTGCCGTCGGTCGACGCGGCCAGTGGCGTGGGCGTCAAGGCCTCCACCACCCTGCTGGAGCGCAACATCGCCCGGGAACGGCTCGACGAGCCCCAGGGCGTGGGCGTGTGACGAACGCGGGGGTGCGGCTGCGGGCGGCCGTGGTGGTCGCCGCGGCCCTGCTGGGCGGGAGCGCGGGACCGGCCTGTGCGGGCGGGAGCCTGATCACCGTGCTCGACAACTCCCACGCGGACTCCATCCTGGAGGTGGACCGCACGGCCAACGTCCAGGCCGGGAGAGGGACGGCCGGCAGCGACCACGACGGCAGCGCCGTGGACGCGATCCAGGCGTTGATGGGGGAGCCGCGTCAGAACGACGACTGAGCGAGCGCCGGACGGGCCGGACGGGCCGTTCGGGCCGGTGGGGAACTGCGGGACCGTTGTGGCTGGTCGCGCAGTTCCTCCCCCGGCCTTCGGCCGGGGGTCACCACCATGCCCCTTCGGGGCGCCTCAGTCCTCGTTCAGGTCGGGCCGGCCGTTCTCGTCCAGCTCCACGTCCTCCTTCGGGTCGTGCTCGTCGGTCGGGGTGGCGGCCACCGTGGCGTGGTGCTGGGCCGGGGCGACCGTCAGGGTCGAGGCCCGGGCGGTGCCCAGGGCCGTGGTCACGGCGGCTGCGGCCAGAGCGAGGGCCGCAGTGGTGCGCAGGGTGAGTTTCATGCCCTGGAAACGATCTTGAGAAGGGCGTGGTCACCGTCGTACGGCCGAACGGGCCGCCGGTGCCGCCGTACTCGCCCGCTCCACCAGCCTGGTCGACAGCTCCGTCCGGGTGCCCTCCGGGCGGTCCCCCTGCATCATCCGCACGAGCAGCCGCAGCGCCGTCGCCGCCATCTCCGAGAGCGGCTGGCGGACCGTGGTCAGCGCCGGGGTGCCCCAGCGGGCCTCGGGCAGGTCGTCGAAGCCGACCACACTGATGTCGTCCGGCACCCGCAGCCCGCGCTCGGCCAGTGCCGCGTACACCCCGAGCGCCATCCGGTCCGAGCAGGCGAACACGGCGGTCGGCGGCTCCGGCAGGTCCAGCAGCTCGTGCATGCGGTGCCGGGCCGTGTCCTCGTCGAAGCCCGCGTGCCGTACGTACTCGGCATGCGGCCGCTGCCCCGCCGAGGCGAGCGCCGCGCGGTAGCCGGACACCCGGGCGCCGCTGCACATCCGGCGCCGGTTGCCGGCGATCACCGCGATCCGCTCGTGGCCGAGCGCGAGCAGGTGCTCGGTCGCGGTGACCCCGCCCTGCCAGTTCGCCGCCCCGACGGAGACCACGCCCGCCGGGGGCTCGTGGACCGGGTCGATCAGTACGTACGGGATCCGGTGGTGCTCCAGCCAGGCGTACTGCGCCTGGGTCAGCTCGGCCAGGTTGAACAGCACGCCGGAGGAACCGCGCGCGGTGAGCTTGTCCAGCCAGCCGCGCTCCGGGCGGCCGGCCCGCGTCCGGGCCGGCCCCGCCGACACGATGACCTCCAGGCCCGCCTCGTGCGCCGCCTCCTCCACCCCGTGCAGCACCGCGCCCGACCACGAGCTGTCGAGCGTCTGCACGACCAGGTCGATCAGGGTGGGGGCCTTCGTCGCGTCGAAGCGGGGTCTGCGGACGTAGCCGAGCCGTTCGAGGGCCTCGGTGACGCGGCGGCGGGTCTCGGGGGCCACGTCGTCTCGGCCGTTCACCACCTTCGACGCGGTCGGTACGGAGACGCCCGCCTCGCGGGCCACGACCGCCAGCGTCGGACCGGCCGCCGCCACGCTCGTACCTCCGGCACGGACCATGGGGAACCCGCCTCTCCGGCCCGCCCTTGGGCCAACGAAACCGACGAAAGTTGCGACCAACGCTGCTTCCGCGGTCTGCGTGCAAGCCGCACAGTAAGCGCTTCCTACGATAGGTGCGCCTCAACACGGCGTGAAGACCTGGGAAATCGCGGGATCTTCGGGGGCGGGACTTTCGAAACTTCGAACAGGACGGATGCGGCTATCCGGTCGTGCAGGTGCCCCGGAAATCGGTGAAGTCCGCGGTGAAGGACGCGTCGACGAGGTCCACGGCGTGGATCGCGGCCATTGCTCCCGTGAAGCGGAGGCGGGTGCCGTGGTCGTCGGAGAGGCGGGTGAAGTCGAGGGGCGGGCCGATGGGGCGGCGGAGGCCGTCGGCCGCGTACCAGAAGCGGGCGTCGGTGCGGTGCACGGTGACGCCGAGGGTGAGGGGGCCGGTGGCGTCGACTTCCCGTACGGCTGCGCGGCCGGTTTCGTTCTCGTCCCGGGTGGTCAGGGCGAGGACGGTTCGGCCGCCGTCCTGCCATTGCTGGCGTGTTGGGTTTCGCCTTCTGGCTCCGTCCAGGTGAAGCGTGGTCGCGATCACCACGCCGGGCAGTACGTCGTACGACGACGGCACCTTCACCGTGCGGGGCGCGGGCGTCGATCTGAACGCCAACGGCCAGGGAGTGACGGGCCAGTTCGTACGACGCTGACCGCGATCGACGGCGACGCCGACCGGTTCCTCGCCGCCGGCATCTACGGCCGGCAGTTCGCCAACGCGTGCGAACTGATGCGGGACTATGACGGCTTCGACCTCGCGGCCGCCCAGGAGATGCCGGCGAGCGTCTTCTACCCGATGAACAACAGCTTCCTGACCAACCACAACGACGCCTGCATCACCAACTACTGGGCCAACTGGGACCTGTGCACCATGGCCTCTGTCCCGGCCATCGGGATCCTCAACGAGGACAGCGCCAAGTACGACCAGGCCGTCACGTACTTCAAGTCCGGCGCGGGCAACGGCTCCATCGCGCACGCGGTGCCGTACCTGTACACCGACTCGGACGGCTACGCGCTGGGTCAGTGGCAGGAGTCGGGCCGCGACCAGGGGCACACCGTCATGGGCATGGGCCAGATGGGGGCGATCTGCGAGATGGCCTGGAACCAGGGCGACGACCTGTACTCGTACGACAGCCGCCGCTTCATGAAAGCCGCCCAGTACGTCGCCGAGTACAACATCGGCGACGACGTGCCCTGCACCACCACCTACACCCGGGGAACCGGGCAGAACTGCGCCACGTCCTCCCAGACCGTGATCAGCTCCGGCTCCCGGGGGAGATCCGCCCGGTGTGGGCGGTGATCCACTTCCACTACAACCGTCGCCTGTACCTGGACGACAAGTACATGTCCGTCATGTGGTACGACCTGGTCGCCCCCGAGGGCGGCGGCGGGGACTACGGCTCCACCAGCGGCGGTTACGACCAGCTCGGCTTCGGCACCCTGATGTACGCCAAGTAGCCGCGCGTGTCCGCCCGGCCGCCGTGTGTGCCGGAATACCGGGAGCAGATGTGATGCTCTTGGCGTACCGGCGTACCGGCGTACCGGCGTACCGGCGTACTGGCGCGCGGCGGGAGGAGCTGGTGGGCGGATGACGGCAGACCGGAGGGATGCGGCCGGGCCCGTGGCCGGCACCCCGTACGGGGCGGTGCGCGGCAGGTGGGAGCGCGGCGTCGCCGTGTTCCGCGGCATCCCCTATGCCGCCCCGCCCTTCGGGAAACACCGGTTCCTTCCGCCCGTGCCGCCCGAGCCCTGGGACGGCGTCCGGGACGCGGGCGCCTTCGGGCCGACGGCGCCCAAACCGCCGTACTCACAGGCGTTCGCGCAGTACCTGTCCGACCCGGTGATCCCCGGCGACGACTGCCTCAACCTCAACGTATGGACCCCGGAGCCGGGCCCCGGCGCCCGGCTCCCGGTCCTGGTCTGGCTGCACGGCGGTGCCCTGACGAGGGGATCCTCGGCCGTACCGGTGTACGACGGGCACGCGTTCGCCCGGGACGGAGTCGTCCTCGTCTCGCTGAACTACCGGCTGGGCGTGGAGGGCTACGGCCTGTTCCCGGACACCCCGCCCAACCCCGGCCTGCGCGACCAACTGGCCGCCCTGCGCTGGGTCCACGACACCATCGCGGCCTTCGGCGGCGACCCGGCCCGCATCACCCTCTGCGGCCAGTCCGCCGGTGCCATCAGCACCGGCGCCCTGCTCGCCGCCCCCCAGACCCAGGGCCTGATCCGCCGGGCCGTCCTGCAGAGCGGCCCGCCCGAGGCCGCGGAGCGCGACAAGGTACGGCGCATGGTCCGCCGGATGGCAGGCCGGCTCAGGGTCCCCGCGACCGCCCAGGCCTTCGCCGAGGTCGACCGCGAGCTGCTGCTGCGCACCCAGGCGGAGGTGGGCCGGCTCAGCAGCCCCGTCCTCGGCGGCCCCGCCTTCGGGATCGTCGTCGACGGCGACCTCGTCCCACGTGACCCCCTCCAGGCCCTCCTCGACGGCGAGGCGGCGGCCGGCGTCGACCTCCTGATGGGGTGGACCCGCGACGAGTACCGGCTCTGGCTGGTCCCCGGCGGCCTGCACGACCACGTCGACCGGCTCGGCCCGGTCGCCCTCGCCGGCGCCATGGCCCGCTGCCACGTCGGCCACGAGGTGCCGCGCGGCTACCGCGCCCTGCATCCCGAGGCCGGCCCCGCCGAGACCGTCGGCCAGATGGTCACCGACCACCTGCTCCGCCTCCCACTGCACCGGCTGGCCGAGGCCCGCCCCGGTTCCTCCCACCTCTACGAGTTCGCCTGGCCCTCCAACCGTCCCGGCCTCGGCGCCTGCCACGCCCTGGAACTGGGCTTCGTCTTCGACACCGGGGAGGACCCCGAGTCGGCCCGGCTGGCCGGCGAGGGCGCCCCGCAGGAGCTCGCCGACGCGATGCACGGCGCCTGGGTCAGCTTCGCCACCACCGGCGACCCCGGCTGGCAGCCCTGGGACGACACCCACCCGGTCCGCGTCCTCGACGACGGCGAGCCCCGCACGGTGTCCGGCCCCCGGGACGCGGAGTTCGCCCTCTGGACCCGGCCCGCGCCGCCCCACCCCGAACGCTCCGCCGAACCGGCCATGGCCGTACGCCGGTTGCGGCGCTCAGTCGCCGTCGTGCGCCGCCACTGAGTCCCGTACGACCACAGGCGTGCCCAGCAGCAGGTGCTCGTCGGGTGACTCGCCGCCGTGTCCGCCGCCCCGCCCACCAGGATCACGGCGGCGGCCCGCTGGGCCCGCATCATCTCGACGAACTCCAGCTCGCGCGGCACGTCACCGTCGGTGCTGCACACCAGCGACAGGTCCCCGAGCCGCGCCGCCTCCCGCTCCACGCCGTGCGCCATGTGCGCGAAGGACGGCCCGGTGATGTCCTCCAGCACGAAGGCGAGGGTGGGCGTACCGGCCCCGGCGACGGCCTTGGCCCGGGCGTCGGCGACGTAGTCCATCTCACGGACGGCCAGCAGCACCCGGCCGCGGGTGGCGGCACTGACGGGACAGTCACCGGCGAGCACCCGGGAAACGGTGGACGCGGACACACCGGCACGGGCGGCGACATCACGAATGGTGCTCCGCCCGACCTCCCCGCTCTTTCTGGTCACGTCCCCACCCTCCGGCAACGGCAACCGGTTCCCGACCGGACCTCAGCGCCCCGAAAGGGGCGCTGGGGCCCCCGGCCGAAGGCCAGGGGAGGAACTGCGCGAGCAACCACCGACGACGGTCAGCCGCCGACGTACAGAACCCGCCACGGCGACCCGGCGAATGTCACACAACCCGGGCGATCCCGGCGATCGCCTCCGGCCCCACCCGGCAGCACCCTCCGATCAACCGGGCCCCCGCAGCCCGCCACCCCGCCACCTGCTCGGTGTCGAACAACGACCGCCCGGTCCACGCCCGCGCCTGCGCGTCCCACACCTCCCCGCTGTTGGGATAGACGACCACCGGCTTCCCCGTCACCCGCGCCGCCGCCTGCACCGCACGGTCGACATCCTCCGGCGCACAGCAGTTCACGCCCACGGCGATCACCTCGTCCACGTCCGCAGCCAAGGCGAACGCCTCCTCCAGCGGCTGTCCCGCCCGCGTCCGGCCGCCCGCCACGCTGTACGACAGCCAGGCCGGCACCCCCAGTCCCCGCACCGCCCGCAACAGCGCCGCCGCCTCGTCGGCGTCCGGCACGGTCTCCAGCGCGAGCACATCCGGTCCCGCCCCGGCCAGCACCTCCAGCCGCGGCCGGTGGAACCGCTCCAGTTCGTCGACGTCCAGCCCGTACCGCCCGCGGTACTCGGACCCGTCCGCGAGCATCGCGCCGTACGGCCCGACCGACGCGGCCACCCACAACGGCCGTTCGACGCCCTCCTCCCGCGCCCGGCGCACCGCGTCCCGCCCCAGCTCCACGCTCAGCGCCAGCAGCCGCGCGGCCTCCTCGTGCGGGATGCCGCGCTTGGCGAAGCCCTCGAACGTGGCCTGGTAGCTGGCCGTGATCGCGACGTCGGCGCCCGCCCTGAAGTAGGCGAGGTGCGCGTCGCTGACCGCGTCGGGCCGGTCGGCCAGCAGCCGCGCCGACCACAGCTCGTCGCTCAGGTCGTGCCCCGCGGACGCCAGCTGGTTGGACATGCCGCCGTCGAGCACGACCGTCCCGGCGGCGAGGGCGTCGGCGAGGCTGGGGGAGTTGTCGCTGGTCATGCCCCGACGCTAGTCGACCCGGCACCGGGGAACCCATTGTGTCCACTCTGTGAACAGACGGACCATCATGTGGACACCGGGTATACGATCACCCGACTCCCCGCTCCCCACCGCCGAACGCCCGTACGCACTTCCCCCGGAACCGCCATGACAGCCCCCGCGCCCGCCCCCGTCCCCACCCCCGCCGAGGCCACGGAACCCACCCCGGCCCCGAGCGGTCCCCGCCGCACCTTCGGCCTCGCCGCCGCGACCGCCCTGGTCATGGGCAACATCATCGGCGGCGGCATCTTCGCGCTGCCCGCCGCCGTCGCCCCGTACGGCACGGTCAGCCTGCTCGCCTTCGTCGTCCTGTCCGTCGCCGCCGTGCTGCTCGCCCTGCTCTTCGGCAAGCTGGCCCGCCGCAGCCCGGTCACCGGCGGCCTGTACGTCTACCCGCGCGACGCGTTCGGCCCGTTCGCCGGCTTCCTCTCCGCGTGGTCGTACTGGACGATGTGCTGGGTCAGCATCGCGGCCCTCGCCGTCGCGGTCGTCGGCTACGTCGACGTCCTGGTCCCCCTCCACGGCAACCACCTCCTCGAAGGCGCCGTCGCGCTCGTCGCGCTCTGGCTCCCGGCCGCCGCGAACTTCGCCGGCACCCGTTACGTCGGCGCGGTCCAGATCGTCTCGACGGTCCTGAAGTTCGTGCCCCTCCTCCTGGTCGCCACCGTCGGCCTGTTCTTCGTCGACACCGACAACTTCGGCCCGTTCAACGCGTCCGGCGACAGCACCCCCGGCGCCCTCGCCGCCGCGGCCGCCCTGCTCCTCTACAGCTTCCTCGGCGTCGAGTCGGCCGCGGTCAGTGCCGGCGAGGTGGAGAACCCGGAGCGCACGGTCGGCCGCGCGAGCGTGCTCGGCACGCTCGGCTCCGCCGTCGTCTACATCCTCGGCACGGTCGCCGTCTTCGGCCTGGTCCCGCACGACAGGCTGGTGAAGTCCGGCGCGCCCTTCGCCGACGCGGTGAACGCGATCACCGGCGGCGGCTGGGGCGGCACCGCGATCGCACTGGTCGCCGTCGCCTCGATCGTCGGCTGCCTCAACGGCTGGATCCTGATGGCCGCGCAGATGCCGTACGCCGCCGCCCGCGACGGCCTCTTCCCGAAGCCGTTCGCGAAGGCCGGCAAGGGCGGGGTGCCCGGCTTCGGCGTCTGGGCGGTCGCCGTCCTCGGCACCCTCCTCATCGCCCTCAACTACACGGCGGGCCCCGACACCACGTTCCGCGTCCTGGTCCTCATCACCACCTTCACCGGCTGCGTCCCCTACCTCCTCTCCGCCGCCGCCCAGCTCTACTGGCTCGCCCAGGGCACCCGCGCACGGGTCCGCCCGGCCGGCCTGGTCCGCGACCTGATCGTCGCCGCCCTCTCCTTCGCCTTCTCCTTCTGGCTGATCGCGGGCGCCGGCTACGCGGCCGTCTACCAGGGTGTGCTGTTCCTGTTCGCGGGGATCCCGGTGTACGTGTGGCTGCGCGGGCGGCAGCGGGAGGAAGCCACCCCCTGACGCCACCGCGGCGGTTCCTCTAGGCTCGCCGCCGTGACCGTCACCATCGTCCGGGCCTGCCTGCGCGACGGCCGCGGGGGCAGCCCCACCGCGGTCCTGGACGACCTGCCGCTCACCGACGACGAACGGCGCGCGGTACCCGCCCGGACCGGCGCCTCGCACGCGGTGTTCCTCTCCGCCGACGAGGCCACCGGAGCGGTGTCGCTGCGCTTCTGCACCGCCGCGGGCGAACTCCCCGGCTGCGGCCACGGCACGGTCGCCGCACTGGCCGTACTCGCCGCACGCACCGGGACCCGCGACGTCACCCTCAGCACGCGGACCGGCACCCTCCAGGGCCGCGCGGTCCGTCACGCGAACGGCGTGCTGGAGGGCTGGTTCGCTCCCGGCCCGGTACACCTGCGCACGCTGACCGGCGACGAACTGGACGACGCGCTCGCCGCGTTGGGGCTCCCCGGCAACGCCCCCGGCGCGGTCGTCGCCTCGCTCGGCCGGCCTCGTCTCCTGGTCCCGCTGCCCACCCGGTCCGCCGTCGCCGCGCTGACCCCCGACCTCGACCGCCTCCGCGCCGCCTGCGACCGGTCGGCGCTGCTGGGCTGCTACCTGTACTCGGCCCCGACACCGGACGGCCGTGTCACGGCCCGGATGTTCGCCCCTTCGATCGGCGTCCCCGAGGACATCGCCAACGCCAACAGCACGGCCTGCCTGGCCGCCCACCTCGCCTCCGAGGGCCTCCCGGCCCTCACCGTCGACATGGGCGACCGCCTCGGCGCCCCGGCGACGATCAGGACGGCCGTACGCCGCGCCGGGAACGGCCCGCGGATCCTCGTGGGCGGCACGGCGGAGATCACCGTCGGACCAGGGGGCTTCCCGGCGCCGTCTCCGGCGTGAGATCCCGTTCCCCACGCGGCACCTCGCCGACCGCCGCACGGCTCAGTGCGGTGTGGCGGACGCCGCCGGCAGGCCGTCAGGACGCGTGCCGACCGCCCTTGGCACGTCCCCGGCGCCGGCTGCGCAGGCCCGCCGGGACCATCAGGCCGCCGAGGAGGCCGAGGCACAGGGCGTAGGGCCACCAGCCGAAGGCGTCCGCGGAGTGGGCGGCGGTGCGGGTGGTCACGGCGGGGGAGGCGCTGGACGCGGCGGGGTCCGTGGTGTCCGCCTCCGTCCTGGCCTTGGTGGACTTCGCGTCGAGGACCACGTCGTTGCCGTCGCCGCCCCGGTAGGTGATCCGGTAGACGGTGTCGGCCAGCTTGACCGCGGTGCCCTCGGCGAGGCCGTCGAAGGCGCCGGTGGTCGGGGCCCCGCCGGTGTGGTCGATCACGGTGATGCGGCGGGCCGGGGCGGTGCCCGCGGCGGACAGGTCGAGGCCACCGGCCAGGGCGACACGGCCCGACACCTTCAACGGCTGCTTCTGCAGGGCCAGTTCGCCCCGTCTGTGCTGGGTGTAGTCCCCCTTCACCGTCAGCCCGGTCGCCACCAGTCTGTCGTTCGTGACGGAGCCCAGCACGGTGCCCTTCCCGGAGAGCGCGGTCAGCACCCGCAGGCCCGCCGTGCCCGGGTCCAGACGGGCCCCCGCCGAGGTGAGCCGGATCGCCTCGCTGTGCACGAGGGTCGCCCCGGACCGCAGGGCGAGGGTGCCCCGCCCGACGGTGGTCGTCCCGGTGTACGTCACCGCGTCGCCGGTGAGCGTGGTGGTGGCCGCCCCCGACTGCACGAGGGACCCGGAACCGCCGACGTGTGCCAGGCGGACCGGCGTCGAGGTGTTGCGGACGACCAGGGTGCCGTCGTTTTCGACGCGCCGGCGCTCGGTACCCGTGAGGAGCGAGCCGTCGCCGCCCTCGGCGCCCGAACCCAGCCGCAGCACCGCGCCGTTCTCGATGGTCGTCGAGCCGTCGTAGTCCTGGGCGGCCGCGAAGGTCACGTCGTTCCCGCGCGTCCCCGCGATCACGATGTCCCCGACGCCGGGCGCGGCCAGTGTGTCGTGGTAGCGGCCGCCGCCGATCGGGGCGCCCAGCGTCACGGGTCCGTCGTAGTCGAAGGTGAGCTTCGAGCGGCGGCCGCTGGCCGCGTGCAGGTTGATGTAGACGGTGTCCTTCGTTCCCGGCATGAAGATCCGGTGGGTCGTCCCGTCGCCCCAGTGCACGTCGGCACCCTCGATGTTCGTCCCACGCTTGTTCAACTGGTGGGCGATCGGCTTCCAGTCGAGCGAGGGGTCGCTCAGCGACGGGTTGGTGTCGCCGCCCCGGTCGCTGTAGCTGTACTGGCCGGTGAGGACCACCTTGCTGCCCGGCCGCGAGTGGACGTTGACGTCACTGCCGTACGCCCGCTGGTAGAAGTCCTGGCGCAGGGTGATCGTCTGGTACAGCGGGGTGTCGATGATCCAGGAGCCCTGGTTGAGGATCGCGCGGGCGCGGGGGAGCGCCACCGGGTATTCCGGGCGGCCGACGGCCATCCCGGTGCCGTTGTCGATGACCCCGGAGAACGGCTGCGTGCCCGCCAGGTCCAGCGTGCCCCACATGTTGCGGGGCTGGGTCACCAGGCCCGAGCCGCTGATGGTGCCGATGTTGAAGGTGCGGGTGAGGGACAGGCGCAGGGTGCCGTCCACGCGGATGTTGAGCTGGTTCAGCTGATAGCCGGGGGTCCGGTACGGGAAGTGGCCGATCAGGCCGGTGCCGTCGCCCGTGCCGTACTGCAGGGTCGCGCCGCGCTCGACCGTGATCGCGGGCGGGTCGGGGTGGGTGACCGTCGTGTACGGGTGGTTGCCGCCCAGGGTGCGCACGACCTGCCGTTGCCGTGCCGTCGGCAGGGTGAAGTCGCTGTCCCTGGTGAGGATCAGGGTGCCGCCGCCACGCACGGTGAGCGTGCCCTCGCCGTGCAGGACGCCGTCGTACGTCGTCGTCCCGGCGGGCACGGTGACGACCGTGTCGCCGGTGAGAGTCACGTCCCGGTCGGCGAGCACGTCGGCGGTGACGTCCCGGGCGCCGGCGGCACAGGCCGGGGGAGCGGAGGCCAGGAGGGCGGCGAGGGCGCCGACGGCCGCTGCGGTGGTGTGGAGATGGGTGCGCACGTGATCGGAGACGGGGCCGGACGGCCGTGGATAACAGAAAATCGAGCCCCGCGAACGGATCGCTGAGAAATCGCTTTCCCCCTTGTCTTGTCAGATCCGTTGACCTTCTCGTAACACGCCCTTACCTTTTCGGCGATCTCAGAATCCCCCAGAACTCATCAGGAACACTCAAGGAGCGTGTGTGAGATGAGACGTGCGTACGCGATCCTGCTGTCCCTCTGCCTGGCGGTGATCGGCGCCCTGGCCGCCGCGGGACCGGCCGCGGCCGCCTCCCAGACCGTCACCAACGGCACCCGGTTCACCGACACCTCGGGGAACATCGTCCACGCCCACGGCGGCGGGGTCATCAAGGTCGGCGGCTACTACTACTGGTTCGGCGAGGACCGCAACTCCGACAACACCTTCAAGTCGGTGGACGCCTACCGCTCCACCGACCTGAAGACCTGGGAGTTCCGCAACCACGTCCTCACCCAGACCTCCGCCTCCGAACTCGGCACCGCCTACATCGAGCGCCCGAAGGTCATCTACAACGCGTCCACCGGCAAGTTCGTGATGTGGATGCACAAGGAGAACGGCGTCGACTACAGCCAGGCCCGCGCCGCCGTCGCCGTCTCCGACACCGTCGACGGCACCTACACCTACCAGGGCAGCTTCCAGCCGCTCGGCCAGTACATGTCCCGCGACCTCACCACGTTCGTCGACACCGACGGCACCGCCTACATGGTCTCGGCGTCCAACGAGAACGCCGACCTGCACATCTACAAGCTCACCGCCGACTACACCGGCATCGCCGGCCTGGTCGCCAACCCCTGGGCAGGCGCGAGCCGCGAGGCCCCGGCCCTCTTCAAGCGGAACGGCGTCTACTTCATGCTGACCTCGGCCGCCACCGGCTGGAGCCCCAACCAGCAGAAGTACGCCACCGCCACCTCGCTCGCCGGACCCTGGACCTCCTGGACCAACGTCGGCGACTCCACGGCGTACGGGTCCCAGACCGCGTACGTCCTCCCGGTCAGCGGCACTTCGGGCACCTCGTACCTCTACATGGGCGACCGCTGGGGCAACTCCTTCGGCGGCACGGTCAACGACTCCCGTTACGTCTGGCTGCCGTTGACCTTCCCGACCGACACCTCGATGTCGATGTCCTGGTACCCGGAGATCTCCGTCGACACGGCGGCCGGCACGATCAGCGGCACCGGCGCGACCTACAACACCCTGATCGCCCGGCACAGCGGTAAGTGCGCCGACGTCCCGAACCAGTCCCTCTGGGAGGCCGTCGCGATCAGCCAGTACACCTGCAACGGCGGCACCAACCAGAAGTGGTGGTTCAAGGACCTGGGCACCGGCTACTACGAGCTGATGGGCCGCGGCAGCTCGCTCTGCCTCCAGGAGAACGCCACGAACGTCACCCAGGAGGACTGCACCGGCGCCACCACCCAGCAGTGGTCGGTCGTCACCTCGGGGTCGTACGTGAACATCAAGGCCCGCACGTCCGGCGAGTGCCTGGACGTGAGCGGCGCGTCCACCGCCAACTCGGCCGCCGTCATCACGTACACGTGCAACGGCGGCACGAACCAGCAGTGGACACGTGGATCATGATCGCCCCTCGGCTCAGGCCAGCAGGTCGATCGCGTCGATCGAGGTGCCGGCGCTGAGGAAGGACGTGGTCCCCGAGCCGCTCGCCACGTAGATCTTCAGCGTGTTGTAGGAGCTGGTGTCCGTCAGCCAGGCGGACGCCGGCACGCTGTAGGTGAACGTGTGGTTGTTGCCCCGGTACGAGCCCACGGTCAGCGACCGGGTGCTCGGCTGGGTGGGCGGCGAGGGAACGGCCGAGGTCCAGGTGTCGTTGACGACGACCTGCGGCCGGCCGTTCGCGTAGGCCGTCGTCACGCCGATCCTGAGGGTGTGCGCGGCGGCGGCCTGGGCGGCCGTCAGCCTGAAGTAGACGACGATCCCGCTGTTGACGTCCTTCCACAGGTAGCAGGGGAAGGCCGAGGTCTCGGTGCCGCTGCCGATGACCACGTTCCCGGTCCAGGAGGCGGCCCGTACGTCCGAGGGGTGCGCGTACGTCATCAGCTCGGCGTTCTTGAACCCGACCGGGGTGCCGTCCCAGTTGTTGATGCGCCAGATCGCGGAGGCGTTGCTCGGGTCGTTGGAGGAGGGGATCGCGAGGGTGTTCAGGGTGGTGGTGGAACCCGCCGAGACGCTCACCGAGCCGGTGTAGACGGCCAGTTCGCCCTTGAAGACGGTGAGGGTGTACGTCCCGGGCAGGACCCCCGGGATCGAGAAGTAGCCGTCCGAGGAGCGCGCCGAACCCCAGTACTGCGCGGCCGAGTTGGCGAGGCCCACGGTGTAGGCGTAGGCGGTGTCCCGCCCCGAGATGCCGACGCCGGCCACCCGGCCGCGGCCGCTCGCCGCCACGTATCCGGAGATGCCGAGCGAGTCCGCCCATGACGTGGTGAGGGTGCCCGGGTACAGGGACGAGGAGGGCGCGCCGCCGTCCGTGAAGGCGATGACGTACGGGCCCTGGAGGCCGTAGCGCTCCGATTCCGTCTGGTTCTCGCCGTAGTACAGGATCTCGTACAGCCCGCCGCCGTCGGCGCTCTGGTGGCGCAGCAGCGAGCGGTAGAACGGACCGCCGGAGGCCTTCTCGTGGTTGCTGCGCACGATCCACAGGCCGACGCCGCCGGCCGTCCAGCCGATGTAGTCGTAGTCCGTCACCCGCAGCTTCGAGTAGTGCTTGGCGCGGGTCTGGCCGTCGGACTTCTCGAAGACGTCGGCGGACTCGATGACGGTGGGCGCGTAGGTGTAGGAATCCGGCTCGTCGTTGAGGAACAGGCCCGCCTTGACGCGCACGATGTAGCGGGTGGCGGTGACGGACGAGTCGGCCTTGTTGGTCCACAGGTAGATGTTGTTCTCGCCGCTGCGGGCCGCGTAGTAGTGCTTCAGCGTGCCGTAGGTGACCGAGATCAGGATCGTGGTGCCGGACTGGGCGATGGTCACCGTGGAGGTGCCGAGGCCAGACTCGACGTGTGAGTTCTTGCCTCCGTAGCCCTGGTACTCGGTGCCCTTGTAGACCAGCGAGGTCAGGTCGCCGTTGGTCTTGCTGACCTTGAAGACCAGGTTGGCGCCGGTGTCGACGACGTAGTTCGAGCCGTCGTCCGACCAGCCGAAGCTCGCGGCCGAGGCGGTCTCGGCGAGCGGTCCGGCGAGGGCCGCGGTGCCGGCGGCGGCCGCGCCGGCGAGGACGAAGGTGCGGCGTCCGAGCGGTCTCCCGGTGGATCCGGACATGGGGGTGCCTCCTTCGGTGGGGCGGGGGTGCGGGTGAGTGTGAGAGTGACAGTTGAATCGATTTCGCGAAAGGGCTTTCGCCGTCATGGAGTTGGCATTTTGCGGAAACTGGTCCAGGGGCTGGAAAGCGCTTGCCAGTTAGGGGTACGGTCCGCGCCAGGTCATGTCGCCACGACGGAGGAGTCCCGAGTGAGACGTTTCAACGGAGTCCGTGCCGCCGCGCTCGCGGCGGCCGTCCTCGCCGCCTGCCTGACGGCCGCCCCCGCCGCCCGGGCCCACGGCCGGCGGCCGCCCCTGGGCATCGAGAACTGCACCGCGGCCGCCTGCCACTTCGACGTCCCGCCGGGCGACTACGACGTGACGGTCCGGCTCGGCGGCGCGGCCGCGTCCGCCACGAGCATCAGCGGGGAGACCCGCCGATCGCTCCTCCCCGAGACGGCCGTGGCCGCGGGGCGGCAGGTGACCCGCGGCTTCACGGTGAACGTCCGCACCCCCGAGGGCGAACCGACGGGCCCCGACGGAACCCCCGGGCTGGACCTCGCCATCGGCGGCCCGGCACCCGCTCTCGCCGGCATCCGGGTCACCCCCGCCGCCCTCCCCCACGCTCGAACGCGCTTGCGCGGGGGGACCCCCATCACCCGGCAGATCTTCCTGGTCGGTGACTCCACACGTCTGCGACCAGCCGGCCGCCCCCTACACCGGCTGGGGCCAGCAGCTCCCGCAGTACGTGCGCAAGGGCGTCGCCGTCGCCAACTACGCCGACTCCGGCGAAAGTACCGTGACCTACGTGCAGAACCCGCAACTCTGGGGTTCCGTCCAGCCGTTGATCCGCCCGGGTGACCTGGTCCTCATCCAGCTGGCGCACAACGACAAGACGACCGTCCTGTCTCCATCATTGGTACGTTGAGTCACCAGGTCGTGATCAAGGAACATGCGGGTCCGACGGTATTCGACGTTTATTTCAACGTATGCGCCCGCTTACTGAGTTTGTCGTTAGTTCTGTGGTGTTTGGGGATGGATTGTTAGGCCGGTGTGGGTGAGGAAGGACCATGGGAGTTGCTCGCTGGAGCAGACTCGGTGGATGCCGCGTTCGGCTGCGTCGGCGACGTCGGCGAGGTGGTCTTCGGCAAGGTTGGCCAGCTCGCGTGCTTTGATGGCCGACCACAGCAGTTCCACGGGGTTGAGTTCGGGTGCACAGGCCGGAAGCCGCTCCAGCTCAAGCCAGTCCTGTTCGCCCACCCAGGCCCGCATGCCCCGGCTCCAGTGGGCGGACAGTCCGTCCCAGACCAGCACCACCGGCTCGCCGGCGTAGAAGGTCTTGATCTGTTCCAGCACTTCGATCAGGGAAGTGGTGTCGTAGCTGCCCGGCTTGAGGTGGAAGCACAGCCGCGGTCCGCGTTCGCTGTCGGCGGCGTGGTAGCCCAGCGCGGCGGCCATCCCGGCCCGTTTCCAGTTCAGCCGGTGCCGCAGGGTGGGAGTGCGGCCGCGGGGCGCGTAGGTGCGGCGTATCTGGGGCAGCAGGGACACACCCGATTCGTCGAAGAAGACGATCCAGCACGTTTCTTCACCGCCCCTTTTTGATGCGGGGCCACTCGTGGGCGATCCACCGGGCGATCTCGGCGTCGTCCCGCTCGACGGCCCGGCGCTGGGGGCGCTGCAGGCTCCAGCCCAGCCGCCCGGTCAGCAGCCGCCACACCGACGCCCGTGCCAGCTGCACCCCGGTCAGCCGCTCCACCAGCACACCCACCCGTTCCGGAGTCCACAGATCGGCCTCGAACCCGTGCGCTTGGGCGCCCTGCACCAACGCCGCTTCCACGGCTGCGACTTGGGCGTCATCAAGTTTGGGCGGCCGGCCGCCGGCAGGGCGCCGTCGCAGTGCCTGCGTTCCGCCCTGCTCCCACACGCGTCTCCAACGCCGGACGCTCTCCAGGCAGACCCCCACCGCCCGCGCGACCTCGGCCTGCGCACACCCCCGCTCGAACATCTCGGCCGCGCGCATGCGACGGGCCTCGGCCAACTGCGGCCGAGTCAAACGCAATCGTCCTGGACGACTTCCATCGCCGACTGCTTGGGGAGAGCAAGCGCACTCCCTTCCCTGCGGCTGAGGTCAAGCGAGCGCTGGCTGGCGCGTCACTGTTGAGGGAATGAGAGCCCGGCGCCCCGCTCTGGCCAGCCGGCAGTGGTGCGTTCGGCTTGGGTCCCGGCGTGAATGACGCGGTAGGACTCGGTGCCGGTGCGTACGGGTGGCCAGCACTGACCGGTGACGCTCACTACAGACGGACGTCACCGGCCAGTTCGGTATCAACCGATGCCGGTAACGCTGAGTGCCGTGGTCCAGTTGTTCTTCATAGCGGTGCGTGCGGCGGACAGGGTGATCCTGCCGTCGCAGACCGCGTTCTTGAGCTTGGTCTCGACGCCGTCCTTCGTCGTGGCCGTCTTGGTGCCTGAGTACGGCTCCGGCCACAGGTTCTTCGGGTCGCGCGGGGAGCCACCGAGTTCCAGCGGGATGAAGTGGTCTTCCTCGTAGTCGGCGGTGGAGGTGTCCGAGTAGCCGTAGTCCGCGATGCCCTGCACCTTGAGCGGGTTGGTGTAGGAGGTGGGCGGGCGGACGGTCGCCGTCCAGCCGGACACACAAATCGTGGAGTTGATCGTCGACTGGGTGACGTCGGGGTTGTACACACCCGGCGTGCACGTCGGGTCAGGCAGCGGCAGATAGGACTGGGAGCAGGTGCTGGCCTGGGCCGTACCGGCACTGAAGCCGAGGATGAGGCCGCTGAACGTCAGAGCCAGAGCCGAGCCGGCCGCGGCCGGTATGCGTGCGATGGGACGCATGAGTGTCTCCTGAGACATGAGGCTCGGCGATGGTCGCCGAGGTCGTGTCCATGACACTCTGCTGGACTGCTACGCGGGTAGACATCGAACGTAAATTCGTGATGAGCGAAGGGTTGCCGATCGGTCAACCCGGACGGGAGGTCCGCACTCTGTTCGGGCGCCCGGCAGGGCCCCGGGGTTCTTTGTATTCGTGAGCGGCATGTCGCCCACTGGTTGAAGTGCTGTGATGCCGCTCTTGCTGCGTCGTAGGTGCGGATACCAGGTGGTCGACGTCCAGTTTGCTGGCGCTGCCGAGGGAGCGGTCGTCGTGGGGGCTGTACCAGCTGCCGCCGGTCAGCGCGCACTTCCTGCCGACCTCGGGGCGGTGACGGTTCGTCCAGGAGGACTTCGGCGCGCGTGTTGGAGCCGTCCTTGTCCGCGTCCGTCCAGTGCTTGAACTTGTCCCGGGAGGAGCTGGCGTGGTTCTCGTCGAACACGGTGAGTGCGGCAAGGGGGCCGACGCGCCGTGCTCCAGGTGTTCCCCTCGTCGTCCTGCTGGAACGACTGCTGCTCCCGTGAGTCCGGGGGTTCTCCGGCTGACGGGACTCCACCCGTAGTTCCACCTGTGGGTCCAGGCGTGTACCGGCCTGTGTCAGCAGGCTTGGGGCATGACAACGACTGACTGGATCACCGATATCGCTCTCCTCCTCGTCGTCTTCCGGCAGCTGCGGGAGGGCAGCCTCGACGCGAAGTCGTACGTGATCCCCCTGGGGATCGTGGCCTTCGTCGCCCACAGCTACCTGAACACCGTGCCCACGGCCGGCAATGACCTGGGGCTGATCGGCGCGCTCGTCGCCGTCGGCGCGGCCCTCGGCGTCGCGGGCGGCATCTACACCCGTATACGCAGGACCGGCACGCATCTCTTCATCAAGGCAGGCGCGGTCTCCGCGACGCTGTGGGTGCTGGGCATGGGGGCGCGGATGGGCTTCCAGCTGTGGGTCGACCACGGCGGCGCCGACGACGTGGCCCGCTTCAGCCTGGCCCACCAGATCACCACGCAGGACGCGTGGGTGGCCGCGTTCGTGCTGATGGCACTCACCGAGGTGGTCACACGGCTGGGCACCATATTCCTCCGCGGCCGCATGGCCACCCGGGAGCAGCGGCAGCCGGAGGTCGACGGACGGCGCGCGGCGGTCGCCGCGGACCGGACCGTGTGAACACGGGCTATCGTCGCGCCGTGTCCGTTTCCGACAATCTCCCCGCCCCCGGGCCGGCCTCCTTGCGGGAGCTCGGCCCTCGGGTCGTGCTCCGGCACGCCGCCCGCCTCCAGTGGGCCGTCACGCTGCTGATCATCGCCATCGCGGTCAGCACGGTGCGGCCGGTGGGCGTCAGCGGCCGCGGCCTGGCCGTGGTCGCCCTGCTGGTGGTCAACTCCCTCGCTCTGCTGGCCAGGCATCTGCCGCCCGACGTCCCACGCCCGACCGCGCTGGTCTGGCTGACCGCCGGTGTCGTGGCGGCTGCCGCCCTGCTCGAGGCGAGCAACAGCGGCTCCGGTTACCTCTTCGCCTACTTCCTCGTCGGCCATGCCGGCTACCGGCTCCCCCTCAGGCCGGCCCTGGCGGTCGCGGCCCTGTCCAGCCTGCTGTGCGGCGCTGTCTTCTACTTCTACGTCGGTCCCGATCACCAGGTGCTCACCTGGACCTCCGGCCTCAGCACCGGCGTCCCGGTGGTGGCCGGGATCCTGGGCCGGGGCAGGCAACAGGCGGTGGAGGCGAGGCTGCAGGCCGCCGAGTCCGCCGAGCGGGCCGCGCGGGCCGAGGCGCGAACGGCCGTGCTCACCGAACGCGGCCGCATCGCCCGCGACGTCCACGATGTGCTGGCGCACTCGCTGGCCGGGATCAACATGCATCTGGAGCTGGCGGACGCCCTGATGGACACCGGCGACCTGGAGAAGGTCCGCGCGGCGCACAACAAGGCGCAGAGCCTTGTCAGGGAGAGCCTGAAGCAGGCCCAGTGGACCGTGCACGCGCTGCGCGAGGACTCCCTTCCGCTGCTCGAAAGTCTGACCGCCATGATCGAGTCGTCCGGCCACCGCGAGGTGCTCACCGCCACCGGGGCCGTCCGAGAGCTGCCGGCACAGGTCACCCAGAACGTGCTGCGCATCGCGCAGGAGGCGCTGACCAACGCGGCCCGGCACGCTCCCGGGGCCGAGATCGCGGTGGAGCTGACGTTCGACGCCGCCTCGACCAGCCTTGCCGTCCGCAACGGGCCCGCGACCGGTGAGGCGACCGCGGGTGTCGGCAGCGGGATGGGACTGATAGGAATGCGCGAACGCGTCGCCCTGCTGGGCGGCACCCTCACCGCGGGTCCGCTCACCGAGGGACCGGACCGGGGCGGCTGGCAGGTGGAGGCAGTGATCCGAGGATGACGACGAACGAACCGGCCCAGGAGCCACGCAACCCGCAGGACCCGCTGACCGAGCGCCCGCTGAAGGTGATCGTCGCCGACGACCAGGCCGCCGTCCGCGAGCCCTTGGCCGCGGTGCTCGACATGACCGAGGACATCGACGTCGTGGCCGCGGCCGCGGACGGCACCGAGGTGCTCGCCGCCGTGGCCGCCGCACCGGTCGACGTCGTCCTGATGGACCTGCGCATGCCGGTGATGGACGGTACCGAGGCCACCCGCCGGCTGAGCGAGGAACACCCGGGAACGGCCGTGGTCGTGCTGACCACCTTCGCTGACGACGACTCGATCCTGGACGCCCTGAGCGCCGGTGCTCGCGGCTATCTGACGAAGAACGCGGGGCGCCAGGACATCGTCCGCGCGATCCGGGCCGCCGCCGCGGGACAGTCCGTACTCGACCACGAGGTGCGGAACCGTCTCCTGGCCACCGTCCGCACGCGCCCGCCGGCCGGCGGGCAGCCGCTTCGGGGGTTGAGGAACATCCATGTCAGATCGTGCGCTAAGCCCTCGCGGCCTCCAATGACGCTTTGACCTGGGCTGATCGTAGGGCCAGCCTTCGCGGGTCGATGTTGTCGATCTTCGGAGGTCCTGGTGGCGGTTGAGTTCCTGTCTGATCAACCGGCAGCCCAGTACGCGGCGTTCAACCGAGCGCCGTCACGTGCGCAGCTGGAGCGGTACTTCTTCCTGGATGACTCGGATCTGGAAAAAGTGCAGGCCAAACGGCGTTCGCACAACCGGCTCGGGTTCGCGGTCCAGTTGACGAGCGTGCGCTACCTGGGCCGGTTCATGCCGGACCCTCGGCAGGTGCCGGCGGAGGTCGCCGAGTACCTCGCCGAGCAACTGGGGATCGCTGATGCGTCGTGCCTGAAGGAATACGGCGAGCGGGACGGGACGGCCCGTACACACGCCGGAGAGATCCAGGAGGCCGGAGGCTGGCGGGACTTCACCCAGGTGCGTGACGAGCTGAGCGAGTGGCTGGATGCGCGGGGCTGGACGACCGGCGACGGGCCGAAGTCGCTGTTCGACGCAGCGGCCGGGTGGCTGCGCGAGTACGTCTTGATCATCAGGGTGCCGCCGTCGTACCAGACGCAGCTCTGCCGCCTTGCCTGATGTCTCCTCGACGATGCGTCGGGCATGCGCGCTGCACCCGGCGCCGACAGCCGGTCGCTGATCCTGCGGTCAGGACCAGGCTGCTGGTGCCGCAGCGCGGGCCCGGTGCTCGCGGATCTCGTACGCGCCGCAGCTCGCGGACCTGCCGGACCAGAAGATGTGGCGCATCGACCGCACCGCCGACTACAGCGCCTTCCAGGACGCCGCCCGCGGCCGGATCGACCTCGCCCGGATCGAACGGCACTGGGAGGACATCCTTCGCATCATCGGCTCCATCCACACCGGGGCCGTGCGCGCGTACGACGTGATCCGGATGCTGTCCCGCGACGGCCGCCCCACGCCGCTCGGCGACGCGATCGCCCACTACGGGCGGATCACCAAGGCCCTGCACATCCTGCGCCTGGCCGACGAGCCCGGCTACCGCCGCCAGATCAAGATGCAGGCCAACCTCCAGGAGGGCCGCCACGCCCTTGCTCGGAAGATCTTCCATGGGAAGCAGGGGCAGCTGTACCAGCGCTACCAGGACGGCATGGAGGACCAGATCGGCGCCCTGGGCCTGGTCCTCAACGCCCTCGTGCTCTTCAACACGCGGTACATGGACGCCGCGGTGAATCAGCTGCGCGCGGATGGCTTCGACGTCCGTGACGAGGACGTGGCCCGCCTCTCGCCGTTCGTCAGGCATCACATCAACATGCTCGGCCCGTACTCCTTCCAGCTTCCCGACCTGCCCGGTGGCCTGCGCCCGCTGCGCGACCCGGACGTCACCGACGAGGGCTGACCGGGTCCTGGCCCGCACCGCCGGACGGGAGGACCATGGAGGTACGTCCGGCGGTGCGGCCAGTGCGGCATGGTGCGGGTGTTCTGGTTGCGACGCCGGGGCGGCGCGTGCTCGTCAGGGTGTCTTTGGGCGCGGGGCGTCCGCGGGTCTGTCGTGTGCTGTACCGGCGGACTCGGTGTGTGAGAGTGCGGCGAGGAGACGCAGTTTCTCGTCGCTGTCGCTGTCCTTGTCGGGGTAGTAGACGACGAGGATGACGTCGTCGATGGGGAGTTTGTCGCGGTGGAGGCGTAGTTCACCGACGACGGGGTGGTGGACGGTGGTCGTGCCTCCGTCGAGACTGCGGACGTCGTGGCGGGCCCACAGGGTACGGAACCGCTGACTGGACAGTGCGAGTTCTCCGACGAGTTCGACGAAGCGGGGGTTGTCGGTGTCGTCCCCGATGGTGGTGCGAAGGGCGGCGATGAAATCGGCAGTGGCTTTCGTCCAGTCCTGGTGGAAGGCTTGTTCCTCAGGATCAAGGAGGAGAGAACGAAGCCGGTTCTGGCCGGGCTGCAGGCGGGGGGAGAGCGCGACCGCCATGGGGTTGGAGGCCAGGACATCGAACGCGCGCCCTTCGACGAACGCGGGGATCTGAAGGTGGGCGAGCAGCTCGTGCACGCGCGCCGGTACGTGCTCGGGCCTCTTGCGCCGCGGCGCCCTGGGGCGTGCCGCCGCGAGGCCGAGCAGATACGTCCGCTCGATGTCGTCGAGCTGCAGGACGCGCGCGAGTGATTCGAGGACCTGCGGTGAGGGGTTCTTGTCACGGCCCCGTTCCAGGCGCAGGTAGTAGTCGGGACTGATTCCGGCGAGCAGGGCGACTTCCTCGCGGCGCAGGCCGGGCACGCGGCGGTTGCCCCCGGGCGGGAGTCCTGCCTGTGCCGGGGAGACCAGTTCGCGTCGGGCACGGAGGTAGTTGCCGAGCTGGTTGCCGGATTCCTCGTCCTTCATACCGACACCGTAATGCGGTGCGCGTGTCCCAGAGGGGGTCCTGGCAGGACCAGGGAAGACGGGGGCCCTGCCACACCCGGCGGATGCCGTCAAGACTGCGATAGCACTGGTTTGAAAGAGACAGAGAGCATCACTGTCTGTGCCGCGGGCCTGAACGCCGGCGGCGCCCTGGACTGAAGGGAAGATCTCGTGGATCTCTCCAACCGCACCGTTCTCATCGTCGGCGGAACCTCGGGTATCGGGCGAGAGCTGGCCCGGCGGTTCGCTGCGGGGGGCAGCACCGTGGCCGTTGGCGGCCGCAGCCCGGAGGCACTCTCGGAACTCGCCGACGAAGGTTTCGGCACGTTCGGCATCGACGTCACCGACAGTTTCTCCGTCGCATCCGTCCGTGACGCCGTGCTCGCCCGGTACCCCGAGCTGGACACCGTGGTGACGATGTCGGGCGTCATGCTCCTGGAGGACCTGCGCGACCCCGCGCACTTCGAGGCGGCAGCAACGACGATCGACACCAACCTGCTCGGCACCATCCGGGTCATCGACGCCTTCACCCCGCACCTGGTCCGGCGGGGTACCGGCACCTTCATCACCGTCACCTCCGGCATCGCCTTCCTGCCGTTCCCGCCCATGCCGAGCTACGCCGCCTCGAAGGCCGCGGTGCACGCCTACTCCGAGGCACTGCGCGCGCAACTCGACGGCACCGGTGTCGGCGTCGTCGAGCTCGTCCCCCCGGCCGTCGCCACAGCAGGACAGGAAAAGGTGAACCCGCACGCGCTGCCGCTCGACGACTTCGCCACCGAGGTCATGCACCTGCTCTCGCAGGACCCCACCCCCCACGAAATCCTCGTGAAGGGCGTCCTCATGCACCGCTGGGCCCAGCGCGACGGCACCTACGACGACCTCGTCGCACAGCGATCCCAGGCCCTGGCCATGCTCCCCAGCCGCCAAGGCTGACACCCTTCCCCTCCCGATCGGCGGCCTCATCGCTCATCGCCCGGACCCCGCCACCCGAACGGCCCCGCCCACGCGGCCCACCCTGCCGGGCGGCGGCAGTTTCAGCGGCGGGCGTCTCCGGGGGCGAGCAGGCCGGTGAGTTCGGCGATCGCCTCCGGGGAGGGCTTGAAGTAGCGGCGGACATTCTCCGGCTTCTTGTGCCGGGACTTCGCCATCAGCATCAGCAGCGAGGCGCCCTGCTCGCCGAGGTGGGTCAGGGCAGAGTGACGGTACTCGTGCAGATCCCAGCCCGTTCCCAAGCCGCGCAGGGCGGTGTGCTCGTCCAGCAGCGCGCGGGCCTGCCCGTACGACAGGTGCGCCAGGCCGGTGTCCGGGCAGACATCGCGGCGGCTGACGACCTTGCCCGGACCTGGACGGCGGTGGGTGACGAACACCGGCCCACGGGTGCGGCCTTTGAGGAGCCGGGGCAGCAGCCGGGCGGTGCCAGCGTCCCAGTACACGGTCTCCAGAACGTAGTCCTCGCGCGCCTGGCCCCGGCGGCGGGCCTTGGTCCGGGCGCCCTTCGCCTTTACCAGGCAGCGGCGCGCGGCGAGGTCCAAATCCTCGATGTTCACGCCGAGGATCTCCTCCGCCCGTCCGGCGGTCTCGTACAGCATCCGCCACAGCGTCTTCTCCCGCAGGTGCACCTCGCGCCGCGCGATCAGCCGGTCAATGGCCATCTTTGAGCGGGCGAGGGTCTCAGAGTCCGGCACCGTCAGCCGCTTCGCCCAGGCCGGGACCATCGGCCCTTCGTAGCCGCGATCCCGGCACCAGCCGAGCCAGGACAGCACCCCCGCCCGGCGGGAGTTCCAGGTGTTGACCGCCGCGGTGCCCCAGAGCAGTTCGAGGGCTTCGCCGATTTCATCGTCCGCGACCGAGGCCAGCGGCCGGCCCTCGCCGATCCGCTCGGCGGTCTTGCCCACCCCGATCCCGTAGTTCCGGGCCGTATTCGGGTTGCCGAGCGAGTCGAGGAACACGTCCGCCGCCGCGCGGACGGTCAACGCCTTTCCAGTCGGCAACTGCACGATGGTGGGCACCGCTTCCCTCTTGCCGCAGATAACAGGGCCGCTTCACGCAGCGACCGGAGACCGTCACCGCAGGTGACGGGTGTTATCCGTGGGAAGACTTCAGACGGGTCCGGCCGCCGACGCTCCGTCAGCCGCCTACCAGGACCGACGTCGGCTTAGCGCACGATCTGACATGGATGTTCCTCAACCCCCGCTTCCTGCGGACCTCACCCGCCGCGAACGCGAGGTGTTCACCCTTATCGGCCAGGGCCTTTCCAACCGTGCCATCGCCGAGAAACTCTTCATCAGCGAGGCCACGGTCAAGACCCACATCAACAACCTGTTCGCCAAAGCCGGCATCCAGGACCGCGCCGACGCCGTCCGCCAGGCCATTGCGGCCGGCCTGGCATGACCCGGGCCCGGTTCGGGCGGTCAGGCCGTCCGTGCGCTGAGCCGGTGGCTGGCCGCCATCTGCGTGCCCCGCCCCGCTGGATCGGCGACCTCACCAGGACCATTCACTGACTACGCCTAGATACGCGGTGTCGGCGCACACGTGAACGCTGATTCGTACGCCGACAAGTGCTCGGCTGCGGCAGCCGCCGACAGGTCAGCGCGTCGGGCCGGAGTCGGACGCGTGTCGTCGCCGGCCGGGCTCAGGCAGCAGGTATGCGGCGCCGCACGATTCGGCGAGGGCAGGGCCGAAGAGGGCGGCCGGGGTGTATGCGCCTGGTCGGCCCTCACCGGCCAGGAGCCGCCGGGCGATCTCCGCGGGCACTGCTCCGGTGTACTCCTGTGCGTCGCCCGGGCGTAGCCAGCCCTCTCGGGTCTCGCCGTCCGCCCAGGTGACGACGGCGTGCCCCCAGGAGTGCTCACGCGGCCGTCCCTTCGCCCTGACGCGTACCTGTGCGAGGCAGCGTGTGGTGAACGATCGCAGCCGCTCCCACCGCATGAGCGTGCTCACGGCCGGCATCATCGCCCGGATCACGGGCGAGGACGGTGCCTCGCTGGACGCCGAAAGGACATGGCGGGCGCCGCTCGCCCGGTGAGCCGCGAGAAGTTCGCCCAACGGCATGCTTGCCGTGGTCACCTGCGATCCGTCCGGCAGGGTGAGACGCACCGCATCGCTGAGAATCCGGGCGGGCGCCAGATGACCGTCAGTGATCTGACGGCCTTCGAGGCCGCCGAGGAGGGTGCCGATCAAGGCTTCACCGGCAGTGCCTTCCTCCACCGCCATCGAGGGCACCATGTCGACCCGGACCCGAAGCGGTGCGGGACGGCCCTCCCACAGCTTCACCACGACGCTCTCCGTGGCGGTCACGCCGAACCCGGCGCCGGTGACGAGCGTGTGCCCCGCCTGGGTGGCCGCGTCGTGCATCTCGAATGCAGCGGAGAGCGCCGCGACATCGTTCGCCAGGTCGAGGTAGTGGTTGCCGACGGCATGGCAGGCGTCGACGACCTCATGGGCCGTCGTGGTGAACGGCCCCACCGTGTTGATGACCACGCCGGGTCGTTGCTGCCGGATTTCCGCGGCGGCGGTCAGGGAAGAAGCCGACGCTGCCGGTCTGCTCCGCTGCGGCGTGCAGGCGGCGTGCGTCCCGGCCGACGAGCACGGCCGCCAGGCCGCCCCGGGCGAGGTGTGCCGCGATGGAGCGGCCGCTGTGCCCGGGGCCGCCGAGCACCCAGATCTGTGCACTCATTCGAAGAACTCCTGTAGTGGAGGTGAAGCCGACGGCCGGCCGGCGGTGAGCGTCAGGCGGTCGTGATGATGAGCTTGCCGCCCTTGGGTGTGCCATCGCGCTCGAGTTCGGTGAGCGCCTTGATGGCTTCCGTGAGCGGCACGGTGCGGGCGATCGGCACCCGCAGGGTGCCCTGTCCGGCGGCGCGCGCGACCTCCTCAAGATCCTCTGGCGCGGCCTGGGCGACCAGGATGCGGAAGGGGCCCGGCAGAGCGGCCTTCACGAACGTTGCAGGCGTGGGGTGGAGGCCGACGATGCGCCCGCCCGGCT
>NZ_JAEKKT010000117.1 GCF_019510245.1 Streptomyces sp. | reverse complement strand
GATGTAGTAGAGGAAGCGCAGTGCCTGACTGACCGGCCCGGAGGACAGCTTGTGCAGGAGCAGCGCCAGGACCACCACGAACACCACGAGGGACAGGAGCCAGAAGACCAGGTACAGGGCCACGTGGCCCAGGGAGTCGGCGAAGCGGAAGTCCTGTGCCGTGGTGACGAAGTTGGAGAGGCCGGTGAAGGCGCCTCCGGCGTTCGTGAACGCGAAGTAGATCGCGTAACAGGTCGGAAGGACGCCGAAGGCGATCAGCAGCAGTAGGTAGCCGGCGACGAATGCCACGCCGGCCCGGCTCTGCCGGGAGGTGCCGCGAGGGCGACCCCGGACAGAGCCGGCCGAGGAGGAGCGGGTGAGGGTCACTGGGAGACCTTGTATCCGTCGGCCTGGGCGTACTTGACGATCGAGTCCTGCCAGGCGGGCAGTAGTGATTCGATGGTCTTGCCCTGGGTCAGGCCGGGCTTGACGGTGGCGGCCCAGACGGCCTCCTGGCTGAACTGGCCCGAGCCCCAGTCGGACCACACCTGCGAGGAGGCGTCCTTGAGGGCGGTGAGGTCGCCGGCGAAGTATCCGGAGGCGGCCTGCGCCTTGAGCCACTTGTCGGCGGCGGGCGCGTAGGCCGGGAAGCCGGGGGCCTTGGCGCCCTGGTAGGCGTTGTCGGTGGTGACCCACTTCAGGAAGTCGGTGGCCGCCTTGATGTGGGTGGAGTGCTTGGACAGCAGCCAGGTTCCGCCGCCGACGTTCCCGGTGGAGGGAGAGGAGTCGCCCTGCCACTGCGGGATGGGCGCCACCGCGATCTGCTTGGCCGGAGTCTTGAGCCCGCTCTCGAAGACCGCGCCGCCGTACCACGCCGGGCCCGGCATGAGCAGGACCTTCTTGGCCTCGTTCTTGCCGAAGTCGGTGCTGAAGACACCGCTGATCGACATCGACTTGTTCTTGATCAGTACGTCCAGCAGCTTGGCCATCTTGGTGCAGGCCTCGCTGGTGGTGTTGACCGAGACGGCCTTGGGGCCGGTGATGTGGTTGGCGCCGCACTTGCTCGCCCACAGGTAGATCTCGGGGGTGAAGGTGTCACCCGCATCGCCCACCAGGTAGCCAGGGTGCTCCTTGGCCACCCTCTCGCCGAGCGCCTGGTACTCCTCCCAGGTCGTCGGCACCTTGTAGCCGAACTGCTTCAGCAGCGGCGCGTTGTACCAGAGCACCGCCTGGGAGAGGTCGTTGCGCAGGCAGTAGAGGGTGCCGTCGACCGTGCAGACGTCGTTGGCGCCCTTGGCGAACCCGCCGAGCGTCGCGTCCGGGATCAGACCCTTGTTCAGCGGCGCCGCGAAGCCCGCGTCGACCGCCCAGCTCGCCTCGTTGTTCTGGGAGCTGAAGACCACGTCCGGCCAGCCCTTGCCGGTACGGTTGAACAGCTGGACCTTCGTCTGGAGGTAGTTGGACCCGTTGGCGTCGCCGTCGTAGCTGACGATGTGCATCTTCACGCTCGGGTGCGACGCCTGGTACTGCTTCGCGGCGGCCAGGCGGGTCGCGTCCACCCAGACGGTCAACGCCCCCTTGTCCTGGGCGGCCTGGGTGAATCCGTCCTTGGTGGTGCCGCCGCCGGTGCCACCGCCGCCACAGGCGGTCACGGTCAGCAGCGCGGTGGCCGCACAACCGGCCAGCAACGCCGCACGCTTCTTACTGATCACTCTCTGCGAGTTGGACGCAGGCTTGTTGACCGTCATGAGTGGCTCCACTGGGTTCGCAGGTGCCCCGAGCAGGGGGTGCTTGGATCGGTCGACGCCGGGCCGTCCCGGGCGGCGTCGGACGCTGAGGTGGCATTTCGCGTAACATAAGTCGTCATACGAATGCCGTCAAGAGTGTAGGCGAGTAGAGTCGCCCACCGTTCACCACAAAGCAAGGGGGGCCCGTGGCCAAGAACGCCGGCGGCGCAGCCGAGGAATCGGCTGTCCTCAAGCCCTGGCCCAAGCGCCCAGCCCGCCTGGCCCATGCCGTCGTCGAGTCCCTCACCGACACCATCGTCTCGGGCGCCCTCCCGCCGGGCTCGACCCTGCCGGTCGAGCCCGAACTGTGCGAGACCTTCGGCGTCAGCCGCATCACCGTCCGCGAGGCCGTCAAATCCCTGGAGGCCAAGGGCCTGGTCCGCGCCCGGCAGGGCTCCGGCACCACGGTCACCCAGCCCGAGGAGTGGAACCTGCTGGACCCCGTCGTGCTGGCCGCCACCGTCCAGCACGACGACACTCTCGTCGTCCTCGACCAGCTCGTCGCCATCCGGTCGGCGCTCGAGGCCCAGATGGCCGCCCAGGCCGTCGAGCTGGCCACCGACGAGGACCTGCAGGACATCGAGCGGATGCTCAGCCGGCTCGACGAGGAGACCGCGACCCCGGCCCGGTTCGACGAGACCGACGTCGCCTTCCACGACCGCATCATGCAGGCCTCCCGCAACCGGCTCGGCCGTTCCATCATCCGCACTGTCCACACCCAGGCCCGCACCACGTTGCTGTACACCGGTGCTCCCGACACCACTGGGTGCCGGCAGGCCAACGCGGAGCACCGGAAGGTGGTCGAGCGTCTTCTGGCCCGCGATTCCGAGGGCGCCGCGCAGGCCATGACCGAACACATCGAAGCAGCGTGGCGTCGCCGTCGTCTGCCCAGCGCGGCCCCGCCCGCTCCGTGAGCACAACCGCACCGACGCCCCCGAGCCGATAGGCCGGGGGCGTCGCACATGTCAGGCGCATCGTCCAAGTCGTCGCGACGAAGCTATTGACGAAATTCGTATGACGTCTAATGTTGCGTCGCGGTTTCCCCCTTGTGCCCGCGCCACCCGGCCCAACTCCGGCGAAACATCGCGAGGCCTTCCGAAACAATCCACCGGCAGGTGTCACGTGCGACCAATCCGCAACCACGCCGTCTCCGACCGTCTCAGATCGTGGCTGGCCACAGCCGCCCTCCTCACCGCCTCGGCCGCGGCAGTCCTCGTCCAAGCGGGCCCCGCGTTCGCTGCCACGACGACGCTCTACGCGTCCCCGTCGGGCACCGGCACCGCCTGCTCCGTGAGCCAGCCGTGCTCCCTCACCCAGGCCAAAACCAATGTGCAGGCCAGCAACGGCTCCATGACGGGCGACATCACCGTCGTGCTCGCCGACGGCACCTACCGGCTGACGGCTCCGCTCACCTTCACCGCCGCCGACTCCGGCACCGGCGGCCACACGGTGAACTGGAAGGCCGCGCTGGGCGCGCATCCGGTCATCACCGGCGCGCAGCGGGCCACGGGCTGGACCGTGCAGGACTCGGCGAAGAACATCTGGAAGGCCGACGTCGGCACCGGGTTCGACACCCGGCAGCTGTNNCACCGGGTTCGACACCCGGCAGCTGTACGTCGACGGCGTCCTGGCGCAGCGGGCCCGCTCCACGGTCAACCGCTCGGACCTGACCGTGACCGCGAGCGGCTACACGCTCACCAACAGCGCGCTGAGCTACCTCAACAGCCTTGCGAACCCCGGCCGGACGGAGATCCACAGCATCGCGTCCTGGACCGACCGCTACTCCCCGGTGTCCGGCATCAGCAATGGCACCATGACCATGACCGAGCCCGCGTGGACCAACAACACGTTCGGCTGGGACACCCTGGAGCACCCGCTCCGGTCCGGCCCGCTCTACATCGAGAACGCCTACGAGTTCCTCGACACGGCCGGGGAGTGGTACCTCGACACCGGCACCGGCACCCTGTACTACAAGCCGCTGCCGGGGCAGAACATGAGCACCGCGGACGTCGAGGTGCCGAAGCTGCAGTCGCTCATCGACGTCGGGGGAAGCTACGCCTCTCCCGCCACCCACATCACCTTCGCCGGGCTGCAGTTCTCGGGCACCAGCTGGCTGGGCCCGAGCGGCAGCAACGGGTACGCCGCCCAGCAGACCGGGACCTACCTGGCCGGCACCTGGTCCGCCCCATCGGACCGGCTGACCTCGTGCAGCGCAGGCTGCAAACTGTTCGAGGCGACCCGCCCGCACTGGTACCAGATGCCGGCCGCCGTCCAGGTCTCGGCCGCCGACCACATCACCTTCACCGGCAACCGGTTCACCAACCTCGGGCAACTGGCCCTCGGCATCGGCCAGGACGCCAACGCGCACGCCACCGGTGTCGGACTCGGTGCCGACACCGTCACCGCGACCGGCAACGTCTTCGCCCAGGACGCGGGCGGCGGCATCGTCGTGGGCGGTGTCCAGGCGGACGCGCACCACCCCAGTGACGCCCGGATGACGAACAAGAACATCACCCTGAACGACAACGTCATCCACGACGTGGCGATCGACTACCGCGACATGACGGGCCTCCTGGTCACCTACGTCAACGGCGCGACCATCTCGCACAACGAGGTGTACAACCTGCCCTATTCCGGCCTCGCCGTCGGCTACGGCTGGGGCGTCAACGACCCGGGCGGCAGCCCGGAGTACGCGAACCGCGGCCTGTACGACTACCAGCCCGTCTACTCGACGCCCACCACGGCCCAGAACAACACCGTCACGGGCAACTACATCCACGACATCATGCAGCAGATGGCCGACGGCGGCTGCGTGTACACCCTGTCGGCCTCGCCCGGCAGCGCGATCACGGGGAACTACTGCGTCAACACCAACAACTACTACGGCCTCTACCACGACGAGGGCTCCCGGAACTTCACCGACACCAACAACGTCGTGCGCAACACCGGCGAGTGGCTCTTCGTGCACAACGGCTCGACCCACAAAACCGGCGCCCTGACCGCCACCGACAACTGGACGGTCAACAACACCGCCAGCATCAGCACCAACGACGGTTACGGTGACACCGTCAGCGGCACCGTCGTCGTCACCGACGGCAACTGGCCGTCCGGCGCGCAGACGGTCATGAACAACGCGGGCATCGAGCCGCAGTACCGGCCGTTGACCACCGGCGCCGTCACCGGCCCGTACAGCGCCTACTCCTCCACCCCCGCCGCCACCGGACAGAGCGGCGGCTTCTTCACCGTCACCGATGCGGACACGGACATCTGGGGCGCCGGCGGTCAGCATGACGACACCTACGGCACCGTCTACCAGGCAGGCGCCGCCGTCAACGGTACCTCGGTGACCGCCAGGGTCGACAACGTCGACAACACCAGCGCCTGGGCCAAGGCCGGTGTCGTGTTGCGCAACAGCCTCACCGGCAGCGGGTCCTCACCCGGCTACGCGACCGTGGTGGTGACCCCGGCCAACGGCGTCAGCTTCCAGTGGGACTCCAACGGCGACGGCTACCTCGACCAGCTGACTTCCACGGCCACCTCCGTCAAGGCACCGGTCTGGGTGCGGCTCACCCGCACCGCGACCCAAGTGTCCGGCTACTACTCCACCGACGGATCCACCTTCACCCAGATCGGCTCGGCGGTGACCCTGCCGTCCATGGCCGCCACCCAGGACGCCGGTGTCATCCACACCGCCCACAGCACCACACCCGGCAGCGCGGCCTTCAGCAAACTGCAGATCGTCACCTCGCCCTGGCGTGCCTACAGCTCCATCCCGGCCGCGGTGGGCCAGAGCCAGGGAGTGACCTCCCTGACCAGCGCGGGCATCGACACCTGGGCCACAAGCGCGCTGCACGACGACGAATACTCCGCGGCCTACCAGCCGGCCGCCGCGGGAACCTCCTCCACGGTCACCGTCCACGTCGACAGCCAGGACAACACCAACGCCTGGGGCAAGGCCGGCCTGATGCTGCGCAACAGCATCGCCGCAGCCGGTTCGTCCACCGGGTACGCCTCCCTCGCCGTCACTCCCGGCAACGGCGTCAGCCTGGAGTGGGACTCCGACGGGGACGGCTACGTCGACAAGATCACCACCAAGACCGGCCGCTCCGCCCCCGTCTGGCTCCGGCTGGTCAGGAACGGCACCTCGGTCACCGGTTCCTACTCCACCGACGGCACCACCTGGACCACCGTCGGCACCGCCACACTGACCGGAGCGAACAGCAGCCTGGACGCGGGCACGTTCTTCACGGCCCACGCCCCGACACCCGGCACCGCGAACTTCAGCCAGTTCTCCATCAGCTGACGAATCGGAGGCGGTACCCGTACCGAGGCAGGACCGCTAGGCACAGCGCCGCCTGGCGGTCCTGCGCGGCAACACCCAGCTGTGCGGGGGCGGGAGCTGCTGCCCCGGCCCCCGCTCCTCCCGCCGGCTCAGAGCGCGGTGAAGGTCCACTGCACGTTGGTGCTGCTGTTTACATGGCATGTCTGCGGGTCATGCGTCGGCGGACGGATGGGGCTGTGGAGCTTTCGGTGTCCACGCGTAGCTGGAAGGCGATAAGTAGTACTCATTTTGCCGGGATCCACAATGCGAGTCCTGGATCCTCAACTACTCATATGCCGTATAGCGGCCGTAATTGTGCATACATCTCTTACCCATTGTCCCTGGGATCAAATAAACGCCGTACGCACCCTTGACGAACCCACTGATAAGACGGCTAATTTCTTCCACGTCAGTGACATTCAAGCCGCCTTAAAGTGGTGGACGCCTACCAGGGACGGTCGGCGTCGGCCCGTCCAAGCCGCCGCCCCCGAACCGTCCTGGGGCAGTGAAGTGCGTTGATGGACAAGAGCGACCACCACAGGGTATTCGCCGGCCACGCCGTGTCCGTCACGGGCGAAGCCCACGTCACCTCTACCGCCAGGAACTCATCTCGTCCCGCGAGTTGCGCCGCCCGCCGACGCCCGTGAGTCCGCCGGACGCTCAGGGACCGGACAACGAGGAAGACCCGCACCACCAGACCGAAAACTTCACAGGAGCCGACGCATGAACGCTTTGCCGACCGTCCGAAGCAACCGGAGGGGCAGACCCCCGGCGGCCTCCGTCTTCCGCCGCCTGGCGGCAGCGCTCCCGGCCGCGGTCTCCGCCGTCGTGCTGGCCTCCCTCACCACGACGACGCCGGCCGCGGCCGCGACCCAGGCGACGTACTACGTTGCCCCCAACGGCGACGACGCCAACGCCGGGACGATTTCCGCACCGTTCAAGACCCTGCAACACGCCCGGGACGTCGTGCGCACGGTGAACGACAACATGAGCGGGGACATCAACGTCTATCTCCGGGGCGGCACTTACCCGGTCAGCAGTACGATCGACTTCACCTCGGCCGACTCCGGCACCAATGGGCACCAGATCGTGTACGCCGCCTACCCGGGTGAGAAGCCGGTCCTGGAAGCAGGCGTTCAGGTGACCGGCTGGACCCAGCACAGCGGGAACATCTGGAAGGCCACACTCAACCGCGACGACAAGCTCCGCGCGCTCTACGTCAACGGCAAGCGCGCCGAGATGGCCTCGAAGACGATCAACTCGGCCGGATGCTACGGGACGTACACCGTCACGGCCGGTCAGGCTCCCTGGGCCTGGGAGTCGGGTTCGCAGTGCGACGGGGCCAAGTACAGCCTCTCCGACCTGCCGGCCGTCGCGTCCAACCAGGACGACGTCGAGATCGTGTCGGCGACCACCTGGACCACGGCCATCGTGGGCGTCCGTCAGATCACCACGAGCTCGGACGGCGCCAGCCGCGTGGCTCTGTTCCAGCAGCCGGGTGCGGCCATCGCCCAGGCGCCGCCGTACGGCCCGTTCAAGGCCGACGGCAGCCATACGTTCATGAACGCGTACGAGTTCCTGGACAAGCCGGGCGAGTTCTACTTCGACAAGAGCACCCACACGCTCTACTACTACAAGGCCGGCTCCGAGGACATGACGTCGGCGCAGGTCTTCGCGCCGAACCACGTGTCCACCCTTCTGAAGATCGCCGGAACGTCGAGGACCGACCACGCGCGGAACCTCACGTTCTCGGGGCTCACGGTCGAGCACTCCGACTGGAACCTGGTCAATGTGGCGGGTTCCGTCTTCCGGCAGGGAACTCAGGGCAACGCGAGCTCGAACGTGTACGCGCGGCAGAACTTCCACGCGTACACCTACCGCAACGTCGACCTGCCGCCCGCGGCCGTCCAGATCGAGAACGCCGACGGGATCGTCCTGGCGGGCAACACGGTTCAGCACACCGGCGCCGACGGCATCACCCTGGCCAACGATGTGACGGACTCGCAGCTGACCGGGAACGTCACGAACGACATCGCCGGGTCCGCGATCACTGTGGGACATCCGCAGCACGTGTACATCGGTGACTACACCTCGACCAACCACGAGAAGTACCCGGTGAACGTCGAGGGGCTCTGCAAGAACATATCGATCACGGACAACTACCTCTACGACAGTGCGGTGTTGTTCCAGGGCTCCAGCCCGGTGTCGGCATACTTCGTGGACTCCCTGTCCGTGCAGCACAACCGGATCGAGAAGTCCCCGTGGGCGGGCATCACCCTCGGCTGGGGCTGGTGGAACTTCGACGGTTCGACGAACTCCATCAATCCCGGGAACCCGACGACCACGGCCAGGAACAACACCGTCAAGTACAACGAGATCTTCGACACGATGCAGGTGCTCGGCGACTCCGCCCCCATCTACACACTGGGCAGCCAGCCGGGAACGGAGATCAGCAACAACTACATCAAGGGCGTTCCGGCCGGCCACAAGTACGGCCTGCACCCTGATGAAGGCTCCGCCTTCATCAGCTACCACGACAACGTGTTCGACGTCGACCCCGGCTACGGCACCGTGAACAAGATCTTCGACAGGAACGTCCCGAACAGCACGATCCAGGATGTGCGGGGCTACGCGGACAACGTGTGGCCGGCACAGGCCTACGGCATCGCTGTGAACGCGGGTCTGGAGGAGGCCTACAAGAATCTGCTGCCCGCGGCGGTCACGGCTGCGCAGGACTACGCGCTGCCCGCGAGCACGTTCGCCGGTACGGGCGTGATGACCGTTCCGGTGCGCAGCCCCAAGGACGCGACCAAGACGCTGTGGCTGGCTCCCGCCGGTACGACGACGTTCGCCGCCGGTCCCACCATGACCAGCGCGAGCGGCACCTCGACGAGCATCCGCGTCCCGCAGACGGCGGGTGACTACCGCCTCTTCGTCGTGGACGCCCAGGGCAACGCGTCCCCCGCGTCGAAGGCGCTGGTGCGGCAGCGCTGGAACCACGTCGACGACAAGGCCGCGGGCGTGACCTACTCCGGCACCTGGTCGAACTGGAACGACACGAAGGACATGAACGGGTCCGAGAAGTTCACGAACACCGCCGGTAACTACGCCGAGTTCTCGTTCACCGGCACGGGTGTGCGCTACCTGAGCATGACGCAGCCGAACATGGGCAAGGTGGACGTCTACCTCGACGGCACCCTGGCCCAGGCGGGCATCGACGCCTACGCGACGACGGTGACGAAGCAGGTGCCGCTGTTCGAGAGGACGAACCTGCCCGCGGGCCCGCACACGATCAAGGTGGTGTGCACGGGGACGAAGAACTCCGCCGCCTCCAGTGCCGTCTGCGCGCTGGACGCCTTCGCCTCCATTCAGTTCCCCGCGAAGAACGCCAACTACAAGGTGGTCAACAAGGGCAGCAACAAGGCCGTCGATGTGTCAGGCGGATCGCTGACGGCCGGAGCCGACATCATCCAGTGGACCGACTCCGGAGCCGGGAACCAGAACTGGCGCTTCGTGCCCGTGGGTGACGGCAGTTACGAGATCGTCAGCCGCAACAGTGCCCTGCTCATGGACGTCAGCGGCGCTTCCACCGCGGACGGCGCGACCATCGTCCAGTCGTCCGACACCAACGCCGCGAACCAGCACTGGACCCTGACCGCCACCGGAAACGGCTACTACAAGATCAAGAACGTGAACAGCGGCAAGGTGCTCGACGTGTCCTCGGGAGGCACTCAACTCGCCCAGACGACGGACACGAACGCAGACAGCCAGCTGTGGAAAATCGTGAACGTCGACTGATCCGCCCGGCAAAGGGGCATGCGGGGACGGCGCCGGCCACACCCGGACCGGCGCCGTCCCCGCACGCCCCCAGCACCGCGCACTCGAATCGAGCAGCACCGCCATATATGTGATGACGCCTACCAGGGACGGGACTTGTGGACATCACCAGACGACAACTCGGCCGACTCGCCGCGGTCGGCACCGGGGCGCTCCTGCTGCCGGGCCTGCTGTCACCGGGCAGCGCAGCGGCAGCCGCCCTGTCGGCCGGCAAGTGGGGCGACCAGGGCGACGGCACCTACGTCAACCCCGTCCTCCCGGGCGACTTCAGCGACTGGGACTGCATCCGGGTCAGCTCCGACTACTACGGCATCACCAGCACGTTCGGCTATTCGCCCGGCGTAGCTGTGCTGCACTCGAAGGACCTGGTCAACTGGCGCACGCTCGGCGGCGCGGTCTGTGACGTGACTCAGATCGGACCGGAGCTGAACTGGGACCGGATGAACCGCTTCGGCCGCGGTGTGTGGGCCGGGGCCATCCGCTTCCACGCGGGCCGGTACTGGGTGTACTTCAACACCCCCGACGAAGGCTTCTTCATGACGTCGGCCGCGTCACCGGAAGGGCCGTGGGATCCGCTGACGGCGGTGTGGCGGACCTCCGGCTGGGACGACCCGTGCCCGTTCTGGGACGACGACGGGCAGGGCTACCTGGTCACCTCGCACTACTCGGACGGCTACAAGATCAACCTGTTCAAGCTGTCCGCGGACGGCAAGTCGCTGGTCGGCTCGCCCACGGTCATCCACCAGTCGTCGGGCAGCGAGGCCAACAAGCTCTACAAGATCAACGGCCTCTACTACCACCTGTACAGCGAGGTGAAGTCCGAGGGCCGGGTGCTGATGATGAACCGCAGCTCCAACCTCTACGGCCCCTACGAGACCAAGCAGCTCGAACACGTCAACACCTCGGTCGACCGCGAGCCCAACCAGGGCGGCCTGGTACAGGCCCCCGACGGCACCTGGTACTTCGTCACCCACCACGGCCACGGCGACTGGGAGGGACGCGTGCTGTCCCTGCTGCCGGTGACCTGGATCGACGGCTGGCCCATCCTGGGCCAGGTCGGCACGGACGGCATCGGCACCATGGCGTGGACCGGCCAGGTCCCCGCCGGCGGCACCCCCGGTCTGCCGGTCGACGCGCTCCCCTCCGTGGTGACCAGCGACCTGTTCACCGACACCCGCCTCAAGCCGCAGTGGGAGTGGTACTATCAACCCCGCGCGGACCACTGGTCGCTGACCGATCGCCCCGGCTACCTGCGGCTGAAGGCGTTCGCCCCGCTGGCGGCCGACAACCTGACCAAGGTCGGCAACACCCTCACCCAACGCGTGCTGCGCACCGCGGGCGGCGCGACGGTGACGGTCCGTCTCGAACTGGCCGGCCTCGCCGACGGCCAGCACGCCGGACTGTGCCACTACGCCGCCACCTACGCCGGATTGGGCGTCCGCCGCTCCGGCACCACCACCACGATCGTGAACAACGTCAACGGCACCCTGACCGCCGGTCCGACGATCACGCAGAACGCCGTGTGGCTACGCACCACCTGGGACGTCAACGGCGTCAGCCAGTTCTCCTACAGCCTCGACGGCAGCGCGTTCACCTCCTTCGGCGGCACCTACCAGCTCACCTGGGGCGGATACCGCGGTGACCGGATCGGCCTGTACACCTACAACCCCGACAACACCGGCTACGTCGATGTCGACTCCGTGCAGTACACCCTCGCCCCCACCAGGGCCTACACATGCGTCAGCGTGCGCAGCGGCAAGGTCGCCGACGTCTCCGGTGGATCGACCGCCGACGGCGCCGGTCTGATCCAGTGGCCCGACAACGGCGCAGCGAACCAGCAGTGGACCTTCCAGTCCACCGTGGACGGCTACCACACCATCACCTGCGTCCGCAGCGGCAAGGTCCTCGACGTATCAGGCTCCTCGACCGCGGACGGCGCACGGATCGTACAGACGACCGCGGACGGCCGCACCAGCCAGCAATGGCAACTGCGCCCGCTGACCGGAGGCGCGTTCGTCGTGGTCAACCGCAACAGCGGCAAGGTCCTCGACGTCAGCGCAGGCAGCACGGCCGACGGCGCCGCGCTCATCCAGTACTCCGACAGGGGCAGCACCAACCAGCAATGGACCTTCTCACGCGTCAGCGGACAGTAGGGTGGTCAGGCACTTGCAGGTGGTGTGTGCGTGCTCGCCGAAACCGGCGCCGCCGTGTGCTGGGTCGGCGAACGCGGCGTGCGCTACTACGCCTCCGGCCGCGCCCTCAGCCGCTCCTCCGTCCTCGCCGAAGCTCAGGCACGCCAGTGGGCCAACCCTCGAAACCGCCTTGCCGTGGCCCGCGCCATGTACCGCATGCGCTTTCCCGACGAAGACCCCGCCGGGCTTACCCGCCAGGAACTCATGGGCCGAGAAGGGCGACGCGTCAAAGACTGCTACCGCGCTCAGGCGGCCCGAACCGGTGTGCCCTGGCGCGGCCGCCGCTACACGCCCGGCGACTTCGCCGGCGGCGACTCCGTCAACCAGGCCGTCACTGCCGCCGCGCAGTGCATGTACGGCATCGCCCATGCCGTCGTCACCTCACTCGGCTGCAGTCCCGGCCTCGGGTTCATCCACACCGGCCACGAACTGTCCTTCGTCCTCGACATCGCCGACCTCTACAAAACCGACATCGGCATCCCGCTCGCCTTCGACGTTGCCGCGGACGACGACGGCGACACCGACATCGGCGGCCGCACCCGCCGCGCCCTGCGCGACCGGATTCACGAGACGTCCCTCCTGGACCGCTGCGTCCACGACATCAAGCGCCTGCTCTTGCCCGCCGGCACCCCTGAAGAGCCCGCGAACAACGACAGGGACATCGTCATGCTTCAGAGCGACGGCAACCAGCAGGTCGCCGCCGGCATCAACCACGACGGGCCCGACGACTACAAACAGGTGAGCTGGTGACCGTCATCGTCCTCACCAACTGCCCACCCGGCCTCCGAGGATTCCTCACCCGGTGGTTCCTGGAAATCTCCGCCGGCGTCTTCATCGGCAACCCCTCGGCCCGCATCCGCGACGTCCTCTGGGACGAAGTCCGACAGTACACAGGCCAAGGACGCGCCCTCCTCGCACACACCACCAACACCGAACAGGGCTTCACTTTCCGTACCCACGACCACGCCTGGCATCCAATCGACTACGAAGGCGTAACGCTGATCCAACGCCCCAGCCCCACGGCCCCCGCATCAAGCACCAGCCCCACAGCGACTCCACCTGTCGGCTGGAGCAAGGCGGCAAAGCGTCGCCGCTTCGGAAACCCTTGATGCCTTTCCTGGCGGCTTGGGCGAATTGCCGAAATCAATGAACGTCATGGGAAACCCCACGCTGCCGGAGTAAAAGCCCAGTTCAGGGAGTCTGCTCCCCGCGCCCGCGGGGATGGTCCCAGCCGGGTCTGATCGACCTCGCCGCAGGTGAACTGCTCCCCGCACCCGCGGGGGTGTTCCCCGGAACTTCTTCTTGAACTCGGCCACTCCGGGCTGCTCCCGGTTCCCCGCGTCTGGGGGCTGCTCCCCAGTACGATCTTCGCTGACGGGTGATCGGGGTCTGCTCCCGCCGCCCGCCCGCTGGGGCCGGCGGTGACCCGCGGTCCGGCCGGGACTGGGACTGCTACCCGGGCCCGGCGGGATTGGCCCCCCAGCCGCTGGAATGGCTGCTGCACCCGGCCTCTGCATTCCGCATTGGCGAGACGGGTCCCCTCGGGTGCTGATCAGCCCCGAGTGAGAGGCTGCTCGCCATGCCCGGACGGTGCGAGCAGCCGTCGGGCCGTCGACATGGGGCTGCTCGTGGGCGCCCGGTTGCCTCAGGTGGTACGCCGTCTGTATTGCGTGCCGACCGGGGCGTGATCAGGTGCGGTGCCTGTGAGGTATTGGGCGGCAGATTCACTTTCGGTGCCGCAGTTCTTCAGCACGGGATGGGAGCGATGCGTACGCAGGTGGACGGGGGGATGCGGGGGGTGTTGCGGCTGTGGTGGCGCATACACGTGATAGGGCCACACGAGAGGGGCGCGAGTGATGCAGGGCGGTGACGGATGTGCTCAAGGTGCGCTCGAACTCGGCACGGCCGACTTTGTAGATCCTGTACAAGAGGCCGTCACGCCGCTCAACGACTCGTTGCGACTCTCGAAGCCCCTTCATCAGTTCGTCGTCAGACGGCAGTGCCATCTCGCCTGGAGTTGCAGCCGCACCCTCAGCGGGGCTGGGGGCGGCGCCCAGGCGCCATCTAACTACTCGTCAGTAAAGTCAGCATTGGGTCAGCATTCGTCCTGGCAAAGATGCCCACAGATGCCCACACCCTGGAATCGAGAAGCCTCTCGGAGGCGCCGGTACAGCGGCCTCCGAGGAGACTTGCGTCAGTGGACGTCGAGGTGGGGCGGATGTCCGGGTGGCTCTGCGAACCTGAAGCCAGAGACTCGCGTCTTGCCTGGTCAGCGGGCCCGTCCTCGTGGTTTGAGGGGGGTCTCGGGCAGTGCGGGCGCGCTGAGCGGAGCCCCGTCGAAGTTCCACCACATGATCAGCTCCTCCTCGAACGGCTCGCCGCCCAGGAGCATGACCGCCGCGTCCGACTCCGCGCGCAGGGGGAGGTCGGTGCGGCCGCAGCCCAGGTAGAGCATGGAGCCCGGGAGCACCGGAACGCCCTCGACGTGCACCTCGCCGGACATCGCCAGGACGCCGTACTCGAAGTCGGGGTCGAGGGGCAGGCGGAGGTCGGTGCCCTGCGCGAGGGCCAGGTCCGCGCCGACGATGGGGGTGAACGTCGTACCGGGGGACGTCGCGCCGTCGAGGGAGCCGAGGATGACCGTGGCGGTCAGGCCGGGGGCCGTGACGGTCGGCAGGTCGGGGTGGTGTTCGAACCTCGGGTCCGTGTGACGGTGGGAGTCCGGCAGGGCCACCCAGAGCTGGGCGCCGTGCAGGTACCGGGCGTGCGACCGGGGGCTCTCCTCGGAGTGGCTGATCGCCCGGCCCGAGGTCATCAGCCCGAGCTCGCGCGGGCGGATCGTCTGCAGGCTGCCGGTCGAGTCGCGGTGCAGCACCTCGCCCTGATGCAGCCAGCTGACCGTCTGCAGCCCGATGTGCGGGTGCGGCGGGACCTGCATCCCCGGCTCGTCGGCGATGTCGTCGGGGCCGTAGTGGTCGACGAACGCCCAGGCACCGATCATGCGGCGGCCGAGGTTCGGCAGCAGCCGGCGCACCTCGGTCGACTCGCCGAGTTGCACGTGGCGGGGGCTCAGCAGCTCGCGGACGGGTTCGGCGACGACGAATCCGCGGCCGCCGCACACGCTCGGGACGGGCGCGCGGTCAAGGTTGCTCATGTCGGACAACTTAGCGGCCGAAGGTCCCCGTTGCCGAGGCGGTCAGCCGGTCGTACGGAATCCGTCCCTCACGTTGTCGAAGACCGGCCGGTAGCTGTCCCATTTCGCGTGCGGCGCGGAGAGGTCGATGTCGTACTCCCGGCCGCCCTCCCGGCTGTAGCCCAGGTCGATGGCGCGGAAGACGCGGGCCCGGCCCCGGAAGGTGAACTCCCACACCGCGGCCGGCTGTCCCCGGAACGCGGTCCGCTGCATCCGCAACCTGCGGTAGGTCGGGTAGTTGACCTTGGTGTTGGCCTCGATGTCGGCGAAGTGCGCGACGGGGGTCGCGCCGGCCGGCTCCACCATGCCGATGGTGACGCCGGCCAGGCCGGTGGGGTCCTTGTAGGTGAGTTCGCCGGTGGCACGGGTGGCGGTGGTCCAGCCGTCCGGGACGGGGAAGACGACGCCGAGGGCCCGGTCGGTGACGAGGCGGTAGCCCTGGGGGAGGGGAGAGGCGGCCGAGCTCGCGGTCGTCGTCGCCGATGACGGCGGATGCGTGTCGGCGGGTGTGCGGGACAGCGAATGCCGGTCGTCGCCCCGCACGGGTGTGCTCGGGTCCACTGTGGCGTACGTCAGCGGGCGGTCAGCTTCCACAGGTGGTCGGCGGTGCCGTTGTCGTCCCACTGGAGGACCTGGGCGCCCGAGGAGGTGCTCATGCCGGTCACCCCGAGCAGCAGCCCGCTGTTGTAGTTGGCGATCTTGTAGTAGCCGTCGCCGGACGGGATCAGCTGCCAGAGGTGGTCGGCGGTGCCGTTGTCGCCCCAGATCAGGGCGGTGCCGCCGTCGGAGGTACCCGCGTTGGTGATGCCCAGGAGCAGGCCGCTCGCCTGCTGCTTGATCTTGTAGAGGCCGTTGCCCGCGGCCACCAGGGTCCAGTTCTGGTCGGTGCCCGTGGTGGAGGTGGCCTGGACGACGAGGGTGCCCTGGGCCGTGCCCGCGCCGCTGGTGTCCAGGGCGAGGCCGCTGTTCCTGTTGGTGATCTGGTAGCGGCCGGCCAGCGAGGTGGCGGTGCCGCTCGGGGTGATGGTCAGGTGGTAGCCGTCGGAGGCGTTCATCGTCACCGGTACGGTGATCGAGCCGCCGTTGACCGGGTAGTCGGTGTCCGAGATCGTCACCGGCCCGGAGACGGCGGTCGTGCGGCCCTTGGACGGGGTGTACTCCAGCTTGACGTGCACGGTGCTGCCGAAGGCGGAGAGCGAGGAGAGCCCGTTGACGGTGACGGCACACGAACCGGTGCAGCCGCCGGTGACCACGCTGATCTGGTTGCCCGCGCCGTTGCGGGCGGCGAAGCCGTCGATGCCGGTCTGGCCCGGAGGCGTGGTGACCAGCATGTTCCCGGACATGTCGCCGTACCACTTGTAGAGCCAGTAGGCACCGTTGGGTGAGCCGCCGGTGTCGGTGAGGGTGTCGCCGAGGGTGCCGTAGTGGTTCCAGAAGGCCAGTTCGGCGTCGTGCACACCCGCCCGCTCGAACTTGGCGACGTAGCCCGCGAGCGGCCCCGGGACGCCGACCTCGCTCGTGGTGCCGTACTCCTCGATGGCGATCGGGCGGGGGCTGAGGCCGAGGCTCGACTCGAGTGCCCGGTAGTCGGCCACGTGCGCGGCGATGTTCGCGCTGCTCTGCAGCTCGTGCCAGCTGACGATGTCGGGCACGGCGTTGTTCGCGACGGCGTCCTGGAGGAACGTCTTCATCTTGCTGTCGGTGTACGTCGCGAAACTGGGCCCCTGGATCGGGGTGCCGGTGTCCTTCGCACGGACCTCCTTGTACGTCCGTGACCAGCCGTCGTCGAAGGCGCCCGCCGCCGAGGTGTCCCAGGTTCCGTCGGGCTCGTTCCACAGTTCGTAGGCGCTGATGTTCGTGGCGCCGGACGACCGCACGGACGCGACCTGCTTGTCCACGGCCGACAGCCAGTCGCTCCAACTCACCCACTTGTAGGGAAAGTTCGGGTACCAGTCCGGCATCCGTACGACCACCTTCGCACCGGCCTTGGCCGCCTCGGGGACGACGACCAGGGCGTCACCGCCGGGGGTGGGCTCGCCGTTGGGCAGCTGGCTGCCGCCGGGTGCCATCTGCACGAAGGTGTTCGGCTTCAGCGGCTCGACCAGGCTGTCGGCCGGCACGCTCGCCGTGTCCAGGCCATACAGACTGCCCGAGGCCACGTGGGTGACCGAGCGCAGGGTCTGGTTCGCGCTCACCACGAGGGTGGTGGCGGAGGTGGGTGACGCGTGGGCGGCGGGGGCCGTGGTGCCGAGCGCGGCGGCCGTGAGGGCCAGGGCACCGAGGGCCGCTCTGCGGGGGGTGCGGCTCATGGCATGGATCTCCTCGGGAATAGGCGAGTCGGAGGGTTCAGTCCTTCACCGCGCCCGCGGTCACGCCCGCGGCCACATAGCGCTGGGCGAGGACCAGGAGGACGGCCGCGGGGACCGACGCGACGACGGCGGTCGCCATGATCGCGTTCCACTCCTGGTTGTTGTTGCCGATGTACTTGTAGATGCCGAGCGTGATCGGCTTCCAACTTCCTCCGCCGTCCAGGGTGTTGGCGAAGACGAAGTCGGACCAGGCCCACAGGAAGCCGAACAGCGAGACGGTGACGATCGCGTTGCGGCTCAGCGGGAGGACGACCGACCGGAAGGTGCGCCAGGTGCCGGCGCCGTCGATCCGGGCGGCCGAGACGAGTTCGCCGGGGATGCCCGACATGAACGCGGTGAAGATCATGACGCCGAAGGGCACGGCGATGGTGGAGTCCGCGACGATCAGCCCCCACCAGGAGTTGAGCAGGCCGAGGTCCAGGAAGATGCCGTAGAAGCCCATCGCCATCACGATGCCCGGGATCATCTGGGCGATCAGCAGGGCCAGGCTCAGTGCCCCGCCGCCGTGCGGCCGGAGCTTCGCCAGTGCGTAGCCGGCCGGGGCCGCGATCAGGAGGGTGAGGGCGACCGTGCCGATGCCGATCAGCAGGCTGGTGCCCAGGTAGGGGAGCTGGTCGTCGAGGACCGCCCGGTAGCCCTCGAAGGTCGGGTGCAGCGGGAGCAGGTCCGGCGGGTCCTTGCGCATGTCCTGCTGCGGGGTGAGGGACACGTTGAGCATCCAGTACACCGGGAACAGCATCAGTGCGGTCAGGCAGAGGCCGATCAGGGTGTAGCCACGCGACTTCACGCTTCCTGCCTCCTCTGGACGCGGATGTGCAGGAGGCCGAAGACCAGGGCGATCAGGATCAGGATGTCGCCGACCGCGGCTCCGGGACCGAATCTGGGCAGCAGCGTGCCGAAGCCCAGCTGGTACGACCAGGTGGCCAGGGTGGAGGAGGCGTCGCCGGGGCCGCCCTTGGTCATGATCCAGATCAGGTCGAACACCTTGAGGGTGTAGACGAGCCCCAGCAGCAGCGTGATCGCGGACACCGGACGCAGCAGCGGGAAGGTGATCCGGCGGAACTGCTGCCAGGCGCCCGCCCCGTCGAGCGCCGCCGCCTCGTACAGCTCACCGGGGATGTTCTGCAGGCCGCTGTACAGGATGACCAGGTTGAAGGGGATGCCGATCCAGATGTTGGCGACGATCACCGAGACCAGCGCCCAGTCCGGCGAGGTCAGCCAGCCGACGGGGTCGACGCCGAGGAAGTGCAGGAAGTAGTTCACCACCCCCGACTCGCTGTTGAACATCCACGACCACGTCGACGCCGACACGATCAGCGGCAGCAGCCAGGGGATCAGGAACAGCGCCCGCAGCACGGTCGAGAGCCTGAAGTGCCGGTTGAAGAAGACCGCGAGGGCGAGCCCGATGACGTACTGGAAGGCGATCGACACGAAGGTGAAGACCATGGTGTGCCGCATCGCCGGAGCGAACGTCGGATCGTCCAGCACGGTGCGGAAGTTGGCCCACCCGGAGAACGGCGCGTCGCCGGCGACGAAGGAGCGCACGGTGTAGTCGCGCAGGCTGAGGTCCAGGTTGCGGTAGAGCGGATAGGCGTAGAAGACGGCGAGGTAGGCGAGGAGGGGGAGGACGAAGGCAAGAGCGGTCAGCCGCCGCCGCAGGGAAGGGGACAAGCGAACTCCCCGTGGTGCAGCGCTCCGTCCGGGCGCTGGGGGTACCCCCGGCCGAAGGCTGGGGGAGGAACTGCGCGACAAGCCCCCGCCGACCCGCGGATGAACAGCCACCGGTCAGCCCTTGCCCGCCGCGGCCTGCGCGGCATCCAGTGCGTCTTGGGGGCTCTTGCTGCCGGACAACGCCGCCTGGACGGCCGTCCACATCGGCTGCGAGATCGTCGGGTACTTCGTGCCGAGACCGCCGCTGGTCCGGCCCCGCGCCGCCGCGACCGCCGTCACCCACGGCTTCAACTCCGCGTTCTTCGCGACCTGCTCGGTCTGTACGGCGGAGGTCGGCGCCACGTACATGAGCGTGGTGTCCGTGGCCAGCAGACTGGAGTCGCTGGTCAGGCAGCCGACGATCTTCTTGCTGACGTCGTAGCGCGAGGTGTCCTTCTGCACGGGGACGGTGACGAACTCGCCGCCCGTCGGCACCGGCGCCGAACCGCCGTTCCGCGCCGGGATGTTGATGACGCCGTAGCCGAACCCGGCCTTGTCGGCGTTGCCGAGCTGCCAGGTGCCGTTCTCGCTGAACGCGTAGTCGCCGGTGGCGAACTCCTGCCAGCTGGTGGTCTGGGTGTTCTGCAGCACGTCCTTGGGCGCGTACCCCGCGTCCACCCACTGCTTCCACAGCGAGAGGGCCGCAACTCCCTTGTCGGAGTCCAGCTTCGTGAGGTCGCCGCCCGCACCCCAGAACCAGGGCAGGAACTGGAAGCTGCCCTCCTCGGTGTTGATCGCCGAGAAGGTGATCCCCTTCTTCCCGGCCGCCTTGACCTTCTTCAGCGCGTCCGTGAGCGACGCCCAGTCCTTGACGGAGGCCGGGTCGACACCGGCCGCGGAGAGGACCTTCTTGTTGTAGTAGAGCGCGAGGGTGTTGGCGCCGATCGGGACGCCGTAGGAGGCGCCGTCGATCGTGCCGGCGCCGATGATGTTCTTCTGGATCGAGGAGGTGTCGAGCCCGAGGTCGCTCGTCTTGTTGAGGATCCCCGCCTCCACCAGCGTGGAGACGACCGGGTTGTCGACCAGCATCACGTCCGGCGCGTTGCCCTGCTGCGCGGCCAGCAGCGCCTTGTTGCCCAGGTCGGTGGTGTCGTACGCGGTCCGCTTGAGCTTCACCCCGGCCGCGGTGCCGCACGCGGCCACCCGCTTGCCCCAGTCCGAGGAGGCGTCGAACTGCGGGTACGGGTCCCAGAAGGTGTACGTCCCGCCGGCCGGCGACGACGATCCCGAGGAGCCGGAACCGCCACCGCAGGCGGTGAGGGGGAGCAGGGCGGCCGTGGTGAGGGCCATGAGAGTACGGCGGGTGGGTATCACGGGGTGACCTCGTTGTCGTAGGACGGGGGGTGTCTCAGGAGGTGGGGAGCCAGACGCGCATGCTGCCGTCCTCGCGGTTGGCCCAGACGTGGTACGGGACCGCGGTCAACTCGACCGGCTCGCCGTCCGGTCGGGGACCGGTGCCGGACGCCGTCGCGTACGGCCACCAGCCCCGGTCGGAAAGCGGGCGCCGCCGGCCGGCGGCCACCACGGTGGTGACCCCGCCGAGCAGGTCCGGGCGGTGCTTCACGGCGAGCGGACGGGACGGGTCGAGGACGATGTCGTCCAGACCGCCGCCCGGATGGTCGGCCTGTTCCAGGCAGTGGACGAGCGGCCCGCGCTCGATCGCCACGCAGCCGCGTACGGCGTCCACGCGCGGGTCGGCCGCGGTGAGCCGGGGCTCCAGAACGAGTTCGAGGACCACGCGGTCGCCCGGCGCCCAGGTGCGCGACAGCCGCAGCCAGCCGTCGTCCACCGGCGAGTCGTACGTCTCCTCGCCGCACCGCACCCGGAACTCCCGGCACCACTCGGGGATGCGCAGCGACAGTGTCCAGGGGCCGTCGGACCGGGTCTCCTCGACGGTGAACGCGACCGTGCCGTGCCAGGGGTAGTCCGTCTCGGCCCGCACCAGGACCCGGTCGGTCGCGTACGTCCCGGTGACGAACTGGTGGATCTGCAGGCCCTGCTCGTCGCCCGATGCCAGGTAGTGCTGCAGGCTCGCCAGCAGCCGCATCACGTTGGGCGGGCAGCAGGCGCAGCGGAACCAGCGGGTGCGGCGGGCCGACTGGTCACCGCCGGCGTCGGTGTGGCCGTCGCGGACCTGGAGCGGATTGACGTACAGCCACCGCTCGCCGTCCAGCGAGACCCCGGCCAGGAAACCGTTGAAGAGGGTGCGCTCGATCAGGTCGGAGTAGCGGGCCTCCCCGGTGAGCAGGGCCATCCGCCAGCTCCACTGCACCGACGCGATGGCGGCGCAGGTCTCGCAGTAGGCCCGCTCGTTGGGGAGTTCGTACGGGTCGCCGAAGTCCTCCTTGTCGTGGTGCGCACCGAGCCCGCCGGTGAGGTGGGTCTTGGTGGTGGTCATGGCGTGCCACAACCGCTCGCCCGCTGACCGGAGTTCGCTCTCCCCGGTCTCCGCTGCCAGGTCCGCGGCCGCCGCGAGCAGGTACAACTGCCGTACGGCATGGCCCTCGACGTTCGTCGCCTCGCGCAGCGGGACGCGGTCCTGGCAGTAGGCCGCGCCGTCGAGCAGGCCGTGGCCGTGCCGGTCCACGAAGTATCCGGCCAGATCCAGATAGCGGCGCTCGCCGGTCTCCCGGTACAGCTCCACCAGAGCCGTCTCGATCTCCGGGTGGCCGTCGATGCCGTCGAGGGGTCTGCCGCTGCCGGGGAGGCCGAACACGGAGTCGACGTGGTCGGCGAACCTGCGTGCCACGTCGAGGAGTTCGCGGCGGCCGGTGGAGCGATGGTGGGCGACGGCGGCCTGGATCAGATGGCCCGCGCAGTACAGCTCATGCCCCCAGCGCAGGTCCTGGTACCGCTCTCCGCCCTTGACCAGCTGGAACCAGGTGTTGAGATAGCCGTCGGGCTGCTGGGCGGCGGCCACCAGGGCCACGATCCGCTCCACCTCGGCGGCCAGCGACTCGTCCGGGTTCTCGGCGAGTTGCCAGGACGCCGCCTCCAGCCACTTGTAGACGTCCGTGTCGACGAACGGGAACGCGCCCCGGAACCCGCCCTCGGCCGACGCCTCCGGTGCGGCCGCCGCCAGCCGCAGGTTGTGCAGGTTCCCGGCGGACTCCAGCAGGTCCGGACCCTGGGGGAGGGAGACCCTGGCATTGGTGGTGCGACGGTCGTGCCAGAAGCCCGCGTCGATGGTGACGGCCGCCGGACGCAGCGCCGTACGGGCGTCGGGGGTGAGCCGGACCGGGCCGACGGGGGAGGACGAGGCGGAGCGGGTGCGGGGCATGGCTCTCCGGGGTGAGGAGGGGGTGGGCGCCGTGACGTCAGTGCTGTCGATATGTCGAACACCGTCTGGAGCCTCGGGTATGGCGAGGCCGTGGGACCATTGTGAGCAACCGTTTTCTCGCCGAGAAGTACAGGGCAGCCGGAGACGGGGGTCAAGGCATCCGGCACGGATTTCTCAAGTTGCCCGAGGGGTCTGGTCCTTCACCTGGCGGGCTGCGAGGATGGCGGGCGGCTTTGTCGCCGCGAGACGGGCGACGCAGTCGAGAGACCATCGAGGAAAAGGTTTGCCCGTGACCTCCGCTCCAGACTCCCCGCCCACCGGCCGGGCCAGGCTCGCCGATGTCGCCGCCCTCGCCGGTGTCAGCGTGGGCACGGCCTCCAAGGCGCTCAACGGCGCCGGCCGGATGCGCCCGGAGACCCGGCAGCGGGTGCTGGACGCGGTGGCGGCGCTCGGGTTCCGGCCCAACCAGCACGCGCAGAGCCTGCACAGCGGCCGCAGCTGGACGGTCGGCCTGATGACCACGGACGGCATCGGGCGCTTCAGCACCCCGGTGCTGCTCGGTGCCGAGGACGCGCTGGGCGCCGGGAAGATCTCCGTCCTGCTCTGCGACACCCGCGGCGACGCCATCCGCGAGCAGCACCATCTGCGTACCCTCACCGACCGCCGGGTCGACGGCATCATCGTCGCCGGCCGCCGTACCGACCCCCGCCCGCCGCTGACCGGTATCGACCCGGCGATCCCAGTCGTCTACGCCCTCTCCCCGTCGACCGACCCCGCCGACACCTCCGTCGTCACCGACGACCGCGGCGGGGCCCGGCTCGCCGTGGAGCACCTGCTCGCCACCGGTCGTACCCGCATCGCCCATGTCACCGGGCCCGAGCACCACCAGGCCGCCCGCGACCGTGCCCGGCACGCCGTCGAGCACCTGGCCGGGGCGGGCCTCGAACTCGCGGCGGGGCGAGTGCACTTCGGGGAGTGGAGCGAGGCCTGGGGGCGGCGCGCCGCCGACGCGGTGCTGCGGACGGCACCCGGCACGGACGCCGTCTTCTGCGGCAACGACCAGATCGCCCGCGGGGTCGCGGACGTCCTGCGCGAGCGGGGGAAGGACGTGCCGGGGGACATCGCCGTGGTCGGCTACGACAACTGGGACACCATGGCCCTCGCCTGCCGGCCGCCGCTCACCACCGTCGACATGAACCTGGCCGAGATCGGCCGGATCGCCGCGCTGCGGCTGCTCCAGGCCATCGACGACGAGCCGGAGCCCGGGGTGCACACGGTGCCGTGCCGGCTGGTGGTGCGCGAGTCGAGCTGACGCGACGCCGGACGTGCCGCGAATCTTCACTTCCCGCACGGACATCCTGGTTGCTTAAGTCAATCAATTGACTTACATTCGGGAGGGTCGTGCAGACCCGAGCGGCCCTACGGAGGCCCGACCATGTCCCATGCACAGCCCCGGCCGGCGGTCGCCGGGGACTCCGCCGCGCCGCGGACCAACGTCGTCGTCGCGGTGCTGGCCTTCGGCGGGATCGTGGTCTCGCTGATGCAGACCCTGGTGATCCCCATCGTGCCCGAACTGCCGAAGCTGCTCAACGCCTCGGCGTCCAACGCGGCCTGGGCCGTCACCGCCACCCTCCTCGCGGCCGCCGTCGCCACCCCCGTGATGGGGCGGCTCGGCGACATGTACGGCAAGCGGCTGATGCTGCTGACCAGCGTGCTCATGCTGGTCGCCGGTTCGGTCACCGCCGCGCTGAGCGACACCCTCGTACCGATGATCATCGGGCGCGCCCTGCAGGGGCTGGCGTCCGGCGTGATCCCGCTCGGCATCAGCATCATGCGCGACGAACTCCCCGCCGAACGGCTCGGCTCCGCAACGGCGTTGATGAGCGCCTCGCTCGGTGTCGGCGGCGCCCTCGGTCTGCCCGCCGCCGCGCTGATCGCCGACCACTTCGACTGGCACGTGCTGTTCTGGACCTCGGCCGCGCTCGGCGTCGTCGCCGCCCTGCTCGTGCTGGCCCTCGTGCCGGAGTCGAAGGTGCGCACCGGCGGCCGCTTCGACCTGCCCGGCGCCCTCGGCATGGCGGCCGGCCTGGTCTGCCTGCTGCTCGGCATCTCCAAGGGCGCCGACTGGGGCTGGTCGAGCGGCACCACGCTCGGCCTGTTCGGCGCCGCCGTGGTCGTCCTGCTCGCCTGGGGACAGTACGAACTCCGCACCCGGGAGCCGCTGGTCGACCTGCGCACCACGGCCCGCCGCCAGGTCCTCGTCACGAACCTCGCCTCGATCGCCTTCGGGTTCTCGATGTTCGCGATGTCCCTGGTGCTTCCGCAGCTCCTGCAGTTGCCTGAGGCGACCGGCTACGGTCTGGGCAAGTCGCTGCTCGACGCCGGCCTCGTGATGGCCCCGACCGGCCTGGTGATGATGGCGATGGCGCCCCTGTCCGCCCTCATCTCCAAGAACTTCGGTCCCAAGGTCACCCTGATGTGCGGCGCGGTGATCGTGGCCGCCGGGTACGGGCTCAACATCGTGCTGATGGACGCGGTCTGGCAGCTCGTGCTGGTCTCCTGCATCATCGGCGCCGGCATCGGCTTCGCGTACGGCGCGATGCCCGCGCTCATCATGGGGGCCGTCGACCCGCACGAGACGGCCGCCGCGAACAGCCTCAACACCCTGATGCGGTCCATCGGCACGTCGACCGCGAGCGCCGTCGCCGGGGTGATCCTGGCCCAGATGACCACCGTCTTCGGCTCGACGGCCATCCCCTCCGAGAGCGGCTTCAAGGTGGTCATGGCGGCGGGCTCGGGCGCGGCGGTCCTCGCGCTGCTCGTGGCCGCGTTCATCCCGCGCCGGAAGCCGGCCGCGGCGACGGGCGGGGCGACGGGCGGGGCGACGGGCGGGGCGCAGCGGGCCACCCCCGCGCAGGCCGCGCCGAAGCCGGTCCCCGCGGCGCCGGTGGCGGCGGAAGCGGCTCCGGTGGGCACGGAAGAGGCTGCGCCGAACCTCCCCGTCCCCCTCCCCGCCGCCGGCGACGGCATCCGGGTGCACGGCCGGGTGCGCGGCACCGACGGAAACGGCGTCGGCCGGGCCGCCGTCACCCTGATCTCGCCCGGCGGCCGCCAGCTCGGCCGCGCGGTCGCGGACGCCGGCGGCGCCTACGCGGTGGTGGCACCCGGCGAGGGGACGTACGTCCTGATCGCTGCCGCCGACGGCTGCCGGCCGCAGGCCACCACCCTCGTCGTGAGCTCCGAACCGGTCGTCCACGACCTGCTGCTCTCCGGCAGCAGCGGCCTGGCCGGGGTGGTGCGGGCCGCCGACAGCGGGGCGCCGGTCGCCGGGGCGGCGGTGGTCGTCACCGATGTGCGCGGGGACGTGCTCGCCACCCAGCAGACCGACGGGCTCGGCGAGTTCACGCTCGGCGACCTGGTGCCGGGCACCGTGACCCTCGCGGTCAGCTCGCCCAAGCACCGGCCGCTCGCCCTGCCCGTCGAGATGGCCGGGACCGGGACCACCCGGGTCGACGTGGAGCTGCGGCCCGGCGCCCATGTACGGGGGACGGTCCGGGGAGCGGGAGGCCCGCTGGGCGACGCCCGGGTCACGCTGGTGGACGCCGCCGGCAACGTCGTCGGCACGACCACCACCGGGGACGACGGCGCGTACGCCTTCTCCGACCTGGACAGCGGCCAGTACACGGTCGTCGCGACCGGCTACCCGCCGCACGCCGCCGGGGTGGCCGTCTCCGCCGCCGACGTCCACGACCACGACATCGAACTCGCCCATCCGGGCGCGTAGTTCGCAGGAGCCAGGCAGCGGGTCCGGCGAAGTGGGTCGCGGTTCGGCAGCGCCCCAGACGGGTGCGGGGCCGTACCGAAGGTGCGGCCACCGCCGCGGTGCAGTCCCCCGGGTTCGAGTGAAGCCGGCAACTCGGGGGAGCGACCAGCCGGGACGGCGCCGCAGTCGACCGGCGACAAGTCACGGCGCCTCCGGCGGAGCACTCGGCCGTGCTCGGGCGGAGCACTCGGCCGTGCTCGGGCGGAGCACTCGGCCGTGCTCCGGCGGAGCGCTCAGCCGTGCTCGGGCCGCCGGGCCGCCCACAGGCCGCGGACGTGGCCCAGGTGGCGGGTCATGACCTCGTGCACGGCCCGCTCGTCACGGGCCAGCAGGGCGTCGAGGAGCTCCAGGTGCTCCTCGGCCGAGGCCTTCAGGCGTCCGGCCGCCACCAGCGCCGTCAGCCCGTACAGCCGCGAACGGCGGCGCAGGTCCCGTACCACCTCGACGAGATGGCCGTTGCCGGCCAGCGCCAGCAGGCCCAGATGGAAGGCCAGGTCGGCCTCGACGTAGGAGATCAGATCGCCCTTCACGGCCGAGGTGACGATCTCCAGGGCGACCGGCCGCAGCGCCTCCAGGTCGTCGGGGTCGGCGGTGGCCGCGAGGGCGACGGTCGTCGGGATCTCGATCAGGGACCGGACGTGCGTGTACTCGTCGAGCTGCTGCTCGGAGAGAGCGGTGACCCTGAACCCCTTGTTCGGGACGATCTCGACCATGCCCTCCTTCACCAGCTCCAGCATGGCCTCGCGCACCGGGGTCGCGGAGACGCCCAGGCGTGGAGCGAGCCCCGGCGCCGAGTACACCTCGCCGGGGCGCAGCTCACCGGCGATCAGCGCGGCCCGCAGCACGTCCACGACCCGCTCCCGGAAGTTCGGCTTCCGGCCGCCGAGCGACGGAATGGCGGGCTTGGCGGTGGGCGGGCTGCTGGGCCGGTCGGCCATGGCGGAACTCCTGGAGGATCGTCGGGGGAATCAGAGTACGAAGCCGGCCGGGAACGGGTCGTCCGGGTCCAGCAGATACTGGGCGGTGCCGGTGATCCAGGCCCGGCCGGTGAAACTGGGCAGGACCGCGGGGAGGCCCGCGACCTCGGTGGTGCCGAGGAGCCGGCCGGTGAACCGGGTGCCGATGAAGGACTCGTTCACGAACTCGGTGTCCAGCGGGAGTTCGCCGCGGGCGTGCAGCTGGGCCATCCGTGCGCTGGTGCCGGTGCCGCAGGGGGAGCGGTCGAACCAGCCGGGGTGGATGGCCATCGCGTGCCGGGAGTGGCGGGCCGTGGCACCGGGGGCGATCAGGTGGACGTGGTGGCAGCCGCGGATGGACGGGTCCTCGGGGTGGACGGGTTCCGCCTCGGCGTTGATCGCCGCCATGAGGGACAGGCCGGCCCGGAGGATGTCGTCCTTCCGGGTGCGGTCGAAGGGGAGGTCGAACTCGTCGAGGGGGAGGATGGCGTAGAAGTTGCCGCCGTAGGCCAGGTCATAGGTCACCGACCGGCCGTCGGCGAGCACGATCTTCCGGTCCAGCGCGACGGAGAACGACGGTACGTTCCGCAGCGTGACGTTCTTCGCCGCGCCGTTCTCCACCGCCACCTCGGCGACGACCGGGCCGGCCGGGGTGTCGAGCCGGATGGTGGTGACCGGCTCCACGACCTCCACCATCCCGGTCTCCACGAGCACGGTCGCCACGCCGATCGTGCCGTGGCCGCACATCGGCAGGTAGCCGGAGACCTCGATGTAGACCACGCCCCAGTCGCAGTCGGGCCGGGTCGGCGGCTGCAGGATCGCCCCGCTCATCGCGGAGTGCCCGCGCGGCTCGTTCATCAGCAACTGCTTGATGTCGTCGCGGTGGTCACGGAAGTACAGCCGGCGCTCGTTCATGGTCGCGCCCGGGATGGTGCCGATCCCGCCGGTGACCACGCGGGTGGGCATGCCCTCGGTGTGCGAGTCGACGGCGTGCAGGACGAGTTTGCTGCGCATGACGCTCCTGGTGGTGAGTCAGGCCGGTCGGTCGAGGCGGATCGGGTCGGCCGGGTCGGGGTCGGTCACGCCAGTCCGGCGGCGACGGCCTTCTCGGTGGCCGCGCGGACCACGGCCTCCTGCTCGGGCAGCAGCGGCACGCGCGGCGGGCGGCAGGCGCCGCCGTGCCGGCCGACGATGTCCATGGACAACTTGATGGCCTGGACGAACTCGACCCGGGAGTCCCAGCGCAGCAGCGGATGCAACTGCGCGTAGAGCCGGCCGGCGGTGTCCAGGTCCCCGCGGACCGCCGCGCGGTACAGCTCGACCGACGCGGCCGGCAGCGCGTTCGGGTAACCGGCCACCCAGCCCTTGGCCCCCGCGATCGCCAGCTCCAGCAGGACGTCGTCGGCGCCGATCAACAGGTCCAGCTCGGGGGCGAGTTCGGCCAGCCGGTAGGCGCGCCGGACATCCCCCGAGAACTCCTTGACCGCGTGGACGTACCCCTCCCCGTGCAGCTTGGCGAGGAGCTCCGGGACCAGGTCGACCTTGGTGTCGATGGGGTTGTTGTAGGCCACGACCGGTACCCCCGCCTTCGCGACCTCCGCGTAGTGGGCCAGCACCGACCGCTCGTCGGCACGGTAGGCGTTGGGTGGCAGCAGCATCACGGCCGCGCAGCCGGCGTCCCGGGCCTGCTCGGCCCAGCGGCGGGCCTCGGCCGAGCCGTAGGCGGCGACGCCGGGCATGACCCGGGCCCCGCCGATCGCGGCCACGGCGGTCTCGACGACCTTCGCCCGCTCCTCGGGGGTGAGCACCTGGTACTCACCGAGAGAGCCGTTCGGTACGACGCCGTCGCAGCCGTTCTCGACCAGCCAGGCGCAGTGCTCGGCGTACCTGTCGTGGTCGACGGAGAGATCGTCGCGGAGCGGGAGGGCGGTGGCCACGAGGACACCGCGCCAGGGGCGGGGGTGGGGAGTGGACATCAGGGTTCCTCCGGGGGGTCCGAGTGATCCGGGTGCTAGGTGACATGGCACTGTTAGTCGTCGGTGCCGCCGGCCCGTGCGAGCACCCCGAGCGGCACCGGCCCGGCGAACGGCCTGCGGGCCGCCGTCTGCGGGCAGCCGGTGAGCCCGGCGACCGCGGGCCCGCACATCCGCCCCTGGCACCAGCCCATTCCGGCCCGCGTGAGCAGCTTGACGGTCCGTACGTCTCCGGCGCCCAGCTCGGTCGCGGCCCGCCGGACCGCACCGCCGGTGACCTCCTCGCAGCGGCAGACGACCGTGTCGTCCGTGACCTGCTCGGTCCAGTGCGCGGGCGGTGCGTACGCCTCGTCCATCGTCACGGCGAACCGCCGCAGCCCGGCACGGGCCCGGGCGGCCCCCGCCCAGCGACGCGGGTCCGGCTCCCGGCCGGACAGCCGCGCGGCGGCGGACCGGCCCGCGATGTGCCCCTCGGCGAGGGCGAGGACCGCGCCGCCGACGCCGGTGGCCTCGCCGGCCGCCCACACCCCCGGTACGTCGGTGCGCTGCTCGTCGTCCACGTGCACCGCGACCTCGTCGATCCGGCAGCCCAGGCCCTCGGCGAGGTCGGTGTGCGGGAGCATGCCGTGCCCGACGGCCAGGGTGTCGCAGCCGATGCGCCGCAGCGTGCCCGGCCGGACCCGGCCCGCCGTGTCCAGCGCGGCGACGGTGACGGCCTGGAGCCGCTGGTCGCCGTGTGCCTCGACGACGGTGTGGTGGACCAGGGTCCGGACGCCGTGCCGCAGCAACCGGGCCGCGTAGTGGGCGCCTTCGGCGAGCTTGTCCGGCTGGGCGGCCAGTGCGGGGGAGTGCCGTACGAAGGCCCGCGGGTCCGCGGACTCCACCAGGGCCGCCACCCGGGCGCCCGCCGCCGCGAGCCCGGTCGCGACCGGCAGCAGCAGCGGTCCGGTACCGGCGACGACCGCCGTACGGCCCGGCAGGACCAGTCCGCCCTTCAGCATGGCCTGTGCCCCGCCCGCCGTGACGACACCGGGGAGCGTCCAGCCGGGGAAGGGCAGCACCTTCTCGTAGCCGCCGGTGGCGAGCAGCACGCCGTCCGCGGCAACCTCGACGGGCTGCTCTTGCTCGGGGCCGAGCAGGGCGTGCACGGTGAAACCGGACCGTCGCCGGGTCACGCACCACACGTGGTGGTCCCGCAGATGCGCCACCAGCCCTGCCGCGACGAGCCCGTCCAGGCCGGCGCGCAGCCGCTCCCAGCCGCGCCGGCGGTGGTGCAGCGCCTGCGGGCGGCGGGCGCCGAGCCCGGCGGCGGGCTGCCGGTAGAACTGGCCGCCCGCTTCGGGGGCCGCGTCGACCAGGGTGACCCGTACGCCGCGCCGGGCGGCGGCCAGGGTGGCGGCGAGACCGGCGGGGCCCGCGCCGATCACGGCGAGCCGGGGTGCCGGCTCCCGGCGGCCCGCGTCAGCCATCGTGCCCCGTCCCCTCCTGCGTACGGATCTCGTCGCCCGGGTGCGCGGGCACCAGGCAAGCCCGCTGATTGGGGCGGCCGTTGACCGTGACCAGGCAGTCGAAGCAGACGCCGATCCCGCAGAAGACCCCGCGCGGACGGCCCTCGCCGCGGGTCGTCCGCCAGGACGTGACACCGGACGCCCAGAGCGCGGCCGCGACCGTCTGGCCCGGCAGCGCCACGATCTCGCGCCCGTCGAAGGTGACGGTGAAGGCCGGGCCCGGCCGGGCCCGCACCAGCTGAAGGGGGTTCACGCGCTCTCCTCGCCGAAACGCTCGGGACGGAACGGGGTCAGGTCCAGCTCGGGTGCCCTGCCGCTCAGCACCTGGGCGAGCAACTGCCCGGTACCGGTGGCCAGTCCGATGCCCGCCCCCTCGTGCCCGCAGGCGTGGAACAGGCCGGGCGCCCTGGGATCGGGGCCGATGGCGGGGAGGTGGTCGGGCAGGTAAGGGCGGAAGCCCAGGTAGGTGCGCATCGCCCGGACGCCGGAGAGGAAGGGGAACAGCCGGATGGCGCCGGCCGCCAGCGCCCGTACGGCCGGCAGCGAGAACGACCGGTCGAAGCCGACGCGTTCGCGGCTCGCGCCGATCAGGACGGGCCCGGCCGCCGTGCCCTCGACGACCGGCGAGGTCTGCAGGGCGGCCGAGTCGCTGGCCACGTCGGCCACGTAGTCGGCGGCGTACACCTTGTGCCGTACCCGGCGCGGCAACGGCTCGGTGACCAGGACGAAGCCGCGCCGGGGGAGGACGGGCAGGCGCACCCCCGCGAGCGCGGCCACCTCACCGCCCCAGGTCCCGGCCGCGTTGACCACGGCCGGGGCGTGGATGTCGCCGCGGTCGGTGCGGACACCGCGTACGGTACCGCCGGCGCCGCGCAGCACCTCCGTCACCGTGCGGCCGGTCGACAGGCGGGCGCCCGAGGCCCGCAGGAGATGCGCGGCAGCGAGGGTCGGCATGACCTGGGCGTCCTGCGGATAGTGCATCCCGCCCGCCAGCCCGGCAGCCAAGTGCGGCTCGAGGTCGTGCAGTTGATCCGCGTCGACGTGCTCCGCCGTGACCCCGGCGGCCCGTTGCCCGGCAGCGAGCCCGGCCAGGGCGGCCAGCCCTTCGGGTTCGGCGGCGACGACCACCCCGCCCTTGGGTTCGTACTCGATCCGGTCACCGAACTCCCCGGCCAGGCCGGTCCACAACCGGCCGGACAGCAGGGCGAGTTCGAGCTCGGGCCCGGGCTCCTTGTCGGAGACGAGCAGATTGCCCTCACCCGCCCCGGTCGTGCCGCCGGCCACCGGGCCACGGTCCACCACGATGACGTCCAGACCCGCCCGGGACGCGTACAGGGCACAGGCGGCGCCTGCCATGCCCGCCCCGATCACTACGACGTCGCAGGTCAGTCGCATGCTCACGTCAGTAATATGTCACATGGCACACTGCGGCGGAAGACCGAATGGCGCTCCCGAGTTGACAGGAAGACGATGGAGTGGTGGACGGGAGTTCGAAGGGAGGACACCGTCATGCTGGAGATCAAGACGGTCGACAAGCCGGACGAGCGGCGTGACTTCCCCCGTGGCCACCTGGAGGCCGTGCACCTGACCGGCCTCGACTTCGCCATCGGCACCTTCGAGCCGGGCTGGCGCTGGTCGGAGTCGGTGGCGCCGATCGCGGGCACCGAGAGCTGCATGGTCCACCACAACGGCTATGTGGTGCAGGGCAGGATGCACCTCGTCATGGACGACGGCGGCGAGGGCGAGATCGGCCCCGGCGACGTCTTCGTCCTTCCGCCGGGACACGACGCCTGGGTCGTCGGGGACGAGCAGGTCATCGTGTACGACTTCGCCGGCGGCATGGCGACGGACTACGCGAAGGCCAAGGAGAGCTGAGAGCAACCGCGGGTGCCGTCACCTTCCGTAGCTCACGGCACCCGGTGTGTCACACCGGCAGCAGCCGCCCGATCAGCCCGCCGAGCTGGCGGGCGGTGCGGCACTCGTGCATCTCCACCAGCTCCGCGTAGTCCGGCGCGGCCGAGTCGCCGGTGCCCCACAGGGAGTGCGGTTCGGGGTTCAGCCAGTAGACGCGCCGCGCCTGTCCGGCGATCCGGCGGACGGCGGCGAGGTTCGGGTCGAGGTTGTTGGTGCGGGCGTCGCCGAGCACGAAGACCGTGGTCCGCGGGCCCACCGCGGCTCCGTACCGCTCCGCGAACTCGCCGAGCGCGACGCCGTAGTCGCTGCTGCCGTGCCAGCCGGTGAGCGTCGCCTCGGCGCGGATGCGCGCGCCCAGCCCCTCCGGATCGGCCCGGCCGTGCTCCAGGAGGCCGGTCACCTCGTCGATCCGGTTGACGAACGCGAACACCCGGACCTTGCTGAACTGGTCGTGCAGCGCCTGCACCAGCAGCATCGTGAAGTCGGAGAACCCCGACACCGAGCCCGAGACGTCGCACAGCAGCACCAGCTCGGGGCGGACCGGGCGGCGCCGGCGCAGCACCGGCCGCATCGGCACCCCGCCCGTCGACAGCGAGCCACGCAGGGTGCGCCGCAGGTCGATGGTGCCGCGCGCGGCCCGGCGGCGGCGCGCGGCCAGCCGGGTGGCCAGCTTCCGCGCCAGCGGCTGCACGGTCCTGCGCAGCTCGGTGAGCTGCTCCCGGCCGGCGGACAGGAAGTCCACCCGGTCGGCGGACGGCGCCACCGCCCGCCGGGCGATCCGGTCCCGGCCGCGCCGCTCGGCCACCCGGCGCCGGGCCTCCGCCGCGACCATGCCCCGGAAGGCCTCGATCCGCCGCCGGATCTCGTCGTCGAGCAGCCGGTCCGTGAACCCGGATCCGGTCCCGCCGCGCGCCCGGACGTCCGACCGCACCCGCGCGAGCAGCGTCTGCGGCCGCAGCCGGTCCAGGGTCTGGTACGACGACCAGCCGTCGGAGCCCGGCGAACTCCCGTACCCGCCCAGGCCGTCCACGGCCTCGGCCGCCAACTGCCGCAGCAGCGTGCTGTCGTCGTCCGCCAGCGCGGCGGCGAGCCGCTCCCGCAGCTCCTCCCGGTCGGCGGACGGGTCGCCGGAACCACCGCCGGGCGCGCCCACCGCGCGCGGGAAGTAGAGGTCGAAGACCTGGTCAAACACGGCCCGTTGCCCGGTGCCGTGCAGCAGGGTCGCGGCCAGCCCCTCGCGCAGCAGCTCCCGGTCCGCCAGGCCCAGCGCCGCCACCGCCCGGCCCGCGTCCACGGTCTCCCCGGTGCCGATCCGCACCCCGTGCGTCCGCAGCGCGCCGGCCAGCCCCGTCAGCCGCTCGGCGAGGTCGGCCGGAGCACCGGCCGGCGAGGCGGCCGATGCGTCGGCCGGTGTGCTCACAGCGCGTCCAGGTCCAGCTTGGCGGCCGCCTTCTGGATGTCGTCCTGGTGCTTGAGGATCACGCCCAGGGAAGCGCGTACCACCTGCTCGTCCAGCGTGTCGGCCCCCAGGGCCAGCAGCGTGCGCGCCCAGTCGATCGTCTCCGCCACCGAGGGGACCTTGCGCAGGTCCATCGCCCGCAGCGCCCCGACCACGCGGACCACGGACTCGGTGAGCGCCTCGGTGAGCCCCGGCACCTTCAGCCGTACGATCCGGCGCTCCAGCTCCTCGTCCGGGAAGCCGATGTGCAGGAACAGGCAGCGGCGGCGCAGCGCCTCGGACAGCTCGCGGCTTGCGTTGGAGGTGAGCACGACGAAGGGGCGGCGGGTCGCGGTGACCGTACCCAGCTCCGGCACCGTCACCTGGAAGTCGCTGAGCACCTCCAGGAGCAGGCCCTCCACCTCGACGTCGGCCTTGTCGGTCTCGTCGATCAGCAGCACCTTCGGGTCGTCGCCCCGGATCGCGGTGAGCAGCGGGCGGGGGAGCAGGAACTCCTCGCTGAAGATGTCGGTGCGGGCCTCGTCCCAGGTCTCGTCCCGGCCGGCGCTGATCCGCAGCAGTTGCTTGGCGTGGTTCCACTCGTACAGCGCCCGGGACTCGTCCACGCCCTCGTAGCACTGCAGCCGTACCAGCCGGGCCCCGGCGACCTGGGCCACGGCCTTCGCCAGCTCGGTCTTGCCCACCCCGGCGGGGCCCTCGACGAGGAGCGGTTTGCCCAGCCGGTCGGCCAGGAAGACGGTGGTGGCGACGGCGGGGGAGGCGAGGTAGCCGGTCTCCGCGAGGCGGGCGGAGACGTCGTCGACGGAAGTGAACAACGGGGCCTCCGGCTGATCAGGGTCGTGGAACGCGTGCGGCGAACCGGTCGGGGTTCCTATCTAAGCGCTTGTTCACCTCCCCTGCCACCCTGTATACCGGTCGGTTTCCTCACAGGATCCACGCAGGAGCGGGCCGGACAGGGCGGCGCGGCGGATCCGGTCCTGCTCGCCCGGCAGCTCATGCTGGTCTTCGACGGGGGCCGGCGCCCGGATCGAGCACCTCGACGACGGGCTGGTCACGGCGACGGTGACCACGCGGCTGGACGCGGCCGGCATGAAGCAGCCGCCCTAACGGATCACCAGAACGCGCCCGGCCGGTCGCCCACCCGGTGCAATGGAGGCGTGACCGCGCCCCCGAACGACTGCCTCGCGCGCAACGAGTGGATCTGCGGCGCATATCTGACCAGCCGCCGCCAGATCCTCCTCGACGCGGTCGGCCAGCACGTCCGGCTCACCGCGGTCTCGGTGCTCCTCGGACTCGTCATCGCCGTCCCCCTGGCCCTGCTGGCCCGCCACCGGCGCTGGTCGGCCGGACCCGTCCTCGGCGTCACGACCATCCTCTACACCATCCCCTCCCTGGCGATGTTCTCCCTGCTCCTGCCCGTGTACGGCCTCTCGGCCTCCCTCGTCGTCGCGGGGCTGGTGCTCTACTCGCTCACCCTGCTCGTCCGCAACATCCTGGCGGGACTGCGCGCCGTCCCCGAAGAGACCCGGCAGGCCGCCCGCGGCCTGGGCTACGGCCCGATCCGCCTCCTGCTCGCCGTCGAACTGCCCCTCGCGCTGCCCGCCGCGATGGCCGGCCTGCGCATCGCCACCGTCTCCGCGGTCTCCCTGGTCACCGTCGGCGCGATCGTCGGCTTCGGCGGACTCGGCAACCTGATCTACGCCGGCATGAACACCTACTTCAAGGCCCAGGTGCTCACCGCCTCGGTGCTCTGCGTGCTGATCGCCGTCGCCGCCGACCTGCTGCTGCTCGGCGTGCAGCGGATGCTCACCCCGTGGACGCGGGCGGACCGCGCGTGAACACCCTCGCCGACGCCTGGGCCTGGCTCACCGACCCCGCGCACTGGGCCGGGGAGGACGGCATCGGGCACCGGCTGCTCCAGCACCTCGTCCTCACCGTCGTCTGCCTCGTCGTCAGCTGCCTGATCGCGCTGCCGGTCGCGCTGGTCCTCGGCCACCTCGGCAAGGGCGGCGCGCTCGCCGTGAACATCTCCAACGTCGGCCGGGCCGTCCCCACCTTCGCCGTCCTGGTGCTGCTCCTCCTCACCCCGATCGGCAGATGGGGCGAGGGCCCCACCGTGGTCGCCCTGGTGCTCTTCGCCGTGCCGCCCCTGCTCACCAATGCCTACGTCGGCATGCGCGAGGTCGACCGAAGCACCGTGCAGGCCGCGCGGGGGATGGGGATGACCGGGCGACAAGTGCTGTTCCGTGTCGAACTGCCCCTCTCGCTCCCCCTGGTCCTCAACGGAGTGCGGATCGCCGCCGTCCAGCTCGTCGCCACCGCCACCATCGCCGCGCTCGCCGGCGGTGGCGGACTGGGCCGGATCATCACCGCCGGATTCAACCTGGCCAGCACACCCATGGTGGTCGCCGGAGCGTTCCTGGTCGCGGTCTTCGCCCTGATCGTCGAGGGTGTCTTCGAACTCGCCGAGCGCCTGGCCCCGGTCTGGCTGCGGGGCACGCGATGAGACTGCGGACGGCGGCCGGTGCCCTGCTCCTCACCCTCACCGCCTGCACCGCCGGCCCCTCCCTGGAGAACCGCGGCGAGGTCACCGCACCCCCGGGCGACAGCAAGCACCTGACCGTCGGCTCCGCCGGCTTCACCGAGAGCGACCTGCTCGCCCAGATGTACGCCCAGCTCCTGGACCAGGCGGGATACAAGACCTCCTTCATCACCGTCGCCAACCGCGAACTCTACGAACCCGCTCTGGAGTCCGGGCAGATCGACGTGGTCCCCGAATACGCGGCCACCTTCGCCGACTGGCTCGACGCCAAGACCAACGGGCCCGACGCACCACCCGTGGGCTCCCCGGACCTGACCACCACGATGCGGGCACTGCGCCGCCTCGCCACCCCCCGCGGCCTCACCGTCCTCGACCCCGGCAGGGCGGTGGACCAGAACGCCTTCGCGGTCACCGCCGCGTACGCCCGGCAGCACCACCTCAGGACCCTCAGCGACCTCGGCGCCTCGGGACTGAAGGTACGGCTCGCGGCGGGCGACGAATGCGTGCAACGGCCGTACTGCGAGCCGGGGCTGAAGAAGGTCTACGGCATCGACATCACCGGCGTCGACCCCAAGGGCGTCGGCACCACCCAGGCCAAGCGGGCGGTGCAGAGCGGCCAGGACCAGATGGTGCTGACCACGACCACCGACGCGACCCTCGACCAGTTCGGGCTGGTCCTGCTCGCCGACGACAGACATCTTCAGAACGCCGACTACGTCGTCCCGGTCGTCAACCGCGCGCGGGCCGGCAGCGAGCGGGTCACCAGGGCGCTCGGCAGGGTCAACGACGTCCTCACGACGGCCGACCTGGCCTCGATGAACCAGCAGGTCGACAGCTGGCGGCGACTGCCCGAGGACGTGGCCCGGACCTATCTGCGGGACAAGGGCCTGCTGAAGTGACGGCAGGCGGCGGCCGGTGGGGCGACGGCCCGGGCCGTTGTCAGTGGCGGGCGGTACGTTCGAGGCATGGGGATCTATCTGGTGAGTGTCGGTGCGCAGGAGTGGCTCGACGGCGACGAGGACGAGGGCGGCAAGGGCGCCCTCGCCGCGGCCCTCGACGAGGAGCTGCGGCGGCGCGGGCTGGCGCCGTACGAGTCGGTGCCCGAGGCGGCCGCCTTCGTGCGCGGCTCGGGGCTGTCCTTCGAGGAGAAGCTGGTACCGCCCATGGACGGGTTCGGCGCACTGTGTGGGGAGCACCTGTCACCGAGCGAGGGGGAGCTGCTGCTGGGCTGGACGGTGCTGGTGCCCTTCTCGCTCGGCGACGAGATCCGGCTGCCCGTCGCATCCGCCTACACCGACGAGACGGTGGTCGCCGGCGCACCCGAGGTGCTCGCCCTCGCGCAGCGGCTCGCAGCGGTGATCGGGCTTCCCGTCGAGGCGATACCGGAGGCCTGCGACAACCTCGACCTGACGATGTGGTTCCTGGAGGGTCCGGCGAAGGAAACGGCCGAGTCCCGCCCCGGTCCGTGGGGTCAGGACCTGGACACCTCCTTCTACGTCGCGCTCTACCTGCGCGCCGCCCAGCACTCGCTGCGCCGTGGCTGCCCGATGACGTACTGCTGACGACCGCGGCCGCCCCTGCCGGTCAGGCGCCGGAGACCGAGTCGAACCGCACCTGGCCCCGCGAGACGCCGCGCGCCTCCGCGTCCACCGAGCGGCGCAGCGCCTCGTGGAGCTTGGCCGGGGTGAGCACCCCGAGGAAGCGCGAACCGTCCAGCACCGCGACCCACCCGGCGTCGTACTGGAGCATCACTCCGAACGCCTGCTTCAGCGGGGCGCCCACCGGCACCCACGCGGTCATCCGGTGAGCGAGGGCGTCGACCGTGCCGCCCGCCGCCAGCTCGTCCCGGCCCACCCAGCCGTGCAGGTCGCCGTGCGCGTCCAGGACCACCGCCCACCGGGCGCCCTCGGCCCGCAACCGTGCGGCGGCGCTCTCGGCGGACTCGCCCAGGCGGGCGACCGGCGGCTGCTGCAGGTCGTCCGGCTCGATCGCGGTCACCGACAGCCGTTTCAGCCCGCGGTCCGCCCCCACGAACCCGGCCACGTACGGCGTGGCCGGCCTGCCCAGCACCGCACCCGGGGTGTCGAACTGCTCGATCCGCCCCTGCCCGTACACCGCGATCCGGTCACCGAGCCGCACCGCCTCCTCGATGTCGTGCGTCACCAGCAGCACGGTCTTGCGCACGGCGGCCTGCATCCGGAGGAACTCGTCCTGCAACTGCTCACGCACCACGGGGTCGACCGCGCCGAACGGCTCGTCCATCAGCAGCACCGGGGGATCGGCGGCGAGCGCCCGGGCCACGCCGACGCGCTGCCGCTGGCCGCCGGAGAGCTGGTCCGGGTAGCGCGGCCCGTACGTCTTGGGGTCCAGGCCGACGAGGTCGAGCAGTTCGGCGGCGCGGGCCCGGGCCCTGGCCCTTTTCCAGCCGAGCAGGGCGGGGACGGTCGCGGTGTTGTCGAGGACGGTGCGGTGCGGGAACAGGCCCACCTGCTGGATGACATAGCCGATCCGCCGGCGCAGCCGCACCGGGTCGACCCCGGCGACGTCCGCGCCGTCGACGAGGATGCGGCCCGAGGTCGGTTCGATGAGCCGGTTGACCATCATCATCGTCGTGGTCTTGCCGCAGCCGGAGGGACCGACGAGCGTGACGAGTTCACCCTCGGCCACCTCGAAGGAGAGCCCGTCCACCGCGGTCGTCCCGTCCGCGTACCGCTTGGTGACCTGCTCGAACCGGATCATTCCCATACGTTAGCCGCGAGCGTCACGAATCGCCCGCGTTGACCTCGGTGGTCTGCGGGGTGCCGCCGACGAGCACGACCTCCAGGGTGCGCGGACCGTGCACCCCCTCGACCCGGTCCAGCTCGATGTCACTGGTCGCGGAGGGGCCGGAGATCCAGGTCAACGGGCGGGCCGGGTCGAGCCGTTCGAGGGCCTGGGGCACCGAGGACACGACCTGCTCCGGGACCCGTACCACGCAGATGTGGTGATCGGGGACGAGGGTGATCCGGCGGCGGCCCTGGTCCGGGCCGCCGTCCAGCACGATCGTCCCGGTCTCGGCGATCGCCACCGCACATCCGGTGACCACGCTGCCGACCCGGTCGAGTTCGTGCGGGGTGCTCTCGGCCCGGTCCGCAATCTGCTCGGCCCCGGTCGCCGCGAGCCACTCCGGGGGGAGCCCGGTGGGCACGGCCACCGTCCCCGAACCGCGCTGGGCGATCAACCGACCGATCGTGGCGGCCAGTTCGTCCGCCGCGCACCGGTGCACGACCGCCCGGTAGTCCGCCAGGTTCTCGGCGAGCAGATCCACCGTCTCCGTGAGGCTCCGCTCCCCGTGCTCGCGCAGATACGCCCGCTCGACGGGCGTTTCCTCGTCCCCTGCCCCGGCCAGCGCCCGCCGCACCCGGCCCAGGATCCGCTCCCTGCTGCTCACTTCGCCCCGCCCTTTCCGCCGCCGGTCCGCTGCCACCAGTCCCGGAACGGCTCCGCCGGTACGGCGGGCAGGTCCCGGGTCCCCGTCCACGCCCGGCCGGGGCCCGGCAGCGTACGGGGATGCAGACGGCGGCTGCGGGAGGCGAGCCGCTGGCCGGTGCGCAGGGCCGCCGGGTGCGAGAGCGCCCAGCGGGCCGCGCGCATCGCCGCCCGCTCGGCCGCGTGTCCCCTGGCCGGCTTGAGCAGCACCTTGTTGCCGCCGCGGACCGCCTCGCCGCCCTCGACGACCCGCTCGCGCAGGTGCACCAGCACCTCGGGGATGTCGATGGCGACCGGGCAGACCTCGTAGCAGGCCCCGCACAGCGAGGAGGCGTACGGGAGCGAGGCGTCGATCTCGCTCTGCGTGCCCCTCAGCTGGGGGCTGAGGATGGCGCCGATCGGGCCGGGGTAGACCGAGCCGTAGGCGTGGCCGCCGGCCCGCTCGTAGACCGGGCAGACGTTGAGGCAGGCCGAGCAGCGGATGCAGCGCAGGGCCTGGCGGCCGACCTCGTCGGCGAGGGTGTCGGTGCGGCCGTTGTCGAGGAGGACCAGGTGGAAGGCCTGCGGGCCGTCGCCGTCGGTCGTGCCGGTCCACGTCGACGTGTACGGGTTCATCCGCTCGGCGGTGGAGGAGCGGGGGAGGGTCTGGAGGAAGACCTCCAGGTCCCGCCAGGCCGGCACGATCTTCTCGATGCCGACGACCGAGATCAGGGTCTCCGGCAGGGTGAGGCACATCCGGCCGTTGCCCTCGGACTCGACGACGACCAGGGTGCCGGTCTCGGCGACCATGAAGTTGGCGCCGGAGATCCCGACCTTGGCGCGGAGGAACTTCTCGCGCAGGTGGAGCCGGGCCGCCTCCGCCAGTTCGGCGGGGGTGTCGGTCAGCCCCTCGGGGGCCGGGCGCCCCCATGCGCCCATCTCGCGCCGGAAGATGTCCCTGATCTCACCGCGGTTGCGGTGGATGGCGGGCACGAGGATGTGCGAGGGCCGGTCGTGGCCGAGCTGCACGATCAGTTCGGCGAGATCGGTCTCGTAGGCCCGGATGCCCTCCGCTTCGAGGGCCTCGTTGAGCCCGATCTCCTGCGTGGCCATCGACTTGACCTTCACGACCTCCGACTCACCGGTCGCCTTGACCAGTTCGGTGACGATCCGGTTCGCCTCGTCGGCGTCCGCGGCCCAGTGGACCGTACCGCCGGCCGCCGTCACCGACTCCTCCAGCTGGACCAGGTAGCGGTCGAGATGGCGGAGCGTGTGGTCCTTGATCCGCTTGCCCGCCTCGCGCAGCGCGGCCCAGTCGGACACCTCCCCGACCGCCTTGGCCCGCTTGGCGCGGATGGTGTGCGTGGCATGGCGCAGATTCCCGCGCAGCGTGGGATTGTTGACGGCCTCGTGCGCGGCCTTCGGGAAGGCCGGCATCCCCAGATACGTCCCGCTCATGCGGCCGGGTCCTCCTCCGTGCTCGCCAGGATCTCCGCGATGTGCACCGGCCGCAGCCCGCTGCCGAGCCGGGTCATGGTGCCGCCGATGTGCATCAGGCAGGAGTTGTCGGCCGCGCACAGCACCTCCGCGCCGGTCGACTCGGCGTTGCGCACCTTGTCCGTGCCCATCGCGGCCGACACGTCGGGGTTCTTCACCGCGAACGTGCCACCGAACCCGCAGCACTCCTCCGCGCCCGGCAGCTCCACCAGCTCCAGGCCCTTGACGGCCTGGAGGAGACGGCGGGGGCGGTCGCCGAGCCCCAGACTCCGCAGTCCGTGGCAGGTCGGGTGGTAGGTGACATGGTGCGGATAATATGCGCCGACGTCCGTCACCCCCAGGACGTCCACCAGGAACTCCGTGAGCTCGTACGTCTTCGGCACCACCGGCGCCAGCGCCGCCGCCAGCCCGCTCCCGCGTCCCTCCGCCCGCGCCCGCTCGCCCATCCGCGGATACAGCTCCCGCACCATCGCCCCGCACGACCCGGACGGGGTCACGATCGCCTCGTACTCCCCGAATACATCGGAGAAATGCCGGGCCAGCGGCTCCGCCTCATGACGGTATCCGGTGTTGTAGTGGGCCTGTCCGCAGCAGGTCTGCGCCATCGGGAAATCGACCTCGACGCCCAACCTGGTCAGGAGTTTCACCACGGCACGGCCGGTGTCCGGATAGAGCGTGTCGTTGACGCAGGTCAGGAAGAGAGCGACACGCATCGCGGCTCCTAGAGGTCGATCATCGGATGAGTGCAGCGTAGTGGGCCGGTGAGATCAAAGGGAGACCCGGTCACCGTGTGGCGAGTCGGGGCCGCCGCCGACCGGCCGGCGGTGCCTGGTGAGGAGTGGTCAGCGGGTGGTCAGCCGGGCCTCGGCCGCCTCCCAGCGGGAGGTGTCGCCCTGCGGCGTGTACCGGGTCAGCGGCTGGGTGCGGGTGAGCAGCCGCCGCATGTCGGCGAGGTCACCGACGACACCGTGCGTGCGGGCCTGGACCAGCACGTTCCCGAAGGCGGCCGCCTCGGTCGGCCCCGCCACCACCGGCAGCCCGCAGGCGTCGGCGGTGAGCTGGCAGAGCAGCGCGTTGCGCGTGCCACCGCCCACCACGTACACCGTGTCCACCGGATGGTCGGCGAGCCGCTGCGCCTGGGCGACCGCCCGCCGGTGGGCGAGCGCCAGCGAGTCGAGAATGCACCGGGTGATCTCACCGGGCGTCCGCGGCACCGGCTGCCCGGAGGCCCGGCACGCCTCGGCGATCCGCTCCGGCATCCGCCCGGGTGCCAGGAACCCGGCATCACCGGCGTCCACCACCGACCGCAGCGCCGGCACGCCGGCCGCCGTCCGCAGCAACCCACCCAGGTCCGGGTCGCCCCAGGCCCGTACGCACTCCTGGAGCAGCCACAGCCCCATGATGTTGCGCAGATAGCGGACCGTGCCGTCGAGCCCCAGTTCGTTGGTGAAGTTGGCGGCCCGGCTCTCCTCGGCCAGCACGGGCGCCGTCAGCTCCAGCCCGGCCAGTGACCAGGTGCCGGTGCAGATATAGGCGAACCGCTCACCGACCGCCGGTACGGCGGCCACCGCCGACGCGGTGTCGTGCGAGCCGACGGCGGTCACCGGCACGGGCCCGGTGAGCCCCGTCTCCTCCAGCACCTCGGGCCGCAGCAACCCGGCCGGATCCCCGGGTCGCCGCAGCGGCGCGAACAGCCCGAGGTCGATCCCCAGCCGGTCCGCGACCTCGTACGACCACTCACGCGTCCGGGGGTCGATCAGCTGGGTGGTGGAGGCGTTGGTCAGTTCGGTGCCCTGCTCGCCGGTCAGCCAGTACGACATCAGGTCGGGGACGAGCAGCAGCCGCTCGGCGTGTGCGAACTGGGCGCTCGACCGCGCGGCCACCAGCTGGTAGAGGGTGTTGAAGGGCGCGTACTGGAGCCCGGTGCGGGCGTACAGCTCCGCGGCCGGCAGGGTCGCCCACACCTTCTCGGCGACACCCTCGGTCCGCGCGTCCCGGTAGTGCACCGGGTTGCCGAGCAGCGCCCCGTCGGCGTCCAGCAGCCCGTAGTCCACGGCCCAGCTGTCGATGCCGACCGAGTCCACCTGGCCCGCCGCCCGCAGCCCCTCCAACACCCCCGCGTACAGCCCGAGCACGTCCCACCGCAGCCCCTCCGGCACCCGCACCGGCCGGTTCACGAACCGGTGCGCCTCGGCCAGCTCCAGCGAGTCCGGACTCACCCGGCCGACCATGACCCGTCCGCTGGACGCGCCGAGGTCCACCGCGGCATAGGAGTTCACCGAGCTCATCGCAGGAAAGCGGCCGCCACACCCGCGTCGACGGGCACATGCAGCCCGGTGGTGTGGGTCAGTTCCCCGCCCGTCAGCGCGAACACCGCGTTCGCGACATGCTCGGGCAGTACCTCGCGCTTGAGGATGGTCCGCTGCGCGTAGAACTCGCCCAGCTTCGACTCCTCCACCCCGTAGACGGCGGCCCGCTGAGCCCCCCACCCGCCGGCGAAGATCCCCGACCCGCGCACCACACCGTCGGGGTTCACCCCGTTGACCCGGATGCCGTGCTCGCCCAGCTCGGCGGCGAGCAGCCGCACCTGGTGGGCCTGGTCGGCCTTGGTCGCGGAGTAGGCGATGTTGTTGGGCCCGGCGAACACGGCGTTCTTGGAGGCGATGTAGACGACGTCCCCGCCCAGCCCCTGGGCGATCATCACCCGCGCGGCCTCCCGCGACACGAGGAAGGACCCGCGGGCCATGATGTCGTGCTGCAGGTCCCAGTCCTTGGCAGAGGTCTCGAGCAGTGGCTTGGAGATCGAGATCCCCGCGTTGTTGACGACGAGGTCCACTCCGCCGAAGGCGAGCGCGGCGGCCCGGAACGCCTCCGCGATCTGCTCCTCGGACGTCACGTCCACGGCGACCGCGACGGCCTTGTCGGCCCCGCCCAGCTCCTGAGCCACTGCGGCCGCGCCCTCGGCGTTGAGATCGGCGACGACGACACACGCCCCCTCGGCCACCAGCCGGTGCGCGATCGCCTTCCCGATCCCGCTGCCGGCCCCCGTCACCAGCGCCACCCGGGTGGCCAGGGCCTTCGGCTTCGGCATCCGCCGGAGTTTGGCCTCCTCGAGGGCCCAGTACTCGATCCGGAACTTCTCCGACTCCTCGATCGGCGCGTAGGACGACACCGCCTCGGCCCCGCGCATCACGTTGATCGCGTTGACGTAGAACTCACCGGCCACCCGGGCGGTCTGCTTGTCCTTGCCGAACGAGAACATCCCGACTCCGGGGATCAGCACGATCGCCGGGTCGGCCCCGCGCATCGCGGGGGAGTCCGCGTCGGCGTGCCGCCGGTAGTAGGCGGCGTACTCCTCCCGGTAGGCGGCGTGCAGCTCGCGCAGCCGTGCCACGGCTTCCTCCACCGGAGCGGCCGGCGCCAGGTCGAGCACGAGCGGCCGTACCTTCGTCCGCAGGAAGTGGTCCGGGCAGGACGTGCCCAGCGCGGCCAGCCGCGGGTGCTCGGCCCTGGCGAGGAAGTCGAGGACGACCTCGGAGTCGGTGAAGCGCCCGACCTGCGCCCTGTCCTGGGAGGCGAGCGCCCGGACGTACGGCGCGAGGGCCGCGGCCCGCTCCCGCCGCTCGGCCTCGGGCAGCGCCTCGTACCCCTCGACGAGGGGCCCGAACGGCTCGGCCTTCCCGTGCTCCGCCAGGAATTTCTCGGCGGTCCGGATGATGTGCAGCGAGTTGCGCTCGCACTCCTCGGAGCTGTCACCCCACGCGGTGATCCCGTGCCCGCCGAGCACACACCCGATCGCCTGCGGGTTGGCCGCCTTGATCGCGGCGATGTCCAGCCCCAGCTGGAACCCCGGCCGTCGCCAGGGCACCCATACCACCGTGTCTCCGAAGCACTCCGCGGTCAGCTTCTCCCCGTCGGCGGCGCAGGCCAGCGCGATCCCGGAGTCCGGGTGCAGGTGGTCGACGTGCCGGGCGTCGACGAGCCCGTGCATGGCGGTGTCGATGGAGGGCGCGGCGCCGCCCTTGCCGTGCAGGCAGTAGTCGAAGGCGGCGACCATCTCGTCCTCGCGGTCGACCCCCGGGTAGACATCGGCGAGCGCACGCAACCGGTCCAGCCGCAGCACCGCCAGCCCACCCTCGGTGAGCGTCCCGAGATCCCCGCCGGACCCCTTGACCCACATCAGCTCGACGTCGCCGCCGGTGACGGGGTCGGACGCGGTGCCCTTGGCGGAGGTGTTCCCGCCGGCGTAGTTCGTGTTACGCGGATCAGCACCGAGGCGGTGCGAGCGGGCGAGGAGGGCGGCCGCTTCGGGATGGGTGGACATGAAGGTTCCTAACTTCTCGAGGAGTGGACACCGGTGCGCCCTTCTGGGGCGCTGGGGGTACCCCCAGCCGAAGGCTGGGGGAGGAACTGCGCGACCAGCCACACCCGGCCCGCAGCCCGCGATGAAACAGCCCAGGGCAGACGCTCAGGCCCCCCAACCCGCCTGTTCCCCTCCGACCCGCTCGGCGACGATCTTCTCGGCCCACCCCGACCGGCGGTAAGCCGAAACAGGGTCGGCGTCCAACCCCATCTCCTCCCGCACCTCGGCGAGCAACGGCCGCACATCCGTGTTGTACGCGTCCATCAGCACGGCGTTCGCGGCCAGCACGTCCCCGGCTCGCTGTGCGTCGGCCAGAGCGGCACGGTCCACCAGCAGCGCCTTCGCCGTGGCCTCCTGCACGTTCATCACCGACCGGACGATCGCCGGGATCTTCGCCTCGATGTTGTGGCACTGGTCCAGCATGAAGGCCACCTCGGCCGTGAACCCACCACCCCGCACCACCTCGTACATGATCCGGAAGAGCTGGAACGGATCCGCGGCCCCGACCATGAGGTCGTCGTCCGCGTAGAACCGCGAGTTGAAGTCGAACCCGCCGAGCTTCCCCTCCCGCAGCAGCGTCGCGACGATGAACTCGATGTTGGTGCCCGGCGCGTGGTGACCGGTGTCGACCACGACCTGCGCCTTCGGCCCCAGCTTCAGGCAGTGGGCGTAGGCCGTCCCCCAGTCCGGCACGTCGGTCGTGTAGAAGGACGGCTCGAAGAGCTTGTACTCCAGCAGCATCCGCTGCCCGTCGCCGAGGCGCGCGTAGACCTCGGCCAGCCCCTCGGCCAGCCGGTCCTGGCGGTCCCGGATGTCGTCCTGGCCGGGGTAGTTCGTGCCGTCTGCGAACCACAGCTTGAGGTCCTGCGACCCCGTCGCGTCCATGATGTCGACGCACTCCAGCAGGTGATCGACCGCCTTCCGGCGCACCGCCGCCTCCGGGTGGCAGATGCTGCCCAGCCTGTAGTCGTCGTCCTGGAAGGTGTTGGAGTTGATCGCCCCCAGCCGCAGCCCCCGCTCCTCGGCGTGCTTGGCCAGGTCCGCGTAGTCGTCCACCTTGTCCCAGGGGATGTGCAGCGCCACCGTCGGCGCCACCCCCGTCACGGCGTGGACCTGCGCGGCGTCGTCCAGCTTCTCCTTCGGCGAGCGCGGCACGCCCTGCTGGGCGAACACCTTGAAGCGGGTCCCCGAGTTTCCGTACGCCCACGACGGCGTTTCGACGGCCTGGGTCTTCAGCGCGGCCTTCACCGCGGCGAGGTCGGTCACTTCGGGGCTCCTGAGGGATCGGAACAACGGGGTGGTGAAACGATTCAGAACCGCAAAGTATGAGGCCTGCACGGGAGTGTCAAGCATTCCGACCAACCCCGTTCTCCGTGACTCCGCCGTGACCTTCGGCTATCGAAATTTTTTCGACACGGACCCATTGACGTGACATGCCCGTGGTGTCTACGGTCCCGGCAATCCAGTTGAAACCTTTCACGACGCCGTGAGGTCCGGTTCCCGCCGTCTCGCCGTGTCGTCGAGGAGCCCCCATGACCCACCCGTCCGACACGGGACCGGCCCCGGTGCTGGCGCTGAAGGACGTCTCCAAGTCCTTCGGTGCCGTACGCGCCCTGCGGGACGTCTCCCTGGAGCTGTTCCCCGGCGAGGTGCACGCCCTCGCCGGAGAGAACGGCGCGGGCAAGTCGACGCTGATCAAGACCCTCGCCGGAGTGCACCGACCGGACGCCGGCCAGGTGCTGCTCGACGGCGAGCCCGTCGTCTTCCACGGCCCCGGCGACGCCCGCGACGCCGGAATCGCCGTGATCTACCAGGAACCCACGCTCTTCCCCGACCTGTCGATCGCCGAGAACATCTTCATGGGCCGCCAGCCCCGGCGCGCCCTCGGCCGTATCGACCACAAGGCCACCCACGCGGCCACCGCCGCCCTGATGAAGCGGCTCGGCGTCGCCCTCGACCCCGACCGCCCTGCCCGCGGCCTGTCCATCGCCGACCAGCAGATCGTCGAGATCGCCAAGGCGCTCTCCTTCGACGCCCGCGTCCTGATCATGGACGAGCCGACGGCCGCCCTCACCGGCAGCGAGGTCGCCCGCCTCTTCGGCGTCGTCCGCACCCTGCGCGAGCAGGGCGCCGCCGTGCTGTTCATCTCGCACCGGCTCGAAGAGATCTTCCAGATCTGCCGGCGGGTCACCACCCTCCGGGACGGGGCCTGGATCGCCAGCGAGCTCGTCGACGGCATGACCGAGGACGACCTCGTCCGCCGGATGGTCGGCCGGGACCTGGACGAGCTGTACCCCAAGCAGGACGTCAGCCCCGGCGAAGTCGCCCTGAGCGTACGGCGCCTGACCCGAGAGGGCGTCTTCACCGACGTCTCCTTCGAGGTGCGGTCCGGCGAGATCGTCGGCCTCGCCGGACTGGTCGGCGCCGGCCGTACCGAGGTCGCCCGCGCCGTGTTCGGCGTCGACCGCTGGGACGCCGGCGAAGTCGAGGTCAGGGGACGGAAGCTGACCAACGGCGCCCCCTCCGTCGCGATGTCCGCCGGCCTCGCCCTCGTCCCCGAGGACCGGCGGGCCCAAGGGCTCGTGATGGACATGTCCATCGAGCGGAACATCGGCCTGACCGGACTGCGTACGACCGTGAAGGCGGGCCTCGTCGACCGGGGTGCCGAGCGCAGCCGCTCCCTCGACTGGGCCGTCAGGCTCCAGGTGAAGTACGCCCGGATCGCCGACGCCGTCTCCACCCTCTCCGGCGGCAACCAGCAGAAGGTCGTCCTCGCCAAGTGGCTCGCGACCGGCCCGAAGGTACTGATCGTCGACGAGCCGACCCGCGGCATCGACGTCGGTACGAAAGCCGAAGTGCACCGGCTGCTGAGCGAGTTGGCCGCCGACGGGGTCGCCGTGCTGATGATCTCCTCCGACCTGCCCGAGATCCTCGGCATGGCCGACCGCGTGCTGGTGATGCACGAGGGCCGGATCACCGCCGAGATCCCGCGCTCCGAAGCCAGCGAGGAAACCGTGATGGCCGCAGCCACGGGGAGGGCCGCCGCATGACGGTGACCACCTCCGAACCCACCCCCGTCGCCGAGGCACCCGAGTCCGCGGGGACCCGGCTCGTCGACCGCGTCTTCAAGATGCGTGAACTCGCCATCCTGATCGTCTTCCTGGTGATGATCGCCGTCACCCAGGCCGGCAACAGCGAGTTCCTCTCCGAGCAGGGCATCAAGGACCTGCTGCTCAACGCCACCATCCTGGTGCTGGTCGCCACCGGCCAGTCGCTCGTGGTGATCACCCGCAACGTCGACCTGTCCGTCGGCTCCACCCTCGGCATCACCGCCTTCGCCGCCGGCGACTACCTGCACGGCGGCGGCAACCCGGTCGTCGCGATCCTGCTCGCCGTGCTGCTCGGCATCGGCTGCGGACTCCTCAACGGCCTGCTGGTGAGCCTCGGCCAGGTACCCGCCCTCGTCGTCACCCTCGGCACGCTGTACATCATCCGGGGCGTCGACTCCATCTGGGTCGGCTCCCGGCAGATCACGGCCGCCGACCTCTCCGGCTCCTTCGTCGACTTCGGCTCCGGCGGCCTCTCGGCGATCCCCTGGCTGGCCCTCATCGCCCTCGCGGTCCTGGTCGCCACCGCCTACTACCTCAAGCACTTCGGCAGCGGACGGGAGTTGTACGCCCTCGGCTCCAACCCCGAGGCCGCCCGGCTGGCCGGCATCCCGGTCCGCAAGCGGATCCTCACCGCGTACACCTTCTGCGGCGCCCTCGCGGGACTCGCCGGGGCGATGTACCTCGCCCGGTTCGGCAACGTCGACTCCGGCACCGGCAACGGCTACGAACTCACCGTCGTGAGCGCCGTGGTGGTCGGCGGCGTGGTCTTCACCGGTGGCTCCGGGAGCGTGTACGGCGCCGCCCTCGGCGCGCTGGTGCTCACCTCGATCAACAGCGTGCTGCCGGCCCTCGGGGTCAGCTCCGTGTGGGTCCTCGCCATCAACGGCTTCCTGCTGCTGCTCGCCATCGCCGTCGACCGGATCGTGGCGGTGCGGGTGGCCTCCGCCCTGAAGAAGAGGAGCGCCCGCCATGCCTGACTCCCTGACCCGCGCGGTCCGCTGGGACACGGTCGTCGGCGCACTGCTGATCGTCCTCCTGCTGCTGTCGTTCGGTTTCGTCGACGGCTTCGGGAACTCGCTCAACCTGTCGTTCCTGATCGGCAACACGCTTCCCATCGCGCTGATCGCCCTGCCGATGACGCTGCTGGTCGTCGCCGGCGAGATCGACCTCTCGGTCGCGTCGACCGCCGGCCTCTCGGGCGCCGTCATGGGCAAGCTCTGGAACGAGGGCATGGCGATCGAGACGATCATCCCGCTGTGCCTGCTGCTCGGTGTGGTGTGCGGGCTGGTCAACGGGCTGCTGGTGACGCGGCTGGGCCTGCCGTCGCTGGCCGTAACGATCGGCACGCTCGCCGCCTACCGGGGCATCGCGCAGATCGTCCTCGGCTCCGACGCGGTGACCGACTTCCCCACGCAGTACCTCGACTTCGCGGCGGGGCGGCTCGGCGACACGTTCCTGCCGCGGGCCTTCCTGCCGTTCCTGGTGCTGCTGGTGATCGCGGTGCTGGTGCTGCACGCCACGCCGTTCGGACGGTCGCTGTTCGCCGTCGGGGCGAGCGAGGAGGCGGCACGGTTCGCGGGAATCCGCGTCAGGCGCAACAAGCTGATCCTGTTCGTCGCCACCGGCTTCATGGCCTCGCTCACCGGGATCTTCTGGGCCCTGCACTACGCGAGTGCGCGGTACGACAACGCGACGGGGCTCGAACTGAGCGTGGTGGCGGCGGTGTTGCTCGGCGGCATCGACTTCGACGGGGGCAAGGGCACGTTGGGCGGCGCGATCGCCGGGGTGTTCCTGCTCGGGGCGTTGCAGAACGTGATGAGTCTGCTGAACGTGTCCGCGCAGTCGCAGATCGTCGTGACCGGTGTGTTGCTTGTCGTCTCGGTGCTCGGGCCCCGGGTTGCCCGTCAGATCTCGTTGGCACGGCACAGGGCGGCCAAGGCCGTCTGAACACTGCGGGCCGTTTGTGGCTGGTCGCGCAGTCCCTCCCCCAGCCTTCGGCCGGGGGTACCCCCAGCGCCCCCGAGAGGGGGCACCTCACGAACCCATCTTTCAAAGGACCCGCGTCATGCGTAAGTCATCCCTCCGGCGTGTCTGTGTCGCCGTCGCCGCCGTTTCCTCGCTCGCGCTCGCTGCCACCGCCTGCGGCGGCACCACCAAGAACAACTCCGGCAGCGACGAGTCGTCCGCGGCCACCTCCACCGCCAAGGCCGACCCGAACGCGGCGCTCAAGAAGGGACTCACCGTCGGGTTCCTGCCCAAGCAGGTCAACAACCCCTACTTCACCTCCGCCGACAAGGGCGGCGAGAAGGCGCTCACCGAGCTGGGCAGCAAGTACAAGGAGGTCGGGCCGTCGAGTGCGACCGACACCTCCGGGCAGGTCAGCTACGTGAACACCTTGACGCAGCAGCAGGTCAACGCCATGGCCGTGTCCGCCCAGGACCCCGGCGCCCTGTGCACCGCGCTCAAGCAGGCCATGAGCAACGGCATCAAGGTCGTCACCTACGACTCCGACACCAACGCCGGCTGCCGCAACGCCTTCGTCTCGCAGGCCAGCGCCGAGGACCTCGGCCGCACCGAGGTGCAGCTGCTCGCCCAGCAGATCGGGTACAAGGGCGAGATCGCGATCCTGAGCGCCGCGCAGACAGCCACGAACCAGAACACCTGGATCGGGTTCATGAAGGACGAACTCAAGGACCCGAAGTACAAGAACGTCAAGCTCGTCAAGATCGCCTACGGCAACGACGACGCCCAGCAGTCCTTCCAGCAGACCCAGGGCCTGCTGCAGCAGTACCCGAACCTGAAGGGGATCATCTCCCCGACCACCGTCGGCATCAAGGCGGCCGCCCAGTACCTCTCCGGCTCCAAGTACAAGGGCAAGGTCAAGCTGACCGGCCTCGGCACGCCCAACGACATGCGGCAGTACGTCAAGAACGGCACGGTCGACGCCTTCGAGCTGTGGGACCCGGCCAAGCTCGGCGACCTCGCCGCCCGCACCGCCGTCGCGCTGGTCTCCGGGCAGATCACCGGCAAGCAGGGCGAGACCTTCAGGGCCGGCGACACCACGTACACCATCGGCAAGGACGGCGTGATCAACCTCGGAAAGCCGACCGTGTTCGACGCGAAGAACATCGACCAGTTCAACTTCTAGCGCGAGAGCGGTACTTATGCAGCGCGTCTGTTTCCTCCTCAAGGTCCGGCAGGACCGCCTCGCCGAGTACCGCGAACGCCACGCCGCCGTGTGGCCGGAGATGCGCGCGGCGCTCTCCGCCACCGGCTGGCACAACTACTCGCTCTTCCTGCGCGACGACGGCCTGCTGGTCGGCTACCTGGAGACCGAGGACTTCAAGGCCGCCCTTGCCGGCATGGAGGCCACCGAGGTCAACGCCCGCTGGCAGGCCGAGATGGGCCCCTTCTTCGAAGCCCTGGACGGAGCCCGTCCCGACGAGGCGATGAAACCGCTCACCGAAGTGTTCCACCTCGCCTGAATCACGACAGGAGCCGCTCGTGAAGAGACGTACCGTGCTGGGGGCCGCCCTCCTCGGCGCCGTGACCACCCCCGCCCTCGCCGCCGGCACCGCCCGCGCGGCCGACCCCGGACCGTCGGTGAACAAACAGCAGACCACGCAACTCGACGCCCAGGCGATCTACTTCGTCTCCTACGACGGCCTGGTCAACAACAACTCGTTCCAGAAGAACGGGCTGTTCACGTACAAGGGCTACCAGTACGCCGGCTGGTACACCTCGACCGGCTCCGCCGTGATCGGGCGCCGGGTGCTCGGCGGGGCGTCCTGGTCGACCGTCACCCTCGCCCACCAGCTCAAGTCCAGCGACTCGCACAACGTCATCTCGATGGGCGTGTCGAAGACCGACGGCCGGCTGCACATCACCATGGACTCGCACAGCGACGGCTTCTTCTACGTGAAGTCCGCGGCCGGGCTGCTGGACAACCCCGGCACCACCGCCTGGACAGCGGCCGTCTTCGGCGCCGTACAGACGTCCCTCGACGGGGTGTCGCTCACCTCGCAGTTCACCTACCCGCAGTTCGTCTCCACCCCTGAGGGCAGGCTCCAGCTCAGCTACCGCGTGGGTATCTCCGGGAACGGCCGCAACGCCCTTGCGGAGTACGACGGTTCGAGCTGGACCGCGCTGGGGGAGTGGAGCAGCTCCACCGGGACGTACACGAGCACGCACGGTTCGTCGGCCGCCCGCAACATGTACCTGCACGGCATCGACTACGACGTCAACGGGCGGCTGCACTCGTTCTTCACCTGGCGCGAGCAGAACGCGGCCGTGATGTGCAACAGCGGCGGCATCACCAACCACGACACCGGCTACGTCTACTCCACCGACCGCGGCCGCACCTGGCGCAACGACGCCGGAACCCTGGTCGCCACCACCGGCAGCCCGGACACCGTCGCCGTCACCGACTCCGGGCTGGTCGTCGACTCCCTCAACCCCGACCACTCCCTGATGAACCAGGAGAGCCAGTGGACCGACTCCGCCGGCCTCCCGCACGCGATCATCAGCTACGTCCCCGGCCGCTTCGGCCAGTGCACCACGAACTACGTCAGCGACCGCACCGCCAACGGCCGCGCCTTCCACCTCCGCAAGAACTCCGCCGGCACCTGGCAGAAGACCGAGATACCCGTCGTGCTGAACTCCAGCCAGCGCACCAAGCTGGTCCTGGACAAGTACGACAACGCCTACGCGGTCTTCCCCTACGGCAGGATCGCCGGCGCCTCGAAGTCCTCCGGCTACACCGACTGGGCGCTGCTGTACGACGGCAGCGGCCTGAACGCCTTCGGCGAGGTCGTGATCGACGAGATGCGGGTCAAGGCGGACAATGTCCTGTCGTTCATGTACCAGGAGACGTCGAGCGGCACGACGCCGTCGGCTCTCCACGTCGTCGACTTCGCCCTGCCCGCCTGACCCGGACCGGCGTGCGAATCTGTCGTAATGTGAAGCCCTTCCCGATGTGCCCTTCCGTGCCGTGAAGGCGCCGTCCATGTTTCCTGGAGGTCTCGACCGATGGCCCAGTCGGTGGGTATCAAGGACGTCGCCCGCGCAGCCGGAGTCTCGGTGGGCACGGTCTCGAACGTCATCAACCGTCCGGACACCGTCGCCGGCGAGACCCGGGCGCGGGTGCAGTCGGCGATCGACCGGCTCGGCTACGTCCGCAGCGAGTCCGCACGCCAGCTGCGCGCGGGCCGCAGCCGGATCATGGGCCTGCTCGTCCTCGACATGGGCAACCCCTTCTTCGTGGACGTGGCCCGGGGCGCCGAGCGGGCGGCCCGGGACGCCGGACTCGGCGTGATGGTCTGCAACAGCGCGCAGAACGCCGGCGAGGAGGCCGAGTACCTCTCGCTCTTCGCCGAACAGCGGGTGCGCGGCGTCCTGCTCACCCCGGCGGACGCCACCGGCCGCAACATCGAGACCTTCCGCCGGCACGGCATCCCCTTCGTGCTGGTCGACCGGGTCGCCGAGGGCACCACCGAGTGCTCGGTCAGCGTCGACGACGTGGCGGGCGGCGCGCTCGCCGTCCGCCACCTCGTCGACGCCGGTCACCGGTCCATCGCCTACGTCAGCGGACCGCCCGGCTTCAACCAGGTCCGCGACCGGCGCACCGGCGCCCTGAACGCCCTCGCCGAGGCCGGCCTCGGCCCGGACGCGCTGCGCGAGCTGCCCACCGAGCGGCTCGACGTGGCGGCCGGCCGGGACGCGGGAGCCCGCCTGCTCGGCCTCTCCGACCGGCCCACCGCGGTGTTCTGCGCCAACGACCTCCTCGCCCTCGGTGTCCTGCAGGCCATGTACGCGGCCGGAGTGGTCGTCCCGGACGACCTCGCCATCGTCGGCTACGACGACATCGAGTTCGCCGCCGCTGCCGCCGTACCGCTGACCTCCGTCCGCCAGCCCGCCGTCACCATGGGGGCGATGGCCGCGGACCTCCTCCTGGAGGAGACCGAGGAGCGGGAGGGGCAGGCGGCGCACCAACACCGCCGGGTGGTGCTCCAGCCGGAACTGGTGGTGCGGCGCTCCAGCCTCGCCGCCCGCTGATCGGTTGTTCAGTAACGATTTCATGATCCCGGGGGCGGATCCGCCCGGGACATGTGCTGAACTGGCACGCGTCCGTCCGTCCGTCCCGGGAGAAACGTTGAGCCTCAGCTACCGCCAGCCTGGCGTCGTCCTCACCGACCGCCGCTTCACCGTCCCCCTCGACCACGCGGACCCGGACGGCGAGACCGTCGAGCTGTACGCCCGGGAAGCGGTCGCGAGCGACAAGGCGGACCAGGAGCTGCCCTGGCTGCTGTACCTGCAGGGTGGTCCCGGCTTCGGAGCGAATCGTTTCGTCGGGCGGCAGGCCTGGCTCGACCGGGCCCTGGCGGACTACCGCGTGCTGCTCCTCGACCAGCGCGGCACCGGCCGCTCCACCCCGGTCAACCGGCAGACCCTCCCGCTCCGCGGCGGCCCGGCCGCCCAGGCCGACTACCTGGCCCGCTTCCGCGCCGACTCGATCGTCCGGGACTGCGAGGCGATCCGCCCGCAGGTCACCGGCGGCGCCCCGTGGACGACCCTGGGCCAGAGCTTCGGCGGCTTCTGCACGGTCACCTACCTGTCGTTCTTCCCGGAGGGGCTCACGACCTCCGTGATCACCGGCGGCCTGCCCTCCCTGGACGCGCACGCCGACGACGTCTACCGCGCCGCCTACCCGCGCATCGAGCGCAAGGTCACCGCGCACTACGACCGCTACCCGCAGGACGTCGAGCGGGCCCGCCGGATCGCCGGGCACCTCCTGGAGCACGAGACGCTGCTGCCGAACGGCTACCGGCTCACCGTCGAGGCCTTCCAGTCCCTCGGTCTGATGCTGGGCATGAGCGACGGCAGCCACCGCCTGCACTTCCTCCTGGAGGACGCCTTCGTCCCCACCCCCTCCGGCCCCGAACTCTCCGACGCCTTCCAGGAACAGGTCCAGGGCCTGCTGTCGTACGCGAGCAACCCGCTGTACGCCCTGGTCCACGAGCCGATCTACGGCCAGGACGCGCGCCCCACCGACTGGGCGGCCGAGCGGGTCCGCGCCGAGTTCCCGCAGTTCGACGCGGCCAAGGCGCTCGCCGGTGACGCCCCGGTGCTGTTCACCGGGGAGACCGTGCACCCCTGGATGTTCGAGACGGACCCGGCCCTGCGGCCCCTGAAGGCGGCGGCCGACCTGCTCGCCGCCCGCACCGACTGGCAGCCGCTGTACGACCCGGCCCGGCTGGCCGCCAACGAGGTTCCGGTCGCCGCCGCCGTCTACCACGACGACATGTACGTCGACGCCGGGCACTCGCTGGCCACCGCCCGGGCCGTCCGGGGCCTGCGCACCTGGGTCACCGACGAGTTCGAGCACGACGGACTGCGCGTCGGCTCCCCCCGGGTCCTGGACCGGCTCCTCGCGCTCGCCCGCGACGAGGTGTGAGCCCCCGCCGGTAAAACAGGTTGCGGGCGGGGCGGGGCCGCCTGGTCTGCGGCCGTGGAGGAATGGGGGACATGACCATGGACACGGAACTGCTGGCCGGCCGCTTCCAGGAACACCGCGGCCAACTGCGCGCGGTGGCCTACCGGATGCTCGGCTCGTTCGCCGAGGCGGAGGACGCCGTCCAGGAGGTCTGGCTCAAGCTGGGCCGCGCCGACGCGGACGGGATCAGGAACCTGGGCGGCTGGCTGACCACCGTGGTCGGCCGGGTCTGCCTCGACATGCTGCGCTCCCGTGCCGCGCGCCGCGAGCAGCCCATCGACGAGACCTTCGTCCCGGACCCGGTGATCAGACCGCTGTCGGGCGCCGACCCCGAACAGGAGGTCCTGGAGGCGGACTCCGTCGGGCTCGCCCTCCTCGTCGTCCTGGAGACGCTGGAGCCCGCCGAGCGGCTGGCGTTCGTCCTGCACGACCTGTTCTCGGTCCCCTTCGACGACATCGCGCCGATCGTGGAGCGCAGTTCGGCGGCCACCCGGCAACTGGCCAGCCGGGCCCGCCGCCGGGTGCAGGGGGCCTCCCTGTCGGCCGACCCGGACCTGGGCAGGCAGCGCCAGGTCCTCGACGCCTTCCTGGCCGCCTCCCGGTGCGGCGACTTCGAGGCGCTGGTCGCGCTGCTCCACCCGGACGTGGTGCTGCGCGTCGACTCGGGCGCGCTGGTGCGCGGCGCCGCCGCCTCCAAGGTGCTGCACGGGGCGCGGACGGTGGCCGAACAGGCCCTCACCTTCCGGCAGTTCGCCGACTCGGCGCACCTCGCGCTGGTCAACGGCACCGTCGGCATGGTCACCGCGCCCGAGGGACGCCCGCTCTCCGTCATGGCGGTCACCGTCGCCGACGGCCGGATCACCGGGATGTACATCCTGGCCGACCCCGAGCGGCTGGACCGCCTGGACTTCCCCGCCGGGGACGGCTGACCGCCGTTCGGACGGCGGCGGCCGGGGCCTTCGGGGCGCACGGTCCGTCGAAGCGGGTGCACCCGATGATCACGTCAGACAGCGCCTCCGCGGGGGACGAGGTCCGCGCCGGTCAGTAGGCTGCGCGGGTGCCAGAACAGATATCCGAACGTGGCCGGCTGAGCGGGGACTGCGCCCGCTGTTTCGGCCTGTGCTGTGTCGCCCTGCCGTTCGCCGCGTCGGCGGACTTCGCGGTCGACAAGCCCGCCGGAAAGCCCTGTCGCAACCTCGGCGGCGACCACCGCTGCGGCATCCACGCCGAGTTGCGGCAGAAGGGGTTCAGTGGCTGCACGGTCTACGACTGCTTCGGCGCCGGGCAGAAGGTCTCACAGGTCACCTTCGGCGGCCGCGACTGGCGGAGCGGACCGGCGGCGGACGCCCGCCGGATGTTCGACGCCTTCCCCGTCGTACGCCAGCTCCACGAGCTGCTCTGGTATCTGACCGAGGCCCTCGGCCTGGCCGCCGCCCGCCCCGTCCACGCCGATCTGCGCGCCGCGCTGCGGAAGACGGAGCAACTGAGCCTCGGCACGCCCGGGGAGCTGGCCGCCCTCGACGTGGCCGCGCACCGGCAGGAGGTCAACGTGCTGCTGCTGCGGACCAGCGAGCTGGTCCGGGCGGGGGTGCGGGGGAAGAAGAAGGACCGGCGGGGCGCCGACCTGGTGGGCGCCCGGCTCAGGGGCGCCGACCTGCGCGGGGCGAGTCTGCGCGGCGCCTGTCTCATCGCCGCCGACCTCACCGGGGCCGACCTGCGCGACGCGGACCTGATCGGCGCCGACCTGCGGGACGCCGGCCTCGGCGACGCGGACCTCACCGGCGCCTTCTTCCTGACCCAGCCCCAGCTCGACGCGGCCCGGGGCAACGCGGGGACGCGCCTGCCGGCGTCAGTCACCCGCCCCGTGCACTGGGCGGCCGCCGCTCTCTGACGCGGGCGCGTCCGGCACGGTCACCGGCGCCGGGGCGGGGGTGCGCCGCTCCAGCCGCAGCCGCAGCCCCTCCGGCATCAGCGTCAGCCGCTCGGTCACCCGCAGCCGGTAGTCCGGGTCGGCCACGAGGCCGTAGCGGCGCAGCAGCAGGCCGAGGACGAGGGTGGCCTCGTGCAGGGCGAACTGGCGGCCGATACAGGCGCGCGCCCCCGTGCCGAACGGCTTGAAGGTGTGCGGGGCCCGGCCCCGTGCCGCCTTCGCGTCGAACCGGTCCGGGTCGAAGCTCTCGGCGTCCGGGCCCCACACCTCGGGGTCCCGGTGCAGCATCGGCGTCAGGACCAGCGCCCAGCCGCCCCGGCGGATCGGATGCCGCCCGGCCAGCACGGTGTCCTCACGGGCCTCGCGGGCGAACGCGGGAGCCGTCGGCCACAGCCGCAGCGACTCGTCGAGGACCCGGCGGACGTAGCGGAGCCTGGCCACCTGGTCGTAGCCCGGAGCGGGCGTGTCGCCCCAGACGCGGTCCACCTCGGCGGCGGCCCGGGCGGCGATCCGGGGGTGCAGGGCGAGGTAGTGCAGGGCGAAGGAGAGCGCGCCCGAGGTGGTCTCGTGGCCGGCCACCAGGAACGTGATCACCTGCCGCCGCACGTTCTCGGCGGACAGCCGCTCACCGGTCTGCGGATGGGCCGTCTCCAGCATCCGGTCGAGCAGGTCGCCCTCCCCGCGGCTGGTCCGGCGCCGCTCGGTGACGAGATCGTCGACGGTGCGGTTGAGGAAGCCGATGTCGGCCGCGTTGCGCCGGGCTGCCTGCCGCAGCAGCAGCGGGGCGAGCGGCCCGGGCACGCTGTTCAGGCGCTGCGCGTAGGTGAGCGTGCCGATCATCGCGGTGACGAAGGGGTGCGGCCGGTCCCGTTCGAACGAGCCGAAGTCGTGCCCGAACCCGGTGCGGGCGATCGTCTCCAGGGTCAGTTTGGTCATGTCGCCGGGCACGTCCACCCGGCGGCCGGCCGCCAGCTCCCGGTCCCAGTGGTCGGTCAGCCGCCCGGCCACCGCGAGCATCATCGCGTGGTAGCCCTCCATGGCCTCCCGGCTGAAGCCCGGTGCCAGCACGTCGTGCGCCAGCTGCCAGTTCGGCTCGTGGTTGTACGCCGTGAACAGGCCGTCCCCGGCGACCGGACGGAGATTGGCCACCCCGAGCCCCACGTGCTTGGCGAAGCGCGACTCGTCGGCCATGTCGGCGGCCAGTTCCGCACCCCACACGAAAACGAACTCGTTGCCGAACGCCTTACGGCGGAAGATCGGGCCGAGCTGGGCGCCCAGGCGCATCGAGTCCTGCAGGGGCGTGCGCCGGTCGACGCCCAGGACGTCGCCGAGCAGGGGCAGCCGGCGCGGCGGACGGGGGATGTGGCTCAGCTCGGGCCAGCCCTGTTCGGCGCCCCGGAACCCCTTGGGCAGCGGGGCGTCCTCCTCCGTCCGCGTGACCGTCTCCGCCATGACGCGATCTCCCTCGCTGCTGCGGCAGGTGAGCTAGTTGTACGTGGGTTCAATAAGCGGCTAGTCTCGTCCCGTTGCTGAACCCACGTCAAGTAAGGTGCGGTCATGGCCGCGAATCCGAGTGGGCGCACCCGCCGCAGGCTCAGTACCGCGGAACGCCGTGAGCAGCTCCTCTCGGTCGGGGCCAGGCTCTTCTCCGAGAGTCCCTACGGCGACGTGTGGATCGAGCAGGTCGCCGAGATCGCCGGGGTCTCCCGAGGTCTGCTGTACCACTATTTCCCGACCAAGCGCGATTTCTTCGCGGCGGTCGTGGAGCGGGAGAGCGAGCGGATGCAGCGGATGACGGCGGCCGAGCCCGGCGTGCCCGCGCGCGAGCAGCTCAACGCGAGCCTGGACATCTACCTCGACTACGTCCACACCCACGCGCACGGCTTCCGGGCGTTCCACCGTGCCGAGGCCTCCGGCGACCAAGCCGTGCGCCGCGTCTACCGGCACGCGCAGGCGGCCCAGGAGCGCCAGACCCTCGCCGCCCTGGCCGCCGACCCCGAGTTCGGCCCCGCCCTCGAGCAGCGCCCTGACGCCCGCCTCGCGGTGCGCGGCTGGCTCGCCTTCACCACGCACGTATGCCTGGAGTGGCTGCGCACCGAGGAGCTGACACGGGAACAGGTGCGGGACCTGTGCGCACGGGCCCTGCTGGGCGTCATCTCCTGACCGTCCCGGTCCCTTCTCTCCCCCTTCCGCACGTGCCCGGCGTGGGGCGTGCTTGGCGTACTCCTCGATCTTCGCTAAGTTAGGCAAGGCTTACCTAAGGAGGTTCGCGATGGGTGACGAACAGGCAGCCTGGGCGGCCGGACCGGGCGCGGCGGAGCAGGCCCGGTCCCTGCTGACCGTCGCGTGGTCGTGCACGGTGACCGCGGACGGCGGGCGCGAGGAGTACGTCGGCGCACACGCCGTCGCCGACGACGGCCGGGTGCTGCTGCACGTGCCCGAGGACGGCGCCCTGCGCACGGCAGCGCTCTGCGCGCCGCGCGGTGAGCCGTCTGCGGTGCTGGAGTTCGCCGACGTCGCACCCGTCCCGGTGCGCAGCCGGATCCGGGCCCGGCTCTGGATGGCCGGCTGGTTCACCCCCGCCGGCGAGCACCTCGTCTTCCGGCCCACCCGCGTGGTGCTGCGCCGGCCCTCCGGCGCGGTGGCCGTCGACCTCGACGAGTTCGCCGCCGCGAACCCCGATCCGCTGGCCGGCGCCGAGGCCCAACTGCTCACCCACCTCGCCGACGCCCACCCGGACGCCGTCGAGCGGCTCACCCGGCTCGTCGAGCCCGGGAGCCTGCAGGCCGCGACCCGCGTCCGGCCCCTCGCCGTGGACCGGCACGGACTGACCCTGCGCATCGAACGCACGCGAGCCCAGGGCGACGCACGGCTAGCCTTCCACGCGCCGGCCGACGACGTCGCCCAGCTCGCCGAGCGCATGCACGTCCTGCTGGCCCGGGCGGGCGCGGCCGCCGCCTGCCCGCGGGCGCTACAGCGGCAGCGCGCAGACCGCGACCGGTGACGTGAACGGCTCGCCCGCGAGCCGGAGTTCACCGCGGTCCGGGTCGACGGTGAAGAGGCTCGCTGGGGTGCTCCCTCGACGTGGCCGGCGAAGTTCTGAAGCGGTTGTTGGCGATGGGGGCGCTCGATTGGGACCGTCCCGCGGGCCATGGGCAGGACCGTTTGCTCGTCCCGGCGATCCGTGCCGCGTACGAGCGCACCCGGACCTGCATCGTCTTCTGAGGCTGCGGAATCGGGGGAGGTCCTGGCCTGGCGGGTATGGACGGGTACTGGGTGGGGTCTTCGGGGTGCCGGTGTGGGGCTGCGAGGTGTGGGGTGGGGGGTGTTGTTTTTAGTTTGATTGGTGGGGTGGATGCTGCCGGGCTGGATGAGGGATCGGATCGTCGTGAGTGCTGTGGTGTGCGAGTGTCGCCCGCGCGCGGCCGGTTGCTGGGTGTGTGGGTGTGTGGGTGGGTGTGTGGGTGTGTGTTCGTGTGGTGGGGTGGTTGAGGCGAAGTGCGAGTGGTAGTTATGCGTGATCTTGTTCTGCCGTCGTGGTTGAGGTGGATTGTGCCTTTGTTGATTGGGAGTAGTTGGCCCAAGGCGAGTGAGTCTGGGCTGCTTGATTTGGGTGTGGATCATTCGCGGTCGGTGAGGTTTTTGGGTCATGCGCGGGCGGGGGTGAGTGGGGCGCGTGCGCGGTTGCGGGAGAGTGGTTCGGGGTCTGCTGCTGAGGCGATGGATGCGTATTTGCGGCAGCTTGAGGAGAGTCTTCCTGCGCTGGCGTCGTCGAGTGCGGGTATGGGTTCGATGTTGCGTGATGCGGCGGTGTCGGTGCAGTTCGGCAAGCGTATGACGGTCGGCATGATGGCTGTGGTGGCGGTGGAGGTGGTGCATGTCGCGATGTGTGCGCCGGAGGCTGTTGAGGCTTTGGTGGTTGCGGGGCGGTCGGCTATTCAGAAGTTCCGGGTGGCGTTGACGACTCGGATGACGGCGGTTGCCGCGGCGGAGGCGGGGGGGATTGCGGGGGATATTGAGGCTGCGATGGTGAGTTTGCGGGATTTGCTGGTGGCGGTGGCGGTGGATGCGGGTCAGTATGCGGCTGTGGGTGGGGGGATGAATGCGGGGCTGGACTTGTTGGTTCAGTTGTCGCAGGAGGCGGAGGGTACTCGGGACGGTGTTGATTGGGAGATGGTTCTTTCTGATCTCAAGTCGGGCGCGATTAGTGGTGCGGTTGCGGGGGGTGTTCTGGCTGCGGGGAAGAAGCTTCCGGGTGGTGGCAGGGGGGCGGAGGGGGGTTCGGGGCCGGCCGTGGTGAGTCCTGGGGGTGGGTCTGGTGGGGCTGTTCGTGTGGGGGGTGGTGGTGCGGAGTCGGTGGATGGGGGTGTGGGTGTGGGGGATGAGAAGCCGGTGGTTGGTGTGGGGAAGGAGGGTTTGGTTGGTGTGGTTGTGGGTGGGGTGAGGGGGCGGGGGTCGGGTTCGCCGGGTTCTCCGGTGACGGCGGCTGTGGCGTGGGGTGTGTCGGGTGTGGTGGCTTCCAAGGCGGCTGAAGATATGTCGGGGGAGAGTTCGGGGACGAGTGCGGAGCTGGGGTATGGGTTTTTGTCGGGGGCTGTGGGTGGGATTGTTGACGCCGATCTCATCAAGGGGCATACGGCGCATTTGCAGGCGAAGAATGCGGGTGCGCGCGCGCTGGAGGGGGATGTAGCGCGTGTGCAGGCCGCGGCCGCGGGTGCGCGTGCTGGTGTCACCGACAACGGTGCGGGTGGTTTTGTGGTGGGGGACGGTTCGGCGGCGGCTTTTGTACAGGCTTCTGGTGTGGGGGTGTCTTCGGCTGCTGGTGGTGCCGCCACGGCCTCCGCCATCGGGAACAGCGCCGGGGGCGGACCGTCTGCTGCCGGAGCGGCTGTCGGGGCATCGCGTGGGTCGGCCGGACTGCCGGGTGTGGATACGGTTCTGCCCGGTCGGCGTAGTGGTGACGGCATGGTGGCGGGTGGTGAGGAGGAGTCGAAGGCGGTGCGGGGTGCCGACGGGCCGGTGGGTTTGACGCGTAATCCCCGTGCGGGGGGTGTGCCGGTGCGGGCTGAGGCGTCCTCGGTCTCGGTGGTGCGGGGGCTTGTGGAGCGGCTGGTGGTGGAGCGCGACCGGTTCCGCGCGGCTACGGCGGCCTCTGCCCGTCCCGGCCCGGATGTCGGTCCTGGGCCTGGTCCCGATGCCGGTCCTGGTGCTGCTCGTGGTGGGGATCCGGTCCCGCGGGTGTCCCGCCCGGCTGCGGCTGCGGCTGCGGGCGCGGGTGCCGGTGCGGTGCCGTTGCGGGCCATGACTCTGCGGGAGCAGCAGGAGTGGGTGGAGAGCCGGGTGGCGGACCGGTCGGCCGTGGGTGGGGAGGGCGCGGGCGCTGGGTTGGAGCAGGAGGTTCGGGCTGAGGCGACCCGGTTCATCCGGGAGTTGCATGAGGAGGTCGCGCCGTCGCTTGCGCCCGTCACCGGACATGAGCATTTCACTGAAGCGCCTCACTGGGTGGACCTTGACAAGGTCTGGGCATCGGCCCGGCGCTGGCATGCCGAGCAGGTGCGTATGGTCTCCCTGCGGGAGGCGGAACTAGCGCAGGCTGAGGATGATGCCGCCCGGCAGCAGCGTTTCGGGGACCGGTTTGCCGGGTGGGCAGCGAGCTATACCGGCGGTGTCCCGGAGGCGGAGCCGGATGGTCTGTCGGACGTGTACGCGGACACGGATGGCGGGGCGGCAGGTCCGGATGGCCCCGGGCGCGGCGGCGAGCTGCGGGAGCGGGTACTTGCCCGGGTCCGTGCGGAGGCCGAGGTCCGGGTGGGGCGTCGGCTGGACGACGGTACGGCGGACGTACTCGACACGTTGTCGGGGCTGACGGCTCATCTGGACCGACAGCTGGTCATGGAGCATGCTGTCACGCTGGCCGGCCGGTGGTCTGAGCAGGTTTTTGGTGCCTGGCAGCGTGCCCTGCCCGTCGAGCGACGGGAGTGGCTGCAGCGTCCCGGTCCGGACCGGGTACCGGAGCCGTCGGCGGGTGAGAGCGGGCATCAGGATGAGGCCTTCCCCGGGGAGAGCACGTCGGCGGAACGGATTCTGCAGGCGGCGTGGGAAGTGTTCGAGCGGCAGGTGCGTTCCGCTGTGGAGAGTTTGGTTACTCCCGCGGCGATGAGGGTGGGGCCGCAGCGGTTGCTCGCCGAGATGACACGTGCCATGGACGCCCGGCTCGCCGCCCCCGGCACGGCACCCGGCGACGCATGGTTCAGCGGTGACGGATCTGGCGGTGATCGGTCTGGCGGTGACGGGTCTGGCGACGAGGAGGTCGACGGTCCCGAGTCCGATGACGCACGCCCCCGTGCGGCCGGCACGTCTGCGGCGGACCGGCCGGATGCGTCCGCTGTGTCCTCGCGGCTGACCGGGAGCGTTGAGCGGGTGGTGGGGCGGCTGGCCTCCGCGTTTCCGCGGCTGCATGAGCTCTTCGACCACGCGGTGGCCGACGAGGCCGGCCGTCAGGAGGCGCGAGAGCGTTTCACGGTGGCCGTGGACGCGGCGGACGCCGTGGACCGACGTGGCGCCGGCGGTGCCGTTGAAGACCTCGTGGTGCCGGGGCACGACGGTGTGCTCGTCGTGCGTGAGGTGTTCGGGTCGCGGCTGTCCGCGGGTGGCCGGGAGCGTTTGCTGGGGCAGTGGCTGGCGCAATTCGAGCAGGACCGCCTGGACATATTCGGCCCTCCGGGTGACGTACGGCGGTATGGCGAGGAGCGTGACGGTGCCGAGCGGCGCTGGCGGGAGCTGCGGCAGGTGCGGGTCGGGGAACTGGCGGCCCGTATCGAACTGCACATAGCCAAGGAGACGGCCGCCCGTAAGGCGGTCGAGGCCGTAGGCGGGTCGGCCGCGTCTGGTGACTGGAAGTCGGCCATGGAGAGCCTCGGCGAGCACTTCCGTGACGTGTTCCCGGTTCACGAACACGACGCCGACAGGGCCGTCCAGCAGCGTGCGGCTCTGGTTCTGGGGCATCGTATCCATGAGGAACTGGACCGGTGGGCGGCCGAGGGCGGGCCGGATGCCGGTGTTTTCGGGCGGATCATCACCGAGCACACCGGGGCCGGTGTCGTGGACCGGGGTGTCGCGTTGTCGGTGGCCCGGAATCTGGCCGAGTCGGGGGCCAGGGCCGAGGCGGCCGGCCTGGTCCGGCAACAGGCGCCGTCCGCTCCCTCGGATGCCGTGGACCGGCTGGTGGAGGGGCATGCCGAGCGGGTGACCGCTCTGTTCGACGGGCTGTTCGCCTCGCTGGAGAGCGGGCCGGCCGGGGCCGGGGAGATGGACCGCTGGCATGACGGCCGGCGGAGTCTGAGCGGGGAGCTGCCGGCGCATGTGCGTTTCGAGGTCAGTGCCACCGGCGGCCTTGAGGCATGGGCCGGGGGTTTTCGTGCTTCCGCGGCCGGTCGGGGCCTCGCGGAGGAGGACCTGGCCCGTATCGGCGGGCAGGACCGTGATGACTGGTTCACCGCCTACCAGTGCGGTGGGCAGGGGCGGTGCGGTGGGTGGGGTGGTTGCGGGGGTGTTGGTTGGTTCTGGTGGGGTGGAGGGGGGTGGTGTGTCTGGGCCGGGGCGGGTTCTTTGGGGGGGCGGGGATGAGATCCGGAGTGTGGTGCTGACGGATGCGGAGGGGAAGCCGGCGGGCGTGTCGTTCCTGCCGGAGGGTGAGGCCTCCTTGCGTGCTCATGCTGTTCTGCCGCGGGCGCGGGTTTACTACGCCGGTGGAGCCTCTGGGACGTCGTCGGTGCGGCGGGTGGCCTGGGACGGCATGGATGTGTATCACGTGGTGGCGCACGGGGTGCCTGGCCGGGTCGAGGTGACCACGCGGCAGGGGCACAAGCGGCTGCTGTCCGGCAAAGACCTGGTGCGTGTGCTGGCACCCGGTGTGCAGGAGTGGAGTGACCGGCACCCGGAAGCCGGAAGGCCCGATCTTGTCATGCATGCGTGCAATCTGGCTTCCTTCCCCGAAGGAAAGGCGGTTGTGGATCTGCTGGGTGATAAGCAGCCTGGGCCCCAGGAGCTCGTCGACGCGCTGGCCGGTGTTGTGCGGGCGGTCTTCGCGCCGGATACGGAGATCGGTGTCGGTCCTGTTCGTGCAGGGGATACTGCAGCGGCGGCTGAGGATGTTCTGCTGCTGGGGGGTCCGCGGGCGGTTGGGGTGTATGTGAAGTTCAGGCCGCGGCCGGATGCGGGGCGTATTGCGGAGCTGGCCCGGCTCACGGGGACGTCGCCGGGGGACGTGCTGCGGGTGGTGTGGCTGCTGCGGCTGCTGTTCACGGCGGACGTGGACGACAGGGCGGACTACGAGTCGCTGGTGCGCGCCGTCGCGATGACAGACCGGCGGCGCCGGACCGATGTGCCGGGTCTGCACGGTTCCGTCATGATGTTCGAGCAGATCGTGGGTTACCTGGCCGCCGTGCCACGGGGCCCTGAACCGCTTGCGGACTGGGCCGGGGAGGGCCTGGCGGACCTGGTGCCGGCACTCCGGTCACTGGTGGGGGGTGTCGAGGCACTGGTCGGGAATGCCGGCACGCCGGCGCAGGCTTGGGTTCGCAGGTGGCTGCCCGAGCACCTCATTCCCGTGCGCGGCCCGGTCCCGGATCCGGTCGCCTCCCCGCATGCCGACCATCACCCGATAGCCGTCCCCGCGGGGAAGGTGCACTGGCTCTCCGCACGCCCCCCGGCGGCATACCCGGCACATTCCCTGCACGGCGGCGGGCTGGATACCGAGTGGCGGAAAGTCAGGTGGCTGCCGCCGAGGGAGAAACCAGAAGCGGAAGAGCTTGCTCGGTATGTACTCCAGCTCGATGACAGCCGCTTCCAAAACGCGGCGATCACGGAGAAGCATTACTGGCAGCTGCTGTTCACGACACAGCGCGCAGCAAATATTCTTCCGCATGTCACTGATGTGCCTTTCCGTGACGTACTGCGCCATGCGCGTCTTGATTTTCTCCGTAAAGTGTTGCTGTCGGATGACACAGCCTCTTCAGCGGCTTTGGTCAAGGGGGATCTGGTCATACCGGTTCCCGCCCGTGTGTGGAACCGTACCGCAGAGGTGGCGTCGGGGCTTGACCTAAACCGTATAGATCACGGGTTTACATGGGCAGAAGAATGGATGAAGCCGTCAGGAGGGGGGGCCCCCGTCATGGCGTATTACTACCGTCCGGACGTGCGGGAGCCGGCGCCGTGGGGTGACAGGGTTTATCCGGTGGTGGCCGACGTCGATCCGGGCGATTGGACCATCACGGTGGAGGCTCTGGCTGACGGGCACGCCGTCGTACTGACGCCACCTGAGTTCGCTCGGCTGATCGCAATGGATCCTGAACGTCCTTCTGGCGTCGATATTGCGTTGGTCGGGAACTATACGGCGGACCGGCATTTGGAACGCATCGTCGATACCGCCGTCCGGGATTTCGAGACGGCGCGGCGTATAGAACGCCTCGTCGCCGTTCAAGCAGAGGCTTTCGGGTTCACCCATCGACTGGAGATCACTAAGGAAGGTTATCTCGCGCCTTACCGTAATCCAATCAGTTCCATTCGTCTGGGGCGATGGGTGCGGTCAGCAGGAATTCCTTGGGAGGACCCGTCCAGGTATGTCTCCGCCGTCTTCACTGACGCGAATTACCGGCCGATAGGTCGGGAATACACGGCGGGGGAGCACGACAGGCATCTGGGGCCGAGAAGGGAACTCGGGTCGCTCAGGTTCTTTTCGATCGCTACGGGCGAGAAATCGTTTCTTTTCGCTGGTGAGGTTCCTTGGATTGACAAGACCGCCTATTTCGTCGGGGCACATGGCGATCCGGAGTCTGTTACCCTGCCATTGCGTGATGGACGGAGCGAGAACGTTACTGCTCTGATTTCTCAATTGAAACGTTCGCGGAGTCGGCAAAATTTGTTCGCCCGGAGCAGATCTGAAACTCCGAACCGCCAGACCGCTGCCGTGTGCTTGATTTGTTATGCAGCTTCCTTTCCGGAGAAAGTCAATATTCTCAAAAAAGAAAATCGGTCGACGCTTCAGCAGATGAGCGATGGGTTGAAAGGGGAAGTGGATGTAATATACGGAGCCAATACTATTATAGGCGTTCTGCGAAGTTACGAAGCGGAGGCAGATGCTAGGAATTATATGTACGTTGAGCGGGACAACGAGCCTCCGATGATTGTGGAGGCCCGGCCGATGCCGAGCGACGATGAGCTCTCCGGCCTGGCTCGGTATGCCAATGATTATGTCCCGGAAACAAGGTGGGTGGGCGTCGAGGAAACATGGGGAGTGGTGTATCTGCTGCGGTTGTTGTTCGGACCGGACGTGGGAAGTCGGGAAACGTACCGTGATCTCGTGCGAGCCGTTGTCGTGACGGATGTGTTGAGGAGGACTGATCCGTCGGGCCGCTACGGTTCCGCCGACGGCGACATGTGGTTCGGCGACATCGTCAGGTACGTGCAGGACGATAAGTACCGACACACCCCGCCAGAGGGCGTTAGCGAGCTGGCCTTCAGACAGCTGTGGGCTGCTGCGCAATCCTTCGAACCCAAGAAAGCGTTTTTCGGCAAATGGGTTGATATGAGCGGCAATCGGGCGGGGCGGCTGTCTGCGCCGTCCGCTTCGTGGGGGGTGTCTCGGTCGGGTGGTGGGGCTGGTGTGGTGTCCTCTGGGGGGCCTTTTGGTGTGCGTTTGGGTGGGGTGAGGGGTGGGGGTGTGGGGGTTGAGGTAGGGATGCGGCACGCGGGTGGTGTATGGACTTCTATAACTGATGATGTGAATGGTGGGCGTTTGGGGGCGCTGGTCGGGGAGTTGCCGGGGTTGGGGACTTTCTGGCGTGAGGACGTGGCCGGTGATGGCCGTGATGGTGAGGTGGGGGTGGTGGGGTTGGTGGAGGGGTCGGAGGAGCCGGTGGGGTGGGCTGGTGCTGCGGGGCGTGGGCGGGTGGCGTTTTTCGCGGTGCATGGTGATGAGGGTGCTGTGTATCCGGTGGGTTCGGGTGGCGTGCGGGTTGGGGTGGATGGGGGGGAGTTTGCTCGGCGTGTGGTGGGTCCTGCGCTGAGTGGTGCGGAGTTGACTGGTGAGGATGTGGAACTGGTTCTGCTCGCCTGTAAGTCGGGGGCGGGCGTGGTGGGGCAGCAGGTGGCTGATGCTCTGCGGGGTGTGGTGAGGGGTGTGTGGGCGCCGGTGGGGGATGTGACGGTGGGGGCGGATCAGGTGGTGGGGGGTGAGCGGGTTGCGGTGTCGTTGTCGGTGGGGGTGGGCGGTGGTGGTGAGGGGGGTGCGTGGCGGTGGTTCTCGCCGCGGCCGGCGGGTGTGGTGGCGGTGGGTGGGGAGGTACCCGGTTCGGTGCCGGTGGGTTCGGCGGCGGGGGCTGTGGCGGAGTCGGTGGTTGCCGGGGGTGGCGGGATGGTTCAGGGTGGTGTGGGTAATGGGCGGGCTTGGGCTTATCGGCTCGCGGAACCGGTCGGCGCGTTCGGTGGATCTGACCGGGACGGGGTGCCGGCGCCGGGGTTTTCCATGGACGGGGACCTGGATGCCGAGTGGGATAGTGTTCCCGGGCTGCCGCCGAAAGGCAGTGTAGACGCTGAACAACTTGCTCGGTATGTACTCCGACTCGATACCGACGGCTTCGAAGAGGTATGGATCAACGAGCAACTTTACTGGCAGTTGCTGTTCACGGCAAAGCACGCATCGAAGGTTCCTGATGTGGAGTTGACCCCCGATGGACTGCGGGATGTGCGACTCGGTTTTCTAAAAGAAGTGTTGCTGCGGGAAAATTTGACCTCTCCGGCGACTTTGGGCAGTGCCGATTGGTTTGCCGCTCGCGTATGGGGACGCACGGAAAAGCTTGACGGTCTGCAATCTGGAGCCCTTAACCTCAGCTGGATAAGTAGCGTGCGTACCACGAAGGTAGACGCAGAATCTCCCGATATGTATGTGGGGGAATGGCGGGAGGCGCCGTGGGGCACGAATCTTTATCCGGTGGTGGCTGACTTCGACCCGGAGGACTGGACGTTCACAGTGGACCGACAGGCCGTCGGACATGCCGTCGTACTGACACCCAAAGAAGCCGCTCTGCTGATCGAGATGGATCCATTGCGTCCGCGTGATGCCGAGGTGGTGTTGGCCGGAAACTACACGGCGGCCGAGCATATGGAGCGCCTCGTAAGCTCCATCATTCACAGGGAGGTTTTTGGCTTCACCAACCGGATCGAGATCAACTCGGAAGGTTATCTCGTTCCTGATCCTTCCGTCCCGACAGGGCGATGGGTGCGGTCGGGAGGAGTCGCCTGGAAGAGTCCGTCCGACCCTGTCTCCACCGTCCTGACTGATCGGCATTACATGCCGGTAGGGCGGGCTTTCAGGTTGGAGGATCACGATGAAACGGGGCCGTTCAGGGATATCGCTTCGTTTACTACTTATTCTATCCAGAAGGCTCCGGGCAAGTTTTCTTCCGCTATTGAGGTTCCCTGGCGAGACAAGATCGTCTACTTCGTCGACCTGCACGGTAGTCCGCAGGAGGTGGAAATAGGGTTGCGTAGCGGAGAGACGCAGAGAGGTGGCCGTGCTCTGGGTGAGGAACTGAGGAGGCGGCCGAGCCTGGAAGCGCTGATCCACCGCAACAGGCAAGAGGCTGTGCCCAGAAAAATTGCTGTTGTACTCATACAGTGTCATGCCGCTTCCTGGCCGTATGGAAAGCGCGCGAATGTTCTGGGGAGCCAGCCGCTGGCCCAGGAAGTGGCCGACATGTTGGCCGGAAAAGTCGACGTAGTGTACGGGGTCAACGCGAAAGTGTACCCCTGGCACATATATATCCCTGGATGGGAGCACAATCTTTACCTTGTTCCGAATCCGGGAGTGAAATATTCGACGAGCTGATAGAGAAATCGCGAGCTTACGATCCCAGGAAATCCTGGTTCGGCCATTGGGTGGATAGGGGAGGCGTGCGGGCGGGGCGGCAATCCGTGCAGCCCGCCGCCGGGGCGGCGAGGGCGTTGGCTGGTCCGGCCGAGACCGAGACGCCAGTAAACGGTCGGCACCAGGCCGTGCCCCTGACCGGCCCTCAGGCCGATCACCCGGCTCCTCACCTCGAGGTGGCGGATGTTGCCGATGCCGTCCCCGAGCCGAGGAACGTCCGGTCCGACGGACTGCCCCCGTCGGTGGCGGATTACGGCACGGCCCGCGACCGCGACGGCGCGACGGCCCTGATGCACGTCGCGCCCATTTCACAGGCGACGGTGGAGTGGCTGCACGAAGAGATCTTCCGTTCCGTCGAGAAGGACGGAGTAACGGACGACACCTTCCGGGAGTCGGTGCGCCGCGTCGTCACTCCCGAGCGACTGCGGTATGAGTGGACCCAGTTGATCAGTGAAACAGGCTGGCCCATGCCGGCCGCCTACCGGGGGAACAGCCACCCGATCGCCCTGCGGGTGTCGCTCGAAGTCGTCGGCCCCTCCCCGCAGCGGGTCGACGAGTCGCCTGCCGACCCGCCGGTCGGCCTCCAGCGTTGGATCGCCGATGGCGCCGACACGACCGGAGCCTCAGCGGTCGGCAATGTGCGCTCGGGAAGTTATGACTACGCCAGAGGCATCGACCGGGATGGCAAAAGTTTCAGGGCGTAACGCTGGGCGCTGGACTGACCGTGCGCTCGCCATTTCGGCAGGTGCCGGCGAGAACACTTCGGGGGCTGTACCCCATTCGCAGCAACGAGCCCTCTCGGTCCATCGACTACGAGATGAACTGGGAACTCCGCGAGCACCACCAGCGGAATCTGCTGTCGTCCGAGCCGCCGCTCGATACCGACGGGCACTCGGCGCGTGGTCCCGTGCCGGACCCACTGACGGTCTCGGTCCCCCACCACCTCGCCGCCCCCGACGAGGCCGCTGCCGTCACCGCCGGCGGCCCGTCGGACGAACCGGTACCGGTCAGCGAGCTACGCGACACGCTACCCCCTCTACGCACCGGTGCCCTTCCCCACCACGACCTGCTCCGGGCCCGGATCATGCATTCCTTCGAGAGCCAGCTCGGCGGTCTCGCGGAATATTCCATGACGGCACTGTTGGACTACCTCCAGGAAGGTCATATCCGTGTCAACATCGATCAGCTGTGGGATGGCTCTCTGACGTCCCCCACCTTGTACGACAAGGACGGCCACATCATCGGCCACCTGCGGCTGACCGCCAGCCTGTCCGGTGGCGACCGCGGCACCGGACCCAGTACCACTGACCCGTCAATCGAGGCCCTCACCACGGCCACGCGGTATGTACAGGGCAGTACATCGGTCCTCAACGCGCTCGGTATCAGGGGGCTGCTGAGTGCCAGGTTCTCCGCCCCCAGCAGGCCCGTCGCAGGGTAGCTCACCGCAAACGTCGCCCTTCAGCAGAGGTTCAATCTTGTGCTCAGCCACGCCAAAGCCGGGTGGCAGGTGGGTGGGCTGAGCGTCGGCAGGCGTCTGCTGCGCGTCATTGCGGACATGATCATCAAGGCCACGCTGGTCCGTCGCCAGGGAACGGTCACCCCCGCTCCCGGCACGGTTCTGGCAAACGGAGCCGCGCACAAGATGAACATGCTGGTTCCTTCCAAGGCGCACCTGGGCAAGATGAGGTACAACGCCACCTCGCATCGGAAGGCCGATCCGAGAAAGGCGCTCATGGCCTCGACACGATGCTTTTCACCGCGGTGAACCTCGCTACGGCCGCCGCGTCGACTTTCGTCCTGGCCGCTCCCCACGTCTCGGTCGAGACATCGCGCGGCACCGCCGAAGAGCGGAAGCGGACGGTCATCACCGGCCACAAGACGGTGGCGGAGGCGTCCGTTCCGTTCGAGGCCGCGCTGCGCATCCGGGTGTTCGCCGACGGCGAGAGGCGCCGGCGGAACGGGTGACGGCGCCCCTCGGTCTTGTCATCGAGCTTCCCCCCGCGTTGGTGCCGACGGACAACCTTCGCCCGGTGGACGACAGTGGACCTGTGGGCTGTGCGGCTTCCGCCGCGCTCGGCGGCGACATCACGAGCGGCTCCTTCCGGCAGGGGGGAGATGTGGTCAACGCCGTCGACCTGACGCCCACAGTCGCGGCGCCCCAGGCGGAGCTGTGCGGCCGCGAGCTGGCTCCGGACGCGGCCAAGAAGGTGGTCGCGCAGGTCCTGCCGCTGCTCAACGAATTGGGGTGCCGCAACGACAGCCAGTGGTGGCTGACCAGCGGCCCGGTCTTCCCTCATGATCACGCAGGGCCTGCGCGGCTTCCAGGGGTACTTCCGGGCCAGGGTCACCGTGCGGCCCGCCACCGAAGCGGACGCGCGGCCGGTCGGCGTGAGCATGCTCCGGACCCGGCTGGACCACGGCGGAGGCATGACCGGGGCAGGACACAGACGAAGAAGAGCGCGATCGGCTATCAGGTGCCGGCCAACGTGGCGGGCTGGGTCCATCCGGCGGCGCAGCAGTCGCACCCGGTCAAGGGCTACGCCCCGATGGCCGGCGTAGGGCTCTCCTTGTCCCGGCAGGTGTCCCAGACGCTCCAGTCCCAGTCGCAGACCCACGCGACCTTCACGGTCAAGGAATCGTACGTCCGCTACCGCCATACGGGCGACACCGAGTTGGAATGGCGCACCGGTGACGGCAAACTCCTCTTCACGATCAAGAGTCAGGCTCCCGCCGAGACAGGCGTGCCTCAGCGTGCGGAAACCGGCGATCAGCCGCCCGGCCCAGTGGCGGCCCTGCCGTACGTCCGCCAGGTGCGCCGGCAGTCAGGGCTTCCGTTGCCCCGGACGATGACCCGGCCGAAAGTGCCGGACCGCTATTTCGCGGCGAACAGCAGCCGGCCGTCGGGGGAGAAGGCGATCTGGCGAGGGAAATCCCCGTGCACCGGCACCGTGTCCAGCAGCCGCAGCCGGGCCCCGGCGGCCTCGACCGCGTACCTCGCGAGCGTGTTGTCGCCGCGGTTGGCCAGATAGGCGTAGGCGCCGTCCGCGGTGACCAGGAACTGGGCCGGGTAGTTGGTGGTGCCGGCGGCGCTGCCGGTGGACTGCGGCTTGCCGACGGTCAGCCGGCCGGTGGCCGGGTCGTAGCCGCAGACCGAGACCGCGTTTCCCACCTCGTCGGCCAGGTACGCGTACCGCCCGCCCGGGTGGAAGGTCAGATGGCGCGGGCCCGCCCCCGGCCTCGTGTGCGCCTGGGCGGCCTCGGTGAGCGTGCCCCGCGCGGGATCCAGGCGGTAGCTGTAGACCGTGTCGGTGCCGAGGTCCACGGCGAGCACGTGGCCTCCGTCCGGGCTGGTGATGAACTGGTGGGCGTGCGGGCCCTGCTGGCCGGGCCCGGGCGCCGGGCGGGAGTGCGTGACCAGGTCCGTGCGCTCGCCGAGGGCGCCCGAGGCCTCGATCGGGTGCACGGCCACGCTGCCCGAGGTGTAGTTGGCGCTCAGCAGCCAGCGGCCGGTCGGATGGACCGACACGTGACACGGGCCGGCCCCGCCGGTGCTCCGGCTGCCCAGGATCCGCCGGTCCGACAGGCGTACGGCGGTCACGCTGCCGTCCGCGCGCTCGTTCACCGCGTACAGCGTGCGACCGTCCGGGTGGACGGCCAGGTACGACGGGTCGGAGACCCCGGTGAGCGTGCCGGCGCCGGTGATCCCGCCGGTCGCCGGATCGTAGGTGGCCAGGCCGATGCCGGTGCCGCCGCCGTCCACGGAGGTGTACGTGCCGAGGTAGAGCGGGCGGGGCGCCGAGGAGGTCGTCCCCGGGGCGCCGGCCGCCGGGTGCACGGCCCGGCGCGGCCGCTCCGCGGGCGGTGCCGCCGGCGCCGGGACCGCGACCACGGCGGCCGCACCCCCCAGCGCGCCGACGAAACGGCGCCTGCTCCAGCCGCCGCGCGTCCCTTCCGTACCACTGCCCATGCCACGCACCTCAGGTCGTGAGTCACCCCGGACCTGACACACCTTGACGTGGACCGAGGGGGCAGCGCAAGAAGAGCAACGTCCGTTGCATCACGTGCAATGGCGTCACCAGTCGCCGTCCTCCACCGGCTTGCCCTGCGCGTCCTTCAGGGGCAGCACCTGCCCCGGGGACGGCTGCTGCCAGGGCTCCAGGTCGTCGCCGAGCCACTCGCCGACCGGCTTGACCGCCTCCAGGGCGTCCGTGGGGGCGAGATCCCGGGCGTCCTGGTCGTAGTAGTCGTACCAGGGCAGCCCCGCACGGGTGTACGCCGCCCGGTCCACCGGCGAGGGCGGGGGTGCCTCGCCCGTGATGCGCTGCCACTGCGGGGGCGTGACCAGGTGCACGAAGACGCGTCCGGCCGGGGTCTCGGCCCAGTCCCGCAGCGGACGCTCGTCCAGGTACACCTCCTGGCGCATCGAGCCGCCGACACCCAGGCCCATCGCGGCCGGGGCTGCCGACTTCCGTCCCCGGGGCACCGGTACCGCGCCCGGCGCGGCCGCCGCCATGGGCGCCGCGCCGAACGCGCCGACCGCCCGGGAGCTGTGCGTCCGCTCCCGGGCCAGCCGCTCCCGCCGCAGCCGCTCCTGACGGTGGTACTCGGCGAGCGCCTCCTCGGACAGCGGGAAGGACTGGAGCTGCACCCCGCCCCACACCTCCTCGCCGGTGACCTGCCCCTCCACCGTCGCACCCAGCCCGAGCGGAACCGCCACGAACTGACGGACCGTGCCCTTCCCGGAGTTGATGCCGTCCAGCCACGGCTGCCGGGGGAGCACCAGATAGTTCTGCGGCCGCTGCGAGAGCCGGTCGCTCCACGGTTCGCCGGACACCGCGCACACCTTGCCCACGCCGACCTGGAGCGCCGCCGGCCGCGCCGTGCCCGCGAAGCTCAGCCACATCGCCTCGCGCAGGTAGACCGGCAGCATCACCCCGCCCCGGGCCCGCCACTCGTCCGGAACCGTGTCCGGGTAGTCGGCCACCCGCCGGACCGGGAACTCGCCGAGCCCCGGCGGCAGCGGATGGGTGCCCGTCTCCGGGAGCCGCAGCGTGCGCACGAACCGCACCGCCACCCCGCCCGGCAGCCGCAGTGAATTGCCGTCGATCCGTACCGCCGTGTCCGTCATCGGCGTACCCCCTTCCCCGTCCGTGACGGAGAACGCCCCGGACGGCCGTCCTGGTTCCGCCGCAGCCGCTCCGGTACGCCCGCCCGCTCCCGCAGCCAGGTCAGCCACGGGCGTTTGGCGCGCTGCTCGCCGGAGACGCGGTCCAGCTCCTCCAGCAGGCGGCGGGTGCGGTGCTCGGTGTCGAGCTCGTCGAGGAGCCGGTTGACCTCGGTCAGGACGGCACCGAGCAGCTGCCAGTTCCGGTCGTCGCGGCGGACCTCGTCCTGGAGCAGTTCGGCGAGCTTGTCGCGGGTGCCGGTCGCGGTGTGCAGTTCGGCGGCGAGCCGGGCCTCGGCCGACTCCGCGTTCTCGCTGATGCTGGTGGTCACCAGCACCGCGAAGCTCACCACGGCGTCGGCGATCTGGGACAGCAGCTGCTCCAGGGCCGTACCCGCGTCCGACGCGAACAGCGGCTCGGGTTCGCGGACCTTCGCCAGGTCGGTGAAGGTGCGGGCCAGCACGCGCAGGACGACCGTGCAGATCTCCAGCGTGTCCAGGCCGGTGCGGAGCACCACCCGGTGCAGCAGGCCCTCCCGGACCCGGGGGTTGAGCCGCAGGCTGTCCTCCGCCTGCCGCAGCGCCGCGTCGACCTCGATGATGGCGTGGTCCAGACGGCGGGCCTCGTGCAGCCGTGCGGCGGCCTGCTGCCAGGGCATGATCTCCGCCGCCTCCTCGCCCATCCGCAGCATCAGCTGCCGCAGCCGGCGGGCGAGGCCCTCGATCGACTCCCCGGCCTCGTCCACCCACACCGGGGGCGGCAGGAGGAGGTTGCAGCCCATGCCGACGACCGCGCCGATCAGGGTCTCCACGATCCGCGCCCACGCGGTGCTGCTGATGGTGGTGACCCCGAGCACCAGCATGGCGCTGATCGCCACCTCGGGGATGTACTCGTCGACGCGTACCAGATGCCCCACCGCGAGCGAGGCCACGATCAGCAGGGCCAGGCTCCACCAGGTCAGCCCCACCAGCTGGCTGAAGGCGATGGCGACCAGCACCCCGGCCACCACCGCGTTGACCCGGCGCAAGCCGTTGGTCAGGGTGGCGTACAGGGTCACCTGGACGACCAGCAGCGCGGTCAGCGGGGCGGTGAGCGGGGCCGGCTCGGGGCTCAGGTGGAGCGCGACGACGTAGGCGATCGTGGCCGCGGCGGCCGACCGCAGCGTCTGGACGACCACCGGGTCCCGGTGCCGCCGCAGGAGTCGCGACAGCCCCTCGGTCCACTTCCGTACGTTCTGCATCCCTTGGCCTGTTCCCACTCGGGTGTCACGGCGAACGTGATTTCCACAGATCATGCGCGTGTCGGTGGCCGTTGACCAGAGTCGATTACGGAGGGTGTCCGCCACCGCGCGCCCGCCTCGGAAACCGGCGCGACCGGACCGGCCGTGACCGGCTAGGGTCGGCCGGCATCGGATCGGCCACAGGGGGAACCCGATGGAGTTCGCGGACGCCGGTGCGGCGCGGGGCGCGGCGGCGCTGCGCCATGTGGCCGCCCTGTCCTCGGGGCCGCCCCTCGACCCCGGCCTGCGCATCACCCTGAACTTCCACCCCGACCGGCTCTCGGCCGGCCTGCCGATCCTGGAGGCGCTCGCCCGGGACGGCGCCTACCACTCCCAGTTCGTGACCGGCACCGGCAACGGTGGGCTCACCGCACACCCCGGCGGTGACCGGTGGCGCTGGGAGAGCCGGATCTTCGGCGGGACCTACGACGACGCCCTCCCGGCCGAGCGGCCGGTGTACGGCGCGCTGGACGTCCGCCGCCAAGTGGTCGGCGCGGCGCCCCGCTTCGGATCCTCGCACCTGCGCCTGACCGGGCCGGCACTCCACCGCGCCACCTTCTGCTACCCCGACAGCGCTGCCGAGCCCACGGACTTCGGGGTGGCCGCCGGCACCCACCTGCCCGCCCTGGCCGCGGCCGACGAGAGGGACGCCCTCGACGACTACATCGAGGCGCAGGTGCACGGCGGGGTGCGGCTCGACCGGGACGTCGAGGCCCTGGTGCTGGACGCCTGCTACCGGAACACGCCGGTGGCCGCGGCTGCCCGTCGGCTGCCCTTCCCGGTCGAATGGCACCCCGGCTACCGGCTCACCGTGCCCGACCTGCGCCGGCACGCGGACTTCCGGGGCGCCGAGTACGCCGAACTCGGCGCCGCGATCGCGGAGAAGGGGGTGGTCGACCCCCGGATCATCGGTGCCGCTGCCCGCACCGGCCGGTACGGGATCCAGGACCTGAAGATGGTCTGGCACACCCTGGCCCGATTCGGCGCCCCGGAGGGCGCGGGCACGGCCTGCTCGGCCGGAGCGGGTGGGCGGGCGCTCGGTCCGAGCACGCCCAGGGCGTAGCCGCGGGCGACCGTTCACCGGGGCGCGCGTGGCGTTCCGTAGGATGTTCCAGGACCGCAATCCCGGCGGGAACGCGGACGATCGGCTGACTCCCTGGTGGTGGACGGCCGTTGCGTGGAGGATGTCTACGCGGCGAGCCGACGGGTGCCGCAGGGTGGAGCGCTCCGGCAGGAGCGCGGGAGCTGCGCGGGCGACCATGACGCACCCGCAGCCCGCACCCCCCGCACCCCTGCGGTGCACCCCGTTCTCCAGACCCCTTCACTCACAGCGTGAACTAAGGGTTGGGAAAATATCGCTTCCGCCCTCCCGAAGGAGTATGTTGCAGGTCGGGCAGGGTTCGTGAAGGGAGCCACATGGCGGGGCGGAACGGGCGCACGGTACGCGACCTCAGAAGGGCCAACCGCACGGCCGTACTGCAGCGGCTCTACTTCGACGGCCCCCTCAGCCGCTTCGAGCTGGGCCCGGCCACGGGCCTGAGCTCCGGCTCGGTGAGCAACGTGGTCGCCGACCTGGTCGCCGACGGCCTGGTCGAGGAGGCCGGCAGCGTCGACTCCGACGGCGGCCGCCCCCGCACCCTGCTGCGCGTCGCGCCGCACAGCGGTCACATGATCGGCGTGGACGTCGGCGAGACCCGGGTCCGGGTCGAGCTGTTCGACCTCAACCTCACCGAACTGGCCCGCGTCGAGCGCCCCCTGGAGCAACAGGGCTACGACGTCGAGGTGATCGTCGGCCACATCCGGGACGGCATCGACGAGGTCCTCGCCACCGAGGGCGCCTCGCCCGAACTGCTCCTCGGCGTCGGCGTCGGCGTTCCCGGCATCATCGAGCACACCGAGGACCGGGGCGCCCTCGTACACGGCCAGACCATCGGCTGGGACGCCGTCCCCCTGGAGGAGCTGCTGCGCACCGGCTGCCGGCTCCCGGAATCCGTGCGGTACTTCATCGACAACGGCGCCAAGACCCTGGGCCAGGCCGAGATGTGGTTCGGCGCCGGGCGTGGCGCGGACAACGCGGTCGTGGTGCTCTTCGGCTCCGGCGTCGGCGCCTGCCTGGTCACCCCGGACGTGGAGAACGGCCGGGCGGTCGAATGGGGCCATCTGACCGTACGGGTGCGGGGCCGCCGCTGCCGCTGCGGCGCGCTCGGCTGCCTGGAGGCGTACGCCGGTGCCGAGTCGCTGCTCGCCCGCTGGCGCGAGGAGGGCGGCCGGCCGGCCGAGGGCCTCGACGAGGAGTCCGCCCTCACCGCGATGCTCGCCGCCGCCTACCCCGCCGAGGGCACCGAGCCGGACCCGGTCGCGCTCGCCGTGCTGGAGGAGACCGCCGAGTACCTGGGCGCCGGCCTCTCCGACCTGATCAACCTCTTCCAGCCCGAGCGGATCCTGATCGGCGGCTGGGCCGGCCTCCAGCTCGGCGCCCGCTTCCTGCCGGCCGTACGGCGGTACGCGACCACGTACGCGCTGCGGCACCCCGCCGAGCAGGTCACCATCGACCTCGGCCGGCTCGGCCCGGACGCGGTCACCGTCGGCGCCGCCATCCTGCCCCTCGCCGACTTCTTCAGCCGCGGCGGCCGCCGTGCCGAACCGGCGACCGAGAACCGGCTCCCCGCCTGGCGCGCGGCCCTGGAGGAACGCAGCCCGCGCTGACCCACGCGCCGCCCTCCGGTCCTCGCGTCGGCTCCGCGTTTCGCGCGGTGTCGCCGAGGTACTCGCCCGACGCCCGGAACGAGGCCTCGGAACGACGCGAGGGAGTACGCCGTGGGCGAGAAGCAGGACGGCAAGCCGGTCCCCCGGGACCTGCCGGACCAGCAGGCAGGGTCCGGTCAGGACCCGTGGGAGGCGGCGGAGAGCGGACGGCCCGAGGTCCGCCGCGACGACGACCTCCCCGACCTCGACGAGGCCGGCGCGGGGCCGCACGGCACACCGCGTTCGGGGTCGGCGCACCCCGAGAAACCGGTGCCCGACGAGCCGACGGCCTGAGGGGCGGGAGGAAGGCGCATGACGCTCGCCGACCGGTTCCGCTCCTGGCCCGTCCGCCGCCAGCTCACGGAACGCGGCCTGGAGAACGGCGGCTGGGCCACCATCGTCACCGCCCGCAACCCGTCGAGGCACGGGTCCTGGTGACGGAGCGGATCCGGCCGCTGCGCGTGCAGGGCCGCACCGTCCACCAGATCGGCCTGCCCTTCCACTGGGGGCCCAACGGAGTCGCGACCGGCGACGCGGCCAACGAACTGGTGGCCATCACCCTCGACCCCACGCCCACTCCAGGAGGACAAGGCGCTTACCGCCGACATCCTGGCCGGCCGCCGCCCCCGCGGCCCCGACCTGCCCTGGCTGGTCGCCGAGTACCGCAGGCGGGCCGGCATCACCGCGGCCACCGGAACCGAGGTACGCAAGTGACGGGGGTACGCGTCGGGTTCTTCGCCGGCACCTCCGTCCGCAGCGCGTGGACTTCGGCCGGCGACTCCTGAGGCCCTGCCGGGGCGGCGTTGCGGGTTCACGCGCCCTCAGGCGAACGCGTTCACGCCCGTCAGCTCCGCCGACAGGTCCCACAGCCGGGCGGCCTGTTCCGGGTCGACGGCCCAGGCCTTCACGCCGGTCGGCTCGCCCTCCACGGCGGGTTCGGCGATGTCGCAGTCCTCCAGGTACACCCCGCCGAGGTCCGCCAGCTGCGGGGAGGTGGCCGCCCAGGTCTGGGTGGCCGCACCCTGCTCGGGCGTCTTCAGGCCCGCGACCTCCAGCGGGTTGCCCTGCTCGTCCACCCAGCCGCGCTCGATCTTCTCCGCGAGGGGGATGTGCCGCTGGAGCGGTGTCATGATGCCGCCGGGGTGCAGGGCGAAGGCCCGCACGCCCGAGTCCCGGCCCAGCCGGTCGAGGTGCACGGCGAACAGTACGTTCGCGGTCTTGGCCTGGCCGTAGGCCTGCCACTTGTCGTAACCGTGCCGCCACTGGACGTCGTCCCAGCGCATGCCGGAGAAGTGGTGGGCGCGCGAGGAGACCGACACGACCCGGGCGCCGCCGGGCTGGAGGGCCGGCCAGAGCCGGTTGACGAGGGCGAAGTGCCCGAGGTGGTTGGTGGCGAACTGGGCCTCCCAGCCCGGCCCGACCCGGGTCTCCGGGCAGGCCATGATCCCCGCGCTGTCGATCATGAAGTCGACGGTTCGCCCGGAGGCCAGGAACCGCTCCGCGAAACCGCGCACGCTCTCCAGGTCACCGAGGTCCAGTTCGTCCACCTCGACCCCGTCGAGGCCGGCCAGCGCCTCGCGGCCGGCTTCGACGCGCCGTGCGGGGACGACGACCTGGGCGCCTGCCTTGGTGAGGGCCCTGGTGGTCTCCAGTCCGATGCCGGAGTAACCGCCGGTGACGATCGCGAGCCGGCCGCCGAGGTCGAGTCCGGCCAGGACCTCGTCGGCCGTGCTGTCCGCGCCGAAGCCGGAACCGATCTTGTGCTGAGGTGTCGTAGCGCTCATGACCGAAACGCTACGAATTGGAGTGCGCTCGAAGTCAAGCGCGTGTTCCCGGGCGCCCGGAGCGGCCCCGAACAGGGGAAAGCCCCGGCCGCGACGGGGGATTCGCGGCCGGGGCGGCCAGGTGGTGGGCACGGATGGCGGTCGCCTCTCGGCGAAAGGCTCCACAGGGCTTCAGCCGAACGATCGTCCCTGTGGGCAAAAGGTGAGGCCCGGGGACACTGTCCCATCCGCACCCACGGCCGGTTCAACGGACAACCTCCCCCGGCTGTTCCGCACCGGTACGTGATGCGCGTCACCCGCCGGAGAACGGGCTGTCCGCCAGCGAGCCGAGCAGGTCGGCGGGGTCGGCGTAGATCTCCTCCGCCCCGGCGGCCACCAGGTCCGAGCGGGGGATCCCGCCGCACAGCACCCCGACGCAGCGCACGCCGGCCTTGGTGCCCGCCCGCATGTCCCACACCGTGTCCCCCACGAACACCGCGCGGTCCGCCGGCACCCCGGCCAGCTCCAGGGCGTGTTCCACGGGCTCCGGCGCCGGTTTGCCCCGGGTCACGTCGTCGGCGCTCGCGGTGGCGGCGATCGTGTCGTCGGCGTCGATCGCGCGGCGCAGCGCGGCCAGCTCGGGGCCGCTCGCCGAGGTGGCCAGCACCACCCGCCAGCCGTCCCGGTGCAGGCGCCGCAGCAGCTCGCCGGCGCCCGGCAGCGGTGCGAGCCGGTCGAAGTACTGCCCGTAGAGCGCGGTGTGCGCGGCGCTGAGCTCGTCGTCCTGGCTCCGGTCGCGGTCCTCGCCGAGGAGATGGGCGATCAGGTCGCCGGAGCCGAGCCCGACGGAGTGGTGCACGGCGTTCATGGTGACCTGGTGACCGGCCTGTCTGAAGGCCTCCCACCAGGTCGTGACGTGCAGGTGGTTGGTGTCGACGAGGGTCCCGTCGACGTCGAACACGGCAGCCCGGTCCATCGCTCGGCGCCCCTTCCTGTGGTTCGGCTCCGGCTCACCGGGTACCGCGTCAGGCGCCGGTCACGCGCGCCGGAACCCGTCCCTCGCCGGTCCAGGCCAGCAGCTCCCGCGCGGACCAGGTGGTCACCACCCGGTCGGCGGGCACCGCGCACTCCTCGGCCCGCGCGCAGCCGAGGATCTGCCAGTCCAGCTGGCCGGGAGCGTGGGCGTCGGTGTCGATCGAGAACAGCACCCCGGCGTCCACGGCCCGGCGCAGCAGCCGGCGGGGCGGGTCGAGCCGCTCCGGGCGGCTGTTGATCTCCACGGCCGTACCGGACTCGGCGCAGGCCGCGAACACGTCGTCCGCGTCGAACTCGGACTCCGGCCGCCCCCGCCCGGTGACCAGGCGGCCCGTGCAGTGGCCGAGGACGTCGGCGTGCGGATCGCGGACGGCCGTCACCATGCGCCGGGTCATCGAGCGGGCGTCCATCCGCAGCTTGGAGTGGACCGAGACGACGACCACGTCGAGCCGTTCCAGCAACTCCGGCTCCTGGTCCAGCGAACCGTCCTCCAGGATGTCGCACTCGATGCCGGTGAGCAGCCGGAACGGCGCCCAGGGGGCGTTGAGCCGGGCCACCACGTCCAGCTGCTCGCGCAGCCGCTCCGGGGAGAGCCCGCGTGCCACGGTGAGCCTCGGGGAGTGGTCGGTGAGCACCGCCCAGTCGTGTCCGAGGGCCGCCGCGGTCCGGCCCATCTCCTCGATGGGGCTGCCGCCGTCGGACCAGTCCGAGTGCAGATGGCAGTCCCCGCGCAGCAGCGCCCGCAGCCCGGAACCGGGACCGGTGGCGGGTTCGGCCGTCTCTTCCTCAAGCCTGCGCAAATATCCGGGCAAATCTCCGGCCAGCGATTCGTGGACCACCTGGGCCGTTTTCGGGCCCACGCCGCGCAGCGACTCCAGGGTCCCGGCCCGGGCCCGCGCGGCCACCTCGTCGGCGGGCAGGGCGGCCAGGGCTCTTGCGGCGGTGCGGAAGGCGCGGACCCGGTACGTGGGCGCCAGCGACCGTTCCAGCAGGAAGGCGATGCGTTCCAGTGCCTCGACGGGGTCCATGGCCACCTCCACCGTCAGGGTGACTCAGGCCGGTCACTTCCGCCCGGGGAGATCTACCCTCGATTGCATGACCGAGATAGCGAGCCCGTTCATCTCCCAGCCGCGGATCCTGGTGCTCGGGGTCATGACCGGCAAGCCCGGCACCCCGCCCTTCCGCATCGTGGAGATCGACGGTGAGGTGGTCTGCCAGGCGCGCACCATCACGGATGTGCTGGAGGTCGCCGCGTCCCACGGCATCAAGGTCCACGACCTGGACGACCCGGCCGTGGTCTGCTGGGTGGGCGGGGACAAGTTCACCTGGATGCCCCGCCCGTCGCGCCGCTAGGGGCGAGCACTGCGCTCAGCCGACCGTCCACTTCTGGTTGGCGGCGCCCGTGCAGGTCCAGATCTGCAGCCGGGTGCCGTTGGCCGAGTTGTTGCCGGTGACGTCCAGGCACTTGTTCGCCTGTGGGTTCACGATGTCGTGCGCCGAGGAGACGGCCCATTGCTGGGCGGCGGTGCCGTTGCAGTCGTAGAGCTGGACGGCCGTGCCGTCCGCCGTGCCGCCGCCGGTGACGTCCAGGCACTTGCCGAGCGCGCGGACGGTGCCGTCGCTGGCGACCGTCCACTGCTGGGCGGCGGTGCCGTTGCAGTCGTAGAGCTGCACGGGCGTGCCGTTGGCGGGATTCGCCCCGGCCACGTCCACGCACTTGCCGGCCAGGCCCTTGATCGCGACCCCGGCCGCGCTGTCACTGGTCGTCACCGACACCGAGTCCACGACCAGCTGCGCCGGGAAGGCGGTCGAGCCGTCCGGGTCGCCCGGCCAGTAGCCGCCCACGGCCAGGTTCAGGATCAGGAAGAACGGCTTGTTGAACGCCCAGGTGTTGCCGCCCACGTCGGCGGGGGTACGGGTCTCGTAGACGGTGCCGTCGACCGACCACTTGATCGAGTTGGGTGCCCAGTCGACGGCGAACGTGTGGAAGGCGTCCGCGAAGGCCTGTCCGTTCGGCAGCGAGTAGCCGGCGCCTATCCCGTTGGAGCCGGAGTAGCCGGGGCCGTGGATGGTGCCGTGCACGGTCGAGGGCTCGAAACCGACGTTCTCCATCACGTCGATCTCGCCGGAGTTCGGCCAGCCGACCGACCCGATGTCGGTGCCGAGCATCCAGAACGCCGGCCACATGCCCTGCCCGCGCGGGATCTTCATGCGGGCCTCGACGTGCCCGTACTGGGCGCTGAACTTCCCGGAGGTGTTCAGTCGCGCCGAGGTGTACTGGCAGGTGCCGTACCAGCACTGGTAGTTGGCGGGGTTCTCCTTCCTGGCCGTGATGACCAGGTGCCCCTGGCCGTCGAGGGCCGCGTTGTTGGTGCCCGAGGTGTAGTACTCACGCTCGTGGTTGTTGACGTTGTCGCCGGTCTCCAGCGTCCACTTCGAGGAGTCGACCGGCGAACCGGCGGCCCCGTCGAAGGTGTCGGAGAAGGTCACGGCGGCCGCGCTCGCGCCGGCGGACGCGGACGCGGCCCGCGCGGGCCCGACCGCGGCCGTCGCGACCAGGGCCGCGGAGAGCGCTGCGAAGAGACATCTGCGGAGCGATCGTGGGGAGGCCACGGCTCTTCCTTCCGTCGGCGGCCGGGCGCGGGGAGGCAGCCGACCGGGGTGGGGGGTGAAGGCGTCGCCTCTTGATTTAAGAAGTGAGATAAGTCGGCGTCAAGAGCGTGGTACGGACCAGTGTGCGAAAGGGCGGGACGGCCTCGCCGTGCGCCGTACAGATGCGGGCCGGTGGGGGCCGGCCGCACTTTCCCCGCGCCCCTTCAGGGGGCGCGGGGAACTGCGCGGGGCGCGGGGAACTGCGCGAGCAACCACCCACGGCCCGCCGGCGCCCGCCGGGCGAGCCGGACCCGGCCGTCCCGCCGGGTCACGCCTTGCGCTTGCGGGCGTGCACCGCGCGGCCGAGCCGGCGGCCCAGCAGCAGCCAACCGACCAGCGCCCCCGTGGTGTTGAGGATGACGTCGTCCACGTCGAACGCCCGGCCGGTGACCAGCGCGCCCTGCGCCATCTCCACCAGCAGCATCACGATCGCGGTCAGCAGCAGCACCCGCAGCACGCCCCGGGCGCCGGGTGCGAGGACCGGCACGAGGATGCCGAACGGGGCACCGAGCAGGATGTTTCCGCCGATCTGCTTCACGGCGTCACGGAACCCGGGCTGGTCCAGATAGAGCTTCAGGGTGGCGCCGGGATGCAGGTTGGTGTGGGCGATCGACACGGAGGCCGGGGACGGATCAAGGGTCAGATCGGCCAGCACGACGGCGAAGGCCACCATCGCGGCGAAGGCGCAGGCCATGGCCAGCAACCGCAGGGGCAGGGGGAGCGGGCGACGCTCCGTGCCGGTCCGGGCGGCGGAGGTGTCCGCCTCGCCCGCTGCGCCCTTCCTGCCGATGCGCGTCTTCCCGGCGGCCGGCTCCGCCGTGCCGCCCGCCCTGCGCGCGGTGGCCGTCCCGCCTGCCGCGCCAAAGCCGCGCAACCTGCCGAGGAAGCCCGTCCTCCCGGCATCCGCGGGCTCGGCCGTGCCGCCCGGAGCGGCGGCACCGCCCGCGGTGCCGGAGCCGCGCAACCTGCCGAGGAAGCCCGTCTTCCTGGCATCCGCCGACTTGGCCGTGCCGCTCGGTCCGGCGGTATCGCTCGGGGTGCCGGAGCGGCGCACCCTGCCGAGGGTGCCCTTCTTCCCGGCGTCCGCCGGCTTGGTGGAGCCCCCCTTCGTGGCGGTGCCCGGCTGGTCGCCGCGGACGCCGACGACGCGTGCGGCCCTGCTGAACAGCCTCGCCCTCGTGCCGGTGTCCCCGTTCTTCTTCGTCTCCTCGGTGGTCTCGCCTTTGGTGATGCGCAGGCGCGAGGCGGCGCTGGCCATTGAGTCCTCCACTCTCCAACCTTGCGGCGTGATGAGCCAGTTACCCCCGAAACGCCGGGCGATGCCGTGGCCCGGAGGTCGGCCGGAGCAGACCGCTGGTTTCCGGGTGCGCCCCCTGGGCACTCCGGGTGCGTTCCCGCGTGCCGCCGCTCCCGGCGACGGTCGCGATGCTTGGATGCACAAGCGGCAAAGAAGCGGCGAATCGGACATCGCGCCGCACGGCGACCGAGGAGGCGGCGTATGACCAGGCGCACGGCGCTCGGCGCCGCGGCCGAACTGCTGGCCTGGTGGGCCGTTCTCGCCCTGCTCTGGCTGGTGTTCATCAGCAGCGTCGACACCCTGGAGCGGATCGTCGGCGCGAGCGTGGCGGCGATCGGGGCGCTGGTGGCGCGGGCCGGCCGGCGGGCGGTGAACTGGCGGTGAACGGCTGGATCCTGGCGGCGACCGTGCTGCTGGCGGGGGGCGCGGGCACCGCCCTGTGGGGCGTGGCCACCGGCCCGCTGAGCCGCCGCGTGGTCGCCCAGAACCTCTCCACCTCGGTGGTCTGCGCGAGCCTGCTGCTGCTCGCCCAGGGCTACGACCGTACGTCCTACGTCGACCTCGGCCTGCTGCTGGCCGTGCTGGGCCCCGTCGGCACCCTCGTCTTCGCCCGGCTGCTCGCCGACGACCTGACGGACGGCCGGGCCGCCGCCTGGGGCCTGACCTGGACGACGGTCGGGGTGGACGCGGCCGTCGTGGTCGCCCTGTGCGTGGCGACCGGGCCGGGCCGGGCGATGGTCAAACTCCTGGTGATCGGGGCGTTGCTGACCGGCGGGAACGTGGTCGCCTCCCGGGCGCTGTCCGGCGGCTTCCGGGGGGTGCGCGGTGGCTGACGCGGTGATCGTCGTGGCCCTGCTGCTCACCGCGGGAGCCGCGACCGTGGCCGTGGCGGTCCGGGACCCGGCCCGCCAGGCCCTGGTGCTGTCCCTGCTCGGCCTGTTCCTCGGCGTCGTGTTCACCGTGCTCCAGGCCCCCGACGTCGGCCTCTCCCAGCTCGCCGTCGGCTCCGCCCTGACCCCGCTGCTCATCATGCTGTCGGTGCGCAAGGTGCGGCGGCGCGGGAAGGGAGGCGAGAAGTGAGCCGCTCCTTCCGGCTCTGGGTGCTGGCCATTGGCGGCGCGGGCCTGGCGGCGCTCCTGGTCGCCGCCTGCTTCGACCTGCCCGGCTTCGGCGGCACCCGCCACCCCTACGGCGACCGTGCCGTGCGCGCCTCCCTCGCCCGGCACACCGCCAACGTCATCTCCTCCGTCAACTTCGACCAGCGGGCCTACGACACCCTCGGCGAGATGAGCATCCTCTTCGCCGCCGTCCTCGGCTGCGTGGTCCTGCTGCGCCAGAACCGGGACGAACAGCGGGACCGCCCGGAGCCCACCGAAGTGGCCCTGCCGGTCCGGCGGTACGCCCTGCTGATGCTGCCCGTCGCCCTGGTCACCGGCCTGTACGTCATCGCGCACGGCCAGCTCAGCCCCGGCGGCGGCTTCCAGGGCGGGGTCGTCGCCGCGACCGCGCTGCACCTGCTGTACCTCGGCGCCGACTACGGCGCCCTCGAACGCGTCCGCCCCATCGGCGTCTTCGAGGTCACCGACTCCCTCGCGGCCTGCTCCTACCTGGTCCTCGGCCTCGCCGGGGTGCTGGCGGGCACCGCCTTCCTGGCCAACACGCTGCTGCCGTACGGCACTTTCAACACGCTGTCCTCCGGCGGCACGGTCCCCCTGCTGAACGCGGCCATCGGCATGGAGGTGGCGAGCGCGGTCGTGGTGCTGCTCGCCCGTTTCCTCGACCAGGCCGTCGAGATCGAGGAGGAGAACGGGAGTTGAGCCCGCAGTGACGCACTCCGTGATGCACGTCTTCCCCTACCTGGTCGCCGTCTGGATCTTCCTGGCCGGCTGCTACGGCCTCGCCACCAGCCGGAACCTGATCCACGCCGTCGGCTGTCTGGCCGTCGTCCAGTCGTCGACGTACGTCCTGCTGCTCGCCGTCGGCTATCGCGACGGCGGCACCGCACCCGTCTTCTCCGACCTCGAGCCCGGCGCCCGGCCGCTGGTCGACCCGGTCGTGCAGGCCCTCGCCCTCACCGACGTGGTGGTGGGCGCGACCGTCACCGCGCTGCTGCTCGCGCTCGTCCTGCAGATCGCCAAGCGGCACGGCACGGTCGACCCCGACGAACTGACGGAGCTGCGCGGCTGATGCACCACCTGCTCCCGCTGCTCGCGGCCGGTCCCCTGCTCGGCGCCACCCTGCTGGTGGCCGCCGGCCGCCGGCTGCCCAGGGTCGTCGCCGAGAGCTTCGCCTGCGCGGTCTGTGCGGGCACCTGCGCCCTCGCCCTGGTCCTGCTCCTGAACTCCTCGCCCCCGATGACCGAGTGGGTGGGCGGCTGGCGGCCGGTCCACGGGGAGAGCGTCGGGATCCTGGTGGTCGGGGACGGACCGGCCCTCGGCATGGCCACGCTCGTCTCCCTGCTGACGCTCGCCGCCCTGGTGTACTCCTGGCACTACTTCGAGGAGCCGCCACGCGGCCACGCCGGCTCCTACCCGGCGCTGATGCTGGCCTTCCAGGCCGGCATGTGCGGGTTCGCCATCGCCGGCGACCTGTTCAACATGTTCGTGTTCTTCGAGCTGATGAGCGTGGTCGCCTACGCGCTGACCGGCTACCGCATCGACGAGGCGAAGGCGGTGCAGGGCGCGCTGACCTTCGGCGTGGTCAACTCCCTCGGCGCGTACGCGATGCTGACGGGCATCGGACTGCTGTACGCCCGCACCGGCGAACTGGCCATGTCGAAGATCGGCCGCGGCCTGGACGCGCACGGCCGCCCCGACGCGCTGGTCCTCGCCGCGTTCGTGCTGGTGCTCACCGCGCTGCTGGTAAAGGCCGCCGCCGCCCCCTTCCACCTCTGGCTCCCCGACGCCCACGCCGTCGCCCCCACCCCGGTGTGCATGCTGCTCTCCGGGGTCATGGTGGAACTGGGCGCGTACGGCGTGTGGCGGGTGTACGGCACGGTCTTCGCCGGCCCCGGCGGCATCCCGGCGGCCGACCTGGAACGGGCCCTCGTCGTCCTCGGCGTGCTCACGGCCGTGGTCGGCGCGGTGATGTGCTGGCACCAGCGGCACATCAAACGGCTGCTGGCCAACTCCACCGTCGCCCACACCGGGCTGTTCCTCGTCGCCCTGGGCGTCCTCACCCCGGAGGGCGACGACGGGGCCGCGCTCTACATCCTCGGGCACGCGGGCGTGAAGGCCGCCCTGTTCGCGTGCACGGGCATCCTGCTGGACCGCTACGGCAACGTCGACGAACGTGCGCTGCACGGGAGGGGCCGCGATCTGCGCACGGAGGGCGTCCTGTTCGGCGTCGGCGGGCTGGCCCTGGCCGGCCTGCCGCCGTTCGGCACCGGCATCGGCAAGGCGGTCTCCGAGGAAGCGGTGGGCGGACCGCTCACGGTGCTGTTCGTCCTCGCGTCGGCGGTGACGGCGGGCGCGGTGCTGCGGGTCGGCGCCCGGGTCTTCCTCGGCCTCGGTGACCCGCCGCCCAAGGGCGCCGCCTACGAGACCACCGGGGCCGACGAGGAGCCCGAGACGGAGGGCAGGCTGGACCGCATCCCGGCCACCATGACCCTCGTCCCCGCGGTCCTGCTGGCCGGCGCCCTCGCCGTCGGTGTCGCTCCCGGCCTACCCGAGATGCTGTCCCGTGCCCTCGCCGCGGCCGGCACGGGCGGGACCCCGGCCGCCGTCCACTGGACGACGGCCGGGGTCCTGCTGGGCTGTCTCTCCACCCTCCTGGCCGTGGGCCTCGCCGCCGTCGCGATCGTCCGCCCCGGCCTGCTGTCCGCCCCGGACCGGGCGCTGCCGCTGCGCCGCCTGCAGTCCGGGCACATCGGGGACTACGTGGCCTGGCTGCTGGTCGGCACCGCGGCACTGGGCGCGCTGGCCCTGCCCGCGGTGCTGGGCGGCTGATCACACGGCGTCGATCAGATCGTCCCGTACGACACGTGCACCTCCGTGAATCCGAGGGAGTGCAGCAGCCCCTCCAGCATGTCGGTGGTGTTGGTCTCGGCCCGGGTGGTCAGCCCGCTGTCCTTGGCCGCTGTGTCGATGTGCTTCACGGCCAGCTTCTGCACCGCCTGCTCACCGTTGGGGTTGTCGGAGAACAGGTCGCCGAGCCGGTCGAGCAGGCCGCGCTGCTTGGACACGGCGTAGGAGTGGTCGGGGTCCAGCGTCGCCTTGCCCAGCTGGGCGTGCGGCAGCCGGATGGTGGCCTCGGTACGGTCGCCGTTGACCGTCACGTCCTTCTGCGCGATCCCGCCGAGGTCGACATAGGCGTCGACCGTGCCCGCCCCGACGTACAGGGTGCGGGTGCCGCGGATCGCGCTGGGCAGGTACTTGGCGTCCTTCTCCAGGTCCACGACGACCTGGAAGTTGCCGGAGGCCGCGTCGTAACGGCTCATGTCCTGGATGGACTTGAGCAGCGCCGGGCCGGTGTTGTCGCGGGTCTCCGTGCCGAACAGGTCCTTGATCCCGGGCAGCACCGCCAGTTTGATCCCGGCGAACAGCACCACGAGCACCAGCACCAGCGCGGTGACCAGCTTCGCCCAGCCGGGCATACGCCGGGTCCGGGCCGTGACGGGAGCGTCCTGTGTGGCGCTCGCCTTGCTCTCCTTGGTGGAACTCGCCATGTGACGGTCCTCCTTTCCAACGACACGCATGCCCGCCAAAAGCCCTGCCAGACCGTCTTGTTGGCCGATTGAGACAGCTGAGGCAGGACTGATACACGCGGCGGCGTGACAGTCCCGGCGGCCACCGGCCACCGGCCACCGGCCACCGCTCGCCCGGACGGCCGGTCAGGACCGTGCGGCCAGCTCCGCGATCCGGCGCGCCGACGGCGAACCCGGGTCCGCGGTGACGAGGACGACCTCCTGGTCGTCCTCCGGCACCAGCAGGACGTCGCAGTTCAGCCGCAGCCGCCCCAGCTCCGGATGGTCGAGGAGCTTGGTGCGGTGTCCGGGGGCGTGCACCGGATGGGCCGCCCAGATCCGCCGGAAGTCCTCGCTGCCCGCCCGCAACTCCTCCAGCAGGGCGCTGAGCTGAGCGTCGTGCGGATACCGCTCGGCGGCCCGCCGCAACCGGGCCACCACGATGTGCCCGGTCTCCTCGGCACGGGAGCTCTCGTACATCCGCCCCTGGCCGAGGAAGCGCCGGCGGGCCAGGTTGGTCGTGCCGAGGCCGAGATCGCCGCCGAGCAGCAGCTGGGCGAGAGGGTTCCAGGCCACCAGGCCGTAGGCCGCGTCGGTGACGATCGCGGCGGTGTCGGGGAGCCGTTCCAGCAGGCGGGCCACGTGCGGTCGTACCCGCCGTACCGCCGTGCCGCCGGGTGGCGGCGCGGCCGAGCCGGCCAGGTGGAAGAGGTGGCTGCGCTCGGCGGGGGCCAGCCGCAGTGCCCCGGCCAGGGCGTCCAGGACGCGTGGGGAGGGGCGGGGGCCGCGGGCCTGCTCCAGGCGGATGTAGTAGTCGACGCTCATGTGCGCGAGCTCGGCTACCTCCTCGCGGCGCAGCCCGGGGGTGCGGCGGTCGGTGCCCGGCGGCAGGCCCACCGTCTGCGGGTGCAGTCCCGCGCGGCGCTCGCGCAGGAAGCGGGCCAGTTCCTGCCTCGCCATGCCGGCGTCCTCTCCTCGGTCCGCCTGGTACAGGTGGTCCCTGGCAGGGCGGACGCGGCCGGGGGACCGTGGCTGACATGAACGATCGCACAGCACTCGTCACCGGTGCCAACAAGGGCATCGGCTTCCACATCGCCAGGCTGCTGGCCGAGGAGGGCTTCCGCGTCCACGTCGGGTCCCGGGATGCCGAGCGCGGCGCGCGGGCCGTGGCGGAGATATCGGCGCGAACGCACGGCTCCTGGTCCTCGACGTCACGGACCCCGGCAGCGTCGAGCGGGCCGCCGCCGGAGTCGACCGCCTCGACGTCCTGGTCAACAACGCCGGTGTCCAGCCGGTGACCGGCACCCCCTCGGAGACCGGCGTCGCGGACTTCCGGCGGACGTACGAGGCCAACGTCTTCGGCGTCGCCGCGGTCACCAACGCCTTCCTGCCCGCCCTGCGCCGCTCCGCCCACCCGCGCGTGGTGAACGTCAGCAGCGGTACCGCGTCCCTCGCCTGGAGTACCCGGCCCAATCCGCAGTTCGCCGAGGGCGTCCCCAGGTCCGCCGCCTACCGCTCGTCCAAGGCCGCGCTGAACGCGCTGACCGTCCTGTACGCCCAGGAGCTGGCCGAGGCCGGATTCAAGGTGAACGCCCTGGCCCCGGGACGGCGGGCCACCGACCTGGTGCCCGGTGCGGCCGCCGGGGGCGGCGATCCTGCCGAGGGTGCGCGGGGTGCCGTACGACTGGCGCTGCTGCCCGACGACGGCCCCAGCGGCGGGTTCTTCTCCTGGGACGGCACACCCGTGCCGTGGTGAGAGCGGCACGGTCCGTAGCATGAGCCCGTAGCCCGTACTGATCATGCGAGGAGCGGATCGTGCGAGACATCGCCGTCTTCAGCGGGAGCGCCCACCCCGAGCTGGCCGAGGAGGTCTGCGCGCACCTCGGGGTGCCGCTCAGCCCGACGCGGGTCAGCCGGTTCGCCAACGACTGCCTGGAGGTGCAGCTCCAGGCCAACTGCCGGGAGCGGGACGTCTTCCTGATCCAGCCGCTGGTCCGCCCGGTGCAGGAGCACCTGGTGGAGCTGCTGCTCATGTGCGACGCGGCCCGCGGTGCCTCCGCGGGCCGGATCACCGTCGTGATGCCGCACTACTCCTACGCCCGCTCCGACAAGAAGGACGCCCCGCGCATCTCGCTGGGCGGCCGCCTGGTCGCCGACCTGCTGGTGGCCGCCGGCGCGAGCCGGGTCCTCGCCATGACCCTGCACGCCCCGCAGGTGCACGGCTTCTTCTCGGTACCGGTCGACCACCTGCACGCGCTGCGCGAGCTGGCGGCGCACTTCCGGCGGTACGACCTGTCGCGCACCACCGTCGTCTCGCCCGACCTCGGCAACGCCAAGGAGGCCGCCGCCTTCGCCCGGCTGATCGGAGCCCAGGTGGCGGCCGGCGCCAAGCAACGCTACCCGGACGACCGGGTCACCATCAGCTCGGTGATCGGCGAGGTGGCCGACCGGGACGTCATCGTGCTCGACGACGAGATCGCCAAGGGCAGCACGGTCGTCGAACTCCTGGAAAGAATCAGGGAGCTGGGGCCGCCGCGGTCGATCCGGATCGCCTGTACGCACGGGCTGTTCGCGGCCGGGGCGCTCAAGCGGCTGAGCGAGCAGCCCGACGTGCTGGAGATCGTCTGCACCAACACCGTGCCGGTGCCCGTCGAGGAGCACACCGACAAGCTGCGGATCCTGTCCATCGCCCCGGCCCTCGCGGAGGCCGTACGCCGTATTCACAACGGTGAGTCCGTGAGCGCCCTGTTCGACGAGCCGCGCAACCTCTAGACAGGAAGGAGGAGTTGTAGCGCTGAACCGCGCTCGGCGGCACCGACGCGATCAGGAGGCCCCCCGTGGCGAAGGCCAGGTTCGAGCGGACGAAACCACATGTGAACATCGGCACCATCGGGCACATCGACCACGGCAAGACGACACTCACCGCGGCCGTCACCAAGGTGCTGCACGACAAGTTCCCCCAGCTCAACCCCTTCACGCCGTTCGACCAGATCGACAAGGCGCCCGAGGAGCGGCAGCGCGGCATCACCATCTCCATCGCGCACGTCGAGTACCAGACCGAACGCCGGCACTACGCGCACGTCGACTGCCCCGGCCACGCCGACTACATCAAGAACATGATCACCGGAGCCGCCCAGATGGACGGGGCGATCCTGGTGGTGGCCGCCACCGACGGGCCGATGCCGCAGACCAAGGAACACGTGCTGCTGGCCCGCCAGGTGGGGGTGCCGTACATCGTCGTCGCGCTCAACAAGACCGACATGGTCGACGACGAGGAGATCCTGGAACTGGTGGAGCTGGAGGTGCGCGAACTGCTCACCGAGTACGAGTTCCCCGGCGACGACGTCCCGGTGGTCCGGGTCTCCGCGCTCAGGGCCCTGGAGGGCGACCCGCAGTGGACCGCGGCCCTCCTCGAACTCCTCGACGCCGTCGACCGGTTCGTGCCCGAGCCGGTGCGGGACGTGGACCGGCCGTTCCTGATGCCCATCGAGGACGTCTTCACCATCACCGGCCGCGGGACCGTCGTCACCGGCCGGATCGAGCGCGGTGTGCTGCGGGTCAACAGCGAGGTCGAGATCATCGGCATCCATCCGCACAAGACGCGGACCACGGTCACCGGCGTCGAGATGTTCAGGAAGCTGCTCGACGAGGGCCGGGCCGGGGAGAACGTCGGGCTGCTGCTGCGCGGGGTCAAGCGGGACGACGTGGAGCGCGGGCAGGTCGTCATCAGGCCCGGATCGGTCACCCCGCACGTGGAGTTCGAGGCGCGGGCCTACATCCTGTCCAAGGACGAGGGCGGCCGGCACACGCCGTTCTTCGAGAACTACCGTCCCCAGTTCTACTTCCGCACGACCGACGTGACCGGCGTCGTCACCCTGCCCCCGGGCACCGAGATGGTGATGCCGGGCGACAACACCACCGTGCGCGTCCGGCTGATCCAGCCGATCGCGATGGAGGAGGGCCTGAAGTTCGCGATCCGCGAGGGCGGGCGGACCGTCGGCGCCGGTCAGGTGACGAAGATCCTGCAGTAGGACTCCTGGGGGCGCAGGCCCGCAGGAAACCGGAGTGGCAACGGTGTCATAAGGTGCCGGACGTGGCCTCGGGCTGGCCCAGGGCCGCGTCCAGCGTCGCCCGGGGCGGCAGCAGCCGCGACAGTCCCGTCACCTTGAGCACCCGCAGGGTCAGCGGGTGCGTGCAGACCAGCTGGAGCTCCCCGCCGCGCTTCAGCACCCGGCTGCGCGCCCGGTAGAGCAGCCGCAGCCCCGAGCAGTCGAAGAACTCGACGGGCAGCAGGTCGATCACGACCCGGCCGTTCTCCTGGGCGGTCACCCGGTCCAGATGGGGCGCGATCTCCGTCGCCGCCGCGATGTCGATCTCGCCCCGCAGCTCCAGCACCGTGTGGCCGCGGTCCTGGTGGATGCGCAGGTGCCGGGAGAGCGGCGCGGGATCCTGCCGGGGTTCCTGGCGCACGTCGACATCAACCTCCCACCCCTGCCGGTTCAATTCCGTTCCCCGCACTGCAAGTTACCCTCGATGGAGGGAATTTGAGCATGTTCGATTGACATATGTCTGCTGCTTCGGCTCGCCATTTTCTGTGGCGTGCGCGACAGTCGGGGAACCGGCACGTGAGAGCGGTGCCCGCCTAGGAGAGCGCGTGCCACGCCTTGCTCAGCGCCTGGCGGAACTGCTCCTCCTGGTGCGCGGTGAGCTCGCGGACCATCCGCTCCTCCAGCTCCCGCACCGGCCCGGCGGCCCCGGCGAGCAGTTCGCGCCCGGCGTCCGTCAGCAGGATCAGCAGCTCCCGCCGGTTGCGCGGATTGCGCTCCCGCCGGATCAGGCCGCGCGTCTCCAGGGACCTCACGAGGTCGGCCATCGACTGGGCGGTGACGAACGAGTCCCGTGCCAACTGGGCCGCCGACAGGCCGTCGTGGCGCTCCAGGACGGTCAGGGCCGTGTACTGCAGCGCGGTGATCCCGGCGGGCTTCACGAGCTCGTCGAGGTGTGAGCGCACCACCAGCTCCACCTGCTTGACCATGTACAGCAGCGAGGGGCGTGTCTTTGTACCGACCATGCGTTCACCCTAGACCATTGACAGGAATCCTGTCCGTAATGAGACTGCGGACCAACAGGAATCCTGTTTGTTGAAGGCTAAGCGATCGACGCTGGGGAGTGGGCAATGACGACCACCTTCGAGACCGGACCGGGGCAGCTGTTCATCGGCGGACAGTGGCGGGAGGCCGTCGACGGGGCCCGGACGGAGGTGACCGACCCGGCCACCGGTCAGGTGATCACCACCGTCGCGGAGGCCGGCGCCGCCGACGTCGACGCCGCCGTCCGCGCCGCCCGCGAGACCTTCGACGCGGGGGAGTGGGCGGGACTCAGCGGCCGGGAGCGCGGCCGCGTGCTGCACCGCGTCGCGGAGCTGATCCGGGAGAACGCCGAGGAGATAGCCGCCCTGGAGAGCCTGGACGTCGGCAAGCCGATCACGCTGGCCCGGGCCGTCGACGTCACCAACGCGGCCAACGACTACGAGCACTTCGCCGCCCTCGCCCACTCCCTGGACGGCGCCGTCCGCGACGTACCGATGAACGCCCTCGCCTACACCCGGCGCGAGGCGATCGGCGTGGTCGCCGCCATCACCCCGTTCAACTTCCCGCTCATCCTCGCCGGTTCGAAGATCGGCCCGGCCCTCGCCGCCGGAAACACGGTCGTCCACAAGCCCGCCGACGAGACCCCGCTCAGCGCGCTGCGCATGGCCCGCCTGTTCAAGGAGGCGGGCGTCCCGGACGGGGTGGTCAACGTCGTCACCGGCGCCGGGCCGGTCGCTGGCGAGGCCCTGCTGCGCCACCCGGGCGTCGACAAGGTCGCCTTCACCGGCTCCACCGCCGTCGGGCGGCACGTGACGAGCACGGCCGGGGAGGCGCTCAAGCCGGTCACCGTGGAACTCGGCGGCAACGCGGCCCACCTGGTCTTCGAGGACGCCGACCTGGAGAACGCCGTCGGCGCGGTGATCAAGGCGTTCGTCTTCAACACCGGCCAGTTCTGCATGGGCGGCCCCCGGCTCCTCGTCGCCCGCCCCGTCTACGCCACCCTGCTCGGCATCCTCGCCGAGGCCGTCCCCGGCGTCCCGGTCGGCGACCCGCGCGACCCCGCCACCGTGGTCGGCCCGATGGCGGGGGAGAAGCACCTGCGCAAGGTCGAGGAGTACGTCGACCTCGCCCGCAAGGAGGGCGGCCGGATCGTCTGCGGCGGCGAACGCCTCGACCTCGGCGGTGGCTTCTACTACAAGCCGACCGTCGTCGCGGACCTGCCGAACGACTCCCGGGTGATCCAGGACGAGATCTTCGGCCCGGTCCTCACCGTGCAGCCCTTCGACTCCGAGGACGAGGCCGTCGCCCTCGCCAACTCCACGCCGTACGGCCTCGCCGCGGGCGTCCAGACCGGCAGCCTGGCCCGCGCGCACCGCGTCGCCGCCCGCCTCCAGGCCGGGATCGTCTGGGTCAACGACTGGGCGATGCTCGACCCCGCCGTCCCCTTCGGGGGTGTCAAGGCGTCCGGCTTCGGCCGCGAGTACGGCCCCGAGGCGCTCGCCGCCTACACCAAGGTCAAGTCCGTCGTCGTCTCGCTCGACTGAGCCCCGCAGACCAGGAGTTCCTACGATGTCCCTCACCACCCGAGCCGCCGTGGTCGAGTCCGGCGGCGCCCCCTTCACCCTCGGCGACGTCCAGCTCGACGCACCGGGGCCGTACGAGGCGCTCGTCCGCATGGTCGCCACCGGTCTGTGCCACACCGACCTCAGCGTGGCGAGCGGCGGACTGCCCTTCCCGCTGCCCGGGGTGCTGGGCCACGAGGGCGCCGGCGTCGTCGAGGCCGTGGGCTCCGCCGTCACCGGCGTGGCCCCCGGCGACCACGTCGTGCTGTCCTTCACCTCCTGCGGCTCCTGCCGCAACTGCCACGGCGGCCACCCCGCCTACTGCACCACCTGGCTGCCGCTCAACCTGATCGGCGGCCGGCGCGCCGACGGCACCGCCACCGTCAGCCGGGACGGCGAGCCGCTCGGCGGGCACTTCTTCGGTCAGTCCTCCTTCGCCGAACGGGCGCTGGTGGACGAGCGCAGCCTCGTCAAGGTCGACCCGGACGTCCCGCTGGAGTCGATCGCCCCGCTCGGCTGCGGGGTGCAGACCGGGGTCGGCGCCGTGTGGAACGTCCTTGAGCCGGCCGCCGGCAGCACGGTCGTCGTCCTCGGCGCCGGAGCGGTCGGCCTGTCGGCCGTCATGGCCGCCGCGCTCACCCCCGCCACCACGATCGTCGCCGTCGACCGGGTGGCCGAACGCCTCGAGCTGGCAAGGGAGGTGGGCGGCACCCACACCGTCGACGCGAGCCGGGAGGACGTGCCCGAGGCCCTGCGGCGCATCTCCAAGGGGGCGGGCGCCGACGGCGTCGTGGAGACGACCGGCAACGTCGGCGTCCTGCGCCAGGGCGTCGACGCGCTGGCCGCCCGCGGCACCCTGGTCGTCGTGGGCGCCCCGCCCTTCGGCACCGAAGTCCCCCTGGACGTCAACGGGTTGCTGTCGGGCAAGCGGATCGTCGGCCTCACCCTCGGCGACAGCGAGACCCAGGCCTTCATCCCCACCCTGGTCCGGCTGGTCCGCGAGGGGCGGCTGCCGCTGCACCGGCTGATCAGCACCTACCCGTTCGCCGACATCGACCGGGCGGTGCGGGACATGAGCACGGGCAAGGCGATCAAGCCCGTGCTCACCTTCTGACCCGCGCGGGTCAGTCCACCACCAGGACCAGCTTGCCCGTGGTCCGGCCGGTGCCGCCCAGCTCGTGCGCCTTGGCGGCATCGGCCAGCGGGAAGGTCCCCGCGACGGTCGCGCGCAGCTTGCCCGCCTCCACCAGTTCCGCGACCGCCCGCATCCCCGCCCGGTCGGCGTCCACCAGCATCCGCACCGCCCGTACGCCCAGCCGCTCGGCCTCCTGGAACAGCTCCGGCGAGCCCACCGGCAGGATCGACACCAGGGTCCCGCCCGGCCGCAGCACCCGCAGCGAGGCCACCGACGTGTCGCCGCCGACCGTGTCGAGCACGACGTCGACGTCCCGCACCGCCTCCGTGACGTCCACGGACCGGTAGTCGACCGGCTCGTCCACGCCGATCTCCCGCAGGAAGTCGTGCTTGCCGGCGCTCGCGGTGCCGATCACGTACGCCCCGCGCGCCTTGGCGATCTGCACCGCCACATGCCCGACCCCGCCGGCCGCCGCGTGGATCAGCACCCGCTGTCCCGGCCGGACGTCGGCGTTCTCCACCAGCGCCTGCCAGGCGGTCAGGGACACCAGCGGCAACGCGCCGGCCTGGACGTGGTCGACGGCGGCGGGCTTCGGCACGAGGGCCCGGGCCGGGACGATCACGTATTCGGCGTGCGTGCCGTGCCCGAAGGGGTAGGGCGCCATGCCGAAGACCTCGTCACCGGGCGGATCACCGAACGGGGCTCCGGTGCCGCTACTTTCGGTTAGACTTGGCTTCAGCACGTTGCGAGAACCAAGCGCGTGCTGCTCTTTGATGTTCACGTCAACCGGGCTGGTTCCAACCCGGCTGGTGCTGATCGTGTAAGACTCGGCCACTCGCTGAGCGGTCAAGCTACGTGAGCCAGGAATCCCCCTTCTGCGGTTGGGGGAGGGTTCAAATCGTTCATGGTCACCCAGTTCACTGGGGTGTGCCCACTGGGGAAGGGCACGATTTCCCATTGCCCGTGGAATCGTGCCAGCCCAACCTCTTGGCGAGCGTGAACGTTCCGGCCCGCTCCGCCGTCGAAGGACGGCAACGGTGGCGAGCGGCGGGGGTGGGCATGCGCAGGGGTCTGGCGGCGGTGACGGTGCTGGTGGCGGCCGCGGCGCTGGGGTGCGACGGTGCGAGCGGACCGGACGTCGTGGTCGGGGGGACGCCGCCGGCGACGCCGTACCGCGGGCCGCTGGACATCCCCGCGAAGGAGGCCGACGCGAGCACCGCGCAGGCACTGCGCACCGCCTCGGGCGCGGCCGGCCGCGCGCTGGAGTGCGACGGGGAGATCTACTGGGGCACCGGGCCCGACGGCTGGAGCGACAGGGACGGCGGTGACTCGCCCGAGGACGGTCTGCGGCTCTTCTTCGACATGTTCGACCCGGAGGTGCCGCGGGCCGGCTACCGCGTGGAGCGTCGGGAGGCGGACCGGGTGCTCTACTCCTACGACGTCGGCGGGCGCACGAAGGTGGCCGTCGTGGTCGCCAGGGACCAGCGGGGCAGGCCCGGTTGGGGTCCGGAGACCAGCGCCTCCTGTGATCCCTCGGAGCTCCCGGCGAGCGTGACGTCGGGGCCGGGGTGGCCCGAGATCTGGACCGACGCCCACGGCCGCCGCGTACCTGTCTCGAAGATCACCAGCTCTGCCGGCGCGGAGCACTGCGGCTGGCAGTCCGCGCACTTCCTGACGGTCGGCGGCAGAACCTACGTCCGCGATCCCCACGGCGTGTTCGCCCACGACTCCGCACTCGCCGGACGCTACGACGTTGACACCGCGATGCCTGCCGGCGCCCACGACACCGGATACCGCCTCCGTGCCTGGCGGCTGTGGCTGACGGAGGACGGCGACACGGCCTACGTCCGCACCTCGCACGGCGTGGAGGCCTGGCCGAAGGAGCGGCGCGGGTTCGCCTGCGACTGACCGGTCAGCGGCTCATGTGCAGGGCGACCAGCAACTGCCAGACCTGGTCCGCCACGTCGTCGGCGCCCGCCTCCAGCATGCCGTGCAGCCAGTCGGCCAGCACCCCGGCGAAGGTGGCGGCCACCGCCGAGGCCACCAGCGGGGCGTCGGCCGCGCCGACCAGCTCCCGCTCGGCCAGGCTGCGCGCCCGCAGGTCGCGGTGGAGGACCCGGCCCAGCGGACCCCCGCCGCCCGGCGCGAGCAACTCCCGGTACAGCGCCGCGTGCGGGACCAGCCCGGCGAAGAACTCCCGCAGCGCCGGCGGCGCGTGCACCGGATCCGGCCGGCCGCGCCAGGCGTGCAGCGCGTCGACCGCTTCCCGTACGACGTCCGCGCAGGCGTCGACCGCCAGCGCCTCCAGGCCGTCGTAGTGGACGTAGAACGTGGCCCGGCCCACCCCCGCCCGGCGCGCCACCGCGGCCACGGCGGTCTCGGCGAGCGGTCGCTCGGCGCACTCCTCCAGGAGGGCCGCCCGCAGCCGCGCCCGGGTGCGGGCGGCCCGCGGGTCCTCCGCGGCCGGGCGGCCGGTCATCGGGCGGCGAGGACGGCGGCCAGGGCGAGCGCACCCGGCAGCGCCTGCGCGAACAGAATCCGTCGGTTGGCCGTGACCGCTCCGTACACCCCCGCCACGACCACGCACGACAGGAAGAACACCTGGGCCCGGAAGCCGGTCGGGTCGGCGGCCACCAGCCCCCACACCAGGCCGGCCGCCAGGAACCCGTTGTAGAGGCCCTGGTTGGCGGCGAGCGGCGCGGTCCGCCGGGCCAGGTCGGCGTCGAAGCCGTGGAAGCGCATCCCGGGGCTCTTCTGCCACAGGAACATCTCCATCACCAGGATGTACGCGTGCAGCGCTGCGACCAGCCCGACCAGCACGTTCGCCAGGATTTCCATGATCGGCGGACTCTCCCCATTTCTTGAACAGGTGTCCAGTGTAGCTGGACAGATGCCCAGGAAGCCTGGTGGGGCCCTGGGGCGGGTCATTGGGGGTGCATGTCCCGAAGTCGCGGGCAGGAATGGGTATGTGTTGATTTGCCGCCAACTGGCGGAGCGTGACGGAACCCTCACTTCCTCGTGCTCGTCGAGGTTGATCCTTTGGGGTTCAAACCCGATAAGCTCCCTTCCGTCACAGCGAGTTGACGCACCCCAGGGTGGGTCCGTCCCGCCGTGTGCACTCGTGAGTGCGGTCTTCGCACACCGCCCCTGTTCGCTGTTGTTCGATCGTGTTGCTTCGAGGGATGCAGATGGAACTCGCCACTCCGCCGCCGGCGGCGCGGGCCCCTGTCGCCTGGTACAGCTGGTGGCTGATGCCGCTGGCCTTAGGAGGAGGGACGGTCGCCGCCACGTTCATGAGCTCGGAGCGAATAACCGCGGCCGTCGCCGGCGCCGCGGCCACCGCCGCGAGTTCGGTGTGCGTGCGCCTGCTGATTCGCTCGCAGCGCCAACTGCGCAGCGCCGAAGGGTCCTTCCGCAGCTCGCAGGCCGAGCACTCCCAGCAGTGGCAGCAGCATGTCGCCGGCCTGGAGCGCAAGTTCTCCGCCGAGCGCGCCACCCTGGAGGGCCGGCTCGACGAGCAGGCGGCCGCGTTCGACGCCCAGGCCGCGGAGCAGACGGCCGCCTTCGAGGCCCGGCTCGCCGACCGGACCGCCCACTACGACGCCCAACTGGTCGAGCAGGCCCAGGCGTACGAGGAGCGGCTGGCCGACCAGCTGAAGTCCGCCGAGGCACAGCTCGCCGACCAGGCCGAGGTCTGGCAGGACCAGGTCACGCACCAGCGGGCCGCGATCTCCCGGCTCGCCGACGAGCAGCTGCCCGAGGCCCTCAAGCGGCTGCGCGACGGCGACGCCATCGACGACCTGCTGCCCGCCACCGACCAGTGCGCCAAGGTCGACAAGGACGTCCAGGCCGACCTGCGCCGCATCCTGCGGACCTCGCTGATCGGTGTGGAGGAGGAGTTCAACCGCTCCACCTCCGCCGAGCAGGCCGTGATCAGCATCGGCAACCGCATCCACGTCCTGACCAGCAAGCTGCGCGGCCGGCTGCACGAGATGCAGGGCGAGCACGGCCGGCTGCCCGCCGTGGCCCGCGGTCTCATGGAGCTCGACCAGGAGCTCGGCCCCGCCGACTCGCTCGCCGCCAGCATCGGCGTGCTGGGCGGTTCGGACCGCCCCGGCCGCCAGTGGCAGGAACCCCAGCGCCTGCTCAGCGTCGTGCGCGGCGGCATCGGCCGGATCAAGGACTTCCACCGCGTCGAGGTCCGGCACCTGCCCGAACTCGGCGTCGACGGCGGTCTGGTGGACCACCTCACGCTGATCTTCTCCCACCTGCTCGACAACGCGGCCCGCTACTCGCCGCCCACCGAGCCGGTCGTCGTCTCCGGCAAGGAGGTGCCGAACGGCGTCGGCATCGAGATCCAGGACTCCGGCAAGGGCCTGAGCGAGGAGAAGAAGCGCGAGGCCGAGCACTCCCTGGCGGGCACCGACGCCGGACCCGGTATCGGCGGCATCTCCGAGGACGCCAACATCGGCCTGCGGGTGGTCGGCATCCTCGCCCGCCGCTACGGCATCCGGGTCACCTTCGCGGACTCGCCCTGGCTCGGTACCTCGGTGGTCGTCGTGGTCCCGCACAAGTTCTTCAGCCCGCTGCCCGCGGCCCCCGCCGCTCCGGCCGCCGCGACGGCCGCCCCCGCCGCCGCGTCCCCGGTGCAGGCGCACGGCCCGGTCGCCGTCGAGACCGTCACTCAGCCGGAGTCCGGCGAGGCCCTGGATACCACCCCGGGCGGACTGCCCCGGCGGCGCAGCCGGCGCCGCGACGAGGAGCAGCCCGAGGAGCGCGCCGCGCGCCCGGAGGGCACCGCGTTCCCGGCGGTTCCGCCCGAGGAGTCCTTCGCGGGCCTGGCCGCCTTCGCCACCGCGGGCCGTGCGCCCGCGGCGGACGAAGCCGCGGACAGCGACGCCGAGTTGACCGGAGACGAAGACGACGCGGCACCCGCGACCCCGGCCGGCGCCGATGACACCGCCGCCGGACGCGAGTCCGCCGAGCACCGCACTGAAGAGAGCGACTAGTCCACATGACGCAACAGGGAACCGACGTGAGCTGGGCGCTCCGCGATCTGGTGGAGAGCATCCCGGAGATCCGATTCGCCCTCGTGGCCTCCAGCGACGGCAAGGCCATCACCTCCTTTGGTGCCGAGGACCCCGACGACGTGGACCGCTTCGCGGCCGTGGTGGCCGGGCTCCAGGCCCTGGCCCAGCCGGTCGCCGAGCAGTTCCCCAAGTACGCGGGGCAGCTGCGTCTGGCGATGATCGAGGTCGACGGCGGTCACCTCTTCGTCGTACGGGCCGGTGTGGAGACGTATCTCGGCGTCCTCGCCCGCGAGGGACTCGACCAGGGGCTGCTCGGCCATCAGATGAGGGATCTTTCCCGGCGGATGGGCGAGCTGCTCGGCACCTCTCCGCGCCTGGAGGAGCACTCTGGATGAGTGCTCCCCGCCGACCGTCGGATCCGTCCGGTCTCGAGCGCTACTACGTCCTCACCGGGGGACGCAGCGGACCGGGCGGGTCGGCGTCGAGCCTCGACGTGGCCACCCTCGTCGTCTCCCGCACCGCTCCCGTCCCGGGGATGCAGCACGAGTACGAGGAGATAGTCCGGCGCTGCCGTGATCCGCTGTCGGTGGCCGAACTCACCGCCCATCTCGGGTTGCCCTTCAACATTCTCGCGGTGCTGTTGGCGGATCTGCTGGACGCAGGCCGTATTGAAGCCCGTGATCCCATTCCGGCGCACCACGCCGGACGCGGGCCTGACCTCGCGCTCCTCCAGGAGGTACTCAGTGGACTTGAAAGGCTTTGACCATCCCGGCGACCCCGGTGCCGGGGGGACCCGCTCGGTCAAGGTGATGATCGCCGGGGGGTTCGGCACCGGGAAGACCACCATGGTCCGCTCCGTCAGCGACATCAAGCCGCTCACCACCGAGGAGACACTCACCCAGGCCACCGTCGGCGTCGACAACCTCATCGGCGTCGCGGACAAGGCCGAGACCACGGTCAGCCTCGACTTCGGCAAGATCAGCATCAACGAGAACCTGATGCTGTACCTGTTCGGCACCCCCGGACAGGAACGGTTCTGGTTCCTGTGGAACGGACTGTTCAAGGGTGCGCTCGGTGCGATCGTCCTGGTGGACACACGACGGCTGGCCTCCAGCTTCCGGGCGATCGAGGAGATGGAGCGGCAGAACGTGCCGTTCGTCATCGCCCTGAACGTCTTCCCGGACTGCAAGGAGCACCCCGTCGAGGAGATCCGGGACGCCCTGGACATCTCCCCGCACACCCCGATCGTGGCCTGTGACGCCCGTGACCGGGCCTCCAGCCGTGACGTACTGATCGCCCTGATACGTCATTTGAAGGAACGCTCCGCCGTCGCACTGGAGCCTCGATGAACGAGCAGAGCCCCGACCGTCCCGAGGCCCCCCGCGGCTGTCCGGTGGCACACAGTTCGGCCGAAACGGTGCGGCTGTACGGGCCCGAGGCGGCGACCGACCCCTTCGGCATCTACGAGCGGCTGCGCAAGGAGCACGGCTCCGTCGCGCCGGTGCTGCTGGAGGGCGACATCAACGCCTGGCTGGTGCTGGGCTACCGGGACGGCCGACGGGTGCTCGACAATCCCCGTCAGTTCGCCCGGGACGCGCGGATCTGGCGGGACTGGCGGGAGGGCCGGATCGCGGAGAACCATCCGCTGGTTCCGATGGTCGCCTGGCGCCCGGACTGCGTCTCCCAGGACGGCGAGGCGCACCGCCGACTTCGTGGTGCCGTCAACGACGGGCTGCAGGCCGCCGTCGGCCGCGGCATCCGGCGGCATGCCACGCACTTCGCCAACAAGCAGATCGACGCCTTCGCGGACGAGGGCCACGCCGATCTGGTGGCGGACTACGCCGGCTTTCTGCCGATGCTGATCCTCACCCGCATTCTCGGCCTCACCGAGGCGGAGGGGCGCCGGCTGGTCGAGTCCAGTGCCATGGTGTTCCAGGGCGGCGAGGACGCGATCGTGCACGACGGCATCATCAGGGAGATCCTCGGCGAACTCGTCGAGCGCAAGCGGGTCGAGCCCGGCTCCGACTTCACCACCGGCCTGCTGGATCACCCCGCGGGCCTCGACCACGACGAGATGGTGAGTCATCTGCGTCTGGTGCTGGTGGCCGGGCACAGTACGACCAGCAATCTGCTGGCCCGGGTGCTGCAGCTCCTCCTCACCGACACCTCGCGGCTCACCGACCTGATCAGCGGTCAGCTGACCGTCTCCGCGCTGGTGGAGGAGGTCATGTGGAACTCTCCGCCGCTGTCCGTCCTGCCGGGGCGCTTCGCCGTCAGCGACATCGAACTGGGCGGCCACCGCATCGAGGAGGGCGACCTTCTCGTCCTCGGCCTCGCCCCGGGCAACCTCGACCCCGAGGTCCGGCCCGACCCGGACGTCTCGGTGCAGGGCAACGGGGCGCACCTGGCGTTCAGCTCCGGCCCGCACGAGTGTCCCGGGCAGAGCATCGGACTGTCCATCATCGAGATCGCGGTGGACGTCCTGCTGCACCGGCTGCCGGGGCTGCGCCTGGCCGTGCCGCCGGAGGAGCTCACCGCGACCGCGTCCACCTGGATGTCCGTGCTGGACAGCCTGCCGGTCGAGTTCGCGGTGTAGGTCCGGGCACGCCGTTGCCCGGTCGGGTCGACCCGACCGGGCAACGGCGTGCCGGGGTGTCAGCCGTCGAGCCAGTCGCCCGCGACCTCCGTGGGACGGTAGCCCGTGGCGTTCCAGAGGAAATGCGGGTGCGCGCAGCCGAACATGTAGGCGAGCAGTGTGGTGTCCTCCCGTCCGGTCAGCGGGTCGTGCAGGGCGTGAAACCTTTCTGATCCCACCGCACCGGCGTCCTGCTGGACCTGACGAGCGCGGTCCGGGGACGCTGCGGCGCTGGATGCCTCCACGGCGGCGACGTAGGTGCGGCGCAGGATCTCCCAGGCGTTGTCGGTGTCGCCGTGCCAAGGGCCGTGCACCGCCTCGAAGGCATGGAGCTCGGCGTCGAAGAGGGGCCACGCCACGGGGTGCCGGGCCCGGCAGCGTGCGGACAGCTCGGCGGTCCGCGGGCTCAGTGCCGGTACGGTGGGACGCGGGGCGATGGTGAGGGTCGTGCCGTGGGTGAGGATGCCGGTGCACGCGTTGGGCTGCAGGTCGCACAGCGCGCAGCCCTCGGCCGGAGGCAGACCCTCGGTGATGCCGTCGAACCACAGGGCGTGCCGTCCCGTGAGCCCCATCCAGACGACGGTGGTGGTCAGCAGCCAGGTGTTCCACATCGGGCGATGCGCCTCGGGCGTGCAGCCGTACTTGACGAGGGCTATCGCACAGGCGGCGTAGAAAGCCTTGGTGTGGGTGGGCATCTCGGCGAGCCAGAAGTTGCTGATCTCGCCGGTGAGGGCGTCGGCCCGGACGTCGGCCATGTCGTCGATGACGCGGCACAGCAGCAGGGAGGCGAGGTTCTCCTCCTGCCACAGTTCGGTGTCGGGTGCGACGTGCCAGAACAGGCAGTCCAGCATCTGCAGGACCGAGTAGGAGCCGTGGCCCAGTGGGTTGGTCTGGGGGAGCGTGACGCTGCCCGCGTCGTGCTGTCGGAGCCAGTACTCGTCGACGGACCGCTTGTGGGCCGCGAAGAGCCCGGAGACCAGGGCCCGTGCGCTGTTGGTGCTGAAGCTCTCGGCCAGGCGGTCCTCCACGTGCTGGGTGAGGCGCGTGGTGTCGATGGTCTCGATCACGCGCTTGTACTCGTGGAAGACGAGGATGTCGTCCTCGAAGCGGTGGCGGTGGCCGAGATCGCGCTCCAGGTCGTTCATCTGGCGGGTCCAGGACCAGCCACCGGTCAGGACGCTGTCGAGCTCCCGGCGGTACGGCCAGGTCTTGACGGCGAGGGGACGGCCGGCGCTGTGCCGCCAGCGGTAGTCGTCCGGCGTGCGGGCGGGGGGTGCGGGCAGCCGACGGCACAGCGGGCAGGTGCAGACGGTGGGCTGCTCCTCCGCACGCGGCGGGGCCAGTGCCCGGCTCCGCCAGGCCCCTTCCAGCATCGCGCAGGTCAGTCGGCAGATCTCGGCGTCGGTGCGGACCTCGGGGAAGGCCGCCTCGATCATGCGCAGGCTGGTGTCGAGGTGCCTCAACCTGGCATGGCCCTCCGCGTCGGGTGGGAGGAACTCGGGCGGCGCCTGGTGAAGGGCTCCCGCCAGATGCAGTGTGGTGCCGGAACGGCGGGATCCCAGCGCGTCCAGCCGCTGCCGGGCGGCGTTCTGGAAGTTCCGGTATTCGTCCGTGCTCCCGTTCGTGCGCTGCAGGAAGATGCCGGCCAGGGCGTCCCCCGCCTCCGTGGGCCGGAACTGGGCGCCGGGCTGAGCCGGGAGCAGGCTGTCGGCGGACGCCTTCGGAACAGCACCAACGCCTCGGGTGTTCACAGTGATCTCCTTCAAGTTGTGGTCATGACAACGCAATCGGTCGGCTACGGTCGCCGGAGGTCGTGTCTGCGAACGGCCGGCCTCTTCCGCGAGGGCCTCGCCGGACGGCCGGACGCGAGCGACCGGATCCGGCTCCTGCCGTGAACGGCCGAGAGGGGCGGGCTCTGCGTCGGCGGCCGGGGAGCGGGGCGGGGTCGTCCGGCGGAGCGCGCCGGCCCACGGCGGACGCGTCCTCGGCGCCGCCGGGCTTCCATGGACGGCCCGTCCTCGTCGTGACTTTCTCGCGGCACGACGAGGACCTGGGGCGCGGCCTCAGCTGTGCTGCTGTGGCCGCGCCTCAGGTCCATGTCCCGGATCCGGCGCGGATGACGGGCGCGCGGACTCCGGATGCTCACTGACGGGGGAGTCGAAGGGCAGGTCGAAGGTGACGTCCTGAGGCATGTGGTTCCTTTCGGGCGACAGTGCGCAGAGCCCCCCGTCCCTGCGAGCGGGTGGCCTGTCGGCCACCCGTGCACTCGAACTGGCCTTCGTGGCTCGAAAGTTGAGCCGTGAAGCGCTACGAGGCTGCCCAGAGCGTAAATGATCTACGCGTGACCTGGCCGTGACGTGTGTTACTGCTCATGCCTCCTGAGCCGAGTACACTCGCGCGCCCCCGACGTATGTGTGCGCGACGCGTGCGTCCGCGATGCGCTCGGGGGGCCCGGCGAACGGGTCGCGGTCCAGGACCACCAGATCCGCGAGCGCGCCGACGGCCACCCGCCCGGTGCCGTCGAGGTGGTTCACGTACGCCGAACCGGCCGTGTACGCCCGCAGCGCGGCCGCGAGTCCCAGCCGTTCCTCCGGCAGGAAGACCGGCGCGTCGCCGCCCGGTTCGACCCGGTTCACCGCCACATGGATGCCCTGGAGCGGGTCGGGGCTGCTCACCGGCCAGTCGCTGCCGCCCGCGAGCCGCGCCCCGGAGCGCAGCAGCGACCCGAACGGGTACTGCCACCCGGCCCGTTCCGGGCCCAGGAAGGGGATGGTCAGCTCGTCCATCTGGGGCTCGTGGGCGGCCCACAGCGCCTGGATGTTCGCGGTGGCGCCGAGCCGGGCGAAGCGCGGTACGTCGGCGGGGTGCACGACCTGAAGATGCGCCAGGTGGGGCCGCGTGTCGCTCATCCCGTTGGCGGCCCGTGCCGCCTCCACCGCGTCCAGGGCGTCCCGTACGGCCCGGTCGCCGAGCGCGTGGAAGTGGCACTGGAAACCGAGGGCATCCAACTCGGTCACATACTGCGGGAGGTGCCTGGGATCGATGAAGCTCTTCCCCCGATTGCCCGTCGTGCAGCCGCACTTGTCCAGGTAGGGGTCGAGCAGCGCCGCCGTGCCGTTCTCCGCGACCCCGTCCAGCATCAGCTTCACCGTGCCGGCCCGGAACCTGCCGTGGCTCAACGCGGCTCGCTTCTCGACGAGTTCGGGGATCTGCTCGGCACCGCGCTCCCGGTCCCACCACAGCGCCCCGACCACCCGCGCGGTCAGCGAACCGTCCCGGGCCGCGGTCAGATACGCCGACGACGGATCGTCCATGCCGAGGAAGTCCCCGATCAGCGCGTCCTGCCAGGCCGTGATGCCCAGCGCGTGCAGATGACGCTGCGCGTGCAGCAGCGCCGCCAGCCGGTCCGCCGGGCCGGCCGGCGGGGCGAGCCGGCCGACCAGCTGCATCGCGCCCTCCTGGAGCGTGCCGCTCGGCACGCCGGAGGCGTCCCGCTCGATCCGCCCGTCGGCCGGGTCGGGCGTGTCGCGGCCGATCCCGGCCAGCTCCAGCGCCCGGCTGTTGACCCACGCACCGTGATGGTCCCGGTTGGGCAGGTACACCGGCCGGTCCGGTACGACGGCGTCCAGCAGCTCCTTCGTCGGTGTGCCGCCCTCGAACGCCTCCATGGACCAGCCGCCGCCCAGGATCCACGCCCGCTCCGGATGCGCGTCGGCGTAGGCGCGTACGGCGGCGACGGTCTCCGCCGCGGTCCGCAGCCCGGACAGGTCGCACTGGGTCAGTTCGAGGCCCGCCGGGACCGGATGGACGTGCGCGTCCTGGAACCCGGGCAGCAGCAGCCGCCCGGCGAGGTCGACCACCTCGGTGCGCGGCCCGGCGAGCTCCCGCAGCTCCCCAGGGGACCCGACGGCGGTGATGCGCTCACCGGTGACGGCGACGGCGGTGGCGGTGGCCGTGGGGCCCTCGTCGGTGAGGACGCGGCCACCGGTGAAGAGCAGATCTGCGTGCATGTTTCCTGTTCCTCAGTTGGAGGTCGTGAGCAGCTGGGGCGCGTCGGCGTCGGTGCCCCGGCCGGTGCGGAAGTACGGCGAGCGGCGCACGTACTTCGCCCAGCCGGCCGCGACGAACCCGGACACGATCATCGCCAGCGGGGTGGCCAGCAGGAACCACCCGTTGTCCGCGCTGACCTCGAAGTGGTCTGCGGAGGTGTAGAAGGACCAGCCGAGGTAGCCGCCGAGACCCAGCAGGGCGAGGGCGCTCAGCGCCGGAAGCACCACGGCCGCCACCCCCTGCCGCCAGTCCTCGCGCAGCAGGGAGCGGAAGCGCGCGGCGGCGGCCAGCGCGGTGAGCGCGTAGGACAGGGCGACCACGATGCCGACGGCGTTCACCGTCGCCATGATCATGTCGGCGAGCCGCGGGATCACCAGCGCGAGTCCGGCGACGGCCGCAGCCAGCACGCCGATCAGCAGGGTGCCGGCCGCCGGGGTCCCGTACCGGCCACTGACCCTGGACCACAGCGGCCCGAGGGTACGGTCCCGGCTCATCGCGAACATGCCCCGCGCCGTTGGGATCACCCCGGCCTGCAGCGAGGCCACCGCCGAGAACATCAGCGCCACCAGCGGCAGCGCGGCCCAGGGCTGCGCGGCCAGCCGGTCGCCGAAGAACGCCAGACCCTCGGCCCCGTGCCCGGCCAGCTCCTGCTCCGACAGCACCCGCTGGAAGGCCACCGAGCCGAGCAGGAACAGTCCCAGCATGGTCACCAAGGTGATCAGCCCGGCCCGGGAGGCGTCCCGGGGGTCGCGGACCTCCTCGTTGACGCTGAACGCGGCCTCGAAACCCCAGTAGCAGAACACCGACAGGAGCAGGCCCTGGGCGAGCGCGGTGGCCGACGGGATCGCGAACGGGTCGAACCAGCTCAGGCTGAAGGGATGTGGCCCGGCGACGATGCCGTAGCCGCAGAACCCGAGCAGGACCGCGTACTCGAAGACCAGCAGCCCGGTCTGCAGGCGGGCGGCGGTACGGATGCCGGTCACGGCGGTGAGGGTGACGGCGACCAGGACCACTATCCCGAGGGCCGTGGTCTGCGCCGTCGAGCCGGGGTCGAGCGCGAGCGAGCCGATCCGGTGCACTCCGGCCTCTCCCGCCAGTTGCAGCATCGCGGATCCCGTGACCGCCGTGGTGTAGGCGAGGAAGGCCACCGTCGCCACGATGTTCACCCAGCCGACCAGGAAGCCGAGCCAGGGATTGAGTGAACGGCCCACCCACACGTAGCCGTTGCCCGCGTTCGGCTCCACCCGGTTCAGCCGGGAGTAGGCGCCCGCGATCCCGAGGACCGGCAGGAACGCCAGCAGCATGATGGCCGGCAGATGCAGCCCGACCACCCCGGCCGTCACCCCCAGGCCGATGCCGATGCTGGTGGTGGCCGCGGTGCTGGACGCGGCGACCGCGACGCCGTCGAGGACGCCGAGGGATCTGCGCAACTCAGGGGGGTCCGCCGTGTAGGGCTGGTCGGTCATGGCCGGCACACTCCGCTCGCACCTGGGGGCCGGACTGGTCGGCCCCGGTGACGGGACATGAAACTGCCGGTGCCCTTCACAGGTCAACGGTGTTGTCATAAGGTGCCGGCACGTCATGAGGAGGTCCGTTGAGTGAACGTGTCGTCCCGGCCGCCGCCCGGCAGCGCCGGCGCCCCACCAAACAGGGCGTGGTCCTCTCCGAGGCCCTGATCGTGGAGACCGCGCTGCGGCTGATCGAGGAGCACGGCGCCGACGCCCTGTCCGTGCGCCGGCTCGGCCGCGCCCTGGGCGCCGACCCCAGCTCCCTCTACCGCTACTTCCGGCACACCGACGACCTGATGCTCGCCATCGCCGACGAGCTGATCGGCCGTACCCTGCGTGTCTGGCGGCCCACCGGCGACTGGCGCGCCGATCTGCGCGACCTCGGCCTGCGGATGCACGCCGGCGCCCTCGCCCACCCCCGGGCGGCGGTGCTCAGCGCCCACCGGGTGACGGGGCGGACGTACGAGATCCAGGCCGTCGAGACCATTCTCGGGATACTCCGCGACGCCGGTTTCCCGGACGCCGAGGCGGTCCGCGTGTACCACGCCTTCGTCGACCAGGCCCTCGCCTACAGCGCCCTCGACTCCGCCAACACCGCCCTGCCCAGGCCCGCCCGGGACGCCGAGGCGGACGTCTGGCGGGCGACCTACGCCCGGCTGCCCGCCGCCACCCACCCGAACATCGCGGCAACCGCCGGCCATCTCGTGGCCTCGATGCGGGGCAGCTCCTATCCGGCCGCCCTCGACCTGCTGCTGACGGCGGCCGAGGCCCGGCTGGACCGACTGGCGCCGGGAAGCGGCTGAAGCAACTGGGCGCCGGGAGCGGCTGGTGGGCGACTGAATCCGCTGATCCGGGACAGACGTGTGCCGGGAGAACCTGCCGAGGGAGGAAGCATGGCACTGGTGACCGCGGCCGTCGTGGTGCTCGACTGCGCAGAACCCGAGAAACTCGCCCAGTTCTACCGGGAGTTCCTGGACGCCGAGGACGGCGAGGCCTCGGCCAACCTGATCGAGATCCGGGCCACCGGCGGCTTCCGGATCGCCTTCCGGCGCGACGTCAACGCGACCCCGCCGAGCTGGCCGAGGCCCGAGAACTCGCTCCAGGCCCATCTCGACTTCCTGGTCGAGGACCTCGACGCAGCCGAGCGCCGGGTGGTCGGCCTCGGCGGACGGCCGATCGAGACGAAGGACCCGGCCGGGCCGTACGAGGAACGCGGGTACGCCGACCCGGCCGGACACTCCTTCACCCTGCGCCTGATGCCGACCCCGGCACCTAAGCAGGGCTGAGACCGCTCAGTCCCGGCCACCCTTGCCGGCCGTCGGCCACACCCCGGTGGAGCGCTCTATGGCCCTCGCACCGGTCCGGTCCACGGCGCTGCGCACCACCGCGAAGACCGCGCCCTGGACCGCCGCGGCCAGCAGCACCTCGCCCCAGCCGCGGTCCCGGTCCAGGGCGTCCGGCGCGTCCTCCTCGCCGCGCAGCGCCTTCCAGGTGCGGCGGAAGGCGAGTGCGCCCAGCGCCCCGCCGGCCCAGCTCAGCACGTAACCGAGGGGTGCGTAGACGAGGGGGAGCTTCAGCTTCTTCCTGCTCTTGGCCATGCCTGCCTCCGCCTTCTCAGGGCCGACCCGCGACCGCGACTTCCTCGGCCGCCCGCACAGGGCCGGGCGGCGTCCCGTCCCCGAAGGGCCGGCCGCCGAGCTCCTCCCGGTGATGGGGCGTCAGCCACCCGGCGAGATCCGGGCCGAGGGGGACGATCCGGGTCGGGTTGATCCCGGTGTGGACCTGGTAGTAGTGCCGCTTGATGTGGTCGAAGTCGACGGTGTCACCGAATCCCGGCGTCTGGTAGAGGTCCCTGGCGTACGCCCACAGCACCGGTTGCTCCGTGAGCTTGAGGCGGTTGCACTTGAAGTGGCCGTGGTAGACGGCGTCGAACCGCACCAGCGTCGTGAACAGCCGGATGTCGGCCTCCGTGATCGTGTCCCCGACCAGGTAGCGCCGCCCGGCCAGTCGCCCGGCGAGCAGTTCCAGCCGCCGGAACACCCCGGCGCACGCCTCCTCGTACTTCTTCTGCTCGTGTGCGAAACCGGCTCGGTAGACCCCGTTGTTGACGTCCTCGTACACCTCCGCCATCACCGCGTCGATCTCGTCCCGGTGCCGTGCGGGGTACAGGTCCGGCGCCCCGTCCCGGTGCAGTGCCGTCCATTCGGTGGCCAGGTCCAGGGTCAGCCGCTGGTAGTCGTTGGTGACCAGCTGCCCGCTCGGCACGTCCACGACGGCGGGCACGCTCACCCCGCCCGGGTAGCCGGTCTCCCGGCGGTCGTACGCCTCGCTGAGGTAGCGGATGCCGAGCACCGGGTCACGGCCGCCGGGGTCGAGGGTGAAGCGCCAGCTGCGGTCGTCCTGGATCGGGTCGGTGACGGCGAGCGACAGCGCGTCCTCCAGGCCGAGCAGCCGCCGGGAGATCACCGCTCTGCTCGCCCACGGGCAGGCGCGGCTGGCCACCAGCCGGTAGCGCCCGGCCGCGACCGGCCAGCCGTCCCGGCCGTCCGCGGTGATCCGGTCCCTGAAGTGGCTGGGGGACCGGTCGAATGCCTTGTGTCCCAGCGCGCTGTTGCCGTCGCCGCCGCTCATGCGTCCTCCTTGCCCGGGGGCCGCCCTACGGTCGATCGGGAGGCCTGAGGAAATGCGTTCCCCTATTTCCGCCTCTCGCACGGAGTGATCAGCGCGCGTCGGGGCAGTCGGCGGGCGTGGGCTGGACACCGTCAAAGAAGCATCTGCATCAGAAGCATCCACAACAGAAGCAGCCGGACCGGAAGCGTGGGAATCTGAAACCGAAACAGTCGGACCAGAAACAGTCGGACCACACACAGTCGGATCCGAAACAGTCTGTTCAGCAACACTCGGATCGGAAGCGGCCGGAGCGGGAGCGTTCGGAGCAGAAGCTGTCGGGGCAGCCGACGGCCGATCGCCGGACCCGCGTGACCGTGTTCGTTGCGCTCGCCGCCAATCTGGTGATCGCGGCCGCCAAGGCCGTCGGCGGGGTCGTGGCCGGCTCGCCGGCGCTGCTGTCGGAGGCCGCGCACTCCGTCGCCGACAGCCTGAACGAGGTCTTCCTGCTGGCCGCCCTGCGCCGCAGCCGCCGCCCGCCGGACACCCGGCACCCCTTCGGCTACGGCAAGGAGCGCTTCTTCTGGGCCCTGCTCGCGGCCGTCGGGATCTTCGTCATGGGCGGCTGCTTCTCCTTCTTCCAGGGGGTCGAGGCGCTGCGCAACGGCGCGGACGAAGAGCTCAGCGGCTACGTGGCCGGACTGGTCGTACTGGGCATCTCCCTGCTCGCCGAGGGCGCGTCCCTGATCCGGGCGCTGCACCAGGCCCGCGGGGAGGACCGCGGGCTGCGCGATCCGGCGCTGCGCACGGTGATCGCCGAGGACGGCACCGCGGTGCTCGGCGTCTGCCTCGCGATCGTCGGCATGGTCCTGCACATGGTGACCGGCCAGGTCGCCTGGGAGGCGTCGGCGTCGCTGGCCATCGGCGCCCTGCTCGTGTACGTCGCCTACCGGCTGGGCGCCGACGCCCGCGACCAGCTGATCGGGGAGGCCGCGGATCCGGAACTCAGCGCCAGGATCCGCGAGCTGCTGGAAGCGGAGTCCGAGATCGACAGTGTGGAGGCGCTCTTCACGATGCAGATGGGGCTCGAATCGACCCTCGTCGCGGCCCGGGTCGACCTGGTGCCCGGCCTCGACAGCGAGGACGTGGAGGAGGTCCTGGTGCGCATCAAGGGGACGCTCGCCGACAGGTTCCACGAGACCGACCAGGTCTTCCTGGACGTGACCGACCGCTCCGCGCAGGAGGCACGTGAAAGCCCCGCCGCGACGGGGGAACGCGGCGGGGCCTGATATTCGGCTGCCCGGGCCGAAGCCGGTTCATGCCTCCCCGAAACAGATTTTTCTAAATTCCGACGGTCCCCGGCCGGAATGAATTCCCGGAACCGCCAATTCCCCTGCTGCGGTTCCGGGTGGTCCGGTTCCGGCTACTTCGGTTCCAGCACGAACAACGGGATCTCCCGGCTGGTCTTCTTCTGGTAGTCGGCGTACGGCGGATACGCCGCGACGGCCCGCTCCCACCACTCGGCCTTCTCCGCACCGGTGACCTCACGAGCGGTCATGTCCTGCTTGACCGGCCCGTCCTGGAGCTCGACGACCGGGTGTGACTTGATGTTGAAGTACCAGACCGGATGCTTGGGCGCGCCGCCCTGCGAGGCGACCACGGCGTACTTCCCGTCGTGCTCCACCCGCATCAGCGGCGTCTTGCGGATCTTGCCGCTCTTCGCACCCAGGGTGGTGAGCAGGATGACGGGCAACCCCGTGTCCATCAGTGTCGTGCCCTCCTTCCCGCCCGAGCTCTCGTACAACTCGACCTGCTCGCGCACCCAGGCGGCCGGGCTGGGCTCGTACTCGCCCTCAAGAGGCATGAGGTCCGTCCCCTCGTCGTTTCCAGGAATGACGTGATGATTCAACACGCGAAGTGCCCCGGATCATCCGTACGACACCGGTCCCGTGCCGGTATCCCGCCCGCGCCCCGTGGGCACCGGGCGCCGGCCCGGTCACAGCACCATCCGGGCCGCCAGCCCCAGCATCACGCCGCTCGACAGCAGCGCCGTGACCAGGCGGCCCCGGTGGCCGGTCAGGCCGCGGCCGAGGAGTGCCCCGCCGCCGGCCAGCAGGAGCTGCCAGCTCGCGGACGCGGCGAAGGCCGCGAGGACGAAGACACCCTGCTCCAGCGGCCGTACCGCCTCGGCGGAACGCGTGCCGACCACCAGGGCGGCGAAGTAGATCACCGTCGTGGGGTTGAGCAGCGTGATCCCGAGGAGGCCGAGATACGCCCGTCCGGGGCCGGGTACCGGCCGCTCGGCCCGGGTCGTGAGCCGCCGTTCCCGGTACTGGCGCAGCGCGACCGCCGCGCCGCGCACCGCGAGCGCCACCAGCACCAGGGCCGAGACCCAGCGCAGCGGCGCCAGCACCGGCAGCAGCGCCGCCGCCAGCGCGGCGCCGCCGACCGTGGCGAGCAGGGCGTACAGGCCGTCGGCGCTCGCCACACCGAGCGCGGCGCAGGCGCCGGTCCGCAGTGACGTGCGAGCGGTGAGGGACACTAGATATGTGCCGACCGCGCCGACCGGGACGGCGATCCCGTACCCGGCGAGCAGGCCGGCGACGAGCGCGGCCGTCACGCGCGTGCGGGCTCGGGCCTCCAGGGACGCCCCGGCTGCTGCTGGACCCGCACCCGACGGACGGTCGCGGTGGTCAGCGGCACGATGGCGTCAGGAGAGTTCATGCGCAGATCCTGGGGCCCGCGTCGCCGCACCGGCAAGCGAATTTCGGCGCGGAACCGTCCCCCGGCCGAACGTGGTTCGGCCAGATCACCCGGCGCAGCGATCTGGCCGAACTTCCGGTCGCCCCATAGGTGCCCCGAGCATCTAATGAAGATCGGCACGACGTACGACACTCGTCTGCGAGGTCTTCCATGAACGAAGTTACGGACCTGACGGAACCCATCCCTCCGGCCGGCCGGGCCGACCCCGTGGCCTGGCCGCAGGACCGCACGTGCCCCTACCACCCGCCCACCGGCTACGACCCGCTGCGGAACGGAACCCCGCTGTCCCGTGTCCGTCTCTACGACGGCCGCACCGCCTGGGCGGTCACCGGCCTCGGCGCGGCCCGGGCGCTGCTCTCCGACCCCCGGCTCTCCAGCGACCGCCGGCGGGAGGACTTCCCGATGCCGAACGCCCGGTTCGCGGTGGCCCGGGAGCGCCGCCAGGTCGCCCTGCTCGGCCTCGACGACCCGGAGCACCAGATCCAGCGCCGCATGCTGATCCCGGACTTCACCCTCAAACGCGCGACCGGGATGCGGCCCGCCATCCAGCGGATCGTCGACGGGCTGCTCGACCGGATGATCGCCGAGGGGCCGCCCGCCGACCTGGTGAGCTCCTTCGCGCTGCCGGTGCCGTCCATGGTCATCTGCGACCTGCTCGGCGTTCCCTACGCCGACCACGAGTTCTTCGAGGCACAGTCCCGGCGGCTGCTGCGCGGTCCGGCGCCCGCCGATTCCCTGGACGCGCGCGACAAGCTGGAGGCCTACCTGGGCGACCTGGCCGACCGCAAGAGCCGGGACGAGGCGCCCGGCGAAGGAGTCCTCGACGACCTCGTCCACGAGCGGCTGCGCGCGGGCGCCCTGGACCGCCAGGAGGTCGTCTCGCTCGCCCTCATCCTGCTGGTCGCCGGGCACGAGACCACCGCCAACATGATCTCGCTCGGCACCTTCACCCTGCTCCAGCAGCCTGAGCGGCTCGCCGAACTGCGCGCCGACCCCGCGCTGGTGCCCGCCGCCGTCGAGGAACTGATGCGGATGCTGTCCATCGCCGACGGGCTGCTGCGCGTCGCCCTGGAGGACATCGAGATCGACGGCACCACCATCCGCAAGGGCGACGGCGTGCTCTTCGCGACCTCGGTCATCAACCGCGACGAGTCCGTGTACGACGACCCCGACACCCTCGACTGGCACCGCCCGGCCCGCCACCACGTGGCCTTCGGCTTCGGCGTCCACCAGTGCCTGGGCCAGAACCTGGCCCGCACCGAGCTGGAGATCGCCCTGCGCACCCTGTGGGAGCGGCTCCCGGACCTGCGGCTCGCCGCACCGCCGGAGGAGATTCCCTTCAAACCCGGCGACACGATCCAGGGGATGCTGGAACTCCCCGTGACCTGGTAAGAGGCTCCTGCCATGCACATCGAGATCGACAGGGACGTCTGCATCGGCGCGGGGCAGTGTGCCCTGACCGCCCCCAACGTCTTCACCCAGGACGACGACGGCTTCAGCGCGCTGCTCCCCGGCAAGGCGGACGGCGGCGGCGACCCGCTGGTCAAGGAGGCGGCCCGGGCCTGCCCGGTGCACGCCATCACGGTCGGGGAACCGACGGGTTAGGCAGCCGCCGGCACGTCGAGCACCGCCACCTCCAGCCCGCGCAGCCGCACCGGGTCGGCGACCACCTCGTACGCGGTCACCCGGTCGCCCTCGACGGTGACCCGCAGGACGTGAAGCAGCCGTCCGCGCGGGGCGACCACGAGGCCGACCCGGCCGTCCACCAGGGCCGGTACGGCGAACCGGGCGCGGTCGCGCAGCAGCACCGTGCCCTCCGCGACCGCACGCGCGCCCCGCAGTTCCGTCGCCCTGCCCGGCGGCAGGGCCGCGGGGTCGGCGTACCGGACCACGTCGGGGGCGAGCAGGCCGAGCAGCGCGCCCAGGTCACCGCCCCGGGCCGCGGCCAGGAACGCCTCCACGACCCCGCGGTGCCGTTCCTGCTCGGCGGCCGGCAGCGCGGGCGTGCCCCGGACCTTGTGCCGGGCCCGGCTGGCGAGCTTCTTCGCGGCCGGCAGCGAGCGGTCGGTGACCGCCGCGATCTGCTCGAACGGCACTCCGAACACATCGTGCAGCACGAACGCCACCCGCTCGGCCGGGCTCAGCCTCTCCAGCACCACCAGCAGGGCGAGCCCCACCGATTCGGCCAGCACGGCCTCGTCCTCGGGGCCGTCGCAGGCCGCGCGCTCCGGGAGGTCCTCGCCGTACGGCTCCTCGCGGTGGGCGGCGCGGGCGCGCAGCACGTCCAGGCAGATGCGGGAGACCACCGTCGTCAGCCAGGCGGTGAGGTTGCCGATGCCGGCGCCGCCCGCACGGCTCAGCCGCAGCCAGGCCTCCTGGACCACGTCCTCGGCGTCCCCGGCCGAGCCCAGCATGCGGTACGCGATCGCCCGCAGCCGCCCGCGCCGCGCCTCGAACTCCGCCGCCAGCTCGTCGTGCCGGTCCATGGGGTCACCTTTCCGTCCCGTACTCCGTCACCCCGTCGACGTATCCGGACCGACCGAGGTGACCACCCCATGCTGCTGCACATCGACTCCAGTGCCGACGCGACCGCCGACTCCGTGACCAGGCGCCTCACCGCCGGCTTCGCCCGCGCCTGGCGCGCCGGGCACCCGGTGGGGGAGTACCGCCACCGGGATCTGACCGCGACCCCGGTGCCGCCGCTCACCGGCGCCTACACCACCCTGGGCCGCCGGGTGGAGCGCGAGGGTTTCGTGCCGCCCGCCAAGGTGCCCGCGCTGATCGAGAGCCCGGCCGAGGCCCGCGAGTGGGAACAGACCCTGCCCCTGATCGCCGAACTGGCCGCCGCGGACACGGTGCTGCTCGGCGTCCCCATGTACAACTTCGCGGTGCCCGCGGCCCTCAAGGCGTGGATCGACCGGGTGACCTTCCCCGGCGCCTTCGTGCACCCGGACACCGGGGAGAGCCTGCTGTCCGGTACCCGGGTGGTGGCCGTCCTGGCGCGCGGCGGGGCCTACGGCCCGGACACCGGGCGGGCGGCCTTCGACTTCCAGACCCCGTACCTGAAGGCCTGGACGGGCCGGCTGGGCGTCCGGCCCGAGCACCTCCATCCGCTCGCCGCCGAGCTGACGCGCGTCGACGTGCTGCCCTTCCTGGCCGGACAGGAGGAAGCGGCCGCCGCCTCCCTCGCCGAGGCCCGCACCGCCCTCTTGCGGCTCGCCGCGATGCGCTGACCCTCACCCGGCGCGCAGCAGCACCCGGGCCGCCGCGCGGGCCTCCGCCGCGGGCTGCGCGCTCCCGGCGACGCCCGCGGTGACCATCGCCCCCTCGGCGAGCAGGAACAGCGGCCCGGTGAGCGCGGCGTCCAGCCCGGCGTCGGCCACCAGCCCCGCGACGTAGTCCCGGAACGCCTGCTTGTGGCCCCGCACCTGGGCCGCCACCCGCGGGGAGACGGCGCCGAGCTCGCCGTACGCGTTGATCCAGGCGCACCCCCGGAAGTCCGCCTCCCCGAACCATCCCTCCAGCCAGTCGAAGACCGCGAGCAGCCGCTCCCGGGGGTCCTCGTGGCGCCGGACGTGCTCGGCGAGCCGTTGTCGCCAGCGCACGTCCCGCCGCTCCAGGTAGGCCTCCACGAGCTGCTCCTTCGCGGGGAAGAGCTGGTAGAGCCGTTTGAGGGAGACGCCGGAGGCGCCGCGTATGTCGTCCATGCCGACGGACTGCACCCCGCGCCCGTAGAACAGCCGCTCGGCGGCGTCCAGAGCCTGCTCGCGCGCGACCGCGCTGTCCATGGGCCACTCCTTGACGGCAGAACGTGCGTTCTCCTACGGTAGCAGCGACCTGGAGAACGCACGTTCTCCCTTCGTCGAGGAGGAGACCATGGCCGACCGACCGCCCCTGCCGCCCTTCACCCGGGAGACCGCAGTCCAGAAGGTCCAGGCCGCCGAGGACGCCTGGAACACCCGCGATCCCGAGCGGGTGGCGCTCGCCTACTCCGAGGACTCGGTCTGGCGCAACCGCGGCACCTTCGTCACCGGCCGCGCCGCGATCGTCGAGTTCCTCACCGCGAAATGGGCCCGCGAACTCGACTACGCGCTCCGCAAGGACCTGTGGGCCTTCGACGGCGACCGTATCGCGGTCCGCTTCCAGTACGAGTGCCACGACACGGACGGCCAGTGGTGGCGCTCGCACGGCAACGAGCTGTGGGAGTTCGACGGGCACGGACTCATGACCCGGCGCGAGGCCAGCATCAACGACGTCCGGATCGAGGAGCACGAGCGCCGGATCCACGGTCCGCGCCCGGAGTCCGAGCGGGGCCTGTCCTTCCCGCTCCGGTAGCCCCCCGCATAGGGTTCCCGGATGACCGACGAGCCCCGCAAGCCCTTCCTCTACCTGGTCGTCTGCGCCGCCGGCATCGCCGCGGGCGTCGGCAGGCTCATCGCCGCGGCCCAGGAACGCGGCTGGGAGGTCGGGGTCATCGCCACGCCCGTGGCGATGACCGGCTTCTTCGACACCGCGGAGGCGGAGGCGCGCACCGGCCGTCCGATCCGGTCGGCCTGGCGCCGCCCCTCCGAACCGCGCCCCTTCCCGGCGCCGGACGCCGTCGTCGTCGCCCCCGCCACTTTCAACACCGTCAACAAGTGGGCCGCCGGGCTCGCCGACACCCTCGCCGTCGGCACCCTGTGCGAGGCCCTGGGGCTCGACGTCCCGATCGCGGTCCTGCCCTGCGTGGCCGGCGCGCTGGCCGCACACCCCGCCTACCAGGAGAGCCTGGCCCGGCTGGGCGCGCTGGGCGTCCGCTTCGGCGACCCCTACGCCGGCGAGACCGAAGCGGACGGCGGGCGCCCCGCGTTCGCCTGGGAACAGGCACTGGACCTGCTGGAGCGGCCCTGACACCGTCCGATAACCACCGCCACGACAGGAGACCGGCCGGCCGGCCGACGTACGCTCGCCTCTGTACGACGTGATCTGAAGCTCGGCCGCACCGGTATGGACGTGTCCCGCATCTGCCTCGGCTGCATGACCTACGGCCTGCCCGACCGCGGCACCCACGAGTGGACCCTCGACGAGGAGGCGACCCGCCCGCTGATCCGGCAGGCGCTGGAGGCGGGCATCAACTTCTTCGACACCGCCAACGTCTACTCGGACGGCACCAGCGAGGAGATCGTCGGCAGGGCGCTGCGCGACTTCGCCCGGCGCGACGAGATCGTCCTCGCCACCAAGGTGCACGGCCGGATGCGCCCCGGCCCCAACGGCGGCGGGCTGTCCCGCAAGGCGATCCTCACCGAGATCGACCACAGCCTCGGCCGCCTCGGCACCGACTACGTCGACCTCTACCAGATCCACCGCTACGATCACGCCACGCCGGTCGAGGAGACGATGGAGGCGCTGCACGACGTCGTCAAGGCGGGCAAGGCGCGCTACATCGGGGCGAGTTCGATGTACGCCTGGGAGTTCTCCAAGGCCCAGTACACGGCCGAGCTGGGCGGCTGGACCAAGTTCGTGTCCATGCAGAACCACTACAACCTCCTCTACCGCGAGGAGGAACGCGAGATGCTGCCGCTCTGCGCCGACCAGGGCGTGGGCGTGCTGCCGTGGAGCCCACTGGCCCGGGGCCGCCTCACCCGCGACTGGGGCACGGTCACCGAGCGCAGCGCGAACGACAACTTCGGCAACCGCCTCTACCAGGAGGGCGACCGCGCGATCGTCGAGGCGGTCACCCGCATCGCCGGCGACCGGGGCGTCCCGCGCGCCCAGGTGGCCCTGTCCTGGCTGCTCCACCAGAACACGGTGACCGCCCCGATCATCGGCGCCTCGAAACCGAACCACCTGGAGGACGCCGTGGCAGCCGTCGAGTTGGCACTCAGCGACAAGGAACTCGAAGAGCTGCAGGAGCCTTACGGCCCGCATCCGATCTCCGGTCACTGAGCTTCTTCAGAACGGCCACCGATCGGGTGACGCGCAGCGTCGCGATCCGGGCCGGCACGTCGGCAGTCGCCCTGCTCACCAACGTCGTCAACGCCCAGTGGTTCCTCACTCGCCGGAGGGGCGGCTGAAGAAGCTCACTGAGACGCCCCTGAAGGGGCGCTGGGGGAGGAACTGCGCGAGCAACCACGTCGCACCCGCACCCGCACCCGCATCACAACCGCTCGGTCCCGCACGGACCGCCCCCTTCGCTCTCCAGCAGAGGAACAGGTTCCCCACCCATGGACAACGTCCGGTAGTACCCCCCGATCCGCTCCGCCGACCGCCCCACATAGTGCCCGATGAACGACCGTCGGCTGCGCCCAGCGGAGCGATTGGGCTGGGACCCCTGCACCAGACTCCCGTTGAAGAACAGCACGTCCCCCGGCCCCATGTCGACCGGCACCGCCGCGAGCCCCTCCGGCGGTGCCACGTACTCCCGCGCGAACGACAGCTCCGCATCCGACTCCTCGGGGCAGAACAGGTCCATCCGGTGCGTCCCCGGCACCACCTCGAGGCCGCCGTTCTCCCGGTCAATCGCCTCACAGGCGACCCACGCGGCGACACACGTCCCCGGCTCCACCCGCAGATAGAAGTTGTCCTGATGCAGCGCCTGCCCCCGGGCCCCCGGTGGCTTGAAGTAGAACATGCTCTGCGCGGCGAGCACCTCCTCCCCGAACAGCGCCTCCAGGACCACCCGCAGCCGCTCGTCCAGCAGGAACCGACGCGCGAGGGCACTGATCTCGTGGGGCTGCATCACCCGCGGAAACCGCTGCAGCGGATCGCCCGTCGGCTTCGGCTCGAAGTGCCCCGGCACGACCCGCCCCGCCGCGTGCAGCGCCTCGAACTCCGCGCACAGCCGCTCGATCTCGTCGTACCCGAACAACCCTCGTACGACGGTGAACCCGTCCTCCTCGAACTGCCGCACGTCCGTGGTGTCGATGCCTGTGGCTGTCATGGCCGCCCTCCTCGGTCCGGTGCCCCGGACCTGTCACGCTAGGCCGACGCCACCACGGAGGGGATGCCCATGAGCGCTGCGGAGCTGCCCGGCACTGCTGTCCCGGCCCCGCCGCCGGGCACGGTCGTCACCGGCCGCTACGACGAGGGGCCCGGCTACCGGATCAACCGACCCGGGGGCGCGAGCAGTTGGCTGATCACCTGGACGACGGACGGCTGCGGCCTGCTCCGGCAGGGGGCCGTGCAGACCCCGGCGCGCGCCGGCGATCTCGTCGTCCTCGCCCCGGGCGTCCCGCACAGCTACGCCGTCGGGCCCGGCGCGCGCCGTTGGCGGTTCTGGTGGACCCACTGCCAGATCCGCCCCCACTGGACCCCGTGGCTGGCACCGCGTGCCCTCGGCGACGGCGTGTACGCCGTCGCCGCCCCGCACGGCACCCACACCCGGATCGAGGCGGCCTTCCACCGCGTGCTCGCCGACTCCCGCTGGACCGGCTCCGGCGCGCCGCCCGCCCCGGCCCCCGGTGACGCCCCCGTCGCCGTCGCGCACGGCAGTGCGGCGCGCGAACTCGCCCTGTGCGCCCTGGAGGAGGCCGTCCTGCTCGCCACCGCCGGTCCGCACCCGGCGGCGCCCGGCCGGGCCACCGAGGACCCGCGGGTGCGCCGCGCCGAGGAGCTGATCGCCGCCGATCCGGGCGCCCCGCACACGGTGCGCTCGCTCGCCGCGTGTGTCGCGCTGTCGCCGTCCCGGTTCGCCCACCTCTTCACCGGCCGGACCGGGGTGCCGCCCATGCGGGCGCTGCGCGAGGCGCGGCTGCGACACGCCGCCCGGCTGCTGGAGGGCACCGACCTGACCGTCGAGCGGGTCGCCGCCGCGTCCGGATTTCCCAGCCCGTTCCACTTCAACCGGGTTTTCCGAGAAAGATACGGTGTCCCGCCCGGCGCCTACCGTGCCGGTGAACGCGGTTAATTCACCCGGCTATTGGTTCCGGGGTGGCGTCGGCCGGGCGGCTTGCGCAGGTCGGGGCGTGGTTCAATGGTTGCGCCGATACCAGGACCGTCGGCCCCGAATCCTTGCGTCAATTGCGATGTCGATACAGAGACAATGAGTCGGCTCCGGCATTGACGTTTCGTCAAATTAGCGCAGCCGCCGGGCAATGCGTAAAACCCCGAGATCTCTTGTTCTGCCCTGCTGGCCTGTGCAAAGGTGTGGCGTGTCGGCATGCGGACAATTATTTTCGACCGCCGCGTGCGCGAGGCCGCTCCCCGCGTGCCGAACCCCCCAACACGCCCATCCGGCCTCGGTGTCGGCCGGGCCGCCCACCGGTCGCATACCAGACGGTATGGGCCGAATCCCGCGTTGCGTCTGGAAGGAATGCCGCCGTGAATGACGCAGGCCTGGGGAATTCCCCTACCCCCGCCCGGCCGTTCGACGTCACCGACGAGCAGCTCAGCGCCGAGCTCAAGCAGTGGACGGGCACGGCGCCCGCCCTGCACCCCGTCGGTGAGCTTCTCGACCGGCACTGGGAAGCGGCCTTCGCCTACGCCCGTCTGTGCACCGACGGGACGCGCGGTGCGGGAATGCTCACCACTGCCGCATTCACCCGGCTCTTCGGTGAATCCCTCCGCCAGGCCGGCCCGACCGCTGCCTGGCGCCCCCAACTCCTCGTCACCGTGCGCCGTATCGCCGCCGAATGGGACAACGACGGCCGCGGCGAACTGCTCCACCCCCAGCTGCGCGCCGGCAAGGGCGAGCGGGCCGCCGCCCGGCTGCTTCCGCCCGCGAACCGGCGGCTGCTCTCCCGGGCCTTCCAGCGCCTCACCCCGTCCTCTCGGACCGTGCTGTGGCACACCGAGGTCGAGTCGGAGCCCCTGGCGGCCCCCGCCGCACTGCTGGGCATGGACGAGCAGGACGCGCACGTCGAACTGCGCCGGGCCCGCGAGCGGATGCGCGAGGAGTGCATCCAGGTGCACCGCGAACTCGCTCACGAGGACGAGTGCCAGCGCTACGTCCGGATGATCGACGTGACCTTCCGGCGCGGCGGGATCGACGTCGACCGGGACCTCCAGCAGCACCTGAACGGCTGCAAGCACTGCCGGTACACCGCCGACCAGCTCCACCAGTTCAACGGGGGCGGCCTCGGCGTCGCCCTCGCCGAGGCCGTGCTCGGCTGGGGCGCCCGGGCCTACATGGAGTCCCGGGCCGGCCTGGCCGAGGAGCCCACCGAGCCCGAGACCGCTCCCGCCGGAGGGCTCGCGGGCGGCGAGGCGTTCGCGCCGTCGGCCGCCCCGGGCAAGGGCCTGGTCGTGCATCCCGCCGCCTCCCGCCGGGCCCGGCAGCGGGCCGCCCGCCGGGCCCGCCGCCGCAACCTCACCGTGGCCGTGGCCACGGTGAGCGGCCTGGTCGTGCTGCCGCTGGTGCTGTGGTCGGTGCTCGGCTCCGGCGACGACAGCACCTCGGCCGCCGCCAAGCCGTCCGCCACGCCGGCCGGGTCCGCCACCTCGGGCCCGTCCTGGGTCGGCACCAGCCGGACCACCCAGGGCACGCTGCGCGGCCGGCTCCACAACATCGCCTCCGGCCTGTGCATCGGCGTGGTCGGCAAGAAGGCCGTCGAGGGCGCCGAGACCGAGCTCGCCGAGTGCTCCTCGGTCGCCAGCCAGCAGTGGACGTACGAGGGCGACGGACTGCTGCGCAACGCCGCGGCCCCCGGCCTGTGCCTCGACTCGCACCTCGGCTACTCCGTCCGGCTCGTCCCGTGCACGGCGGCGACCGGGACCAAGGCCAAGAGCGTCCACTACGACTTCACCCTCCAGGGCGCCCTGGTGCCCCGCTGGGACCAGGACCTGGCCCTCGCCCCCGCCGCCACCGACGGCGGCGGCGCGCTGGTGGTAAAGAACCGGACGAACGCCGGCGCCCAGCGCTGGGTGATGGACACCTCCCAGCCCGACCTGCAGATGCAGGTCGTCAACTGGGACGCCGACACCACCCCGACGCCGGCCGCGGCCGCCACCCCGACCACCAAGGCCGCGAAGCCCGCCACGCCCACGCCCACCGCGTCGAGGACCACCGCGCAGCCGACGCGGTCGAGCACCCCGAGCTACGACCCGTGCGCCGAGTACCCGGGCTACTGCTACGGCTCCGGGGGCGGCCAGTACGGCGGCGGCTGGGGCGGCGGCGGTGGTTACGGTGGCGGCTACGGCGGTGGTTACGGCGGCGGTGGTTACGGCGGCGGGGGCTACCACGGGCGCTGAGCCCGTGCCGGGTCAGGGGCGCGGCGGCGGAGGCGGCATCGTCGTCAGATCCGGCGCCCCCTCCGGCCACACCAGCAGCACCGGGCAGGGCGCGTGGTCGACGACGAACCGCGCCGCCCTGCCCAGGCTGTGCGGCCCGAGCCGGGACCGGTCGCCGTCCCGGGCCAGGACCAGCAGGTCGGCGTCGCCGGCGGCGGCCACCACCTCCCGCTCGACCCGGCCGGCCCGCTCCAGCCGGGTGCAGGGCCGCCCCAGCCGGGACTCGGCCGCGTCCAGCAACTGAGCCGCCGAGCTCCCGCCGAGCTCCACCAGCCGCCGCTCCGGATCCGGTTCCGAGCCGGCCCGGCCCAGCAGCCCCGCGAAGGCGCCGTGCGCGAGCCCGGCCACCCCCGGTTCGTCGACGTGCAGCAGCACCACCTCGGACGCGTCCGGCGCGTAGCCGCGCACCGCGTCCACACAGGCGGGCCAGGTCCCCTCGACCAGCCAGACGATCACCCGCATCTCCATGGCCTCCCAGCTAGATCCCGACTGGACACCCGACTAGACCCCGACCACCTGGAGCGCCCCCCACAGTGCCACCACCGCCCCGCACAGCGCGGCCGGCACGGCGAGCAGCCCCAGCCGGGTGAACTCCCCGAGGTCCACGCCGTGGTCGTGCTGGTGCACGATCCTGCGCCACAGCAGCGTCGCGAGCGACCCGGCGTAGGTGAGGTTCGGGCCGATGTTCACCCCGAGCAGCACGGCCAGCACCGCGCCCGGCCCGGCCGGGGCGGCCAGCGGCAGCAGCACCAGCACCGCCGGCAGGTTGTTGACGATGTTCGCGAGGACGGCGGCGAGCGCGGCGATGCCGAGCAGCGCCGGCAGCCCGGTCCCGCCCGGCAGCACGTGGCCGAGCGCGTCCGCGAGCCCGTTGTCGACGACCGCCCGCACCACGATCCCGAGTGCCAGCACGAACGCCAGGAACGCGGGCGCGGCCGCCGTCACCACCGTCAGCGGCGTCGCCCGCCGCCGCAGCAGCGCCCGCCCGGCCAGCACCAGCGCACCCGCGCAGGCCGCCCACGCCGGGTCGATGCCGACCGCGGAGGTGAGCACGAACCCGGCGAGCGTGCAGGCCACCGTCACCAGTGCGAACACCGGCAGCCGGGGCGGCTCGCCGGTGTCCTCGGAGCCCGGCGCCGCCGAGGACAGGTCACGGGCGAAGAACCGCCGGAACACCAGGTACTCGGCGCCGATCGCCACCAGCCAGGGCAGCACCATCAGCGCCGCGAACCGGGTGAAGCTCAGCCCGCTCGCCGCGAAGGCCAGCAGGTTCGTCAGGTTGGACACCGGCAGCAGCAGCGAGGCCGTGTTCGACAGATGCGTACAGGCGTAGACGTGCGGTTTCGCCCGCACCCCGGACCGGGCCGCGGTCGCGAACACCACCGGCGTCAGGAGCACCACCGTCGCGTCCAGGCTGAGCACGGCCGTGATCACCGACGCCAGCGCGAACACCGCGGTCAGCAGCCGCACCGGCCGCCCGCCCGACCAGCGGGCCATCCACGCCCCGCAGGCCTGGAACAGGCCCTCCACGTCGCAGAAGTGGGCCAGTACCAGGACCGCGGCGAGGAAGCCGACCACCGGCCCGAGCTGCTCGGCCTCCGCCCGCGCGTGGTCGAGGGAGATCGCGCCGGTGGCGACGACGATGCCGGCCGCCGGTACGGCGAGCACCGCCTCCGGCCAGCCGCGGGGCCGGATCACGGCCCAGGCGAGGACGGCGGCGAGCAGGAGGACGGACAGGGTCTCGGCGAGCGGGGTGTTCAGGGCGCGTCCCTCGGAGGCGTGATCAAGTACGGCCCACCCATGAAAGCAGATGAAAGCAGATGAAAGCAGACGGACCCGGTTTACGAGGACGGGGTAGCCGCCGCACCCAGGAACTCCCCCCAGCCGCCCGTGGGCTCCTGGCCCGGGTTCAGCGTGCGCAGCTTGCGCAGCACCGCCTGGTCCTGCGCCTCCAGCCATGCCACCAGCTGTTTGAAGGACACGAAGCGCACGTCGTCGTGCTGGGCCATCGTGCCGATCGCCTCCTCGACGGCGTCCATGTAGATGCCGCCGTTCCAGCGCTCGAAGTGGTTGCCGATGAAGAACGGCGCCCGGTTGGTGGTGTACGCCCGCTCGAAGCCCGCCACGTAGCTGTCGCGGGCCTGGGTGCGCCAGGCGTCGTACTGGGCCTTGTCGCCCAGCGGATTGCCGGCGGACTGGTTGTACATCATGTTGTAGTCCATCGACAGGACCTGGAAGGAGTGCCCGGGGAACGGTATGGACTGCAGGGGGAAGTCCCAGATGCGGTTGCCCTGTACCTTGCCCGGCCAGATCTGCAGGCCGCCGGGGGAGGAGGCGTCGTACTTCCAGCCGAGCGCCGCCGCGGTGGGCAGCAGGTTGGCCTGGCCCTCCAGGCACGGGGTGCGGCCGCCCGTCAGCTCCTTGCGGTAGTCGAAGGGCAGCGGCTCCAGGTCGGTGAAGCCGGTGTTCGTCTTCCACCGGGTGACGAAGTCCATGGCCTGGTCGATCTCGCTGCGCCACTCGGCGGGGGACCAGTTGCGCACGCCGTCGGAGCCGCAGAAGTGCCCGTTGAAGTGGGTGCCGATCTCGTGGCCCTCCAGCCAGGCGGCGCGCACCTGCTGGAGCGTGGCGTGGATGTGCCGGTCGGAGAGGTAGCCGATCGCGGAGGCGCCGACCGGGTGCTGCGGGGGACGGTAGAGGTCCTTCTTGGACTCAGGGTGTAGATGCCGGACAGGAAGAACGTCATCTTGGCGCCGTGGTCCGCGGCCACCTTCCGGAAGCGGGAGAACAGCTGGTTGCTGAGCTCGCCCGCGCCGTCCCAGGAGAACACCACGAACTGCGGTGGCTTGGTGCCGGGCGCCATCCGCGTCGCCTTCGGCTGGTGCGGCTGCGCGCCGGTGTCGGCGGTGGAGCCGTCACCGATGAGCTTCAGCGGCTTGGCGGGCACGCTGCCGTTCTTGCCGGCGTCCTTCACGCCGTCGGCCGAGCTGCTGCCGCCCAGCGACCAGTTGCCGTTCGAGCACGCGGAGAGGGCGCCCAGGGCCCCTGCCGTCGCGCCCGCCGTCAGCACCCGCCTGCGAGAGATGCCGCTCATGTCCGCCCCGATTCCGTCGTCCCGGCCCCTCAGGGAGCCGCGTTGCTGTGTGGTCGACGGGTTCGATGGGCGGTCCGGCGAAAAAGATCGGAGCCGGCCGCGCGTGTTGCACGCCTGTGACACTCGTGGCCCGGACATGACGAACCCCGCTGCCCGGGGGAGTGGGCAGCGGGGTCCGGTCAGGGGGCGGTCAGGCGCCGGTACCGGCGCTGAACACGGTCAGCCGCACCGAGGAGGCGTTCCCGGAGACCGGGACCGCGCCGTTCTTCCAGGCGACCTTCAGCGAGTCCTTCTCGTCCGGCGGGGTGACCAGCAGCGCGGCCGGGGTCGCCGTCTTGGCGCCGCTGATCTCCGGGTTGGAGAAGGTCAGCCCCGCCCAGGCGCTCTGGCCGGGCTTGAGCGTGACCGTTGCGGGGGTGCTGCCGGACGCACGCTGCGGATCGGGGCCGAGCTGGGTGCCGGCCGCGTTCACGAAGGCGGCACCCGGGAAGCCGCGCACGGTGCAGGTGCGGCCCGACCTGTTGGTGAGCACGACCGGGAAGTTCTCCTGGCCGGCCCCCGGGTTGTTGCCGCCCACCGAGGCGGCCAGCTCCGAGGTGTGGCAGCGGGCACCGGCCGAGGTGGCGGTGCCGGTCGTGGTGCCCCCGGCCGACGAGCCGCCGCCCGTCGCCGAGCCGCCGGTCTGCGAGGCCGGCGAGGACCCGGTGCCGGACGGGACGGCGGAGGTGCCCGAGCCGTCCGCGCTCGACGCGTTGCCGGTCGCGGGCGCGGCCGTGCCCGACACCGACTCCGGGGACTTGCCCTGGCCGCCGTTGCCGCAGGCGGTCAGCAGGCCCAGGGCGGCGACCGTGCTCGCGAGCAGGGCCGCCCCGCGCCGCAAGGACTGGGACGTGTGCGCCATGTGTCTCACCACTCCTGGATGTGTCGTGGCACGCCCGCGAGGCGTGCCGGAGGCGCTCCGTGCGCCGTCACTCCCCATCCGATGCGAGAAACGGCGGAAAAGTTCGGGGGCACGCCGGAAGTCACCGGGTCAGGTGACCCGAAGGGACCGGAGTATGCCGTCGGTGGCGCTCTCGTCGACGGCGCCCTTCTGCCGGACCTGCACGTACACCTGGGGCCGGCTGTCCCCGTCGGCCGGGCTCAGGGCCACCTCCTGGACCGAACCGCCCGCGCCGGAGCAGCCGCTCCAGCTCCGGACCCGGCCCTTCCAGCCGGTGCCGGTGAAGGCGCGGCTGCCGTCGTAGTGGCAGCCGGTGTGGGAGAGGGCGTTCACCTTGGCGGTGACGTCCCCGTGCTCGCTCACGCCGATGAAGACGCCGTTCACCGCGGTCGTCAGGTCCTGCCACTCGGACACGTCGTCGGCGACCTCGAGGCCCGGCTCGTGCCCGGAGGCCAGTCCCAGGGCCTGCGGGTTCCAGCCGGAGTTCCGCAGCTCGCCCGCCCACCCGGACGGCACCCGGGCCACCACCCGCCCGGTGGAGTCGGCGACCCGCGTCCCGTCCTGCGCCCCGTTCCGGTCGACCATCGTGACCGCGAGGGCGGTGCCGCCGGCCGCGAGGACCGCGGCGACGATGAGCGTGACCGTGTTGAGCCGCCTGCGGACCCCGTCCAGGCGCCGGGGCCGGCGGGCCGCCGCGGCCGCCGCCAGCCGGTCCAGCTCGTCCGCGAAGGCCTGCGCGGACGGCCAGCGGCGCTGCCGGTCCGGCTCCAGGGCCCGCATCAGCGCCCGCTGCACGTCCTCCCCGAGATCCGGCCGCAGCCGCTCCGGCCGGACCACCCTCCCGGGCGCCGCCGGCACCGTCCCGGTGACCAGCTCGTAGCCGACCGCGCCCAGCGCGTAGACGTCGGCGCGGGCGTCGATGCCCTCGCCGGGCTCGGCCTGCTCCGGCGGCTGGTACCCCGCCGAGCCGGCGGCCAGGGTCAGCCCCGACGCCTGTGCCAGGCTCTTCGCCAGACCCAGGTCGGCGAGCAGCACCCGCCGGGTGCCGTCCTGCGCGGTGCGCAGCAGCACGTTGGTCGGCTTGATGTCCCGGTGCACGATGCCCGCCCCGTGCAGGTCCGCCGCGCCGCGCGCCGCCAGCGCGGTCAGCCGCAGCGCGTCGGGGATCGGGAGCGGGCCGCCGCCGAGCAGGTCGGCGAGGGTGCCGGCGTCGGCGTACTCCATCACGAAGTACGGTCGCCCGTCCGGGAGTTCGCCGATGTCGTAGACCTGCACCACGCGCTTGGAGTCGGCCCTCCGCAGCAGCCGCGCCTCGGACAGGAAGCGGTCGTGGATGTCGAGGCGGTGGGACCAGTTGTCGGCGAGCACCTTCACCGCGACCGGGGCGTCCAGCTGGTCGTCGTGGGCGAGCCAGACCGTCCCGAAGGCACCGGTGCCCAGGCGCCGTTCGAGGCGATAGCGGCCGATCCGCTCCAGGGGTTGCATACGACTATCATGCCTGTCCTGAGATCGACTTCGAGGGGGACCTCCCGTGCCGGACGCCGCGCTGACCGAAGACCTCGCCCGGCGGGCCGCCGTCGGCGACCAGGCGGCCCTCAACCAGCTGCTCTCCGAGGTCTGGCCGGACGTCGTACGGCGCTGCGGGCGGTTCCTGCCGTGCCGGGAGGACGCCGAGGAGGCGGCCCAGGACGTACTGCTCCAGATCTCCCGGAAGATCTCCACCTTCGAGGGCCGCAGCCGCTTCAGCACCTGGCTGTACACGGTCGTCGCCAACTGTTCCCGGCAGAAGTACCGGGACCTCAAGCGGCGGGCGGCGGAGCAGCCGGCGGCCATCGAACCCACCGCGCACGTCGACCCGCGTACGACGAGTGTGATCGCCGGGTCCCGGATCGACCTGCTGGAGGCGCTGGACCGGCTGGAGCGGGAGCATCCGCAGCTGGTCGCGCCGCTCGTCTACCGGGACATCTGCCAGCTGGACTACGCCGAGGTCGCCGAGCGGGTGGGGATCCCGCTGGGCACCCTGAAGTCCCGGCTGCACGAGGCCCGTAAGCAGGTCCGGCCCTGGCTGAGCGCGCCGTGACAGCAGAAAGGGCCGCACATCGGCGGCCCGGGGCAGACACGGCAGGAGAGGTTCTTCTCCTCTCCCTTCTTAACGTATAGCGCACGGGGGGGCTTGCCGCAAGGCCCCCCTCGTCCCGCAGAATCGCAGGCCGAAGCCAGGGACCGCGGTATTTGGGGGATGCGCGACATGCGTGTGCTGTTGATGGGATATGGGTCGCGTGGCGACGTGGAACCGCTGGCGGGACTCGCCGTGGCGCTGCGCCGGCTCGGCGCCGAGGCACGGGTGTGCGCCCCGCCGGACGAGGAGTTCGCGGAGTTGCTGGCCCGTGCGGGCGTGCCGCACGTGCCGTTCGGGCCGTCGGTGCGTGCGCTGGTGACCCGGCCGAACCCGGCGCCGGAGGACGCGTTCAAGCTCGCGCCCGAGCTGGTGGCCGCGCACTTCGACACGGTCGGCCCGGCGGCCGAGGGATGCGACGCGCTGGTGGCGAGCGGCCTGATGCCGGCCGGCGCGCGGTCGGTGGCCGAGAACCTGGGCATCCGCTACGTGCTGGCCTGCTACCACACCGCCGGACTGCCGTCCTCGCGCTTCCCGCCGGCGCGCCGGCCGGGCCGCCCGGCCCCGGCCGACGCCGACCTGCCGACGCTGTGGAAGGTGGACGCCGAGCGGGTGAACGCCCTGTACGGCGAGGCGCTGAACACCCACCGGGCCGCGCTCGGCCTGCCCCCGGTGGACAACGTCCGCGACCATGTCCTCACCGACCGGCCGTGGCTGGCGGCCGACCCGGCACTGGCCCCGTGGCGGGAGATGACGGACCTCGACCTGGTGCAGACCGGGGCCTGGCTGCTGCCGGACCACCGCCCGCTGGCGGACGACCTGGTGGCGTTCCTGGAGGCCGGCACACCGCCGGTGTACGTCGGCTTCGGCAGCATGGCCATGCGCGGTGCGCCCGACGCGGCCCGGGTGGCGGTCGAGGCGGTGCGCGCCCAGGGCCGCCGGGTGCTGGTCGGCCGCGGCTGGGCCGACCTCGGCCCGGGCGACGGCGCCGACTGCTTCGCCGTCGGCGAGGTCAACCACCAGGCCCTGTTCCGCCGGGTGGCCGCCGTCGTCCACCACGGGGGTGCGGGCACCACGACGACGGCCGCCGTGGCCGGGGTGCCCCAGGTGGTCGTTCCCCAGGTCGTGGACCAGCCGCACTGGGCCGCACGGGTGGCCGAACTGGGCATCGGCGCGGCCCACGCCGGCCCGACCCCGACCCTCGAGTCCCTCTCGGCCGCGCTCGCGACCGCCCTCACCCCCGCGACCCGGGCCCGTGCGACCGCCGTGGCCGGCATGGTGCGCACCGACGGAGCGGCCGTGGCCGCACGGCTGCTCCTCGACGGCGCCTGAGCAGCGCACACGGCCACCGCTGTGCCCCGTGAGGGGCGCGAGCTGCGCCGGTGCGCGGTCCGCCGGACCGGCGCGACCGGCCACGAGGGCCCCGCGGTCCGTCCGGCACCGCGCTCCGGGACGATCCCTGGGCGGCGGTCGCCGTCTCCCCGAGTTCGTCCGCCCCGTGTTCGTCCCGCCCCATGTTCGTCCGCCTTGTGTTCGTCCCGCCCCATCTTCGTCCGCCTTGTGTTCGTCCCCCCATGTTCGTCCCGTCCCTCCGGACGTCCTGCCGTGCGCGCCCCGGCCGCACGGCCTCCCCACGGAGCTGATGCATTGCAACCCCTGACCACCAGCGCCTTCGACCTCCCCGAACGCCTCTCCGCCAAGGCCGACCCGGCCCTGATCGCCGACGACGAGCGGCAGCTGGCCGCGATCGCCGAGTGCCTCGCCCAGTCGATCGCCGAGCTGTCCGACCGCCTCGACGCCGAGCTCAGGGCGCCGGGCGGCACCGGCCGGGCCGCGATGGACCGGGACGTCGAGGTCCACCGGCTGACCGGACGGCTGCGCACCCTGCGCCGCTTCGGCCTCGACCTCTGCCTCGGCCGCATCGTCGGCATCGACGACCCCGAACCCGTGTACATCGGCCGCCTGGGTCTCACCGACAGCACAGGCCGCCGGCTGCTGGTCGACTGGCGGTCGCCCGCCGCGGAGCCGTTCTTCGCGGCGACCCACGCCGACCCGGCGGGGCTGCGCAGCAGGCGCAGGTACCGCTGGACGGACGGCCGGATCAGCGACTACTGGGACGAGGTGTTCACCGCCGACGGACTCGACGGGCATGCCGCGCTCGACGACCAGTCCGCGTTCATCGCCAGCCTGGGCGCCGACCGCTCGGAGCGGATGCGGGACGTGCTCGCCACCATCCAGGCCGACCAGGACGCGATCATCCGCGCGGGATCCCGTGGCGCCCTCGTCGTCGACGGCGGCCCGGGCACCGGCAAGACGGTCGTCGCCCTGCACCGCACCGCCCACCTCCTGTACTCCGACCCGCGTCTCGGCCACCGCCGGGGCGGGGTGCTGTTCGTCGGCCCGCACCGGCCCTACCTGAACTACGTCTCCGACGTCCTGCCGAGCCTCGGTGAGGAGGGCGTGCAGACCTGCGTCCTGCGCGACCTCGTCGAAGAGGGGGGCGCCGCCGGCGACGAGACCGACCCGGAGGTGGCCCGGCTGAAGTCGTCCGCGGACATGGTGCGGGCGGTCGAGACGGCCGTCCGGTTCTACGAGGAGCCCCCGGCCGAGGGGATGACGGTCACCACCGACTGGGGCGACCTCCGGCTGACCGCCGACGACTGGGCCGACGCGTTCCGGGCACCGGCTCCCGGCACCCCGCACAACGAGGCACGCGACCAGATCTGGGAGGAGCTGGCCACCATCCTGCTGGACAGGTACCTCGGCGACGACGTGGCGCCCGCGGAGTTCCGCAGGGCGCTGCAGCGGGACCGGGACCTGGTCGACACCCTGGACCGCGCCTGGCCGCTGCTGGAGCCGACCGACCTGGTCGGCGACCTCTGGTCGGTGCCCGCCTACCTCAGGCTGTGCGCGCCCTGGCTCGGCCGCGACGACGTGGAAAGGCTCCAGCGCGCCGACGCCCAGGCCTGGACGGTGCCGGACCTGCCGCTCCTGGACGCGGCCCGGCAGCGGCTCGGCGACCCCGAGGCGGCCCGGCGCACGCGGCGGCAGGAGGCCGTGCTCGCCGCCCAGCGCGAGCGCATGACCCAGGTCGTCGACAACCTGATCGGGGCCGTCGCCGACTCCGGCGCCGACGGTGACGAAGGGGAGGGCCTGGTGAGGATGCTGCGGGGCACGGATGCCAAGGTCAGCCTGGTCGACGAGTCCGAACTCTCCGTCCTCGCCCCCGACCTGCTGGCCGGCCCGTTCGCACACATCGTCGTCGACGAGGCCCAGGAGCTCACCGACGCCGAGTGGCAGATGATGCTGCTGCGCTGCCCGTCCCGGAGCTTCACCATCGTCGGGGACCGTGCCCAGGCCCGGCACGGGTTCACCGAGACCTGGCGGGAGCGCCTGGCCCGGGTCGGGTTCGACCGGATCGAACTGGCCTCGCTCAGCATCAACTACCGCACCCCGGAAGAGGTCATGGCGGAGGCCGAGCCGGTCATCCGGGCCGTGCTCCCGGACGCCAACGTGCCGACCTCGATCCGCGGCGGCGGCCTGCCCGTGGTCCACGGCTCCGTGTCCGAGCGGGACGAGATCCTCGCCACCTGGCTCGCCGCCCACGCCGAGGGCGTCGCCTGCGTGATCGGCGACCCCCGCTTCACGGCGACGCCCCGGGTCGCCTCGCTCACTCCCGAACTGTCGAAGGGCCTCGAGTTCGACCTGGTCGTCCTGGTCGACCCGGAGGAGTTCGGCACGGGCGTGACGGGCGGCGTCGACCGGTACGTCGCGATGACCCGGGCGACCCGGCAGCTGGTCGTCCTGACGAGCGACCAGCCGGCACCCCGTCCGTCACGGACCGCCGGGGAGGCCGGCCCGGCCGGAACCCGGAGTCAGGCCACGCCGAGCTCGGTCGCCGCGCGCACGGCGAACCAGACCTCGGTGAAGGCGGCCGTCGTCGACAGGTCCCGGCCGGTCACCTCGCCGAAGCGGCGCAGCCGGTAGGCGAGGGTGTTGGGGTGGATGTGCAGGGCCGCGGCGGCGTCCTCGGTGCGGCGGTCGCGTTCCATCCAGGTGCGGACGGAGACCAGCAGCTGCGACCCGTGCGCCTCGTCGTAGCGCAGGGCCGGGCCGAGGACCTGCTCGACGAGCGCCGACAGCAGCCGGCGGTCCTCGGGCAGCCAGCGCCCGGTGGCGTCCTCGCCGTAGTGGAGGAGCGGCTTGCCCGCCTCCTCCGCGCGGCCGGCCGCCCATTCCGCCTCCTGCTGGGCGACCCGCAGCGGCTCGCCGACGCTGAAGGGGCGGCTCACCCCGCACACCGCGCCGGGCAGCTCGGCCAGGGCCTCGGTGAAGCCGGGTTCGGCGAGGACCAGCCGGTCCTCGCCCCGGCGCAGGGTGAGGTGCGGGTGGCCGGACAGGGCGCCGTCCAGCTGCTCGTCCGGGGTGCGCCGGAGCACCGCGAGAACGACGGGCCGCTGGGCGTCCAGACCGTGGTGGGCCAGCCTGCGCTGGGCACCGGCCGGGTCGAGGGTGTCCTGGAGCATCTCGGCGAGGGTCTCCGCCCCCTCTCGCCGCAGCACCTCGCGTTCCCCGCGCACCATTGCGAGCCGCAGCGCGGCGACGGTGGCCAGGTGCTGGACGACGGCCAGCCCGGCCGGGCGGGCGCCGGCCTGTTCCAGCGCGACCAGGTAGCCGGCCGCGCCGCCCGGGCCGAGGACGGGGAGCACGAAGCCGCCGGGCACGGTCGGCGGGGCGTCGGGGTGCGCCGGCAGCACCGAGAGGTCCTCCGGCGCCGGGACGCCGGGCAGCAGCGGCCGCCCCTGCGGGGTGCACAGGAAGAGGCGGTAGCCGCTGAGCTGCTCCAGGCGGTCGAAGAGCGCAGGGATGTCCAGGTCCTCCTCGGCCATCCAGCGCAGCGCGCCGAAGACCTGGAGCTGGGCACCGAGCCGCTCGGCGGACTTCTCGCTGACCGCGGCGGCGACCTCCTGGGCGATGGTCACGAACGGAACGGTGAGCGGCACCTCGAGGACCGGGAAGCCGCGCTCCTCGGCCGCGGTGAGGAAGGCCTGGCGCAGCGGCGGGGTCCGCAGCTGGGTGCTGAGCACCAGCGCCGCGACGCCCGCGTCGTCGAGCCGCTCCAGGTAGCGCCGCTGCGCCTCGCCGCCGCGGGGCACCGCGAGGCCCACGGTCATGAGGACCTCCGAGCCCTGGAGCCACGGGGTGGGGTCCTCCAGTTCGCTGACGTGGGCCCAGGAGACCGTGCGGCCCAGGCCGCCGCCGCCCGCGAGCAGACGGATCTGGAGGGCCGGGAAGGACAACAGGTCGCCGACGGTGAGGACGGAACGCGGCGTGGCTTTGTGGTCAGACACAAGACCACTGTAGTTCTTCGTTTTGTCAACAATTGACCCTGTCGGCCGGCCGTCCGCACACTGAGGCATCCCCCGCTACCGGAACCACCAGCTCCGGTCCTGGGTCCGCCCACCCGGCGGTGTACGCCCCAGGCTCGACAGGAAGGTGCCCCATGACGACCGAGCCCCGTGGACCCGTGGACTCCTCCCGCGTCCCCCGCTACGCGGGCCCCGCGACCTTCGCCCGGCTGCCCCGCCTCGACGAGGTGCCCCGCGCGGACATCGCCGTCGTCGGCGTCCCCTTCGACACCGGCGTCTCCTACCGGCCCGGCGCCCGGTTCGCCCCGGCCGCCGTGCGCGAGGCGTCCCGGCTGCTGCGCCCGTACCACCCGGCACTGGACGTGTCCCCGTTCGCGTCGGCACAGGTCGCCGACGCCGGTGACATCCCGGTGAACCCCTTCGACATCAACGAGGCGATCGAGACCGTCGAGCACGAGGCCTCGCGCCTCCAGGCGGACGGCACGAAGCTGGTGACCATCGGCGGCGACCACACCATCGCGCTGCCCCTGCTGCGCGCGGTCGCCAAGCGGCACGGACCGGTCGCCGTGCTCCATTTCGACGCCCACCTCGACACCTGGGACACCTACTTCGGCGCCGAGTACACCCACGGCACCCCGTTCCGCCGCGCCGTCGAGGAAGGCATCGTCGACACCGAGGCGCTCAGCCACGTCGGCACCCGCGGCCCCCTGTACGGCAAGCGGGACCTGGAGGAGGACCGCCGGCTCGGCTTCGGCATCGTCACCTCCTCCGACGTGCTGCGCCGCGGCGTCGACGAGACGGTGGACGCGTTGCGGCAGCGCATCGGCGACCGGCCGCTGTACGTGTCCGTCGACATCGACGTCCTCGACCCCGCACACGCTCCCGGCACCGGTACCCCGGAGGCCGGCGGCATGACCTCGCGTGAGCTGCTGGAGATCCTGCGCGGCCTCGCCGGGCTCAACCTCGTCGGCGGCGACGTCGTCGAGGTCGCCCCCGCCTACGACCACGCCGACATCACCTCCGTCGCCGCGTCGCACGTCGCCTACGACCTGATCAGCCTGTTCACCCTGGACTCCGCCGGCCCTCGCGAGGAGCAGACATGACCACCAGCCCGCAAGCGGAGCAGCACGACGCCCCGTCGCTGACCGAGATCGAGACGTACGGCGTCGAGCGGATCCCGGACGCCGACCGCACCGCCCGGCCGCTCGACCTGTTCCGGGTCGCCTTCGGCGGCGCGAACACCTTCGCCACCTGCGTCCTCGGCGCGTTTCCGATCCTGTTCGGGCTCTCCTTCTGGCAGGGCCTGGCGGCCACCGGACTCGGGCTCGCCGTCGGCGCGCTGATCCTCGCGCCGCTGGCCGTCTTCGGCCCGCTGAACGGCACCAACAACTCGGTCTCCTCCTCCGCCCACCTGGGCGTGCACGGCCGGGTCGTCGGCTCCTTCCTCTCGCTGCTGACCGCGGTCGCCTTCTTCTCCATCTCCGTGTGGTCCTCCGGCGACGCCCTCGTCGGCGGCGCGCACCGGATGTTCCACCTCCCGACCAACGAGGGCGTGTACGCACTGGCGTACGGGCTGTTCGCCGCGCTGGTGCTGACGGTGTGCATCTACGGCTTCCGGTTCATGCTCTTCGTGAACAAGATCGCGGTAGCCGCCGCCTCCCTGCTCTTCGTCCTCGGCCTGTTCGCCTTCGGCGGCGACTTCGACCCCGGCTACCAGGGCAGCTTCCACTCGCTGAGCACCCCCGGCTTCTGGCCGGCGTTCATCGGCTCCGCGCTGATCGTGCTCTCCAACCCGGTCTCGTTCGGCGCCTTCCTCGGCGACTGGGCCCGCTACATCCCCGCCGACACCCCGCGCCGCCGGGTCATGGGCGCGGCCTTCCTCTCCCAGATCGCGACGATCCTGCCATTCTTCTTCGGCCTCGCGACCGCCTCGATCATCGCCGCGAAGGCGGGGAACTTCCTCGACCCGAGCGCCCCGGACTACGTCGGCGGACTGCTCGCCGTCTCGCCCTCCTGGTACTTCCTGCCGGTCTGCCTGCTCGCGCTGATCGGCGGCATGTCCACCGGCACCACCTCGCTCTACGGCACCGGCCTCGATTTCGCCAGCGTCTTCCCGAGGTTCAGCCGGGTGCAGGCCACCGTGTTCATCGGCGTCCTGTCGATCTCCTTCATCTTCGTCGGCCGGTTCGCCGCCAACCTGACCCAGTCCATCTCCACCTTCGCGACGCTGATCATCGTCTGCACCGCGCCGTGGATGGTCATCATGACCCTGGGCTTCCTCATCCGCCGTGGCTGGTACGACCCCGACTCGCTCCAGGTCTTCAACCGCCGCCAGCGAGGCGGACGTTACTGGTTCACACACGGCTGGAACTGGCGCGGCATGGCCGCCTGGCTGGCCTCCGCCCTGCTCGCGGTCCAGTTCGTCAACCTCCCCGGCCAGTTCGTCGGTGCCCTCGGCGACCTCGCGGGCGGCGTGGACATCTCGCTGCCCGTCGGCCTGGGCCTGGCCGCGATCCTCTACCTGGCCCTGCTGTGGTTCTTCCCCGAGCCCCGCGCCGTCTTCGGTCCGAAGGGTCCGCGGCTGGTGCGCGCAGTCGACACCCCGGTGCCGCCGATCACCGCCGCCGACGGGGTTCCCGTCGCCGCGCCCGAGCCGGCGGAGGTGTGAGCGCGGTGCGCCTGATCGACCTGTCGGTGCCGTTGCGCACCGGCATGCCGGTCTACCCGGGCGACCCGGAGGTGGACATCCGGCCCGCGCTCACCGCCGCCCACGACGGGGTCAACGTCCTCCGGCTGCACATGGGTTCGCAGTCCGGCACGCACGTGGACGCCCCCTCCCACATCGAGGACGGCCTGCCCGCGCTGGACCAGCTGCCGCTGGACTGGTTCGACGGTCCGGCCCACGTCGTCGACGCCCGGGGCCTGCCGCCCCGGGCGGCCATCGGGACCGACCTGCTCGCCCGCGTCCCGGCCGGCCGGATCGTGCTGATCGCCACCGGCTGGTCCGCCCACTGGGGCACCGACGCCTACCACGACCACCCCCACCTGACCGAGGAGGCGGCCGCCCTCCTCGTCGCCCGCGGCGTGCACACCGTCGGCATCGACGCCCTCAGCGTCGACCCGACCCCCGGCGAGACCCTTCCCGCCCACCGCATCCTGTGCGGCGCCGACGCCGTCATCGCCGAGAACCTCACCAACCTCGCCGAGGTCCTCGACGCCCAGCACACCGGCCACGACGTCCACGTCAGCCTCTTCCCCCTGCACCTGCCCGGCGCGGACGGCGCACCCGTCCGCGCCGTGGCCCGGATCTCGGAGCCGAGACCTTGAGCAACGACCACGACACCGCCCTCGCCGCGGCGGACGCCCTGATCACCGCCTTCGCCGAGGGCCGCACCGACGACTACTTCGATGCCTTCGCGGCCGACGCCACCTTCGTCTTCCACACCACGGGACGACGGCTGGACTCCACCGAGGAGTACCGCGCCCTATGGCGGAAGTGGCGTGAGGAGGACGCCTTCCGCGTCCTCGCCTGCGACTCGGACGACCGCCGCCTCCAGCTCTTCGGCGACACGGCCGTCTTCACCCACTCGGTGACCACCCGCATCTCCACCAAGGCGGGCGAGGAGGTCCTGCACGAACGCGAGACCATCGTCCTCCACCGCACCGACGACGACTGGCTGGCGGTCCACGAGCACCTGTCCGCGGCGCCCGAATAAGGTCTGCGGTTCCGCAACGCGCCCCCTGAGGGGCTCTGGGGGTACCCCCGGCCGAAGGCCAGGGGTGGAACTGCGCGACCGGCCACAATGTCGCCGCACCCGACCGACGACGACACGCGGCGCCCTCAGCGGTCATCCTCCTCGAAGAGGGAAAGCTCCGCCCAGATCGTCTTGCCCTCCGTGGTGTGCCTGGTGCCCCACCGCTGGGTCAGCTGGGCCACCAGCAGCAGCCCCCGGCCGCCCTCGTCCCAGGTCTTGGCCCGGCGCAGGTGCGGGGCCGTGTGGCTGGTGTCCGAGACCTCGCAGATCAGCGTGGTCGTGTCGTGGATCAGCCGGAGCCCGATGGGGTGGGCGCCGTAGCGGATGGCGTTGGTGACCAGCTCGCTGACCACCAGCTCAGCCGTGAAGGAGGCCGTGCTCAGGTCCCAGACGTCGAGCTGCTCCACGACCTGCTTGCGGATCGGCGCGACCAGGGCCGGGTCGGCGGGGATGTCCCAGGACGCCACCCGGGCCGGCGGCAGGCTCTGGGTGCGGGCCAGCAGCAGTGCCACGTCGTCGGCCGCGCCGCCGGACGGCAGCAGGGCGTGCAGGATCCGGTCGCAGGTCTCGTCCAGCGAGTCGCTGTACGCCGCGAGCGCCTCGTGCAGGAGCCAGCGGCCGGTGTCCGGGTCCCGGTGCCGTGAGGTGATCAGCCCGTCCGTGAACATCGCCAGGACCGTGCCCTCGGGCAGCGTCACCTCGGCCGACTCGAACGGCAGCCCGCCCAGTCCCAGTGGGGGTCCGGCGGGCAGATCCAGCAGGTAGGGGCGGTGGCCCGGGCGCAGCAGAACGGGCGGCGGGTGCCCGGCGCGGGCCAGCGTGCAGCGCCGGGACACCGGGTCGTAGACGGCGTACAGGCAGGTCGCGCCGACCTCGCCGGGGCTGCCCTCGCCGCCCTGCTCCTCCGAGAGCCGGAGCACCAGGTCGTCGAGGTGGGTGAGCAACTCGTCCGGGGCCAGGTCGATGTCGGCCAGGGTGCGCACGGCGGTCCGCAGCCGGCCCATCGTCGCCGAGGCCTGCACGCCGTGGCCGACGACGTCCCCGACGACCATGGCGACCCGCAGCCCGGACAGCGGGATCACGTCGAACCAGTCGCCGCCCACCCCGGCCCGCGCCGCCGGCAGGTAGCGGGAGGCGGCCTGCAGGGCCGCCGTGCGCGGCAGTGTCCGGGGCAGCAGACTGCGCTGCAGGGCCAGGGCGGTCTCGCGCTCGCGCGAGTACCGGCGGGCGTTGTCGATGCAGACGGCCGCCCGGGCCGTGATCTCCTCGGCGAGCAGCACGTCGTCCGGGCCGAACGGGTCGAGCCGCCGGTGCCGCCGGAACACCGCGACCCCGAGGGTGGTGCCGCGGGCCTGGATCGGCACCGACATCGAGGAGTGCACACCGAACTCGCGCACCCGCTCTCCTCGGCGCTTGTTCCAGGACAGCCACTGGTCCAGCTCGCCGGAGGTCACCGAGGCCACGATCGTGTGCCCCGCGGTCAGCGAGTCCGCCTGCGGTGAGGAGGCCGGGTAGACCTCGGTCTGCCCGGGCTTGAGGACCGCCTCGGGGACGCCGGGGAGCACCGACTGGTGCGCGATGCGGCGCAGGGTGACCGGCGCGTTCAGCCGGGCCGGGAGGTCGCCGCCGTGCTCCGGCGGGTCCAGCAGGTCGACGGTGACGAGGTCGGCGAGTGCCGGGACGCAGACGTCCGCCAGCTCCTGGGCGGTCCGGACGACGTCGAGGGTGCTGCCGATCCGCACGCTCGCCGCGTTGACCAGCTGGAGCCGCTCCCTGGCCAGGTAGTTCTCGGTGAAGTCGTGGGCGGCCAGGCTCACGCCCCACACCCGCCCGGCGGCGTCGGTGACCGGCGCCATCCGGGCCAGCCAGGCGTGCGCCCGGTCCTCACCGCCGGTCCGCATGTACGTCTGCACGTCCAGGGGCCGGCCCGAGGCCAGCACCCGGAGCATGTGCCGCTCCAGGTCCCCGCTCTCCGGCTTGCCGCCGATCTCGGTGACCCTGAGCCCCTGGACCCGCCCCTCGGGCAGCCCGATGACCCGGGCCATCGCGTCGTTCATCCGGCGCAGCCTGAGCTGGTCGTCGTAGACCGCGATGGCGCACGGCGACTGGGTCAGCGTGGCCGTCGCCAGCGGATCGTCCGGGGTGCGCGGTCCGCCGCCGTCCAGCGGGGAGACCACCAGCCAGTGGCCGGGCCGTCCGTCGCGGGCCGGGGTGTGGTGGGCGAGCAGCCAGACCGGGATCGTACGGCCGTCCCGGTGGCGGAGTCCGAGGGTGCCGTCCCAGCGGGCGCCGACGGGCGCGCGGTGTGCCACCTCCCCGGCGAGCAGCAGCGCCGCCGGCCGGCCCACGACCTCCTCGGCCGGGTGGCCGAGGAGCCGCCGCGCGCCCTCGCTCCACCCGGTCAGTGTGCCGTCCTCGCCGATGACGGCCCGGGCCGTCGCCGCATCGTCGAAGGGGTAGACCCGGCTCATCTCGCCACTCCCAAGCGCACACTCACAGTCAACAGGTGCACCACTCGTGTTCAGGGTAGTGCTTCGGACCCTCCCGCGACCGGCAAACGGCGGCGGCCGGTCGGTCGCGACCGGTCCCCGTCCGGAGTGCCGAACGGGGACCGGTCGACAGGACGAAAGGGGTGGGCGGAGGCCTCCGGACCCTTGACGGGCACAAGTGCCACCCCGTCAGAATCTGTTTGTTAACGATCAGTTGTGAGTAGTTCTGGGCCCCGACGAGGGAGAGCCGCACCATGACGGTCACACGCAGATCGGTTCTGGCAGCCGCCACGGCAGCCCCGGCGGCCGGCGCCCTGCTGGGCGCCCCGGGTGCCTGGGCGGCCCCGGACGCCGGCACGTCCTCGCAGGTCACCGGCCGCCATACGGTCGCCCTGCGGGACGGCTGGCGGTTCGCGCTGGTCAACCCGGGCGGGATCACCGACCCGACCGGCGCCTACGCGGACGCCGCCGACCCCGGATACGACGACTCGGCCTGGCGGCAGGTCGCCGTACCGCACGACTGGAGCATCGAGCAGACCCCCACGACCGACCACGGCACCACCAGTGGCACCGGCTTCTTCCCGGGCGGCCTCGGCTGGTACCGGCTCGCCTTCACCCTGCCGCCCGGCTACGCCGGCAGCCGGATCTCGGTGGAGTTCGACGGCGTCTACATGGACTCCTACGTCTACTGCAACGGCACCCAGGTCGGCCGCCATCCCTACGGCTACACCGGCTTCGCCTTCGATCTCACCGACCTGCTGCACACCGACGGCAGCACCGAGAACGTCCTCGCCGTCAAGGTGCAGAACCAGCTGCCCAGCAGCCGCTGGTACTCGGGCAGCGGCATCTACCGCGAGGCCCGCCTGGTGGTGACCGACCCCGTGCACGTGGCGCGCTGGGGAACGTACGTCACCACCCCGGACGTCACCGCCGGCCAGGCCGTGGTGCGGGTGCGCACGGCCGTCGTCGACGAGTCCGGCGCGGGCGCGGACGTGACGGTCCTGTCCCGCATCGCCGGCCCCGACGGCCGCACGGTGGCCCGCACCTCCTCCACGGTCACCGTCACCGGCTCCGGCGGGGCCACCGCGACCCACGAACTGACCGTCGCGCAGCCGAAGCTGTGGGACGTCGACGCCCCGCACCGCTACACCCTGCACACCGAACTCCGGGTCGGCGGCACCCCCACCGACACCTACCGCACGGTCTTCGGCATCCGCAGCTACCGCTTCGACCCCGACGAGGGCTTCTCCCTCAACGGCGTGCCCATCAAGATCAGGGGCGTCGACCTCCACCACGACCAGGGCGCGCTCGGCGCTGCGGTCAGCGCCGACGCGGTGCGCAGACAGATGACCATCATGAAGTCGATGGGCGTCAACGCCTTCCGCACCTCGCACAACCCGCCCTCGCCGCAGATGATCGAAGTCTGCGAGGAGCTGGGCATCGTCATGATGGTCGAGGCCTTCGACTGCTGGAAGACCGGCAAGACCAGGTACGACTACGGCCGCTTCTTCGACGAGTGGTGCGAGGCCGACGCCACCGAGATGGTCCTCGCCGCCCGCAACTCGCCCGCCGTCGTCCTGTGGTCCATCGGCAACGAGATCCCCGACTCCACCTCCACCGCCGGCCTCGCCATGGCCGACCGGATCATCGCCGCCGTCCGGGCCGCCGACGACACCCGCCCCCTGGTCATCGGCTCCGACAAGTACCGCAGCGTGCCCAAGCAGGGCTCCGCCGCCGACCTGATGCTGGCCAAGCTCGACGGACTCGGCCTCAACTACAACACCGCCAGGTCCGTGGACGCCCTGCACGCGGCCTACCCGCACCTGTTCCTCTTCGAGTCCGAGTCCTCCTCGGAGACCTCGACCCGAGGCACGTACCAGGAGCCGGAACACCTCAACACCGGCGAGAACCACACCCCCGGCCGCCGCGCGACCTCGTCCTACGACAACAACCTGGCCTCCTGGACGATGAGCGGCGAGTACGGCCACAAGAAGGACCGGGACCGGAAGTGGTTCGCCGGCCAGTTCCTGTGGTCGGGCATCGACTACATCGGCGAGCCGACGCCGTACGACGTGTTCCCGGTGAAGTCGTCCTTCTTCGGAGCGGTCGACACGGCCGGTTTCCCGAAGGACATGTACCACCTCTTCCGCAGCCAGTGGACCACCGAGCCGATGGTGCACCTGCTGCCGATGAGCTGGAACCACGAGGAGGGGCAGACGGTCGAGGTGTGGGCGTACGCCAACGTGCCCTCCGTCGAGCTGTTCCTGAACGGAACGTCCCTGGGGGTGCGGGAGTTCGACACCAAGAAGACCACCGACGGCCGTACCTACCTGGAGACCACCGAGGCCACCGGCGACGACAAGACCGTCACCACCGGCCCCTACCCGGGCAGTTACACCAGCCCCAACGGCAGCGCCGGCAAGCTGCACCTGACCTGGGAAGTGCCCTACCGGCCGGGCGAGTTGAAGGCGGTGGCCCGGCGGGACGGCAAGGCGGTCGCGACGGACGTCCTGCGCACCGCCGGCGCCCCGCACGCCGTCCGCCTCGTCCCCGACCGCGACTCCCTGGCCGCCGACGGGCGTTCGCTGGTCTTCGTCACCGCCGAGATCGTCGACGCGCACGGCGTGGTGGTGCCCGACGCCGAGCACCTCATCTCCTTCGCGGTGACCGGCGGTTCGCTCGCCGGGCTCGACAACGGCCGTGAGGAGAGCGCCGAGCGCTACCAGGCCAGCACCCGGACCGCCTTCCACGGCAAGGCACTCGCCGTCGTCCGCTCCGGCACGAAGCCCGGCGGGCTCAAGGTGACCGCCCGGGTGGACGGCCTGCGCAAGGACACCGTCACTGTGCACACCACGCCCGCCCGCACCGTGGCGGGCACCCCCGCCGCCGACTTCGGCCCCGACCACCCCTCCCCGCCGAACCTCCCCTACGCGGACGCCAGTTACTCCGGCCGACCGGACACCCTCCCGGCCGCCATGCTGGACGGCGACCCGGCCACCGGCTGGTCCAACGCCTTCGCCAAGTCGGCCACCGCCCTGCTGCCCGCGTTTGGCGGCGCCCGGGCCACGGACTGGGTGTCGGTCGACCACGGGCGCACCCGCACCTACGACCGGGTGGACGTCTCCTTCACCGTGGACGCCACCCACGCCCTGCCCGCCTCGGTCGAGGTGGCCGTCTGGGACGGCACCGCGTACCGGGCGGTGCAGGACACGGCGGTGGACTGGGCGACCGCCTCGGACACCCCGACCGTCATCACGTTCGGCGCGGCCCGCGGCTCCCGGATCCGGCTCACCCTGACCAGCGCACACCCGGGACAGACCTCGGGCGCGGTACGGATCAGCCGCCTCGACGTCTGAGGAGGCGGCCTCGGTCAGGCCGCGTCGTGGAAGACCAGTCCCAGGGTGCGGCGGCGGCCGGAGCGGACGGTGCTCACGCCGTGCCGCACGGCCCCGGCCGACCAGCCGCGCCTGGTGCGCACCGGGTGGTCGCGGGTGGTGAAGACCAGCCCGTGGCCCTGCCGCAGGGGCGTCGCGCTGCCCCGGGACTGGGCGCGCGGGCGCTGTTCGACCGTCAGGAACTCGCCGCCCGTGTAGTCCTCGCCGTACACGTCCAGCGCGACGACCACCTGGAGCGGGAAGACCAGGTCGCCGAAGACGTCCCGGTGCAGGGCGTTCCAGTCGCCGGGGCCGTAGCTCAGCAGGATCTGGGCGCTGCGGTCCTGGCCGGCCGCGTGGCAGCGCTCCAGCCACTCGTCCAGTGAGTCGGGCCAGGGGGCCGGGCGGCCCAGGCGGGCCGCCCAGTCCCGGGCGACGGGCAGCAGCCGCGGATAGAGCGCGGCGCGCAGCCCGGCCACCGGCGCGGGCAGTTCGTGGGTGAAGTAGCGGTACTCGCCGGATCCGAACCGGTGCCGAGCGAGGTCGACCGTGGTGCGGAACAGCTCCGGCTTCTCGTACAGAGCGGCCAGCTCGCGGCACTCCGCCGGGGTCAGCAGGGGAGCGGTCGGGGCGCTGCCGAGTTCGTCCAGCCCGGCGGCCAGCGCCGTCCAGTCGGTGCCGGCCACGCGCCGGCGGGCCTCGGTACGGGTGAACGTCATGGTGGCTCCTTTCCTCGCCGTCCTCCTCAGCCGAGCATCGGCTGCAGCGCGCCCTCGTGCGTGAGCAGCCGTACCTTGTTCCCGACCCCGCCCGCGTACCCGCGCATCGAGCCGTCGGAGCCGAGCACGCGGTGGCAGGGCCGGATCACGAGCAGGGGGTTGGCGCCGACCGCCGCGCCCACCGCCCGGACCTCGGCCCGGGGCACGCCGAGCCGTGCGGCCAGTTCGCCGTACGTCGTCGTGGAGCCGTACGGGATGTCGTCGAGTGCCCGCCACACCAGCCGCTGGAACTGTGTGCCCCGGTCGGCGCAGGGCAGGTCGAAGCGGGTGCACCGGCCGCCGAAGTAGGCGTCCAGCTGACGCACTGCCTCGGCGAACGGGCGGTCGGCGCGGACGGTCCCGGCACCGCGCCGTCCCGGCAGGGTCAGTGACGTGAGGACGAAGCCGTCGGCCGACTCCGCGCCGGTCAGGCGCAGCTCACCCAGCGGGCTGTCGTACACGGTGTACACGTCCATCGGATTCCTCACTCCCGGAACTCCCGGAACTCTCGGACCTTCTCGGAGCTCTCGGCGTCCGGGCGCTGTGCGCTCCCACGACGCCGGGACACCGAGTCTGTCGCCGTGGCGCCCCGCCGACCGGCGGAAAACGGACATGGCCCTCGGGCCCGGCAGGTACCGTGGCGAGTCCGTCTTGACCTGCGGGTATTTACGGCCGAGTACCCTCGCGGTACCGTGAAGGACATGCCAGCTCTCAACGTGGAGTTCAGCGACCGCGAACTTGAGGACCTCAGGCAGATAGCCAAGGAGCGCGGTACGTCGATGAAGGCCCTCGTCCGTGAGGCGGCCGCCGCCGACATCGCCCGGCACCGGGCCCTGCAGGAAGGCGCGGAGGAGTTCCGCCGTTTCTTCGCGGCCCACGCCGCCGAGTTCGCCGCCGCGTTCCCGGACGACGAGCAGCCGCCATCGAAGGGCGAGGCCGCCTGAGCCATGCCGCCGGTCATCCACATCGACGTGCCCTGGCTGCTCCAGCGCCACGAGGAAGTCATGCCGGAGCAGCCCACCATCAACGACTTCTCCGCGCTGGTCGCCGCCGTCGCCCGGCACCGGGTCGATCCGCCGCGACTCGGCGTGGACTCCGACGCCGCCTGGCGGGCCGCGGCCCTGCTGCACACGCTCGCCCTGCTCAAGCCGCTGCCCTCGGCCAACGCCAGGTTCGCCTGCGCGACCGCCGTGGCCTACATGTACGTCAGCGACGTCGGCATCGACCCGCCCTACGGCGCCCTCGTCGACCTCGCCCGCGACCTGATGAGCGGCAAGGCCGACGTCTACGCCGCGGCGGACCGGCTCCGTTCCTGGCAGCTCTGACACCCGCCCGGACGTGCAGGGAGAGCTGCCCCTGCGGCCCTCGGGGCCGACGGCCGAGGGCGGGAGGAACGGGGCCGGCGGCCTGTTTCGCGCGGAAGAGCCGCCGTTCCGCGCGGGGCCTCGTGAGGAGGGCCGGTCATCAGTGGACCACCCGTGCGGGCGGGCCGGGAGTGTGCGCGCGGGACCGGTGCGGGCGCGCGGTTCACACGGGGCGCGCGGAATGGTGAATGCGGCCATGAAGGGGCAACAGCCACCGCCCCCTTTCTGACTTTCTGTCAATGCTGTCGATGTTGTGCTGGCGCCTTGTTGCTTGTGTGAGACTTGTGCGAGGGTGAATACCCGCGCGGGGTAATGGCCTGGTCCAATTCGGCAGTTGAGGAACGCGACCGGCACCGTGGCGGTGAATTGCCGCTCCCCGCAGGCGCACCGAAGAGGTACGCACCACCGCACCAAAGGAATCCGCTCCGTGCCCACCCCCCACCCGCCTCGCCCTTCCTATCCGCCGCCGGGTGGTGGTGCGGGGGAGTCCGACGAGTCCCTCGCCGCCCCGCTGCGAGCCGGATCGGACATCGAGGCCTCCCGGTCCGCCGCGCTGCTCATGGCCCGGCACTGGCGGCCCGTTCAGGAGTACGCGGTCATCTGCCTGGCCGCCTCCGGGCCCGTCGCGCACATGGTCGCGGCCGCCGCCTTCCACCAGATCCTCGACCGGGTGGCACTCGGCGAGACGGCCGACGCGATCCGGCCGCGCCTGCTGGTCTCCGTCCGCGACACCGTCGCCAACTGGGCCGTGGAGGACCGAATAGCGGAGGTTCTTCCGGACCTCGGGAAACCGGCCGGCGGCCGCGGTATGCGTGCCGCGAAGTCCATGACCCCGGAAAACCGCACCCTCGCGGAGCGTTCATTCCTGGGCCTTCCGGCGCTCGCGCAGAGCCTGCTCTGGCATGCCGAGGTGGAGGCCGAGCCGATAACCGTACCGGCCGGTCTGTTGGGCATGGACACGACAACCGCGTCGGCGGCTCTCGAGGACGCCCGGGAGAAATTCCGCGAGGGCTGCGTCCGCGCCCACCGGGAACTCGCGCCGTCCCAGGAGTGCCGTTACTACAACCGGCTCCTGGACGTGCCGATCCGCCGCGGCGGCGCCCTGCTGCCGGACGTCCAGGAACATCTGGCGCAGTGCCCCTACTGCAGGGCTGCCGCCGAACAACTCGGCCATGTCGAGGGCGGGCTGGGCGTGCTGCTGGTGGAGGCGGTGCTCGGCTGGGGGGCCCGCCGCTACCTCGACTCGCGCCCGGGACGCAAGGGCGGCGAGGAGGCTCCCCGGACCCGCGCCGCGGCGCGGCGCGGCGGAGGGGGCGGGCGCCGGCGCGCGGCCGCCCGGACCACCCGCATCCTCGCCCGCATCCCCGTGCCGGTGCGCCGCCCGCCCGGTCCCTGGTCGTCGAAGACGCTGCTGACCAGTGTCGGCGTGGCCGGCGCCGGACTGCTTGCCTCCGTGCTCGCCGTCAGCACGCTCTCCGGCGGCGGTGACGGCAAGGACGCCGTGGCCACCGCGGGCCTGGTCCCCGGCGACTCCGAGGCCGAGACCACGCCCACGCCCACGCCCACCTCCGGCAGGGCCGGGCTGCCGTCCGCCGACCACACGACGCGGCTGCGCAACGCCGCCGCCCAGCTCTGCCTGGACATCGACGGTGAGCCGAAGCCCGGGGCGAGTGTCGTGCTCGCCGTGTGCTCCACGGCCTCGACCCAGCAGTGGACGTTCGAGAGCGACGGCGAGCTGCGCAGCGCGGCCGGGCCGGACCTGTGCCTGGACTCGCACGCGGACGCCGGAGTGGTCATCCTCGGCACCTGTGCCGCGGAGGACGCCGGGCGCGGCAAGGACGTGCGCTACGACCTCACGGTCCAGGGTGAGTTGCTGCCCCGCTGGGACGAGACCCTCGCCCTCGCGACGGGCGGGGTGGACCCCGGCTCCGACATCGTGGTCAAGGTCCGCGACCACACCAGCGGCCAGCACTGGCTGACCGACGCGCCGCTGCCGTCCCAGAGCCACGGCTCACTCTCCATCGCCGGGACCGGGGGTACGTCGGCACAGCCGGCGGAACTGGCCGGCCACTGAGCGCTCCGCGGGCAGGGCCGTGGTTCGTCTGCGGCGCTGTTGTGGCTGGGCGCGCAGTTCCTCCCCCAGCCTTCGGCCGGGGTACCCCGGCGCCCCTTCGGGGCACTTTCAGTCGGTGTCCGGGCCCTGGGCCCGGACCCGCTCGACGTGTTCGAGGGAATCGCGCAGTTCGGTCAGCCAGTCGTCGGTGTGCCGCTGGACCAGCCGTACGCACCAGGCCAGCGCCTCGCTGCGGCTGCGGGCCACGCCGCCGGCGATCAGAGTGTCCAGCACCTCGCGCTCGGGCTGGCGCAGCCGGGTCATCACCGGCGCGGCCACATGGGTGAACAGCGCCCGCTGACCGGCACACTCCACGCCCCAGGAGACCTTGCGCCGGAACTGGTGCTCCGCCTCCCGCGCCACGGCCATCCGGGTCTCCCGGGTGCGCTCCCGGAACTCCTGGATCCGGCCCTGCACGGCCGCCTCCCGCTCGGCGTCCGACGCGCCGTCCGCCAGTCCGGGGCCGGGGATGCGCCCGATGACGGTGACCTCCTCGCGGTCGACCGTCACCTCGACCAGTTCCTCGAAGAGACCGTCGGGCAGACGGCCGGCGAACCAGCCGCGGAGCTTGTCTCGTTGCTCTTGAGTAATCATGTAATGACGATTACTCCGTTGCACCGCGAAGGCAAGGGCTTGCCGGGAAGTCCGCCGACAGCGGAAGCGGAATGTTTCAGGACGATTAACGAGGCGATGCGATCAGGCCATCTGGCCGCTTCGAGCGATCAAGAACCGCTCCGTTGAGCGGTCGTTGCGTTCGAATTCCGTGACTTCACGCCACTGATTCAATACGCAAGGTTACTGAAACCTATGGGTTCGATGTGTGTTTCGGCGGCGGACTCGGCAGAGTGGCGCCCGCCGCCCCGGCACCCACCGGGCCGAGGGCGGCACCCGTCGAATCGAGCGGAAGGATGCACACAATGCGAACCACCGCGCGCTGGGCAGCGACCCTCGGCCTTGCGGCCGCCGCCGTCTGCGGACCCCTGACGGGGGCCGCGGACGCCGCCCCGAGCTCGCTCTACGCCCCCTCGGCCCTGGTGCTCACCACCGGCCACGGCACAGACGCGGCCACCGCCACGCCCGAGCGCGCCGTCACCCTGAACTGCGCCCCCAGCGCTTCCGGAACCCATCCGGCGGCCACCGAGGCCTGCGCCGAACTGCGCGGCGCCGGCGGAGACCTGAACGCCCTCGTGCCCAAAGCCGACGTGTGGTGCACCAAGCTCTACGACCCCGTCGTGGTCACGGTGGAAGGCGTCTGGCAGGGCAAGCGCGTCTCCTACGAACACACCTTCGGCAACCAGTGCATGAGGGACGCCTACGGAGCGCACGTCTTCGCCTTCTGAGCCCGGGATCGCACGGTCCTCGTGACTGCCGGACAGGTCCGCAACTGGGGAGTGCGGCCCCTGGAGCGGGGAACCTGCGATCCCGCACCGGGGGGCGGACGGGTGGTGTGGGGCTGCCCGTCCGACCCCCGGCATCACCGCCGCTCCCCGGCGTTCCCGTCCCGGGGAACGCCGGGGAGCGGCGGAAAACACCACCGGCCACACCGCACCCGCGCCGGCAACGGCGAGGGGCCGCCGTCTCCCTGCTGACGGCGACCCCTGAGTCCCTGCTGCGGCTCAGCGGGAGTTACATGTGAACAACCGGCGCCGCGTCCGCGTCCTGCTGCGGCACCCCCGTGCGGAACAGCAGGAAGGCGATGACCGCGCCCGCCGCGAACATCCCGGCCGACCACCAGAACGCGGTCGTGTAGCTCTCGATCGTGGCCTGCGCCTGCACCAGCTTGTTGGTCGCGTCCTTCCCCGCCAGGTAGTCCGTCGCCGCGCTCGCCGCGAGCGTGTTGAGCAGCGCCGTACCGATCGAACCGCCCACCTGCTGCATGGCGTTGACCGTCGCCGAGGCGACACCCGCCTCGTCGGCCGTGACCCCGCCCGTGCCCAGCTGCATGGCCGCCGGCATGACCAGGCCCAGACCGAGGCCGGTGATGACCAGCTGCGGGAGCACCGAGCTGACGTAGCTGGAGCCGACGCCGATCCCGGTCAGCCAGGCCATGCCGGCGGCGGAGACCGCGAAGCCCAGCGGGATCACGACCTTCGGTCCGAGCCGCGGTACCAGGGCCTGGGTGCCGATCTGCGCCGTCACCATCAGGCCGCCGATCATCGGCAGGAACGCCACGCCGGTCTTCGTCGGGCTGAAGCCGAGGTTGAGCTGCAGGTAGTAGGTGAGGAAGAGGAACACACCGAACATGCCGCCGGCGGAGATCAGCACGGTGAGGAGCGAGGCCGCCCGGTTGCGGTCCATCAGGATGCCCAGCGGCAGCAGCGGGTGCGCGGCCTTGGTCTGCCACCAGGCGAAGGCCGCGAGGAGCATGACACCCGCGGTCAGGAAGCCCCAGGTCAGCGGAGAGCCCCAGTCGTGCGTCTCGGCGTTGGAGAAACCGTAGACCAGCGAGAACAGACCGGCCGCGACCAGGACCGTGCCCAGCACGTCCAGCTTGGAGTTCCCGGCGTCCCGGTGGTTGTGCAGCAGGGCCATGCCGCCCGCGAAGGCGACGAAGGCGATCGCGACGTTCACGTACAGGGTCGAGCGCCAGTCGAACGTGTCGGTGAGGACACCGCCGAGCAGCAGACCCACCGCACCGCCGGCACCGGCGATGGCACCGTAGACACTGAACGCCCGGGCCCGCTCACGGGCGTCGGTGAACGTGGTGTTGAGCAGCGAGAGCGCGGTCGGGGCGAGCAGCGCGCCGAAGGCACCCTGCAGGGCGCGCGCGGTGACCAGCATCCCGAAGCCGTTCGCGGCACCGCCCAGCGCCGAGACGGCGGCGAAGCCGACGACGCCTATGAGGAAGGCGGTCTTGCGGCCGAACAGGTCGGCGATCCGGCCGCCGAGCAGCAGCAGGGACGCGAAGCTGAGGGCGTACGCGGTGACGATCCACTGCCGGTTGCCGTCGGAGAACCCGAGGTCGGCCTGGGCGGACGGGAGGGCGATGTTCACGATGGTGGCGTCGAGCACCACCATCAGCTGCGCGACGGCGATGACCGCGAGGATCCACCACCGCTTGGCGGAGGCGGCCGGCGGCGCCTCCTCGGCACCGACGCGGACGTCGTCGGTGAGGGTCTTCTCAGACATGCGGGAACCACTCCAGGGAAGTCGTTCGGGATTAACCGAGAATCCGCTTCGCCGCCACGGCACCTACAGGTCCGCGAACGAAACGGTTTCGTACACATCGAGCCTAGACCACTTTCAGCGAAACGGCAACGTTTCGCTGGGAAGGGGGGTGACCATGGTCGGCAGGATGCTCTGACGGCCCGCCCCCTGGACGAGACGGCAAACGCCCCGGAAGCCCCACCCCGAAGGACTGATCCCGATGCCCGCCGAACTCACCGGCACCTACCTCACCCTCGACGACGGCCGCCCCGCCGTCCGCTTCAGCCGTGTCCACGGCCATCCCCTCGACCGCGTCTGGCACTTCGTCACCGACCCCGACGAACTCGCCGGGTGGTTCCCCTCCCGCGCCGAGTTCGACCTGCGCCCCGGCGGCACCGTCAGGTTCACCGGCGACCCGAACATGCCCGAGTCGCACGGCACCGTGCTCGCGGTCGACCCGCCCCGGAACCTGACCTTCGACTGGGGCGGCGACCAGATCCGCTTCGACCTGGAGGACGCCGGACCCGACGGGACCCGCTTCACCCTCACCCACGTCCTGGGCGAGGAGAACACCGCCGCCCGCACCAGCGCCGGCTGGGAGGTCTGCCTCGCCGCCCTCGACGCCAGATCCCGCGGTGAGCGCTTCGAGGGCCCGCACGCCGGCGTCACCGCGCCCTGGAGGGAGTACTACCAGGGCTATCTCGACGCGGGTCTGCCCTCCGGCGCCCCGATCCCCGGCGCCTGATCCGTCAGGCGAGCTGCCGCCGCACCAGCTCGTGCAGCCGCCCCCCGGTGTCGGCGAGCAACTGGGCCGGCGGGCCCTGCTGGGCGACCTTGCCGTCCTCCATCACGATCACCCGGTCGGCGTCCAGGACCGTGGACAGCCGGTGGGCGATGACGATCCGGGTGGCGTTCAGCTTGCGCGTGCTCTCGATGACCGTGCGCTGGGTGTCGTTGTCCAGGGCGCTGGTCGCCTCGTCGAAGAAGAGGATGCGGGGCCACCGGATCAGCGCCTGGGCGATCATCAGCCGCTGCCGCTGGCCGCCCGAGATCGCGCCGCTCCCGGCGACGATCGTGTGCAGCCCCATCGGCATCCGCTTGATGTCCTCCGCGAGCCCCGCCATCTCGGCCGCCGCCATCGCCTCCTCGGGGGTGTACGGCTCGGTGCCGCAGATGACGTCCAGGATCGAGCCGCTGAACGGCTGCGCGTGCTGGAGCACCACCCCGCACTGGCGGCGGACCGCCGACTGGTCGAGGGCGGCCAGGTCCTGGCCGTCGTACAGCACGCTTCCCGAGACCGGTTTGTCGAAGCCGATCAGCAGCCGCAGCAGCGTCGACTTGCCGCAGCCGCTGGGGCCGACGACCGCCACGAACTCGCCCGGGCGGATGGCGAAGGAGACGTCGTCCAGGACCAGGGGACCGTCGTCCGTGTACCGGAAGGAGAGGCGGCGGGCCTCGACGGCACCGGACAGCGGGCCGGGGCGGGTGCTGGCGGTGCGGACCTCGGGGGCTGCTTCCAGGACCGGCCTGATCTCCTCGAAGAGGGGGAGCGCGGCGACCGCGGACACAAAGGAACCCGTCAGCTGGGTGACCGAGGTGAGCAGCATCGTCACCGACGTGTTGAAGGTGAGGAAGGCCGCCGCGTCCATCGCCCCCCGCGCCGGGCCCGCGAGGAGCATGAACATCAGCAGGGTGCAGACCGGGAGGTAGACCGAGCCCAGCACCGTGGTCAGGTTCTTGATCCGGCCCACCTTCTGCTGGAGCTCCCGGCTGCGCGCGAACTCGCCCGCCCAGGCGGCGTACGCGTAGTTCTCGGCCGCCGCCACCCGCAGCTTCGGCAGGCCGCGCAGGGTCTGGAAAGCCTGGTTGTTCAGCTTGTTGCCGAGCACCACGAGCCGGCGCTGCCAGCGCACCTGCCACAGCCCGAGCCCGAGGAACAGCGCGGCGATGACGACGAGCATGGCAAGGGCCGCCAGCGCCATCGGCACGCTGTACCAGAACAGCAGGCCCAGGTTCATCGCCCCGACGGTCACCGACTGGGCGACCACCGGGCCGACGCCCGCCAGCAGCCGGCGCATCGCGCTCACGCCCATCGCCGCGCTGGCCAGCTCACCGGTCGAGCGCTCGGTGAAGAACCTGGTCGGCAGCCGCAGCAGCCGGTCCCAGACGGCCGGCTGGAGAGTCGCCTCGATCCGGCCCTCCAGACGGAGGATGGTCAGGTTCTCCAGGAGCGTGAACGCGGCCGACACCACGGCGCTCACGATCACCGCCAGGCAGACCTGCACGATCAGGTCCGTCTGGGCCTTGGGCACGTAGTCGCCCAGCACCTTGCCGGTGGCGATCGGCACCAGGGCACCGATGGCCACCGTGACCAGACCGGCGAGGAGCAGGCTGCCGAGGTCGCCGCGGGTGCCGTGCATGCTGAAGCGGAGCAGGCCGAGCGGGCTGAGCGCCTTGTCGGGCAGCGGCCGGTAGAACATCACCGCGCGCGACTCGAACTCCGCCGCGTTCGCCTTCTCGATCGGGGTCTCGCGGCCGGTCGCCGGATGGACGGCCACATAGCCGCCCCGCCGCCACAGCAGCGCGACCGGCGCGCCGGACAGGGCGCGGTGTCCGACCAGCGGGCCGACGTTGTCGTGCCACCAGCGGCCGTCCAGACGTACCGCTCGGGTACGGACCCGGGAGGCGAGGGCCACCCGTTCGACGGGGTCGATACGGTCGCTCTCGGTGCCGCTCTGCGCGGGCTCCGCGAGAGTGATGCCCGCGGCGTCGGCGACCAGTCTGCAGGCCGCGTAGGAGGCGTCGGCGTCGGCGGCCGTGGTGCGCTTGGCCGCCTTGCCGATGGAGGCGAGGAGGGTGTGGTCGGCCTGGGCGCGGACCGCCTCACCGGCCTTGATACCGGCCGCCGTCCGTGTCTCGTGGGTGTGTTCCAGCTGCTCGATCCACCGATCCAGGGTGGTCAGCAGCCGGTACTGCTGGTCGACCATGCTCTGCCACAGCGCGGGGTCCGTGAGCAGGTCGGCGGCCGCCTCCGCGCCGTACAGCGAGCCGTACTGCACGCTGCCGGGCGGCACCTGCATCCAGAAGACGTCGTCGTCGGTCGGGGCCGCGGCACGCTCGCTGGCGGTCATCGGGGCCTGGAAGAGGACGGACAGGCCGCGGCCGACGCCGAGGGCCAGGGCGTACTCCAGGGGGCTGGTGGCCGGCGGGACGTACTGGGGGTTGCCGTACTCGTCGTAGGACCAGGTCTGGGTGTGGGAGGGCTGGTACAGCTCGCGCAGGCCGATGCGGTGCACGACGCAGTCGCGCAACGGGCGGGCCACCAGGGTGTGCTGGGGCCCCGCGACCGGGCCGAGCAGGAGGGCACCGGCCTCCAGACGGCCCAGGTGGTGCCAGTGGCCCTGCTGCTCGGCGTCCACCGCGAACAGGTCGAGGGCGCCGGCCGCCACCAGCCACAGCACCTGGGGGCCTTCGAGGTCGAGGCGGGTGAAGCCGGCGCAGTCGATCCGGGTGCCCAGTGATCCGAACGCGCCGAGTACGAGGTCGCCTTGGTCCACGGTCGTCATCTCATCGCTCCCTGACCAGCGCGGCGTACGCCCCGCCGTGTGCCACCAACTCGTCGTGCCGTCCGCGCTCCACGATCGTGCCGTGCTGGAGCACGACGATCTCGTCGCTGTCGCGGACCGTGCTCAGCCGGTGCGCGATGACGACGCACGCGCAGCCGCGGCGGCGCAGGTTGTCCATGACGACCAGCTCGGTCTCGGCGTCCAGGGCGCTGGTCACCTCGTCGAGGACGAGGATGCTCGGCCGGCGCACCAGCGCCCGTGCGATCTCCAGGCGTTGGCGCTGGCCGCCGGAGAAGTTGCGGCCGTCCTGCTCGACCCTGCTGTGGATGCCGCCGGGCCGGCGCGTCACCACGTCGTACAGGGCCGCGTCCCGCAGCGCCTCCTCCACGGCCTCGTCCGGGATCGACGGGTCCCACAGCGCCACGTTGTCGCGTACCGAGCCCTCGAAGAGGAAGACGTCCTGGTCGACGAAGGAGACGGAGGCGGCCAGCGCACCGCGCGGGATGTCCTCCAGGCGCTGTCCGTCGATGCGGATCACGCCCTCCCAGGGGGCGTACAGGCCCGAGATCAGCCGGGAGACGGTGGACTTGCCGCTGCCCGAGCCGCCCACCAGGGCGACCTGGCGGCCGGGGCCGACGGTCAGGTCGAAGCCGGTGAGCAGGGGCTTGTCCAGCGGGCTGTAGCCGAAGCTGATGTTCTCCAGCTCGACGTGGCCCTGCAGCCGCCGGGTGGAGTCGCCCGCGCCGGGGCGGGCGTAGACCGGGTCCGCCTGGAAGTTCTCCACGTCCTTGAGGCGGGCCACGTCGGCCGCGAAGTCCTGGATGCGGCCCGCCACGCCGTTGAGCCGGGTCAGCGGGGCGGTGAAGCGGGTGACCAGGGACTGGAAGGCGACCAGGAGACCGACCGAGATGCCGCCCTCGACCGCCCGCATGCCGCCGATCCACAGGATCAGCGCGCTGTTGACGGTGGCCAGCGTCGGGGCCACCACCCCGAGCCAGGCACTCGGCACCCCGAGCCGCTGCTGCTCCTCGAGCGTGCTCGCGTGCTGCCCCGCCCACCTGCGGAAGTAGCCGTCCTCGCCACCGGTCGCCTTCATCGTCTCGATCAGCTGGAGGCCGGTGTAGGAGGTGTTGGTGAGCCGGGCGGTGTCCGCGCGCAGCTTCGCCGTCCGGGTCGCGCGCAGCCGTACGACGAGCCGCATCGCCACGATGTTCAGCAGGGCCACGCCGATGCCGAGGACGGTGAGCTGGACGTCGTAGGTATAGAGGAGCACGGCGTAGAGGACCACGACCACGGCGTCCACGCCGGCCGCCGCGAGGTCGCGGGCCAGGGTCTCGGCGACCTGGTCGTTGGACTGGAGGCGCTGCACCAGGTCGGCCGGGCTGCGCTGGGAGAAGAAGGTGACCGGGAGGCGCAGCAGGTGGCGCAGGAAGCGGGCGCTGGTCAGGGTGGAGGAGACGATCCGGCCGTGCAGCAGGTTCGCCTGCTGCAGCCAGGTCAGGACCAGGGTGAGCAGGACGCAGGTGCCCATCGCGGCGAACAGCACGGTGAGCAGCGAGGTCTGGCCGCCGATGAGGAACAGGTCGATGTACTGGCGGCTGAGCGCGGGTACCGCCGCGCCCACGGCCACCAGGAGCAGGCTGGCCAGGACCGCGGCCGGCATGGTGCCGGCGGTGCCGCGCAGCCGGGCCGGCAGCGCGCCGAGGACGCCGGGACGCCGGCCGCCCTTCTCGAAGCCGTCGCCCGGCTCCACCACCAGCACGACTCCGGTGAAGCTGCCGTCGAACTCCTCCATGGGCACGAACCGGCGGCCCTTGGCGGGGTCGTTGATGTAGACGCCCCGGCGGCCGAAGCGGCGGCCCATGCCGTCGTAGACGACGTAGTGGTTGAACTCCCAGAACAGGATCGCCGGTCCCTGCACGTCGGCGAGGGCGGCCAGGTCCATCTGCATGCCCTTGGCGGTGAGTCCGTAACTGCGGGCCGCCTTCAGCAGGTTGCTGGCGCGCGAGCCGTCGCGGGAGACACCGCAGGCGATGCGCAGCTCCTCCAGAGGGACATGGCGGCCGTAGTGGCCGAGGACCATGGAGAGGGAGGCGGCGCCGCACTCGACGGCCTCCATCTGGAGCACAGTGGGCGTGCGGACGGTCCGGCCGCGGCCCTTGGGTACCGGACGCTTGGGCGGGGCCGCGCGCCGGCGGCCGCGGGTCTCCTGGGCGGTGGTCACGGGAGCAGCCAATCGACGGGGCGCTGGTCGGCCAGCCGGATCGAGCCCGAGGCCAGGGTCATGGAGTCGAGCCGGAACGGCGGCCCGTCGGCCGAGGACCACTTGTAGCCGCTCTTCGTCCGCCTCGACGGGTCCAGCCGGACCAGTACGGCCACCGGGCGGCCCTTCTTGGTGAACTGGTCGCCGAGCTGGCTGTCGCCGAGGAACGCCGAGATCGACTGGGCCGACTGGGCGGCGCGGTCCACCGACTTCACATGGCCGCGCAGCACGCCGTACTCCTGGGTCGACACCGACGACACGGTCAGGTCGACCGGGGCGTCGGCGGGGATCGAGGAGGCGTTCTCGGCGGGGACGTAGACCGTGGCGTACAGCGGGTCCGAGGCGTGGGCGACCTTCTCCACGGCGGCGACGTTCGTACCGGTCTGGATGATCTGCCCGATGGTGGCGGCGAGCGCGCTGATCCGGCCGGCGGCGACCGTGCGCACGACGGAGTCGCCCTGGCTCGTGTGCACCTTCAGGACGGGGGAGTTCGCCGGCAGCCGCTCGCCCTGCTCGGCGAGGACGGCGGTGACCTGCCCGGCGACCGGGCTCTGCAGGATGTAGCTGCCCTGCCCGTGGGTGAGGATGGCCTGCGCGCTCACCGTGGAGGCGACCGAACCGGTCACCGCCCACACCGAGGCCGCCGCCATCACGACGACCGAGACGGACAGCGCGAGCCAGCCCTGCGGACGGGCGAAACGCACCGGAAGGTCGAGCTCCTCCGGCGACTGGAGCTTGGCGAGGGCCTGTTGGCGGAACTGCACGGAACTTCCCTCACCTGTGGGAGAGACGCGGGGTTTCAGAACGCCCGAGAGCCCCGGGGCCGGGATCCGGCTCCGGGACTCAGCGGCAACGAGGTGCGATCAGAGACCGGCGACCAGGTTGGTGACCGGCTGGGTGTTCAGGCCGGTGACACCCTCGACGGTGCCGACGACCGTGTTGACCAGGCCGGAAACCGGGGCAACGCTGTCCACCAGGCCGGTGACGGTGCCGACGGCGTTCAGGGACAGGCCGCCGGAGACGTTGTCGAGCTCGGCGTCGGAGATCTCGACGGTCTCAACCTGGGGGGTGGAGTTCATGATGGAACTTCCCTTCATATGGGTATTCACAAGGGGGAGAGCGGCCCCCCGACGCCCTTCAGGGACGAACACGGCCCTTGGGGGGACGAGCGGACGGCCGCGACCGCGAGCGCCGGGCGCCCGTTTCCGGAAGCCCTTCGCGGCCCCCGCGGTGCGATGGATCAAAGCACGCCCGCGGTCCGCGCTTCCAATCAACCAGGCGCCTCACCTGGGAACTTGAGCCCCGCAAGGGCGCAACCGTGCAGGCGCGCGCACCGCTTGTCGGCGACTCCTTCACAAGGCGCACGACTTCGCCGCGGCCGCACGGCTTGCCTGCCCGCCGGCGAATCCGGCACTCCGGGCCAAGGGCACGGCAGGGGGCGTGCGGTTGTGCAGATCCGCTGCGTCCCGTGACTCGCTTGGGTAGTGGATGTGCAGATTCCCTGAAGCAAGGATTCCGGTCCGTGATCGTGACAGAGCGTTCGTGACCGGTTGCCGATGGTGTCGGTTCGTCACTGGGGAAGCGCCCGGAGTCAGCCCAGAAGTGCGTAGACCGTGCTCGCCCTGGCCGCGAGCGCCCCCGTCGGCTGATCGCTCATCGTGATGTCGGCGAACGCCGTCCGGCGGCCCAGTTTGGTCAGCACCGCTTCGATCAGGACATCCGAACCGGTCACCGCACGCTGGAACGAGGTCGACTGCTGCACCGTCGTCATCGGCACGAAGCCGCCCCGGGCCGCGGAGACCGCGATCACCGTCGCCGTGTCGGCCGCCGCCATCAGCGCCTGTCCCGACAGCCCGCCACCCTCCCGGGACAACCGGTCCGACCAGGGCAGACGCAGCGTCGCCCGGTCCTCGCCCAGCGACTCGACGGCCAGCCCCAGGTCGAGCACCCAGGGGGCGAAGTTGGCGGACAGGATCTTGTCGGCTTCGGCGGTGGTGATCGTCATATGGGGGATTGTTCCCGGCCCGGTGGCCCGGTACGCGGACCTGGTTCACCACGGGCGCGCCATGGCCGATTCAGCACCGGGTCAAGGAAGTTGGGAAGCGGAATTGAACGCACCGCGTGACCCGGCCGTACCTATGGCCATCCAGGCGCCGCTCACGAACGACTGCCCCGCAACGGCAGACACTCCGTCCCTTGGAGGTCGAGAAGTTTGAGTCACAAGCGAATTCCGAAGCGCAAGGCCGCTATCGCGGTGGGCGGTGTCGCGGCGCTCGGTGCCGCGGCGTTCCTGCTGCCGATGGCCAACGCGTCTCAGGACAACGCCTCCGGCGCCACGGCAACCGCTCCCAAGACGCTCAAGTCGGCGTCCGACGCCTCCGACCTTGCCGCACAGCTCCAGGACCTGCTCGGCCAGGCCTTCGCCGGGTCCTACTACGACAGCGGCAAGCAGCAGCTCGTCGTCAACGTCATCAGCGGCGACAACAACATCGTCGTCCAGGCGGAGAAGGCCGGCGCGGTCGTCCGCCAGGTGCAGAACAGCAACTCCGCACTGGCGGCCGTCGCCAAGACCCTGAAGACCAAGGCGACCATCCCGGGCACCGCCTGGGCCGTCGACCCGAAGACCAACAAGGTCGTGGTCACGGCCGACTCCACCGTCACCGGCGCCAAGTGGGACACGCTGCAGTCGACGGTCCAGAGCATCGGCTCGAACATGGCGACGCTCAAGAAGTCGTCGGGCACCTTCAAGACCCTGGTCTCCGGCGGCGACGCGATCTTCTCCCAGGTACAGAACGGCACCGTCCGCTGCTCCCTCGGCTTCAACGTCACCGCCTCGGACGGCAGCCCCGCCTTCCTGACGGCCGGTCACTGCGGGGTCGCGGCCAAGGACTGGTCCGACTCCGAGACCGGGCAGCCCATCGCCACCGTGGACCAGGCCCAGTTCCCCGGCAACGGCGACTTCTCGCTCGTCAAGTACAACGACGCCACCACCCAGGCGCCGAGCGAGGTCAACATAGGCAACGGCCAGACCGTCGCCATCAACCAGGCCGTCGACGCCACCGTCGGTGAGACCGTGTTCCGGATGGGCTCCACCACCGGCCTGCACGACGGCCAGGTCACCGGCCTCGACGCCACCGTCAACTTCCAGAGCGAGACCGACCCGAACGGTGTCGACACCGTCACCGGTCTCATCCAGACCAACGTGTGCGCCGAGGCCGGTGACAGCGGCGGCTCGCTGTTCACCCAGGACGGCGGAGCGGTCGGCATGACCTCCGGCGGCAGCGGCGACTGCACCTCCGGCGGCGAGACCTTCTTCCAGCCGGTGACCGCCGCCCTGCAGGCGACCGGCGCGACCCTCGGCGACGGGGGCGCGGGCGCGGGTGCCGGCGACGCCGGTGCCACGGCCGACCCGTCCGCGACCGCCGGTGACCAGAACGGCGCCGGCGACCAGGCCGGCGGCGACCAGATCGGCGGCACCGCCGACCCCTCCGCGACGGCCGGCGACCAGAGCGGCACCGGCGACCAGAGCGGCACCGGCGACGCGACCGGCACCGGTGACCAGTCCGGCACGGGCACGGGTGACCAGTCCGGCGCGGGTGACGTGACGGGCACCGGTGACCAGTCCGGGACCGGCGCGGACAACTCCTCGTCGTCCCACTGACCCCTTCCCACTGACCCCGTCGCACGGCCGGCCGGCGGTTCCCCGCCGACGGTGGACGGTCCGGCCCTCCGGCGGGAGGGCCGGACCCTTCGCCGTCGTCGGGGGTCAGCCGCCGGGCTCGGCCCGCAGCAACAGCACCGCGACATCGTCGACACGCTCCTGCGCCGCCGCACTGTGCCGCACGAGCGTGTCGGCGAGCCTGTCCAAGGGCTGGTCGCCGTTCTCCGAGAGCAGTTTTCCCAGGTCGACCAGGGCGTCCTCGATGTCCACGCCGGGGGATTCGACCAGCCCGTCGGTGTAGAGGGCGAGCACCGAACCCGGCGCGAGCGACACCTCGGTCGTCGGATACGTCGCCTCCGAGTCGATCCCCAGCAACGGACCCCCGGCCAGGTCGAGGACCCGTACCCGGCCGTCCGGACGCCTCAGCAGGGGCGGTGGATGCCCCGCCCGGGCCATCACCGCGCGCCCGCGCCCCGGGTCCAGCCGCAGGTACAGACAGCTCGCGAACAGGTCGGCGCCGGAGTCGATCAGCAGCCGGTTGGTGCTGCGCATCACCTCCTCCGGCGCCTGCCCGACGCTCGTGAAGGCCCGTACGCCGGTACGGATCTGCCCCATCAGCCCGGCCGCCGTCACGTTGTGCCCCTGCACGTCCCCGATCACCGCCGCCGCCAGCGGCCGGGTGGGCACCAGGTCGTAGAAGTCGCCGCCGATCTCCATGCCGTGCGTGGCCGGCAGATAGCGGGCGGCCGCCTCGATGCCGGGCGGCGGGGCCAGGGAGTGCGGCAGCAGGGCCGCCTGCAGGCCGTGTGCAAGCTGGTTCTTCGCGTCGTAGAGCAGGGCCCGCTCCAGTGCCTGTGCGATCAGCCCGCCGAGGCTGGTGAGGACGGCACGCTCGTCGGCCGGGAAGGCGTGTGGCTCGGCGTAGGCGAGGACGCAGGTGCCCACCGGGCGGCCCGACGCGATCAGCGGCAGATACGCCCAGGCCGCGAAGCCGTCGGGGGTCTCGTCCCGTGCCGGATACAGCCGTTCCAGCTGCTGCCTCGACTCGAAGAACGCCGGCACGCCGGTGTTCAGGACATGGGTGCCCGGCGTGCGTTCGGCCAGCGGGAGGCCGTCGAAGCGCTCCACGGTCCGCGGATCCTCGTACCCGCGATGGCCCAGCACGTGCAGCCGCCCGCCGCAGGAGCCGAGGACCACCAGGGCCTGGCTGCCGACGGCCGGGACGACCTCGTCCGCCACCAGCTGCACCACGTCCTGCACCCCGACGGCCTCCGTCAGCGACCCGGCCAGGCTCAGCACCTGAGAGATGGTCACCAGCCGGTGCGAGGGCGCTCTGTCCGCACGGGGCGCCGCGCCCACCATCTCGGCGACCGGCCGCGCCCGGCTGATCCGGGTGGTCAGCCCGGTCGTGCTCGGGTACATCCGGAACGACAGCCATTCGCCCGGCGGCCGCAGTGCCACGAACGACGTGACATGCTGGCTGAGCAGCGCCGCCCGGTAGCGGTCCTCGTACATCGGGTCGTTCAGCCACGGCACCGACACCCACGGCTGGGTGCCCAGCAGATCGTCGACCTGCACACCGAGCAGTTCGGCGGCCGCCGCGTTGGCGAAGGAGACCCGCCCGTGCAGGTCGAGCGAGGCGAGTCCGTAGGGCAGCCGCCCCACCATCCGCGCCGCCTCCACCGTGCCCAGTGTGCCCGCCACCCCCGACGGCGGCGCGGCCAGCAGATCCGGTTCGGCGCGCAGCGGACGGTTCTTCCGGGCGACCCGCTCCAGCCGTACCGCCAGCCGGTCGCACGCCGAGGTCAGCGTCTCCCGCTCCCGGTCGGACAGCACCGTCGGATGGGCGCCGGGCCAGGTCACGTACACCGCCCCGTACAAGGTGTCCGCCGTCGCCACCGGCAGCGCGGCGAGCGCGAACGGGTACGGCAGCACCACCGCGATGCGCGGGTACCGGCGGGCCATGTCCTCCTCGCCGCCCACCCAGACCAGCCGCCGTTCGCGCGCGGCGTCCGCGACCGGGATCGGCGCGCTCAGCCCGACCCGTTCCCAGGGCGCCGCGAAGGCCCGGGGCAGCCCCGCCGTCACCGCCATCTCCAGGACCGGCTCGTCGGACGCGAGCAGATACACCGCGCCGGAGTGGGCCTGGACCTCCTCCATCATGGAGGCCAGCGCCAGCGACAGCAGCGGCCGCCCGGACCGGGTGCCGCCGGCCGCCGGCACGTCGACGTCCGGCCTCGCCCCCGCCGGAGGCGCCCCCATCCCGTCGGTCACGCCCGACCACCTCCTCGTCCGGCCGCGCGTCGCTTCCTCGGGATCAAGGCTCCCTCGTGGCGGCGACCGGCGCACGGCGAGAGCGCCGCGGACCCCCGCACCGGGGTGGCCCGGCGTACCCCGTTCGCCCCGGCACATTCCCCCGCAGTCGAAGCGCGCGGCGGGGTACGAGCGCCGGGCGTGCGCCCCCGCGCACCCTGATGGCCGGATCTTCGCGCCCATGGATGGTGGACGGCGCCAACAATGGGGCACGCGTTCCACACCTTGAACGGAAGAACCGACGTATGTCTGGCTGAGGGGGCGGCGGTGGTCCGGGTACTTCTGGTGCACGACGTGTCACTGGTGAGATCGGTCCTGGCGGAGTGGTTACGCCGGGAACCGGATCTCCGCGTGGACGACACGCCGTGGCACGGCGCGCGGGGGCGGGTTCGGGCGGCGCGGCCGGACGTGTGCGCGGCGGACCTCGACAGCTCCGGCACCCACGGTGTGCCGCCGCTGGCCGACCTGCGCCCGGCGGAGCCCGGTGCGCCCGCGCCGAGGCTGGTGGTGCTTGCCGGTGCGAACAGGCCGGGGTTGCTGAAACGGGCGGCCGAGGCGGGGGCGCTCGGCTATGTCGACAAGGCGGGCGCGCCGGAACGGCTGGTGCAGGCGATCCGGCGCGCCGCCGAGGGGGAACGTTTCGTCGACGACTCGCTGGGCTTCGGCTTCCTGAGGGCCGCCGAGATCCCGCTCACCAGACGGGAGCTGAGCGTGCTGGAGCTGGCGGCCGGCGGGGCCTCCATCGCCGAGATCGCCGGCAGCCTGCACCTGTCGAACGGAACCGTGCGCAACTACATGGCGGCGATCACCCGCAAGACCGGGGCCCGCAACCGCGTCGACGCGATCCGGATCTCTCAGGGCGAGGGGTGGCTGTGACGGCGCCGGCCCGTCTCGCCGGGCGCGGACGGTGACGGCGCCGCTCTCACCGGGTGACGGACGGCTGTGACGCGGCCGCCAGGTCCTGGTACAGCGCGCAGGAGCGCAGCAGGTCCTCGTGCGTGCCGTAAGCCGTGCGGGGGCCGTCCAGCACCAGGATCCGCCCGGCGCGGCGGGCCGAGTCGATGCGGTGTGCGACGACCACCAGGGTGCCGCCGGGCCGCGCGGCGAACGCGCGCTCGGCGCGGGCCTCGGCCTCCGCGTCGAGATGGCAGGTGGCCTCGTCGAGGAGGGCGAGCGGCGCGGCGGAGAGGTAGGCGCGGGTGAGCGCGACCAGCTGCCGCTCGCCCGCGGACAGCGCCTCCGGACGCACCGGGGCGTCCGGGCCGCCCAGCCGCTCCAGGAGCGGGGTGAGCCCGACCGCCTCGGCGGCGGCCAGCAGTTCCGGTTCCGGGACAGGGTCCGGGCGCAGCAGCCCCAGGTTCTCGGCGAGGGTGCCCGTCCAGACGTACGCCTCCTGCGGGATCAGCACCCGCTGCGCGGCCGCCCGCGCTCCCGGCACGGGGTGGCCGCACACCCGGACGACGCCGTGCGCCGGTTCCAGCAGCCCGGCGGCCACCGCGGTCAGCGTGGACTTGCCGATCCCGCTCGGTCCCACGACGGCGAGGTGACCGCCGTGCGGGACCACGAGGTCGAGCGCGTCGAGGACAGGGGTGCTCGCGGGGCCGTAGGCGAAGGTGACGGCGGAGAGGCGGAGAGCGGGGGCGCCGGCGTCCTCTTCTCCCGCGGGCTCCACGGGCGTACCAGTGTCCGCGGGCGGGCGCAGTCTGCGCAGGACGACGGTCAGGCGCGCCCCGCCGGTGCCCAGACCGTGCACGAGGTTCTGCAGGGCGGGGAGCAGGGACTGGGTGACGTAGGCGAGCGCGCCGACGAGGGCACCCGCGGTCACGCCGTGGGCGAGCAGCCAGGGCGCGGCGGCGAGCAGCAGCACCAGGGGCAGCTGCCCGCCCACCGCCAGCGCCGCCACCCGTACGGCGCTCCATTGGGCCAGCGCCCGGGCGGCCCGGAACTCCGCGTCCACCCGCTCCCCGACCCGCTCGGCGACCTGTTCCTCGGCCCCCGCCGCCGTGATGTCCCGCAACCCCGGGCCCACCTCGCCCAGTTCCGCCGCGAGCGTCTCGTCGGCGACCAGGAAGGCCTCCTGCCGGCGGGCCAGCGGCCGCAGGGCCGCCGCGAACAGGCCCAGCCCGGCCAGCAGCGGGGGCAGCACGACCAGCAGCAGCGGCGGCGCGAGCGCGCACAGCCCGGCGAGCGCGCCTGCCACCGTGAACACGAACGACCGGGACACCAGCACCAGCCCGGCGAGGGTGTCCCGGGCGATCTCCACCTGCTGGGTCAGCGGGGACAGCGACCCCCGGTCCGCCTCCCGCACCCCGCGCGCGACCACCCCCGCCACCAGCCGGTCCCGCACCGGCTCGACGAGGTCGGCGACCACCCCGTACACGCGCCGGGTCCCGTACGCCCCGGCCGCCACCCCGGCGGCGGCCACGGCGAGCCACCACAGCCCGGTTGGCGCGTCCCCGGCCAGGAACCCGGCGTCGAGCGCGCGGGCCAGGGCGTATCCGAGGAGAAAGGTCTGCCCGGCCTCCAGCAGCGACCAGCCCGCCAGGCGCACCAGCACGGCCCGGCGCACCCGGAGCGGCGAGGCGGTCACCGGGCCGCGCCCTCGGCCGCCCGGGCACCGAACACCGCCCGGTACTCCGGATCACGCCACAGCTCCGCATGGGGCCCCACCGCCCGTACCCGGCCGCCGTCGAGCCAGGCCACCGTGTCCGCACGGGCCGCGGTCGAGGCCCGGTGCGCCACGATCAGCCGGGTCGGTCCCGGGCCCGCCGGCAGCAGGGCCGCGGTGACGCGGTGTTCGGTGACGGAGTCCAGCCCGGAGAGGGCGTCGTCGAGGATCAGCAGCCGGCCGGGGTGGGCGAACGCGCGGGCGAGGCCGAGGCGCTGGGCCTCGCCGCCGGAGCGCGGGGCGTCGGCCAGCCGGGTCGCGCAACCCTCGGGCAGCCGGCGGAGGTAGGCGTCCGCCTGCGCCTTGCGGGCGGCGGAGCGGAGTTCGGCGGGGGAGGGGGTGGTGAGACCGAGGGCGATGGTGTCCCCGACGGTGGTGCCGAGGAGGGCCGGGCGGGCGAAGGCGTAGGTGACGGCCCGGCGCAGTTCGTCGTGGCGGAGCGCGGCCAGCGGGACGCCGTCCAGCAGGACCTCCCCGCCGTCCGGGTCGGCCAGCCGCCCGGCGAGTGCGGCCAGCAGGGACTTGCCCGTTCCGGAGCGGCCGACGACGGCGAGGACGGTACCGCCGGGGACGGTCAGGTCCACGCCGTCCAGTACCGTGCGGCCGTCCCGGTGGACGGTGGCTCCGCGCAGTTCCAGGCGGCCGGGGCCGGGCGGGAGCCGGTGGCTGCCGTGGGCCGGTGCCGGGTGGGCGAGCACCTCGCCGAGGCGCCGCGCGGACGCGTGTGCCCGGGTTGCGGCGGCGAGTTGTCCGACCAGCACGCCGACGCCGGTCGCGAGGACCGCGTAGCGGGAGGCGGCGAGCAGTTCACCGACGGAGATCCGGTGCCGGCAGAGCAGCAGGCCCGCCACCGCGACGACGGCGAGCTGGAGGAGGGGACCCACGGTGACCGCCTGGGCGGCGGCCCGGCCCTGCACCCGCCACATGCGGTGCCCGGCGCGGGCGAGATCGGGCAGCGGGCGCAGCACGCGCGCCGCCTCCCGGACCTGGAGCCCGGCCGCCGCGATCGTCCGGTGCCCGTCGACCGCCTCCGCCAGCGCGGTCGCGATGCGGCCCTGTTCCCGCTGGTACTCGGCGACGCAGGCCGAGGTGTCCCGGGTGAACGCCCGCAGCAGCAGGGCGAGTACGGGTGCCCCGGCCAGGAACACGGCCGCGAGCCAGGGGTCGACGAGTGCGAGCGCGACCACCCCGCCGACCGGACCGGCCAGCGCGGCAAGGAGCGCGGCGAGGGCGGCGGGCCCGGTCCCGGCCTGCGCGGCGTTCCCGACCAGCCGGCCGACCAGGTCCCCGGAGCCGAACCGGGCCGACGCGCGGGGGCCGAGGGCCAGCACCTGCCCGGTGAGCCGCTTGCGCAGCCCGGCCGTGGCGCGTGCGTCGACGGTCCCGGCGAGCACGCCCGTGCAGCCGTCCAGCAGCGCCAGCAGCAGCACCAGCGCGGCGGCCCGGGCCACCCACGCGGTCGCGGGGGCGCCCGCCAGCAGCAGGTCGAGGGCGTGGCCCAGCACCGCGGGCAGCAGCAGCCCGGCCGCCGTGGCCGCCGTGCTCACCAGGCACAGGGCGGCGCAGCGCGCCCCGGCGTGGCGCAGGGCGGTGCGCATCGGATCGAGGTGCGGAGGTCGGGTCATCGCGGCAGTCCTCGGATCGGCGAAGGCCCCGGACGGGCGTATCGGCGAAGGCCCCGGACGGGCCCCCTCCCGAAGGAGAGGGCCGCCCGGAGCCGGTTTCGTCGTGCCGGTCAGAGACAGAGCAGAACGCTCGCCGCCGAGACGCACGACAGGAGGCTCACCGTGCTCGCGCCGCCGCCGTCGTGACCTTCTTCGGACTCCATCGTCTGCAGGTCGAGCAGTGCCATAGCGTGTCCTTTCCGGGGACCGAGCGGCCCCCCGGGTGTGATCGGGGACGGGGTTGTGTCACGACTCCGCCGGAGTGCGGAGCCGCGTTCTGGGGGCCGCCGGTGGCGGCGGGAGGAACGGCAGGTGGGCGGCGCGGTCGCCGCCGAGGGCGGCGGTGAGCGCCAGCAGGCACCCGGCGGTTCCGGTGGCGAGGTCCATGGAGAGCCGCATCATCTGGTGGCCGGGAAAGGCGAGCTGGCCCTGGTAGGCCATCGCGAGCCAGCCGAGTCCGTCGATCTGCGCGGCGAGCCGCTCCGGGTCGGCGCCGGTGCGGGCGAGGTGCAGGATCATGCCCGCGCGGCCTTGGAAGAGGCCCGGCTGGGCGTAGAACCGCGAGGTGGCGGCGGTGCGGATGGCGGCGCGGGCGCGCTCGAAGTCACCGGTGCCGTCCGTGCCGTGGGCGAGCCAGTCGTCGAGCACCATGCCGATCCCCACGCTGCCGTCGCCGAGGTAGGGCAGCGTGCGCCACCCCTCGTCGACCTCCAGGCCCCCGCCCTTCTGCACGACGCAGCGGTCCAGGTCCCGGCGCAGCGCCCGGCCGGCCGCAGCCAGCAGGGCGGCGTCGCCGGTCCGTTCGTGGCGCCGCAGGAGGAACAGCGCCGGTCCGGTCGCACCCCGCAGCAGTCCGGCGCGCCGCCGGGGTGTGTCCGGGAGCGGCTCGGCGAGCCGTCGTACGAGGATCTCCGCGGCCTCGGCGGCGCGGGCGCGCAGTTCCGGCTCGCCGGTCGCGTCGGCCAGGGAGTCCAGGACCAGGCCCAGCCCGGCGAGGCCGCCGTGCAGGTCGGAGGAGAGGCTGCGCCAGTTCTCCCGGAGGACGCCGTCGACGAGATCGAGGGCGCGCTGCCGGTGGCCGAGCAGGTCCAGGACGTGGGCGACGCCCGCGAGACCGTCGTACAGGCCGAGCGGGGTGCCGGGCGGCGGGGGCGCGGTGTGGTCGAGCAGCCAGCGCTCGCCCTCCTCGTAGCGTCCGGCGCCGGCCCGGTCGAGGGCGTACAGCACTCCGGCCGCGCCGTGCGCGAGGCCGAGGCCGCCGCCGTCCCCGAACTGGGCGATGTCACCGGGGAAGAGCCGGTCGTCGCGTCCGGGGGACGCGGAGGCGAGGATCGCCTTGGCCATCGAGTCCCGGCTGTGCGGCCACTCCGCCGGTACGACGGGACGCGCGGCCGGGGCGCCCCGGGTGATCTCCGCGACCGCCTCGTCCAGGAACGCGCGCGGCACGTCCGGGAACTGACCGGCGATCACGTCCGCGAGATGGGCCGCCTTGCCGCGGTCCACGACGAACAGCGTGGTCACCGGCAGGAAGAGGGCCAGGCGCAGACAGGCCAGCGCGTACCGGTCCACCTCGGCGCCCCTGCGGTCGGGCGGGGCGAAGAAGCCCGGATGGGCGACCACCTGACGGCCGTTCTCCCCGGCCGGGGCGGCCGCCTCGAAGTCGATGAGGAACACCGACTCCTCGTCGGGCCCGACCATGATGTTGAAGACGTGCAGGTCGTTGAAGACGATGCCGCGCGCGTGCACCGCCGCCACGGCCTCCTCCACCTTCCGGTGGATGCGCAGCGCCCAGGCCGTGTAGTCCCGTACCGCCCCGGGATCCGGGTCCGCGGTGAGCAGCGGATGCCGTTCGGCGAAGAAGGCGTTGAGCGGGCGGCCTTCGAGGAGGTCCATCACCAGGAACCGGTGCTCGCCCAGCGTGAACCAGTCCCGGACCTCGGGCACCACCCCGCTGCCGGCCACCGCCTCGAGAGCGGCCTTCTCCCTGGCCAGCCGGGCGACGGCGTCGGCGCCGTCGGCCGCCAGCCCCGCGTGCGGCCGCCCCTCCTTCAGCACCACCCGCCGCCCGTCCCGGGTGTCGGTGCCGGCGTACACCCCGCCGCCGTTGGAGAAGTGCAGTGCCTTCTCGATCCGGTACGGCAGGTCGCCCACCGTCGTGGCCTCCCGTGCCGCCAGCTGCGGCCGCAGGAACTCCGGCAGCGTCACCCACTCCGGCACCTGGAAGGCCGGCGACCGCCGGTCCGGTACCGGCCTGCCGGCACCGTCCCGCACCGCCGTCACCAGCGCACCGCGCTCGTCGACGACGTAGGTGCGCGCGAACGCGCCGTAGCGGACGTACAGCGGTCCGTCGTTCCAGCGCAGGTCGGTCAGGATGTACGGCCCCTCGAAGCCCTCCAGGAGCGCGCCCAGTTCCCGCAGCACCTGGTGTAAACGGTCCTCGTCGGGCGGGTACACGGTGACGAACTTCCCACTGGTGTCGCGGGCCGCGTACTTGGCGTTGCGCAGGTGCAGCAGATGCGGTCCCGGAACGAACTTGAACGGGATGCGGCGCGGTACGCAGTAGTCCCACACGATCGCCGCGATCCGCTCCGCGTTCGCCCGGGTGGCCGAGGAGTGGACCTTCCAGCCCTGGGCCGGCGAGGGCAGCGGCGCGCCGTCCGAGCCGAGCGGGGTCATGGTCAGCCAGTCCCCGGAGCGCGCCGCGTGCCAGCCGTCGGGCACCGCGCGACGCGCCGTGACGAACAGCCGCTCCGCCCGCGGCCCGGTGGTACCGAGCCGGTCAGGCGTGTCGTAGAAGTGCCCGTCGGCCAGCGCGTACACCTCGTAGCGTCCGTCCATCTGCGTCCCCCTCCGTGGGCCGGCCTCGACACTTCCAGGCGTCGCACGGTCGCGGACAGTCACGTCTGTCACGACATCCCTGTGCGGAACGCACGGGTCAAGACATGTTCGGTGGGTTTCGAGCGCGTCGGCACCCCGCCCTCCACGGAACGGTCACAGGGGCTGCGCAGACGCCTCATAAGCGCTGTAATGGCGGCGTGGTCAGTGAGGGTGCTGCGATACGCGGAACGAGAACGGATCGCGCCGAAATCGCCCTCGAAACGCTCACTGGCGATCCCGGCGCACCCGATCGGCTCCGCCGCGTGCTCGAACAGGCGCTGGTGTTCGCGGGCGCGTCCTTCGCCGGGGCGTACACCCCGGGCGACGACGGGACCGTGCTGCGCCTCGCCGAGTGGGCGGGCCTGCCCCGCACCCTGTACGGGCTGCGCGACGCCTACCCGGCGGTCGGACGGTCCGCGGCGGCGGAGGCGTACGGCACCGGACGGCCCCTGTGGCGGGGCCCCGACGAACTGGCCGGCTGCCCCGAGGCACGGCGGACGCCGTCCCAGGAGTTCTGGGTGGCCGCCCTGCCGGTGCCCGGTGGCGCCGGGCTCCTCGTCGCCGTCAGCGAGCGCGACGACGGGTTCGGCCCCGAGGACCGCGCCTGCCTGGACCTGGTGGCCCGGGCGATCGCCCTGCCCGCCCCGCTGCCGGACGCGGACACCGGCGAACTGCCCGCCGACGCCTTCAGCCTCGCCATGGACACCGGCCGGATCGCGGTCGGCGACGGCATCCTCGACCTCTTCCGGATGGGCCGGGACGAGTTCGACGGCAAGGTCGAGACGCTGCTGGGCCGCACCCTGCCCGAGGACCTGCCCGCCCTGATGTCCGTCGTCGAGGCCGACCACATGTCCATCGGCGACCGCGAGCTGGAGTTCCGGATCCTGCAGCCCTCCGGCCCGCCCAAGTGGCTGCGGCTGCGCGGCCGGCTGGTGCCCGGCGGCGAAGGACGCCCGGCGCGGCTGGCCGGCACCGTCGCCGACGCCTCCACGCTCCGCTCGGACGTCACCGACGTGACCCGCGTGCAGCAGCTCGCCGCGGCCCTGGCCACCGCCCGCACGGTCAGGGACGTCGGCCAGGCGGTCGTCAGCGCCCTGCGCGAGCCGCTCAAGGCCGACCGGATCGCCCTGGCCGAACTGGAGAACGACCGCCTGGTCGTCACCGTCCTCGACCCGCCCGAGGCCGAGTCGTGGCCCGAGCTGTGGCGCAGCGAGTGGCGCAGCGAGTGGCCCGACGCCCCGGTGCGGGCCATGCCCACCCTCGCTGCCGCCCTGCGCGAGGGCCGCGCCCAGATCTGGCCCGCCCGGGCCGCGCTGGAGCCCGCCCTCGCCGAGGTCGGCCCCGGCGGTCTCGCCGTCCTTCCGCTACCAGCCGGCGGCCGGATGGCCGGGGCCTGCCTGATCGGCTGGGACGCTCCGCGCGACTTCGGCTCCGACGAACGCGCCCTGCTCACCGCCTCCGCGGGCCTCGCCGGCGAGGCCCTGGTGCGCGCCCACGCCTTCGACGCCGAGCACGAGCTCGTCGGGATGCTCCAGCGCGCCCTGCTGCCGCGCCGGCTGCCCCGGCTCCCCGGCGCCGAGGCCGTCGCCCGCTACCTGCCGACCAGCGAGGGCGGCCTGGAGGTCGGCGGCGACTGGTACGACGTGATCCCCCTGTCCGACAACCACGTCGCTCTCGTCATCGGCGACGTCCAGGGCCACAACGCGAGCGCCGCCGCCCTCATGGGGCAGATGCGCACCGCCCTGCGCGCCTACGCCGCCGAGGGGCACACCCCCGACGTGGTCGTCTCGCACGCCAACCGGCTGCTGCTGGACATGGAGAGCGACCTCTTCGCCACCTGCTGCTACGTCGACGTCGACCTGGAGGACGGCACCGCGTGGTGCGTGCGCGCCGGACACCTGCCGCCCGTGCTGCGTCACCCGGACGGCACCACGCGGATCACCGAGACCGAGGGCGGCCCGCCGCTCGGCGTGCTCGGCCGGACCGAGTTCCCGATGACCCAGCTGAGCCTGCGCCCCGGCACCCTGCTCGCGCTCACCACCGACGGTCTGGTCGAGACCCCCGGCGCCGACATCGACGACGGCATGGAGCGCTTCGCCCGCGACCTCGCCGGCTCCGACCCCGCCCACCTCGGCCTGGTCGCCGACACCCTGCTCGGCAACGCCCAACGTGCCGACGACGTCGCCCTGCTGCTCATGCGCTACGACGGCATGGCCGTCCGCCCGCTGCGGGAGAGCTGGACCGTGTGGCGGGTCCCCGAGGCTGCCCGGCACGCCCGCCGCTTCAGCAGGCGCACCCTGCGCTCCTGGGGCGTGACCGACGCGGGCATGGACGTGGCCCTGCTGGTCGTCTCCGAACTGGTCACCAACGCCCTCATCCACACCGACGGACCCGTCCGGCTCGACCTGACCCTGGTCGACCACCGGCTGCGGGTCGCCGTCGCCGACGCCTCGCCGCGCAGCCCCGTGAAGCCCACCAACATCGGCTGGGAGGCCACCGGCGGTCGCGGCATCCTCCTGGTGGAGGCGGTGTCCAGCGCCTGGGGGACCGTGCCGGCCAGCGGCGGCAAGCAGGTGTGGGCGGATCTCGTCCTGACGGACTGACGCCCCGGCTCTCGACAGGCGGCGCGGCCCGACTCTCCTTAATGTCCTTGACGTGGCACACACCTTCGAAGAACTGGTGGCGAAGCACCGCGCGGCCGACGCGGCCCACGACAAGGTCCTGGAACTGCGGGACGCCTACGGGCCCCCGGCCCGGCTGCAGCCGGGCGGGGCGCAGTCGGAGACCTACGAGACGGCCCTGCGCGCATGGCGCGACCTGGCCCGCGACGAACTGACCGCGGTGAACGAGTACGCCCGCGACGAGGGCCGCTCCAGGGCCGAGATCGAGGCCGAGGTGGAACGCGCGGCGGCCCGGCCGGAGGGCTCCTGACCAGCGGACAAACCGGATGAGATGCCGTTGCGCGGCACCTCGTGGTCACAGGGTGTCCGCACCGAGGCCATACTGTCGTAACCAGTCAGGAAAACAGAAGAACGTCTCAATCAGATGTTCACCTATAAGGTGTAGCGAATGAAGGCTTTGGTGCTCTCCGGCGGTGCCGGAACACGGCTGCGGCCGATCACCCACACATCGGCGAAACAGCTCGTACCGGTGGCGAACAAACCCGTGCTCTTCTACGGGCTCGAATCCCTGGCCGCCGCGGGCGTCACCGAGGTCGGGATGATCGTCGGCGACACCGCCGCGGAGATCGAGGAGGCGGTGGGCGACGGGTCGAAGTTCGGCCTGGACGTCACCTACATCCCCCAGGACCAGCCGCTGGGCCTGGCCCACGCGGTGCTGATCGCCCGCGACTTCCTCGGCGACGACGACTTCGTCATGTACCTGGGCGACAACTTCATCGTCGGCGGCATCAGCGGGCTGGTCGACGAGTTCCGCGAGACCCGCCCCGACGCCCAGATCCTCCTCACCCACGTGCCCAACCCGCGCGCCTTCGGCGTCGCCGAGCTGGACGCCGACGGCCAGGTGGTCGGGCTGGAGGAGAAGCCGCAGGAGCCCAAGAGCGACCTCGCCCTGGTCGGTGTGTACCTCTTCACGCCGGCCATCCACGACGCCGTCCGCGCCATCAAGCCGTCCTGGCGCGGCGAGCTGGAGATCACCCACGCCATCCAGCACCTCATCGACCAGCGCGCCGACGTGCGCTCCACGGTGATCAAGGGCTACTGGAAGGACACCGGCAACGTCGTGGACATGCTGGAGGTCAACCGGACCGTCCTGGAGTCCCAGGAGCCGCGCATCGACGGCGAGGTCGACGAGGCCAGCCAGATCGTCGGCCGCGTGGTCGTCGAGGCGGGCGCGCGCGTCACCGGCTCCCGGATCGTCGGCCCCGCCGTGATCGGCGCCGGGACCGTCGTCAGCGACTCGTACGTGGGCCCCTTCACGTCGGTCGCCGAGAACTGCCGGATCACCGCGAGTGAGCTGGAGTTCTCCATAGTGCTGCGGGACTCCTCCATCGACGGGGTGGGCAGGATCGAGTCCTCGCTGATCGGCCGGCACGTCGAGGTCACCCCGGCACCCGGCACCCCCAGCGCCCACCGCCTCGTTCTCGGAGACCACAGCAAGGTGCAGATCCGTTCATGAACCTCCTCGTCACCGGCGCCGCCGGCTTCATCGGCTCCACGTACGTCCGCGGCCTGCTCGCCGCCGACGCGCCCGACGCGCCGCACATCACCGTGCTGGACAAGCTCACCTACGCGGGCACCCTGACGAACCTGCCCGAGTCGCACCCCCGCCTGACCTTCGTCCAGGGCGACATCTGCGACGCCGAGCTCGTCGACAAGCTCATGGCCGAGGCCGACCAGGTGGTGCACTTCGCCGCCGAGTCGCACGTCGACCGCTCCATCGACGGGGCCGGCGCGTTCGTCCGCACCAACGTGGTCGGCACCCAGACCCTCCTCGACGCGGCCCTCCGCCACGGCGTCGGCCCGTTCGTGCACGTCTCCACCGACGAGGTCTACGGCTCCATCGAGACCGGCTCCTGGCCCGAGAGCCACCCGCTCCAGCCGAACTCGCCGTACTCCGCCTCCAAGGCCTCCTCCGACCTGCTCGCGCTGGCCTTCCACCGCACCCACGGCCTGGACGTCCGCGTCACCCGCTGCTCCAACAACTACGGGCCGCACCAGTTCCCCGAGAAGGTCATCCCGCTCTTCGTGAGCAACCTCCTCGACGGCAAGAACGTGCCCCTGTACGGCGACGGCAGCAACGTCCGCGACTGGCTGCACGTCGAGGACCACTGCCAGGGCATCGACCTGGTCCGCACCGGCGGCCGGGCCGGCGAGGTCTACAACATCGGCGGCGGCACCGAGCTCAGCAACAAGGAGCTCACCGGCCTGCTCCTCGAGGCCTGCGGCGCCGGCTGGGAGCGCGTGGACCGGGTCGCCGACCGCAAGGGTCACGACCAGCGCTACTCCGTCGACTGGAGCAAGATCCACGACGAGCTGGGGTACACCCCCAAGCACGACTTCACCTCCGGTCTCGCCGACACCGTCGCCTGGTACCGCGACAACCGGGACTGGTGGGAGCCGCTCAAGGAGCGTGCCGCCCTGGAGTCGCGCAAGGAGCAGGGGAAGCACTGATGAAGTGGCTCGTCGCCGGAGCGGGCGGCATGCTCGGCCACGACGTGGCCGAGGAGCTCACCCGCCGGGGTGAGGAGGTCGTGGCCCTCGGCCGCGCCGGCCTCGACGTCACCGACGCCGACTCGGTGGCGTCGGCGCTCGCCGCGCACACGCCCGACCTGGTGGTCAACTGCGCCGCGTACACGGCCGTCGACGACGCCGAGACCGACGAGGAGCGCGCCCTGCTGATCAACGGCGAGGGCCCGCGCCTGCTGGCCCGCGCCGCCGCCCGGCACGGCGCCCGCCTCGTCCACGTCTCCACGGACTACGTCTTCGACGGCGAGGCCCGCACCAGCCCGTACCCGGAGGACCACCCCACCGCCCCGCGCACCGCCTACGGACGCACCAAGCTCGCGGGCGAGCGGGCCGTCCTGGCGGAACTCCCGGGAGCGAGTGCGGTCGTCCGCACCGCCTGGCTGTACGGCACGCACGGGAAGAACTTCGTGCGCACCATGATCGAGCTGGAGTCCCGCCGGGACACCCTCGACGTCGTCGACGACCAGCGCGGCCAGCCCACCTGGAGCGCCGACCTGGCCGCCCGGATCGCCGACCTGGGCCCCCGCCTGGGCCGGGACGACCGGGCGCACGGTGTCTTCCACGGCACCAACTCGGGTGCGGCCACCTGGTGCGAGCTGGCCCGGGAGGTCTTCCGCCTGCTCGGTGCCGACCCCGGGCGGGTCCGCCCCACCACCAGCGAGGCGTTCGTCCGCCCCGCACCCCGCCCCGCCTACAGCGCCCTCGGGCACGGCCGGTGGGCCGAGGTGGGTCTGGAACCGCTGCGGGACTGGCGGCAGGCCCTGGCGGAGGGGCTGCCCCTCATCCGCAAGGAGCTGTCCGCGTAGGACACCTCCGCAGCAACGCGCCGCAGGGCGGCCGACGGCTCACCGAGCACGTCGGCCGCCCTGCGGCGCATCGGACGGCCTGCCTGGTACCGGGAACGCGCCCCGGCGCCCAGACGTCCGGCTTCCCGGCGATCGGGCCGGTTCAGCCGTGGGTCTTGGCGAGCAGCTCCAGGACCTCGGCCGTGCTGCCGGACTCGCCGAGCCGGGGGAAGATCCGCTCGACGCTGCCGCGGTGCGCCTCGCCGTCGCCGTCGGCCATGGCGTCCGTGGCGAGCGTCACGTGGTAGCCGTGCGCGTAGGCGTCGCGGGCGGTGGACTCCACGCCGATGCTGGTGGCGATGCCGGCCAGCACGATCTGGGTGACGCCCCGGCGGCGCAGCTGCACGTCGAGGTCGGTGCCGTGGAAGGCGCTCCAGTTGTGCTTGGTGACCCGGATGTCGCCCGGGTGGCCGGAGAGTTCGTCGACGACGAGGTCCCAGCCCTCAGGGAAGGCGAGACCGCGCGCCTGGCGCTCGGTGCGGCCCGGGACGGCGTCGGCGAAGTCGGCCGCGAAGGAGACCCGGACCAGGACGACGGGCAGGCCCTGGGCGCGGAAGGCGTCGGCGAGCTCCACCGCGCGGGCCACCACCTCGGCGCCGGTGTACGGCTGGGTGGGCATGCCCACGATGCCCTGCTGGAGGTCGATGACGACGAGGGCGGTGCGCGGGTCGAGCGTGCTCAGAGACATGGGGTGGATCAGGCCTTTCGGGGGGCTTGACGGGGTTCGGGGGTGAGCCGGGCCAGCGAGCGGTCCGGCAGGGTGATCGCCAGCAGGAGTGCCGAGCCGGCGAGCATGAACAGGGCCAGGCCGTGCAGCCCGCCCGTTTCGGCGCGGTGCGGGTAGAATGCCGCGGTCGCGGCGGAGGCCCCCAGCGCGCCGAGGTACATGAAGGTGCGCAGCAGTCCGGCCGCGGAACCGATCCGCTCCGGGTCGGCCTGCCGGTACAGCGCGGTCTGCCCGGCGAGTCCGAGCAGGCCCTGCGGGACGCCGAGCAGCGCCCCGACCGCGAGCAGCAGCCAGACCGGACTGCCGGCGCCGACCGGCAGCAGGGCCGCACAGCCCGCGATCTGCAGCACGGAGCCGATCACCAGCTTGGCGCGGACGGCCTCCCGGCGGCCGGTGAGGGTGGCGGTGACGAGTGCGGCGGCCGACAGCGGCAGCAGCACGAGCCCGGCCGTGGAGGCGCCGAGGCCACGCCCCTGCTCCAGCCACTGCGTGTAGCCGTACAGGAAGGCGTACGAGGTGGTGTACGCGAGCAGTTGGCGCACGTAGGTGACGACGAGCGGGACGTTGCCGCCGAGGACGCGCAGGTCGACGAACGGGTCGGGCACCCGCAGCTCCCGGGCCGCGAAGACGGCGGCCGTGACCACGGCCAGCGTCGGCAGGTACCAGCGGCCGGGCCGCGGGCTCATCAGGAACAGCATCACCGAGACCAGCAGGACGGCGAACAGGGCCATGCCGGGCAGGTCCGTGCGCTGCCGGTGGGCGGCGGTCGCGGTCCTCGGCAGCCACTTCACGCCGAGCACCAGACAGGCCGCGGAGAGCGGCGCGTTGACGGTGAACACCAGGTGCCAGCCGCCGGCGCCGATCAGTATCCCGCCCAGCGTCGGACCGATCACGGCCACGGTCTGGGCGGACACGGCGAGCGCGGTCAGCACCCCGGCCGGGCTGTCCTGCCCGGTGCGCTCGGCCTCGCTGCGGGTCAGCCGCATCGCCGCCGGGTACGCCGCCGACGTGCCGAAGCCGAGCAGCACCCGTGCCGCGATCAGCACCCCGAGCGAGGGCGCCAGCGCACCCATCAGCCCGGCGACGCCCACGAGGCCGGTACCGGCGAGGTAGAGCCTTCGCGGCCCGTACATGTCCACGAGCCGGCCGATCACCGGCTGGCCCACGGCTGTCGCCAGGTACAGCGCGGTGACCAGCCATGCCGTCTCGGCGGGCGGGGCCCCGAAGGCGATGCCGATCGGCACCAGGGCCACGGCGATCATCGAGGAGTTGATCGGGTTCAGCACGGACCCGAGGACCATGGGCGCGATCAGCCGCCGGTCGAATCCGTCCGGGGCCGGGCGGGTGTGGTTGCGGGTTCCCGCGGCGAGCCTGGGTATCACGGGCGCGACAGCCGTTCGAGCAGCTCGATCGCGGTGAGCAGGGTCCGGCGCTCGTCATCGGTGTACCGGTCCTGGAAGGCACGGGCCAGCCACTCGTCACGCGCCTGCCGGTTGCCCTCGACGCGGGCCTGGCCGGCCTCGGTCAGGGTGACCAGCTGGCGGCGGCCGTCGGCCGGGTCGGGGCTGCGGCGGATCAGCCCGTGCTGGTCGAGCGCGGCCAGGGTGGCGGCCATGGACTGCGGGCGCACCCCTTCGGCGGAGGCCAGCGCACTGGCCGTGGCCGCGCCGTGCTTCGACACCAGGGTGAGGGCCGACTCCTGCGACGGGGTGAGGTCCGCGTCCTGGGCGACCTCCCGGATACGGCGGCGCAGCCGGCTGAACATCACGCGCAGCTCGCGTGCCGCGCGGGTCGCGGATTCGGAGATCTCTGCCATGCGCCCACGGTAAAACCGACAGCCGGAACTGTCCAGTCAAAACTGTTAAGTCTGGACTGAAGATCTGTCCGGGGCCTTCTGTCCTACGCTGGCCCGGTGCGCCTGCTCCTGACCTCCGACACCCACCTCCCCCTGCGCGCCAAGCGCCTCCCCGACCAGCTCCTCGCCGAGCTCCCGCGCGTGGACGTCGTCGTGCACGCCGGCGACTGGGTCGACGAGGCCACCCTCGACCTGCTGGAGAGCCGCAGCCGCCGGCTCATCGGGGTGTACGGCAACAACGACGGCCCGGACCTGCGCGCCCGGCTCCCCGAGGTGGCCTACGCCGACCTGGGCGGCCTGCGCTTCGGGGTGATCCACGAGACCGGTCCCGCCCAGGGCCGCGAGGCGCGCTGCGCCGCCCGCTTCCCGGACCTGGACGTCCTGGTCTTCGGGCACAGCCACATCCCCTGGGACACCACGGCCCCGGGCGGCCTGCGCCTGCTCAACCCCGGCTCCCCGACCGACCGCCGCCGGCAGCCGCACTGCACCTACCTCACGGCGACCGCCGCCGACGGTGCCCTCACCGAGGTGACCCTGCACCGGCTGCCGCCGCGCTGACGTCCGGCTGCCGCCGGAGGCGGGCGCCCAGGCGGGTGCCGGAGACTGTGCGCGGGCGGGCGCGGCGCGGCCGCGGTCCGGGCGCGCATTCCCCGCGCCCCCGGGCCCTGCCCTCACCGCCGTCGCGCGGTCCGGTTTCTCCGGCACAGCCTCGTGAGCACCCATGCGACAAGCACGGCCGCCGCTGCCGTCGCCGCCACCCGCTTGGCCACGGGCACACCCGCCGTGCGCAGCAGATCGAGCGGTTCAGCCTCCTCGCCCTCGGCGACCGGTTCGCTCTCCGGCCTTTCGGTCAGCCGCTCCGCCAGGCAACTCGCGAACTGGCCCACCAGGCGGTCGCCCACCTCGGCCAGCACCCCGCGTCCGAACTGGGCCGGGCGGCCCGTCACCGTCAGGTCGGTGCGGACCGAGACCGCCGTGCCGCCGTCGTGTTCGGCGAGCGTCGCGGTGACCGTCGCCCTGGCCGTGCCCTGCCCCCGGGTCTCCCGGCCGCTGGCCGCAAGCACCATCCGGTGCGCAGACTCGTCCTGTTCCTCGAACACCGCCGTGCCCCGGTAGGCCACCGTGACCGGGCCGACCTTGACCTTCACCGAGCCGGTCACGGTCCTGCCGTCGTAGTCCTCGACGACAGCGCCCGGCAGGCACGGCGCGACCCGCTCGATGTCGAGGAGCGCGGGCCAGGCCTCGTCGACCGGCGCGGGGACGGTGAACTCGTGGTGCAGTTCCATGACTCAGTCCTCCTGGCAGTCAGCGGACGGCGGGTGTGTGGATGGCGCCGGTGGTCGTGGCCAGCGGCGCGCCGCTGCCGCCCCAGCGCAGGGCCACGATCTCGGCGGCGACGGACACGGCGACCTCCTCCGGGGTACGGGCGCCGAGGTCGAGGCCGAGCGGCGAGCGCAGCCGGGCCAGTTCGGCCTCGGTGAGACCGGCCTCGGCCAGCCGCGCACGCCGTTCGTCGTGGGTCCGGCGGCTGCCCATCGCCCCGATGTAGGCGGCCGGGCGGCGCAACGCCTCCTCCAGCAGCGGCACGTCGAACTTCGGGTCGTGGGTGAGCACGCAGATCACCGTGCGGTCGTCGGTGTCCGTGCCGCTCAGGTAGCGGTGCGGCCAGTCGACGACGACCTCGACGGCGGCCGGGAACCGCTTCGGGGTGGCGAAGACCGGGCGGGCGTCGCAGACGGTGACCCGGTAGCCGAGGAAGTCGCCGATGCGGGCCACCGCGGCCGCGTAGTCGATCGCGCCGAAGACCAGCATCCGGGGCGGCGGCGCGAACGACTGGAGGAACACGGTGACCGCGTCCTCGCGGCGTTCGCCGTGCGGGCCGTAGTGCCGCAGGACGGAGGCGCCGAGCGCGAGTTCGCCGCGCGCGTCGGCGGTGACGGCGACGTCGAGACCGGTCGTGCCGAGGGCCCCGGCCGTCCGGTCCGGCCAGACGGCGAGCGTGGCGCCCCGGGGCGCGGGCCCGTCCACCACCGTCGCCACGGTCACCGGCTCGCCTGCGGCGACCGACCCGGCCACCGCGCCGAACGCCGGGTCGGAGCCGGCGGTCACCGGCCGGACCAGCAGGGTGATCTCGCCGCCGCAGGTCAGCCCGACCGCGAACGCGTCCTCGTCGCTGTAGCCGAAGGTCTGCAGCGACGGCTCGCCGCTCGCGACGACCTCCCGGGCCAGCTCGAAGACGGCGCCCTCCACACAGCCGCCCGACACACTGCCCACCACCTCGTCGTCAGGACCCACGGCCATGGCCGCACCGGGCCCGCGCGGCGCGCTGCGGCTGACCGCGACCACCGTGGCGAGACCGAACGGGATGCCGGCCGCGTGCCAGTCGGCCAGCGTGGGCAGGATCTCACGCACCGTCCGCTCCCTTCCCCGGTCCTCTCCCCGGCGCACCACCGGCCCGCGCCCCGCGCACCACGGCGGCGAGCCGCTCCAGCGCCGCCAGGCTGTGCCCCGCCACGAAGGCGTCCACGCTGGGCAGCGCCGCCGCCATCCCGGCCGCCAGCGGCGCGTAACCGGGCCGTGCCTTGCGCGGGTTCGCCCAGACCACCTGGTGGGCCAGGGCGTGCAGCCGGCGCATCTGCTGCCCGAGCAGCTCCGGGTCGCCGCGTTCCCAGCCGTCCGAGAGCAGGACGACGATCGCGCCGCGGGCCATGCCGCGCTGCCCCCACCGGTTGAGGAACTCGCGCAGCAGCTCGCCGAGCCGGGTGCCCCCACGCCAGTCGGGCACGGCCGCCGCGACCTGGGCCATCGCCAGGTCCGGGTCCCGGTGCGACAGTTCGCGCGTCACCCGGGTCAGCCGTGTGCCGACGGTGAACACCTCCGTGCGGCCCGCGCGCACCGCGGCGTGCGCGAACCGCAGCAGCGCGTCCGCGTACGGGCCCATCGAACCGCTCACGTCGACGAGCAGCACCACCCGGCGCGGCCGCGCCACCCGCGCGTGCCGCCGCAGCAGGGCCGGTTCCCCGCCACGCCGCAGCAACTCGCGCACCGTACGGCGCGGATCGACCTCGCCGCGCCGGGCCGGCCGGCGCCGCGCCGCGCGCCGGGTCTGCCCCTCCAATGCGAACGCGGCCAGCAAGCGGCGCAGTTGGGCCCGTTCGGCGGGGTCCAGCTCGGTGACGTCGCGGTGCCGGAGCACCTCGGCGGAGCTGGCGAGGACGGCGGTGGGCGGGCCTGGCGGCTCGCTCTCACCGCGGGTCCGGGGCGCCGTGGCCGTCTCCCGTGCGACGAGCCGCAGCCGGGGCGGGGGAGCGGTGCGTACCGGCTGCCGGGCGGGGGCGGCGGGCGGGCCGAAGTAGGCCGCGAACACCCTCTCGTACCGCTCCAGGTCGTCATGGCCGCCGCACAACGTCGCCCGTCCCGCCCAGTACACGTCCGAGCGCCTTCCCGGCCGCAGGGCGGCCACGGCGCGCAGGAACGCGTACCCGCGCTCCGCGCTCGCGTCCACCCCCGCAGCCCGCAACGCCCTTACGAAGCCGAGCAGTACGGCATCCGCCGGGACCCCGGCCACCGTCGACAGCGCCGCGCCCACGCCGGCTCACCCGCCCCGGGCGGCGAGGACCGCCGAGAGATCGAGCCCGCGCGCCCGCTCGGTGTCCTCCCGGTACTTCAGCACCGAACCCAGCGTCGCCACGGCCAGTTCGGCGTCCACCTCGCTCGCCCCCAGCGCGTCCAGCGCCTCCGCCCAGTCCAGGGTCTCCGCCACCCCCGGCGGCTTGACCAGGTCCGCCTCCCGCAGCGCCTGCACCAGGGCCGTGACCTGCTCGGCCAGCCGGGCCGACACCCGGGGCAGCCGGCGGCGCACGATGGCCAGTTCGCGGGCGAAGGAGGGATGGTCGAACCAGTGGTAGAGGCACCGCCGCTTCAGCGCGTCGTGCACCTCGCGGGTCCGGTTCGAGGTCAGGACCACCACCGGCGGTACCTCGGCCCGCAGCGTGCCCAGTTCGGGGATCGTCACCGAGTACTCGGACAGCAGCTCCAGCAGGAACGCCTCGAACTCGTCGTCGGCCCGGTCGATCTCGTCGACCAGCAGCACCGACGGATGCTGCTGGAGGGCCAGCAGCAGGGGCCGGGCGATCAGGAAGCGCCGGTCGTAGAGCTCGCTCTCCAGCCGGTCCGCGTCCTGGACGCCCGCCGCCTCGGCGGCCCGCAGGTGCAGCAGCTGGCGCGGGAAGTCCCAGTCGTAGAGGGCCTGGGAGGCGTCGATGCCCTCGTGGCACTGCAGCCGGATCAGCGGTGCGCCCAGCGCCTCGGCGAGGGCGGCGGCGAGCGCGGTCTTCCCCACTCCGGCGTCGCCCTCGCAGAACAGCGGCCGGTGCAGTCTGAGGGCCAGGAAGCAGGTGACGGTCAGCCCCTCGTCGGCGAGGTACCCCGTCTCCGCAAGGCGGGACCCCACCTGCTCCGGGTCGTCCATCGGGGGAATCGGCGCTCACCCCATTCCGGCGGCGGTCAGCACGGCCCGCCTGGTCAGCACCCGGGCGAGGTGCTCCCGGTACTCGGGCGAGGCCGACAGGTCCTGGGAAGGCCGGGTGCCTTCGGCGGCGGCCTCGGCGGCACGCGCCACGGCCTGCGGGCCGTCGGCACCGGACAAGGCCTGCTCGGCCGCCGCGGCCCGCAACGGGGTGGAGCCCATGTTGGTCAGCCCGATGCGCGCCTCGGCGACATGTCCGTCCTCACGCCGCACGAGCGCGGCGACCGCGACGATGGCCCAGGACTGGGCGACCGCGTGGAACTTCTCGTAGTGGAAGCCCCAGCCGTCCGACTTCGGGATCCGCACCTCCACCAGGAGTTCGTCGGGCGCGAGCACCGACTGGAGGTAGTCGACGAAGAACTCCCGGGCCGGGACGGTGCGCCGGCCGCCCGGCCCGGCGACGACCAGTTCGGCGTCGAGGGCGAGCGCCACGGCGGGCAGGTCCCCGGCCGGGTCGGCGTGCGCGAGGGAGCCGCCGAGGGTGCCGCGGTGGCGTACGGCGGGGTCGGCGACGGTGGCCGTGGCCGCCGCCAGCAGCCCGGCGTGCCGCCGCACCAGCGGGTCGTGGACGACGTCGTGGTGGGTGGTCAGCGCGCCGATGGCCAGCATCTCGCCGTCCTCGCGGACCCCGCGCAGCTCCGGGATCCGGCCGACGTCCACCACCAGTTCCGGGAAGGCGAGCCGCAGCCGCAGCAGCGGCAGCAGGCTCTGCCCGCCGGCCAGCACCTTCGCCTCCTCGCCCGCGCCCGCGAGGGCGCCCACCGCCTCGTCGACGGTGGCCGGGCGGATGTAGTCGAACGCGGGGGGAATCATGCCGAGCCCTCCTCACCGTACTGACCCAGGTCACCGGAGCGGGCGGCCTGCCCGGACTGTCCCGACCGCGCGGGACCGGTGCCGCCGGCCTCCTCGCCCGCACCGCCCCGGCCGGCGCGGGCGGCCCGCACGGCCTGCCACACCCGGTGCGGCGAGCACGGCATCCGTACGTCGGTGACGCCCAGCGGACGCAGTGCGTCCACCACGGCGTTGACCACCGCGGGCGTCGACGCGATCGTCCCGGCCTCCCCGACCCCCTTGACGCCCATGGCGTTCGAGGCCGCCGGGGTCTCCGTCCGGTCGGTGACGAAGTCCGGGAGGTCCGCCGCCGACGGCACGAGGTAGTCGGCCATCGTCCCGGAGACGAGGTTGCCCTCGTCGTCGTAGACGGCCTCCTCGTACAGCGCCTGCGCGATGCCCTGTGCGAGACCGCCGTGCACCTGGCCCTCGACGATCATCGGGTTGACGACACGGCCGACGTCGTCCACGCAGACGTACGACCTGATCCTCGTCTTCCCGGTCTCCGTGTCGACCTCGACCGCGCACAGGTGGGTGCCGTGGGGGTAGGAGAAGTTCTCCGGGTCGACCACCGTCTCGGCGTTGATGGACGGTTCGACGCCGTCGGGCAGGTCGTGGCTGGTGAACGCCTCGAAGGCGATCTCCTGGATGGTCTTCCGCGCCTCCGGCGAGCCCTTCACGGCGAACACGCCGTCCGTGAACTCCAGGTCCTGCTCGCTGGCCTCCAGCAGGTGCGCGGCCACCTTCCGGGCCTTCTCGACCACTCTCGTCGCCGCCCGGTGCACGGCCTCGCCGCCGACGGCGAGCGACCGCGAGCCGTAGGTGTCCATGCCCTGCGGGGAGGACTGGGTGTCGCCGTGCACCACCTCGACGTCCTCGAACGGGACACCCAGCACGTCGGCCGCGATCTGGCTCCAGCAGGTCTCGTGCCCCTGCCCGTGCGGACTGGTGCCGGTCACCACCTCGACCTTGCCGGTGGGCAGCATGCGGATGCTCGCCGCCTCCCAGCCGCCGGCCGCGTACCGGAGGTCCCGCAGCACCCGGCTCGGTGCCAGCCCGCACATCTCGGTGTACGTCGACACACCGATGCCGAGGCGTACCGGGTCACCCGCTTCGTTGCGCCTGCGCTGCTCGGCACGGAGGTCGTCGTACCCGAACAGCGCGAGGGCCTTCTCGGTGGCCGCCTCGTAGTTGCCGCTGTCGTAGGTCAGCCCGGCGATCGAGGTGTACGGGAACTCCTCGTGCCTGATCCAGTTCCGGCGCCGCAACTCCACGGGATCCAGGCCCAGTTCGGCGGCCAGCTCGTCCATGATCCGCTCGATGGCGAAGGTCGCCTCCGGGCGCCCGGCACCGCGGTAGGCGTCGGTGGGCGTCCGGGTCGTGAAGACGCCGGTGCAGGTGAAATCGTAGGCGTCCATCTTGTAGATCGCCGGGTACATGAAGGCGCCGAGGATCGGGATGCCCGGGGTGACCAGCATCAGGTAGGCGCCCATGTCGGCGATCAGGTCCACCTTCAGGCCGAGCAGCCGGCCCTCGCGGGTGGCGGCGACCTCGATGTCCTGGATCATGCCGCGGCCGTGGTGGGTGGCGAGGTAGCCCTCGGAGCGGGACTCCGTCCACTTCACGGGACGGCCCAGCTTGCGGGCGACGGCGAGCGCGACGGCCTCCTCGCCGTACACCTGGAGCTTGGAGCCGAAGCCGCCGCCCACGTCCGGGGCGATCACCCGGAGCTTGTGCTCGGGGACGCCGGTGACGGTGGCCAGCATGATCCGCAGGATGTGCGGGATCTGGGTCGCCGAGTAGACCGTGTACTCGCCGGAGGCGGCGATCGGGGTGACCACGACCGCGCGCGGTTCCATGGCGTTCGGGATCAGCCGCTGCTGGTGGTAGCGGCGCTTGAGCGTCACCTCGGCGCGTTGCCGCACGGAGTCGAAGCTCTCGCCCGTGGCCAGCGGCCAGGTGTAGCAGCGGTTGGTGCCCTTGTCGGAGTGGACCAGCGGGGCGCCCTCGGCGAGCGCTGCCTCCAGGTCGAGGACCGGGGGCAGCGGGTCGTAGTCGACCTCCACGGCCTCCAGGGCGTCCGCTGCGGCGTACCGGTCGCGGGCCACCACGACGGCCACCGGATCGCCGGCGTGGCGGACCTCGTCGACGGCGACCGGCGGGTGGTCGGGCAGCACGATGTCCTCGGTCACCGGCCAGGCGCAGGGGAGCGAGCCCAGCCCGTCGGCGAGATCGGCGCCGGGGAACGCGGCGACGACCCCGGGGCGTTCGAGGGCGGGGGAGACGTCCACGCGGGTGATGCGGGCGTGCGCCATCGGGCTGCGCAGGACGGCCAGGTGGAGCAGTCCGGCGACCTGGATGTTGTCGGTCCAGTGGGTCTGGCCGGTGATCAGCCGGGCGTCCTCCTTGCGCAGCCGGGCGCGGCCGATCTCGTGGGCTGCGGCTGCTACGGCCTGACCGGTCATGCCGTGGCCTCCTCGGGTACCTGTTGCCCGGCGGCGGCGAGCACCGCGCGGACGATGTTCTGGTAGCCGGTGCACCGGCACAGGTTGCCCTCCAGGGCCTGTCTGACCTCGTCGGAGGACGGGTGCGGGTTCTCGTTCAGCAGATCGCGGGCCGCCATGATCATCCCGGGGGTGCAGTAGCCGCACTGGAGGCCGTGCCGCTCGTGGAACGCCCGCTGCAACGCCGTCCACTCCCCGTCCGCGGCCAGCCCCTGGACGGTGGTCACCGTGCAGCCGTCCGCCTGGACGGCCAGCACCGAGCAGCTCTTGGCGGTCGCCCCGTCCAGGTCGACCGTGCACGCGCCGCAGTTCGAGGTGTCGCAGCCGATCGGGGTGCCGGTCAGGCCGAGACGGTCGCGCAGGTAGTGGGCGAGCAGCAGGCGGGGTTCCACCTCGTCCTCGTAGGACGTGCCGTCCACCGTCACCTTGATGTGGGTCATGTGGCCTCCAGACCGTGCGGCGGGACCGAGGGATGTCAGCCATGCGGCGTGATGTAGGTCACTCTAGAACCGGGCCGGGAAGGCGGCGAGTGCTGCGGCGGGGCTTTTGTTGAGCGTTAATCCATTGCCGCGGCCGGGCCCGTCCTGCTCCACTGCTCCTCATCCGACGTCACAGAGAGAGGGCCACCGATGCGCGCTGCGTGCATGTCCACCGAGGAAGCAATCCCACCCATGGCGAAGGACATCACGCTCAGTGCACATGCTCAGTCTCGGCATTCTCGCGCACGTCGACGCAGGTAAGACCACCCTGACGGAACGGCTGCTGCACACGGCCGGCGTCACCGAAGAACTCGGCAGCGTCGACGACGGCAGTACCCGCACCGACACCCTCGCCCTGGAGCGGCAGCGGGGCATCACCATCAGGTCCGCCGTCGTGTCGTTCCCGCTCGACGGCGTCACCGTCAACCTCATCGACACCCCGGGCCACCCGGACTTCATCGCCGAGGTGGAGCGGGTCCTCGGTGTGCTGGACGGGGCGGTGCTCGTCGTCTCGGCCGTGGAGGGCGTCCAGGCGCAGACCCGGATCCTGATGCGGACCCTGCGGCGGCTGCGCATCCCCACGCTGGTCTTCGTCAACAAGATCGACCGGCGGGGCGCCCGCGACGAGGCCGTGGTCGCCCAGCTGGCCCGCAGGCTCGCCGTCCCGCTCGTCCCGATGGGCCGCGCCACCGCGCTCGGCACGCGCGCCGCCCGCTTCCTGCCCGGCCTCGGCCCGGCCGCGCTGGACGCGCTCGCCGACCACGACGACGCGCTGCTCGCCGCCTACCTCGACGGCGGTGTCCCCGAGCACAGGCTGCGCGCCGCCCTCGCCGAGCAGACCCGGCGGGCCGTGGTCCATCCGGTGTACTTCGGCTCCGCCGCCACCGGCGCCGGTGTGCCCGACCTGATCGCCGGCATCGAGCGGCTGCTCCCGGCCGCCGACGGCGATGCGGCCGGCCCGCTGTCGGCCTCGGTCTTCAAGGTGGAACGGGGGCCGGCGGGGGAGAAGATCGCCTATGCGCGGGTCTTCTCCGGGACCGTCGGTGTCCGTGACCGGGTCCGGTTCGGGGACGGCCACGGAGTGGGGGAGGCCGGCGGGCCCGTCGGGACCGGACCGGGGGCCCGGGCGGCCGCCGCCCGCCGCGTGCCCGGCCGAGTCCCGGGCGGGCGGCCGGAAGGGCTGGTCACCGGGCTCAGCGTCTTCGAGGACGGTACGGACCTCCGGCGGGACCGCGCCGGTGCCGGGCGGATCGTCAAGGTGTGGGGGCTGGCCGGCATCCGCGTCGGCGATGCCCTCGGGCTGCCGGGCCGGGCGTACGAGCACCACTTCGCGCCGCCGACCCTGGAGACCGTCGTGGTCCCCGGACCGGGCACCGACCGCCGCTCCCTGCATGCCGCCCTCACCCAGCTCGCCGAGCAGGACCCGCTGATCGACGTCCGGCACGACGAGGCGCGGCAGCAGACCTCCGTCTCCCTCTACGGCGAGGTGCAGAAGGAGGTGATCCAGGCGACCCTCGCCGACGAGTACGGCCTCGACGTCACGTTCCGGGAGACGACCGTCATCTGCGTCGAACGGCTCACCGGCACCGGAGCCGCCGTCGAGTTCAACAAGAAGGACGACAACCCCTTCCTGGCCACGGTCGGCCTGCGGGTGGAGCCGGCCGCGCCGGGCGCGGGCGTCGGCTTCCGTCTGGAGGTGGAGCTGGGCTCGATGCCGTACGCCTTCTTCAAGGCCGTGGAGGACACCGTGCGCGCATCCCTCGGCCAGGGGCTGCACGGCTGGCGGATCCCGGACTGCACGGTCACCATGACCCACTCCGGCTACTCGCCCCGGCAGAGCCATGCCCACCAGGGTTTCGACAAGAGCATGTCGAGCACCGGCCAGGACTTCCGCGGCCTGACCCCGCTGGTGCTCACCGAGGCGCTGCGGCGGGCCGGCACCCTGGTGCACGAGCCGATGCACCGCTTCCGCCTGGAGGCCCCCGCGGACACGCTGGGCGCGCTGCTGCCGGTGCTCGCCGGGCTCGGCGCGGTGCCGCAGCGGACCGGGACCGAGGGGACGCTCGCGGTCCTGGAGGGCGCGGTGCCCGCGGCCCGGGTGCACGGAGTTGAGCAGCGGCTGCCGGGGCTGACCCGCGGCGAGGGCGAGCTGGAGACCGCCTTCGACCACTATGCGCCGGTGGTGCGGGGGCCGGTCCCGGAGCGGGCGCGGACCGACCACAATCCGCTGAGCCGCAAGGAGTACCTGTTGAACGTGACGGGCCGAGTCACCGGCTGAGGGAGCCGATACTCAACTTACTCGTGAGTCAGAAGTATTGACTGTGTCCGGAAATCACCGGACTGTAATGGACATGACGAATATCCGGGCACGTCTGATCGTTGTCCTGGTTGTCCTCTGCGGATTCCTCGCGGTGGCGGCCACCCCGTCCGCCACCGCGGCCACCCCGTCCGACTCCCTCTGGTTCGACGGCACCGCGCTCACCGTGCAGAACGGCCGTTTCGTCGACGGCCAGGGCCGTGAGGTCGTGCTGCGCGGCTACAACGTCTCCGGCGAGACCAAGCTGGAGGAGAACAGCGGCCTGCCCTTCGCCTCGGTCGCCGACGCGAAGAAGTCCGCCACCGCGCTGCGCGCCCTCGGCGGCGGCAACGCCGTGCGCTTCCTGCTCTCCTGGGCGCACGCCGAACCCGTCCAGGACCAGGTCGACACCACGTACCTGGCCGACGCGACCGCGCAGATACAGGCGTTCCTCGACGCCGGCATCCGCGTCTTCCCCGACTTCCACCAGGACCTGTACTCCCGCTACCTGTTCAACTCGGGCAGCTGGTACACGGGCGACGGCGCCCCGAAGTGGGCGGTCGCGCTGGGCGGTTATCCGGCCGAGTCGTGCGGCATCTGCCTCTTCTGGGGCCAGAACATCACCCAGAACGCGGCCGTGCAGAAGGCCCAGTACGACTTCTGGCACAACAACTATGGCCTCCAGGACTACTTCCTGGCCACCGCCCAGACCGCCATGACCTACCTGGCCCAGCACCTGACGTCCGACGAGTTCGCGGGCGTCGTCGGCTTCGACCCGTACAACGAGCCGTACGCCGGCACCTACGACTCCGGCGAGACCTCCCGCACCTGGGAGCAGAACCGGCTGTGGCCCTTCTACCAGAAGTTCCGGGCGCGGATGGACGCGGCCGGCTGGAGCAGCAAGCCCGCCCTCGTCGAGCCCAACCTCTACTGGAACGGCAACGTCACCAACCAGGAAGGCGGACTGCTCGACGCGGGCACGCTCGGCCCGCGGTACGTCTTCAACACCCACTTCTACGACCAGAAGGCCATCTCCGGCATCCTGATGTGGGGCAACGCCTCCGACGGCCAGTACAGCACCGACTTCGGCACCATCCGCGACCGTGCCTCGGCCGCCGGAACGACGGCGGTCGTCAGCGAGTTCGGGCACCCGCTGTCCGGCACCACCTCCGGCAAGGCGCCGACCGTCGACAAGGCGATGTACCAGGCCCTCGACTCCCGCCTGTCCGGGGCGAAGTGGTGGTCCACCCCGGCCTCCTCCGGACCGGTCCTCTCCGGCACCCAGTGGCAGTGGGACATCTACAACGGCCGCCACCACGAGCTGATGAACGACAACCCGGACAAGGTCCTCACCTCCGGCGACGCCTGGAACGACGAGGACCTCTCGGCCGTGAACACGACCGACTCGGGTACGGTGGCGCTCCGTCAGGACGCCCGGCTGCTCGACCGGATCTACCCGTCCGCCACCTCGGGCTCCACCCTCGCCTTCACCTACGAGGACCGCTCCCGGGACGGCTCCACGACCCTGACCTGGAACCCGGTGCCCAGCTCGCTGCCGAACGTGGCCGCCCTGGTCGGCTCCGGACAGTACGCGGTCCAGGTCTGGCGCTCCGGCAGCGCCACCGCACCGACCGAACTCCATCTGCCGGCCTCCTTCGCGACCGCGTCCACCACCGTCGTCTCCGACCTGGGCACGTCCTACGCGCCCCCGTCGTACACGTCCTCGACCGCCGTCGGCGTGGCGGCGGAACCGGGTGGGACGGGCAGCCGCCGACTGCTGCTCACCGACTCGGACTCCGGCGTGCTGCACTTCGCGCTGGTGACCAACGGGGCGACCTCGCCCAGCTCCACCCTGCTGAACGCGGCCAGGGCGGAGCTGGCCGCCTGGGCGGCGGCGAAGTTCTGAGCAGTGCTCCGGCCTCCGGGGTGCCGCGCACCCCGGAGGCCGGAGGTCCGGCTGCGCCGTCAACTACCCGAAGCACCGGTCCAGTCGGCCTGCACATGCCCCAGCCGGACGCGCTGCGGGTGGTCGCCGACCGGCACCGAGGTCACCTTCTGGCCGGTGCCGAAGTCGATCGCGGTCACCTGGTCGGCGCCGCTCTCGGAGATGATGCAGTCCTTGCCGTCACCGCTGACCGTGGCCCAGTACGGCGTGGACGCCGTGATGAGCGGTCCCTCCTGCAGGGTGGCACGGTCGACGATCGTGGCGTAGTTGTCCATGGTCCCGGCGACGCACAGCTTGGTGCCGTCCGGCTTCATCGAGATGCCGTGGTGACGTGAGTCGAGAAGCCAGGTGGTGCGGTCGGTGCTCGTCGCCGGGTTCGCCGGCAGCGTCTTCACCCGGGTGATCTTGTCGCTGGCGATGTCGTATTCCAGGAAGCCGTTGAAGAACGACACCTGGAAGTACATCTTCGACCAGTCGGGCGTGAACGCCGCGGGGCGGATCGCGTCCGAGAAGTCCTTCAGGCCGATCGCGTCCAGCCGGGACCGCATGTCGATGGTCTTGACCTGCTTGTAGGTGGTGGCGTCCGCGACGGTGATGTGCCGGTCGCCCTTGGTCCAGTCCCAGACCGGGTCGTCGAGCGAGGTGGTGACCTCGCCGATCGACATGTTCCAGATGTACTTGCCGTCAGGGCTGAAGACGTTCTCGTGCGGCTTGTCCCCGGTGGCGAACTCGCCCAGCTCCTGGCCGGTGTTGATGTCCAGCACCTGCACCTTGTTCGCGGTGGAGGCCGAGACGGCGACCTTGGTGCCGTCGGGCGAGACGGCCATGTGGTCGGCGCGGTAACCGGCCACCGGGAAACGCCAGTTGATCTTGTCGGTGGCGAGGTCGATGGAGACGACGTCGGCGAAGCTCGGGCGGGAGACGACCACGGACCGGCCGTCCGGCGTGGAGTACATGTCGTCCGCGTACTGGTCGTGGCCCTGGCCCACCTCGTTGCGGATCGACGTGTAGTAGATCCACTTGATGGGGTCCGCGTTGATCTCGGCGATCCGCGCGTCCTTGTCGGGGATGACGTTGATCTGGCCGACCTTGGCGAAGTCGCCGGACGACTTCAGGACGGTCGCGGTGCCGTCCCAGTTGTTGCCCACGAACAGCACCTCGCGCAGGGAGGCGTCGGCCGCGGTGGTGGCGGCGGTCGCGGGCACGGCGGCGGTCAGGACGAGGGCGGCGGCTACGGAGCAAAGGTGCCTGGGTCTGAAAGCAGGCATGACTGCTCTCTCCTCTGAGGGGGGTGGGGACGCGCGGGTGCGGTCACAGGGTCGCGGAATCTGAACACGGGTGCGTTCAAACCGAACTTACTGAAAAGTAAGGAGGGGGTGGAGGACTCCACAAGAGGTGTACGCGAGAAAATTGGCCATCGGGCGGTCGACGGAGGGGGCAGTCGTGGCGGGCAGGCTCAAGGCACCGACGGGTCGTTACGGCGGCCGGTCCGCCGCGGAACGCAAGGCCGACCGGCGTCGGCGCTTCCTGGACGCGGCGCTCCAGCTCTTCGGCGGGGCACCGGGGTTCCGTGCCACGACCGTCGCCGCGCTCAGCCAGGCGGCGGGTCTGTCGACCCGTCAGTTCTACGAGGAGTTCGAGACCCTGGAGGACGTGCTCGCGGCATTGCACCTGGAGGTCAACGGGTGGGCGGAGCGGGCGGTGGCCGACGCCTTCGCCGAGGCGGAACCGCTGCCGCTGGTCGAGCGGGTGACGGTGCTGTTCCGGGCGTACGCCCGTGACGTCACGTCGGATCCGCGGCGCATCCGCATCGCCTTCGTGGAGATCATCGGGGTCAGCCCGCGACTGGAGGAGCAGCGGCTGGCGCGGCGGGCGCGGTGGGTGGAGCTGATATGCACCGAGGCGAACGCGGCGGTCGCGCGGGGGGACGCGGCACCGCGTGACTACCGGCTGGCGGCGACGGCGTTCATCGGCAGCGTGAACGGGCTGCTGCACGACTGGAGTGCGGGGTGGGTGGAGGCGAGCCTGGACGAGGTCGTGGAGGAGCTGGTGCGGTTGCTGGTGGGGATCCTGCGGCCGGAAGGGTGGAAGCCTGGGGGCCCGCGGTAGTGCTGTGTCTGCCGGTGCGTTGTGATCGGCCGGACCGGCGAACGTCTCGGTCGCCGGGGCCACGCCGTCGCCCGCCCTGATCCGTTTGCCCAACTCGCGTGACCGCTGGGCGACTTCACGCCTGTCGCAGGCGTTGACTTCACCCTCCGGCGGCTCTACGGTCGGCGCGCCGACATGTTCGGGTCACCGATCTGTGTCCGGTATCCCGAACGTGAGTGAGTCGTACCCCCTCATGCACCCCCGTGGAGGAGCCGCATGTACCCCCCGCCCAGACCGACCGCCGGCGGTCTCGTACGACACCTGTGGGCCGTTGCCGTACGCACCCTCGCCCTGACCCTGACGGCCGCGGCCGCGCTCCTCTTCGTCACCCCGGGACCGGCCCGGGCGGCGACGGTTCCGCAGGTCCCGGTGCCCACCGCCCCGATGGGCTGGGCCTCCTGGAACAGCTTCGCGGCGAAGATCGACTACGACGTCATCAAGGCGCAGGTCGACGCCTTCGTCGCGGCCGGTCTCCCGGCCGCCGGCTACAAGTACATCAACATCGACGAGGGCTGGTGGCAGGGCACCCGGGACAGCGCCGGCAACATCACCGTCGACACCGATGAGTGGCCCGGCGGCATGAGCGCCATCGCCGACTACATCCACAGCAAGGGCCTGAAGGCCGGCATCTACACCGACGCCGGCGCCAACGGCTGCGGCTACTACTACCCCACCGGCCGCCCCGCCGCCGCCAACACCGGCAGCGAGGGGCACTACGCCCAGGACATGCTCCAGTTCTCCGCATGGGGCTTCGACTTCGTGAAGGTCGACTGGTGCGGCGGCGACGCCGAGGGCCTGGACGCGGCCACCACGTACAAGTCGATCAGCTCGGCCGTCGCCACGGCCGCGGCCACCACCGGCCGCCCGCTGACCCTGTCCATCTGCAACTGGGGCTACCAGAACACCTGGAACTGGGCGACGGGCCTCGCCCCCATGTGGCGGACCAGCACGGACATCTACTACTACGGCGGCACGGCGTCGCAGTCGGCGGTGCTGTCCAACTTCGACCAGACCCTGCACCCGGCCGCCCAGCACACGGGCTACTACAACGACCCGGACATGCTCACCGTCGGCATGTCCGGCCTGACGGCGGCCCAGAACCGCACCCACATGGCCCTGTGGGCGATCTCCGGCGCCCCGCTGCTCGCCGGCAACGACCTCACCGCCATGACCGGCGAGACGGCCGCCATCCTCAAGAACTCCGACGTCGTCGCCGTCGACCAGGACCCGCGCGGCCTCCAGGGCGTCAAGGTCGCCGAGGACAGCACCGGTCTCCAGGTCTACAGCAAGGTCCTGGCCGGCACCGGCAACCGCGCGGTCGTGCTGCTCAACCGCACCTCCGCCGCCGCGAACGTCACCGCCCGCTGGTCCGACCTCGGCCTGACCGGCGCCTCAGCGACCGTGCGGGACCTGTGGGCGCAGTCCGACCTCGGCTCGTACGCGACGAGTTACACCGCAAGCGTGCCGGCCGGCGGCTCGGTCATGCTGAAGGTGAGCGGCGGTACGGAGGCGTCGAGCACGAGCTACAGCGCGTCCTCCACCGGCAAGTACACCGGCGTCGGCGCCGCGGGCACCGGCCTGGACGTCGTCGACGTCGCCTACACCAACGCCGGCTCCACCGCCGTCACCGGCACCCTCCAGGTCAACGGCCAGACCGCCACGACGGTGTCCTTCCCGCCGACCGGGTCCTCGCAGGGGACGGTCTCGGTGCAGGTCGACCTGAGCAAGGGGTCCGGCAACTCGCTGACCTTCACGGGGAGTTCGCTGCCGGCGCTCGGCTCGATCGCGGTCAGCCCGATACCCGGCACCAACGGCACCCTCCTCGTGGGCGGGCAGTCCAGCCGCTGCGCCGACATCTACAACAACACCATCACCAACGGCACCCAGGCCGAGATCTGGGACTGCAACGGCGGCCAGAACCAGGCCTGGACGTACACCTCCCGCAAGGAGTTCGTGGTGTACGGCAACAAGTGCCTGGACGCGTACAACCAGGGCACCACCAACGGCACCAAGGTGGTGATCTGGGACTGCAACGGGCAGAACAACCAGAAGTGGAACGTGAACTCGGACGGGACGATCACGAACGTGAACGCCGGGTTGTGCCTGGATGCGTATGGGGCGGCCACGAGTAACGGGACCTCGCTGGTGCTGTGGGCCTGCAATGGCGGGAGCAACCAGCAGTGGAGCCGGAGTTGAGCCGGTAGTTCGTCGGGCGCGGGTGGGCTGTGGCTGGTCGCGCAGCCCCCCCAGCCTTCGGCCGGGGGCACCCCCAGCGCCCCTTACAGGGGCGCTGAATTCAGGGTGTCAGGACCACCAGGGTCACTGCCGTGAGCAAGGCGCAGATCGGCAGGAAGCCTGCCAGAAGTCGTGTGCGCACGGTCCGGTATCTCTGCTCGTACTCCAGTCGCAGTTCCTCGGCGCGCTCTGCGGTACGACGCCAGGACAGCCGGGCCAGCGCCAGGTACTCCGACTCCAGCTGGCGCTGAAGATCCTCCCGCTGCCCATCCGTCAGCCAACCCAGCCGGTCCGCCACCCGTACCCCCGCCGCGCGGCCCTCCGCCCGGGCGGCGGCCAGCAGCAGATGCCCCTCGACCTGGGCGACCAGAGCCCGTCCCTCCTCCCGCGCCGTCATCGGGTGCTCAGCTCCCGCTCCACGGCGGTGTGGTGCAGGTCGAACGCCGGGGACTCGCTGCGGATCTGGGGCAGGGAGACGAAGTTGTGGCGCGGGGGCGGGCACGACGTCGCCCACTCCAGGGAGCGGCCGTAGCCCCACGGGTCGTCCGACTCGACCTTCGTCCCGTACTTGGCCGTCTTCCAGACGTTGTAGAAGAACGGGAGCAGCGACGAGCCCAGCAGGAACGAGAAGATCGTCGAGACCGTGTTGAGGGTGGCGAACCCCTCCACCGCCAGGTAGTCGGGGATCCGGCGCTGCATGCCCTCGGCGCCCAGCCAGTGCTGGACCAGGAAGGTGCCGTGGAAGCCTACGAACAGCGTCCAGAAGGTGATCTTGCCTAGGCGTTCGTCCAGCATCTTGCCGGTGAACTTGGGCCACCAGAAGTGGAAGCCGGCGAACATCGCGAAGACGACCGTGCCGAAGACCACGTAGTGGAAGTGGGCGACGACGAAGTACGAGTCGGAGATGTGGAAGTCGATCGGCGGGGACGCGAGCATCACGCCGGTCAGGCCGCCGAAGACGAACGTCACCAGGAAGCCCATGGCCCAGAGCATGGGCGTCTCGAAGGACAGCGAGCCCTGCCACATCGTGCCGATCCAGTTGAAGAACTTCACTCCCGTCGGGACGGCGATCAGGAAGGTCATGAAGGAGAAGAACGGGAGGAGGACGCCGCCCGTGACGTACATGTGGTGGGCCCACACCGTCACCGAGAGGCCGGCGATCGAGATGGTCGCCGCGACCAGGCCCATGTAGCCGAACATCGGCTTGCGGGAGAAGACCGGGATGACCTCACTGATGATGCCGAAGAACGGCAGCGCGATGATGTACACCTCCGGGTGCCCGAAGAACCAGAAGAGGTGTTGCCAGAGCAGTGCTCCGCCGTTCGCCGCGTCGAAGACGTGGGCGCCGAACTTGCGGTCCGCCTCCAGGGCGAACAGCGCGGCGGCGAGGACGGGGAAGGCGAGCAGGACCAGCACGGCGGTCAGCAGCACGTTCCACACGAAGATCGGCATGCGGAACATGGTCATGCCCGGCGCACGCATGCAGATGATCGTGGTGATGAAGTTGACCGCGCCGAGGATGGTGCCGAAGCCGGAGAAGGCCAGGCCCATGATCCACATGTCGGCGCCGGCCCCCGGGGTGCGCACCGCGTCCGAGAGCGGGGCGTAGGCGAACCAGCCGAAGTCGGCCGCGCCCTGCGGGGTGAGGAAGCCGCCGACCGCGATGGTGGAGCCGAGCAGGTAGAGCCAGTAGGCCAGCATGTTCAGGCGCGGGAAGGCCACGTCCGGGGCGCCGATCTGGAGCGGCATGATCCAGTTCGCGAAGCCCGCGAAGAGCGGGGTCGCGAACATCAGCAGCATGATCGTGCCGTGCATCGTGAACGCCTGGTTGAACTGCTCGTTCGACATGATCTGCAGACCGGGACGGGCCAGCTCGGCGCGCATCAGCAGGGCCATCACCCCGCCCACGCAGAAGAACGAGAACGCCGTGACCAGGTACAGCGTCCCGATCGTCTTGTGATCCGTGGTCGTCAGCCACTTGAGGTTCCTCATGCCCCGCCTGTGTCCGGGCCGTCCGCACCGGTCACACTCGACGGATGCGACGAGCGTCACGGCGACGGGTGTGACGATCGTGGAGGTGCCGGACAAGAACGGGACATGAGCAACGACGAGATCTTCGCCGCTGCCTATCGCGAGCACTACTGGGCGGTCAGCCGCTATGTCGCGCGGCGACTGGACGGGCGGACCGGCGAGGTGGAGGAAGTGGTGGCGGAGGTGTTCACGGTGGCCTGGCGCCGCCGCGCCGACCTGCCGGCGTTCCCGCTGCCCTGGCTGTACGGCGTGGCACGCAACTGCCTCGCCAACGCGGTACGCGGGTACGGGCGCCGGCGCCGGCTGGTGGACCGGCTGGGCAACGACGACACCGCGCACGGCCGGCACGTCGCGGCCGGCCCCGACAGCGAGCGGCCCGGCTCCTGGGTGCACGAGGCGCTCGCCCGGCTGGCCCCGGCCGACCAGGAGGTACTGCGGCTGACGGCGTGGGAGGAACTCGGCGTCGACGAGGTCGCCGTCGCGCTGGGCTGCGGGGAACGGGCGGCGGCGATGCGGCTGCACCGTGCCCGCCGCCGGCTCAGAGCCGAGATCGACCGACTGCGCCCGCCTGCCGCCGAGGCCCTTTCCGAGGAACACCGCCATGGCTGACGAACTCGACCTGCTGCGCGCCGCCGACCCGGTACCCGCCGACGGCCCCTACTTCGGCGACGGCCCCCTCGACCACACCGCCGAACGGCACCTCAACCGGCTGCTGCACAGCCCCCGCCCCGGCCGCCAGACCTGGTCCCGGCCGCGCCTGCTGTGGGGGCTGACCGCGGCCGCCGTCGTGACGGCCACCACGCTGACCGTGCTGCTCGGCGGCCCCTCGGGCGCCCCGGCCGTCGCCGCGCCCCGGCCACTGACGGTCCGCGCCCACTCCGTAGCCGTACCGCTCGCCCAGGTCGCGGAACTCGCCGCGGTGGCCGCCACGGACGGCTCCCCGGCGCTGCGCCAGGGCACCCATGTGCAGTCCTGGAGCCTGGCCATGAGCGACGACGGGCCGCCGGTCACCCTGCCCGAGGAACGCGTGGTGCGGTGGCGGGCGGACGGCACCAGCACCGAGGTGATCGTGGCGACCGACCCGGACCACCCGGGCCGCCCCGTCCTGACCGACGCGGGCCGGGTCGAGGACGGCAAGGTGCTCAGCCGGCGGACGTTCCCGCCGATGTGGGGGGACGCCCCGCCCTTGTCCACACCCCCGCACGACCCCGCGAAGCTGCGCGGCTACCTCGCCGACCTGATCCACAGCGACACCCTCACCACGTCCGGACTCCTCGACGCCACCGCGGAGTTGCTGGACAACTGGACGCTCGGGGCGCGCGAGACGGCGGCCCTGGCCGACCTGCTCGCCGACGCCAAGGGACTGCGGCCCGCCGGCCAGGTCACCGACCGGCTGGGCCGCACCGGGCAGGCCTACGTCCTCGACGAGGGCAACGGCGGACGGCGGATGCTGATCCTGGACCCGGCCACGGGTGCCGTACTCGGTCTGGAGACCACGTTCACCCGGGACGAGCCCGAGTACGGGGTGCGGGCCGGGGACGTCATGGAGTACCGCGCCTGGATGCGCTGACCCTCACGCCCCGAGCTGCCGGGCGGCCGCCGCCACCGTCTGCTCCAGCAGCACGGCGATGGTCATCGGCCCGACCCCGCCCGGCACCGGCGTGATCAGCGAGGCCCGCTCGACGGCGGTGTCGAAGTCGACGTCCCCGACGTTGCCCTCGTCGTAGCCGGCGTCGAGCACCACCGCGCCGGGCTTGATGTCCCGGCCGCGGATCAGCCGGGGCCGGCCGACGGCGGCGACCACGATGTCCGCCTCGCGGACGACGGCCGACAGGTCCCGGGTGCGGGAGTGGCAGTACGTGACGGGGGCGTCGCGGGCGAGCAGCAGCATGCCGGCCGGCTTGCCCAGGATCGCGCTGCGGCCGACGACCACCGCACGCTTCCCCGCCGGGTCGACGTCGTAGGCGTCGAGCAGGCGCAGGATGCCGCCCGGGGTGCAGGAGACGAAGCCCGGCAGGCCGAAGCTCATCGTCGCGAACGACGCGAAGGTCACGCCGTCCACGTCCTTCTCCGGCGCGATCGCCTCGAACGCGTCCCGCTCGTCGATGTGTTCGCCGACCGGGTGCTGGAGCAGGATGCCGTGCACCGTGGGATCGGCGGACAACTCCCGCAGCACGCCGACAAGTTCGGCGGTGGTCGTGGTGGCGGGCAGGGCCACGTGCCGGGAGGCGATGCCCGCCTTGCGGCTGCGGTTCTGCTTCATCCGGACGTAGGTGACGGAGGCGGGGTCCTCGCCGACCAGCACGGTGGCCAGACACGGCGTGACACCGGTCCGCGCGGTGAGGCCGGCGGCCTGCTTCGCGGTCTCCTCGACGATCCGGCGGGCGACGGCGGTTCCGTCCTCCCCCAGTGCCTTAAGGGCCTGGGAGGTGCCCCCAGGCGGGCCTGGGTCATGCGGCACACTCCTGAGCTGGTTCGACCTTGATCGCCCAGGCGCACGGCATCGACAGTGCGGACCGCTCCCCGGTGGTGCTCCACCTCAGCGCCAGTCACGGCCCGCCTTCAGGGTAACCGAGGCGCTCGGCCCCTCCGGCGGCAGTGCGCGGTCCCCACCGGCTCCCGCAGCGGCGCGTGCGCGCGCGGGGCCGAGGGCAGCGGGCGTGTCCCGGCGTCGCCCGCGTCGGGAAGGGTCCAGGTCAGGCGTGAGCCGACCTGGACCCTTCCGGTCCTTGCGACTACTCGTCGTCCCATGCCTGGATCATGATCTGCTCGGCGATCTTGCCGTCGCGCAGCGTGATCATCGACTCGGCGAGCACCCGGACCCCGTCCCCGTACTCGCAGGACTCGCTGAAGGCGGCCTTGTCGCCCTGGACGATGCACTGGTCCAGCCTGTGCGTCATGTCGCGGCTGTAGACGTCGTCCAGCAGCGCGGCGATGTCCCGGCGGCCGTGCAGGACCTTGGGGTGGCTGGGCTGGGTGTTGCGGTCTACGATGCGGATCTCCGCGTCGTCCGCGTAGAGCGCCAGAAGGCTGTTCCCGGTGTTCCCCTCTATGGCCCGGCGCAGCGTGTCGGTGTCGAACGTGGAACCCGTCGCGGTGCCCATGGTGACCTCCTGCGGGAGCCCGCGACCCGATGCGGAGCGGGCCGCGCGAGCCCCTCACATCGAGCGTCCCCCGCACCGCCGGGCTCGGCAAGCGCAGGCGCGCGCTCCGCCTTGCGGGTGAGGGGGACCGGCTGCCCGTGTCCGGCCCGGCTCCGGGGCCGTTGCTGAGGACATGATCTCAACACGACGTATCGTCGCCGCCGTCGGCCTCGCTGCCGGGGTCACCGGCCTCGCCGCGCCGCTGGCGAACGCGGCCGACGCGAGCGCACAGCACCCCGGGAGGCTCACCGCGCTCGGCGTGCTCGACTCGGTCACCCGCAGCGACGTCCCCGCGGAGTACCGGGCCAGGATGCCGAAGGTCTCGGAGCAGGTGCAGGGTCTGAACGGACTCCACAAGCTCGGCGAACTGCACCAGGTCACCGACCTGGCCGCGCCCGCCATGGGGCTGCTGCCGGGTATCGAAGCCTGACCGCGCCGCACACCGAGGGCCGTCCCGGCAGGGGCGGCCCTCCTCGTTGCCCGCGCTCAGTGCTCCGAGGCCAGGAACTGCGTCGCCGCCAGCTCCGCGTACAGCGGGTCCGCCGCGACCAGCTCCCGGTGCGTGCCCACCGCCCGGACCCGGCCCGCGTCCATGACGACGATCCGGTCCACCATGGTCACCGTCGACAGCCGGTGCGCGACCACCAGCACCGTCGTCGACCGCGCCACGTCGGCGACGGTGTCCCGGAGCGCCGCCTCGTTCACCGCGTCCAGCTGCGAGGTGGCCTCGTCCAGGAGCAGCAGCCGGGGCCGGCGCAGCAACGCCCGTGCGATCGCCACCCGTTGGCGCTCGCCGCCCGACAGCTTGGTCCCACGATGCCCGACCAGCGTCTCCAGCCCCTGCGGCAGCCGGGCGACCAGACCGTCGAGCCGCGTCGTCTTCACCACGCGCGCGACCGCGTCCTCGTCCGCCTCCGGATTGCCGAGCAGCAGGTTGTCCCTGAGCGTGCCCGACAGCACGGGGGCGTCCTGCTCGACGTACCCGATGGCCGACCGCAGCAGCGGCAGTTCCCAGTCGGCGACCGGACGGCCGTCGACGGCGATCGTGCCGGACTCGGGGTCGTAGAACCGCTCGATCAGCGAGAAGACGGTGGTCTTGCCCGCGCCGGACGGCCCGACGAACGCCGTCATGCCCCGCGCGGGGACGTCGAAGGTGACACCGTGGTGGACGTACGGCAGGTCCTCGGCGTAGCGGAAGCGTACGTCGGTGAAGGCGACGGCGGCCGGTTCGGCGCCGGGGGACGGCAACTCGGCGCGCCCGGACGGGGGTTCGGCGGGGAGCCGCAGCGCCTCCTGGATACGGGCGAGCGCGCCGGCGCCGGTCTGGTACTGGGTGATCGCCCCGACGACCTGCTGGATCGGCTGCATCAGATAGAAGACGTAGAGCAGGAACGCCACCAGCGTGCCCACCCCGATCGCACCGGTCGCCACCCGCGCGCCGCCCACCGCGAGCACGGTGATGAACGCCAGCTGCATCGCCAGCCCCGCCGTGTTGCCCGCCGCGGCCGACCACTTGGCGGCCCGCACGCTCTGCCGCCACGACTCCTCGGCCGCCTCGTGCAGGGCGAGTTCCTCCCGGTGTTCGGCGCCCGACGCCTTCACCGTGCGCAGTGCGCCCAGCACCCGCTCCAGCGAGGCCCCCATCACCCCGACCGCGTCCTGTGCTCTGCGGCTCGCCCGGTTGATGCGCGGCACGATCGTGCCCAGCACCGTGCCCGCCGCGGCGATCACGACGAGGGTGACGGCAAGGAGCACCGGATCGACCACCGCCATCATCACCACCGTGGCGACCAGGGTGAGTCCCTCGGTGCCGAGTGCGACCAGCGAGTCCGTGGCGACCTCGCGCAGCAGGGTGGTGTCCGAGGTGATCCGCGCCATCAGGTCACCGGGTTCGGTCCGGTCCACCGCGGTGATCCGCAGCCGGAGCAGGTACGACGACAGGGTGCGCCGCGCCCCGAGCACCACCGACTCACCGGCGCGCCGCAGGACGTACGAACCCAGCGCGCCCACCCCGGCGTTGGCGACCACCAGCCCCGCCATCGCGAGCAACTTGCCCGTGATGGAACGGTCGTGGGACAGGTCGTCGATCAACCCCCGTGCCACCAGCGGCAGCAGCAGCCCGGTCGCACCCGTCACCAGCGAGAGCGCCGCACCGGCCAGCAGGGCCCAGCGGTGCGGCCGTACGTAGGAGAGGAGCAGCCGGAACACGGGCTCTTTTTTCGGTGTCGTCGGAACTGTGTCAGCGGCGGTCACGGTGCTCCTCGTCCGGGCGGCGGGCGGCGCCCTCCGACGTGCCCCAGGCTACGATGGCCGCCGCCGGCACCGGGGCCCGGTCAGCTCCGGGCGGAACCGAGCCTCGCCAGGGTCGCGTCGAGGTCGGCCGGACGCGGACGGTTGTGCGGCAGCTTCGACAGCACCGCGGCCATCCCGCAGGTGTCGGTGAGCGCCGAGAACACCAGGCCGCCCGCGACCCCGGCCGACAGGAGCAGCCAGGCCGGGTGCAGCAGCCCGAGGCCCAGACCCAGGAGGACGGCCGCCCCTGCGGTGAACCGCACCTGGCGCTCCATGGCCCAGGACGCACGGGACTCGCCCCGCGAGCGGTGCAGTGCGTGACCGCGCCCGGCCCAGCCGCGCGTGCCGCCGGTGAGGGTGGCCGCCGGGATGCCGTGCTCGGCGAGGAGTGCCCGGGCGCGCTCGGCCCGGGCACCGGAGGCACACACCAGGAGAATCCCGCCGTCCGCGGCGCGGAGCGCGGGCAGGGCCCGGTGCAGGGCGTCCAGGGGGATGTTGTGGGCGCCGGGCACATGGCCGGTGGCGTACTCGCCGGGTGTGCGGACGTCGACGACGGTCAGCTCCGGCAGGCGGGCGAGGGCCTGGTCGGGGGCGAGATCCGGGTGCGGGGGAGTGGTGGTCATCGCGGGTGCGATCCTTCCTTGCAGTGATGAACGGCAGGTTCGCCCGAGGGGCGGGTAAAATACCCCTACGGGTATGTGAGGAGTGGTGGTCGTGGAGCTTCAGTTCGAGGGCGACGAGCTCAAGTCGGTGCTGAACCGGCTGCGCCGGGCGCAGGGGCAGATCTCCGGCGTGATCAAGATGATCGAGGAGGGCCGCGACTGCGAGGACGTGGTCACCCAGCTCGCCGCGGCCTCGCGCGCCCTGGACCGGGCGGGCTTCGCGATCATCGCGACCGGGCTCCAGCAGTGCATCATCGATCCCGCCCGGAGCGGGGCGGACGGTGAGACGACCGAGCAGATGAAGGCACGGCTGGAGAAGCTGTTCCTGTCGCTTGCCTGAGCGCTCTGCTGCAAGCGCCGCGGTCTGTCGGCTGCGGCGCCGTCGTGGCTGGTCGCGCAGTTCCTCCCCCAGCCTTCGGCTGGGGGTACCCCCAGCGCCCCTTCGGGGCGCGTCAGCCGATCGCGTCGGCCAGCATGAACGCGGCCACCGCGAGCAGCGCACAGGCGAAGAGCCGCTGGAGGGTGCCCGCGGAGAGCCGGGCCGCGAGCCGCTTGCCGTCCCAGGCGCCGAGGATCGCGGCCCCGGCGAAGGGGCCGACGGCCGACCAGTCGAGGTCGATGTGCGAACCGGCGCGTGCCGCCAGCGCCGTGAGCGAGTTGATCGTGATGACGAGCAGGCTCGTACCGACGGCCGCGCGCATCCGCAGGCCGACGACGCTCACCAGGGACGGTACGGCGAGAAACCCGCCGCCCACCCCGAGCACGCCGGTCACGGCGCCGAGGCCGGCGCCCGCCCCGGCCACCAGGGCGGGCCGCACCTGCGCGGGCGCCGTCCCGCCGGCGGTCGACGGGCGCAGCATGCGCACCGCCGCCACGGCCGCGAGCACCGCGAACGCCCCGGTCAGCAACGTGGCCGGCAAGTGGCGGGACACCGCTCCGCCGATCGCCGCCGGCAGGATCCCGGCCGCCGCGAACACCGCACCCGCACGCCACCGCACCGCACCCCCGCGGGCGTGCGCGACGAGTGCAGTGGCCGAGGTGACCGTGACGACGACCAGGCTCGCGGTGGTGGCCGCGGCCGGGCTGAAGCCGAGCAGATAGATCAACGCCGGTACGGCCAGGACGCTGCCGCCACCGCCCAGGGCCCCGAGCGCCAGCCCGGTGACGGCCCCGGCGGCGAGGGCGAGCAGGAGCGTGGTCATGCGGAGGTGCCCTCGCCGCTCACCGCGAGACCTGCCGCGCTCCAGGCGCGCATGCCGCCGACGACGTCCACCGCGTCCAGGCCCCGGGCCGTGAGCAGCGCCGCCGCGTCCTGGGAGCGCTTGCCGGAGCGGCAGATCACGACGACCGGGCGGTCCCCGGCGGCGGGCGGGAGCGGCGCCCCGGCCGCCAGCGCGGAGAACGGGGCGTGCAGGGCCTGGGGCGCGTGACCGGTCTGCCATTCCTCGGCCTCGCGGACGTCCAGCAGGACGGCACCCGCGGCCGTGCGCTCCAGGGCCTCGGCCGGGGTGAGCCGGACCGTGGTCAGCCCTGCCTCGGTCGCCGACGCGAAACCGTCGTCGACGGCGACCACGTCACGCCCGGCCGCGTCCAGCAGTGAGGCCGCGACGGCCGCCCGCATGCCACCCGCGCAGTGCACCCACACCGTGCCCTCGGGTATCTCGCCCAGCCGCTGACGCACCTGGTGCAGGGGTATGTGCAGCGAGCCCCGGACGTGCCCGCCGGCCCGCTCCGAGTCCCGGCGCACGTCCAGTACGACGATCTTCTGCGTCCCGCCCGCGGTCGGGCTCGCGGTCTCCTGCGCCCGGCGCGCGGCCAGGTCCGCGAACGTGGCGCGCGGGAAGGAGTGCGGCCGGTCGCCCGGGCGGAGCCAGGCCTCCGGCGCACCGGTGGCGGCCGCCGCGGGGCGGTCGATGCCGACGCGGGTCAGCTCCCGCTGGGCGGCGGCGAGCTGGGCCGCCGACTCGGCGAGCAGCGTGACCGGCCGGCCCCAGGGCAGCAGCCAGGCCAGATAGGTGGCGAGCTGCCCGTCGGCCTCGAAGTTCACGGTGCCCGACACATGTCCCTCGGCGAACGCCACCCGGTTGCGCAGGTCCACCACCCACTCCCCGGCGGCCAGCCGCGCCGCGATCTCCGCCGCGTCCGCCCGGCCCGGCGGCGTGAGGTCCACGGGGGCCGGGCCACCGGAGTTCAACGGGCCCATGTGGGCGTAGTACGCCGGTACGTCGTCCAGTCCCGCCAGCAGCTCCGCGACGAACGTGTCGACGTCCTTGACGAGCGCCTCGTTCACCGCGCGCTCCCGGCCGATGGTGGTGCCCGGACCGGCGGCGTCCCCGGCCGAGCAGAAGCTGCCGAAGCCGTGCGTCGGCAGCACCGCCGTCCCGTCCGGCAGCTCGGCGGCCAGCCGGTGCGCCGAGGCGTGCTGCGCCCGCGCCAGCTCGCCCGTCAGCCGGGGCTCCACCAGGTCGGGCCTGCCGACCGTGCCGATCAGCAGCGAGCCACCGGTGAAGACGGCCACCGCGCGGCCGGTCTCCTCCAGGACGTACGACGTGTGGTGCGGGGTGTGCCCGGGGGTGGCCAGCGCGCGCAGCGCAAGGCCCGCCTCGATCTCCAGCACGTCGCCGTCGGCCACCGGCACCCGCTCGTACGCCACCAGTGCCCCGGCCGGCACCACGTACGCCGCCCCGGTCAGCCGGGCCAGTTCGAGGCCGCCGGAGACGTAGTCGTTGTGCACGTGCGTCTCCACGACCTGCGTGAGCCTGACCCCGCGCCGGGCGACGGCCGCCAGCACCCGGTCGACGTCCCGGGGCGGATCGACCGCGACGGCGCCGTGCGCGCCGCCCGCCAGATAGCTGCGGTTGCCCAGTCCGGGCACCTCGATGGTGTCGACGAAGGACACGGCAGCACACTCCTCTCCTGGATCCCCTGGTGAATTACCCCCGGGGGTATATGTCCCACCGTAGCAGAGGTACCCCTGGGGGTATGCGGCGCTGATGGTGGCGGCCCGGACGGCGGGGGCGCGGGAGGATCCGCGGCGGTCGATGCGTGCCGCCGCTGATCGTTCCCGCGTAGGGTCGGAACACAGCACGTCAGCAGAGCGACGAAAGGGCAGGCCCATGGCGCAGGAAGTACGCGGCGTGATCGCACCGGGCAAGGACGAGCCCGTGCGGGTCGAGACGATCGTGGTGCCCGACCCGGGGCCGGGCGAAGCCGTCGTACAGGTGCAGGCCTGCGGGGTCTGTCACACCGACCTGCACTACAAACAGGGCGGTATCACCGACGAGTTCCCCTTCCTGCTCGGTCACGAGGCCGCCGGGGTGGTGGAGTCGGTCGGCGCGGGCGTCACGGACGTCGCGCCCGGTGACTTCGTGATCCTCAACTGGCGTGCGGTGTGCGGCCAGTGCCGGGCCTGTCTGCGCGGGCGGCCCTGGTACTGCTTCGACACCCACAACGCGAAGCAGAAGATGACCCTCGCCTCGACCGGTCAGGAGCTCGCCCCGGCCCTCGGCATCGGCGCCTTCGCCGAGAAGACGCTGGTCGCCGCCGGGCAGTGCACCAAGGTCGACCCGGCCGTCTCCCCGGCGGTCGCCGGGCTCCTCGGCTGCGGGGTGATGGCCGGCATCGGCGCGGCGATCAACACCGGCAACGTCGGCCGGGGCGACTCGGTCGCCGTGATCGGCTGCGGCGGGGTCGGCGACGCGGCGATCGCCGGGTCGAACCTGGCGGGCGCCGCGAAGATCATCGCCGTCGACATCGACGACCGGAAGCTGGAGAAGGCCCGCTCCCTGGGCGCCACCCACACGGTCAACTCGCGCGAGAGCGACCCCGTCGAGGCGATCCGTGGCCTGACCGGCGGCTTCGGCGCCGACGTCGTCATCGAGGCGGTCGGCCGCCCGGAGACCTACCAGCAGGCCTTCTACGCCCGCGACCTCGCCGGCACCGTCGTCCTGGTCGGCGTCCCCACCCCGGAGATGAAGCTGGAACTGCCGCTCCTCGACGTCTTCGGCCGCGGTGGCGCACTCAAGTCGTCCTGGTACGGCGACTGCCTGCCCTCCCGGGACTTCCCCATGCTCATCGACCTGCACCTCCAGGGGCGGTTGCCGCTGGACGCGTTCGTCACCGAGACGATCCAGCTCGACGAGGTGGAGAAGGCGTTCGACCGGATGCACCAGGGCGACGTGCTGCGCTCGGTGGTGGTGCTGTGATGACCACGCGCATCGAACGCCTCGTCACCTCCGGCCAGTTCACCCTCGACGGCGGCACCTGGGACGTCGAGAACAACGTCTGGATCGTCGGCGACGAACGCGAAGTGATCGTCATCGACGCCGCGCACGACGCCCAGGCCATCGCCGAGGCGGTCGACGACCGCGTCCTGAAGGCGATCGTCTGCACCCACGCCCACAACGACCACATCGACGCGGCGCCCGCCCTCGCGGACCTCACTGGCGCCAAGATCTGGCTGCACCCCGACGACCTGCCGCTGTGGAAGCTCACCCACCCCGACCGCGACCCCGACAACCACCTGTCCGACGGGCTGGTCATCGAGACCGCCGGCGCCGACCTGACCGTGCTGCACACGCCCGGCCACGCGCCCGGCGCCGTCTGCCTCCACGAACCCGGCCTGGGCGTCGTCTTCACCGGCGACACCCTCTTCCAGGGCGGCCCCGGCGCGACCGGGCGGTCGTACTCGCACTTCCCGACGATCATCGACTCCATCCGGGACAAGCTCCTCACCCTCCCGCCGGAGACGAAGGTCCTGACCGGGCACGGCGACCCGACCACCATCGGCGCCGAGGCACCGCACCTGGCGGAGTGGATCGCCCGGGGACACTGACCCGCACCTGACGTCGGCTTCCGCGGAAGGCCCGCCACCGGCCACCGCGGAACCGGCCACCGCGGAACCGGCACGCCCCTCAGCCGTCGGACTCCGGCCGGGTCGGCCAGAGCGCCGGGTGCCCCGGAGGCAGCGCGAGATCCTCGCGTACGGCGGTGTAGTAGCGCTCGCGGCAGGCCCGCTGCCGCGCCAGCAGCGCCTGCCAGGCGTCCGGGTCGACCGTGCCGGAGCGCATGAACCGCTCCATGGCCATCACCGCGGTCACCCACTCCCGTGCCTGCTCGACCACCTCCCGGCTGCCCAGCATGATCAGCGCCTCCCCGGCCGGATCACGGCCGTCGGTGGCCGCCGCCAGCTGCGGCTCGGCCTCGGCCGGGCAGATCGGGTGCGGATGCGGGTCGTTGCCGAGATGGGCCGCGACGCGGTAGGTGAGGTTCACCGTCCTCTTCAGCGCCCGCGCGTACTCGCTGTACACCGTCAGCCGCCGCTCCTCCCAGCGCGCCTGCTGCTCACGCCTGAATCGCGCCCGGTCACCCCGCACCACCGCGAGATACGAACCGAGCGCGCCTATCACGACACCTATCAGGGCGGGGAGTTGCTGAAGGAACGCGGTCATGCGCGCACGTTATCTGTCCTGTTGATCGTCCGGCCCGTACGGTCGTCGTCATGACCGGACTGACTCGCTTCGCCGGACACGGAGTTCTCGTCACGGGCGCGGCCCGCGGCATCGGCGCGGCCGTCGCCCGCCGGCTGGCCGAGGAGGGCGCACAGGTGCTGGCGACCGACCGGGACCTGCCCGAGGCGGAGCGCACGGCGGCCGCACTGCGCGAACAGGGGCTGGCGGTCACCGCGTTCGCCTGTGACGTCGCCGACCGGGACTCGGTGGAGAGGGCCGTCGAGCGGGCCGCCGGCGCCTTCGGCACGCTCGACGTCCTGGTGAACTGCGCCGCGCACTGCACCCCTGACGTCCCGCGCTTCGAGGACCAGCCGGACGACGGGTGGGCGCTGGACCTCGACATCACGCTCACCGGCGTCCACCGCTGCTGCCGCGCCGCCCTGCCGTACCTCGCCGCCTCCGGCCGGGGCGCGATCGTCAGCATCGGCTCCGTCAACGCCCGGGCGGACTTCGGCAATCACGCCTACAGCGCCGCCAAGGCCGGCCTCGCCTCGCTGACCCGCACCCTCGCCGGGCACGCGGCCGCGCGCGGGGTCCGGGTCAACCTGGTGGAGCCGGGCACGGTCCGCACCTCGGCCTGGGCGGACCGGGAGGACGAACTCGACGCCCTCCGGCCGCTGTATCCGCTCGGCCGGGTCGGCGAACCCGAGGACATCGCCGCGGCCGTCGCCTTCCTCGCCTCCCGCGATGCCGCCTGGATCACCGGCACCACCCTGGGCGTCGACGGTGGACTCACCGCCGTGCACAGCGGGTTCCACGCGGCGCTGCGGCCGCACCGGGAGGCCCGGCACGGCTCAGAGAGCAGCTGAGGCGGTCGCGAGTACCGCCAGCACGCGCCGGGTGTCGTCCTCGGTGGTCCGCCAGTTGCTGAACGCCGCCCGCAGCGCCGGCACCCCGCCGTACACCGTCGGCGTCAGGAACGCCTCCCCGGACGCGGCGACCGCCCGGGCCAGCGCGGCCACCCGTTCCTGCGTGGGCTGGTCGGCGAGGGTGAAGCAGGCGACGTTGAGCCGGACCGGGGCGAGCAGGCGCAGGCCCGGCAACTCCTCGATGCCGGCCCCGAGGCGGCGGGCCTCGGCGACGTTGCGCTCGACGATCTCGCGGTGCCCCTCCCTGCCGTACGCCGTCAGCGTGAACCAGGCCGGCAGCGCCCGCATCCGGCGGGAGTTCTCCGGGGTCAGGTGCAGGAAGTCCGGGGTGCCGGCGGGCGGGCCCAGGTACGGGGACTCGTTCTGGAAGACGGCCACCTGGAGGTCGCGGCGGCGGGTGAACTGGACGGCCGCGTCGTAGGGGACGTTGAGCCACTTGTGCAGGTCCGCACAGACCGAGTCGGCCGCGTCGAGCCCGGCGACGAGCGGGGCGTGGGCGGGGGAGAGGGCGGCGAAGGCGCCGAACGCGGCGTCCACGTGCAGCCAGAAGCCGTACCGCTCCTTCAGGGCGGCGATCGCCCGCAGGTCGTCGAAGTCGACGGTGTTCACCGTGCCCGCGTTGGCGACGACGATCGCGGGCCGCCCGTCCAGGGCGGCCAGCGCCGCGTCGAGCGCGGGCACGTCCACCGCCTCCCGGCCGCCGGGCAGCAGCGGTACCCGGCGCAGCCGGTCCCGGCCGATGCCGAGCACCGACAGCGCCTTGCCGACGCTGGAGTGCGGGCTGCCGGAGAGCACGTCGACCGGGCCGAGCGCGGCGGCGCCGGACCGGGAGACGTCCACCCCCAACCGCTCCCCGAGCCAGGCGCGGGCGATCGCCAGCCCGACCGTGTTCGACATCGTGGCGCCGGTCACCAACGCCCCGCTGTGCGCCTCGCCGAGCCCGAACAACTCGGCCAGCCAGCCCACCGTCTCGCGCTCCAGGGCGGCGCTCCAGGAGCTGGCGTCCCCGGCCGCGTTCTGGTCGTAGGCCGAGGTCAGCCAGTCGCCGGTGAGGGAGGCGGGGGTCACCCCGCCGGTGACGAAACCCAGGTAGCGTGGCCCGGCCGAGGCGGACATACCCGGCGCCCACCGCTCGGTGAACCGGGCCAGCGCGCCGGCCCCGCCCTCCCCCTGCTCGGGCAGCGGCGCCCGCGCGGGCGCGGGCCCGGTCGCGGCCACCGGCCGCTCGGGCGATCCGGCCACCGCACGGGCGGCCACATCGCGGGCGGACTGGAGGAGTTCGGGAAGCCGGGCGAGATCGTCGGCGAGTGCGGGGTGCATGACCGGCACACTAGGTCGGCCACGACGCTGTGGCGCGGGCCACTTCCGGGTAGGTGGACCGATGTCGGCCGGGGCGGCCGCGGCGGGTAAGTTAACCGTTTCGTCACAGCCCGCTCCCGGCTACAACCAATGCCGCGCATCGGGCGGTCCAGTACGACGAGACCACAGCGCAGAAAAAGGAGACAGACGTCATATGGGGGACATACGTAGACGAAGTGCCGTAGTGCTCGGTGTCACGGGCCTTGTGGCGCCCCTCACGCTCGCCCTCACCTCCGCTCCGGCGCAGGCGGCGAGTTGCACCACGCAGGCCGGGCCGTACCAGAAGCAGGTGGAGAAGTTCCTCGGGCGGCCGGTCGACGGCAAGCAGTCCACCGCCGACTGCAAGGCGATCCAGGCCTTCCAGAACAAGCACGGCATCACGCCCGCCGTCGGGTACGCGGGTCCCGTCACCTGGGGCGTGATGGACCTGATGAACAAGCAGAAGGCCGTCGGGAACAAGCCCAACAAGGACGGCAAGTGCCCGACGAACAAGGGACGCATCGCCTGCGTCAACCTCACGCTCCAGCTGAGCTGGATCCAGGACGGCAACAAGCTGGTCTACGGCCCGGTCCCGGTCCGTACCGGCCGGGACGGGTTCGAGACGCGGACCGGTCTGAAGAAGATCTACTGGCGTGACATCGACCACGTCTCGTCCGTCTACAACGTGCCGATGCCCTACAGCCAGTTCTTCGACGGCGGCCAGGCCTTCCACTCGGTGGGTCTCAGCATGTGGAACCCGCCGGGCTCGCACGGCTGTGTGAACATGACCACGAAGGACGCCAAGAAGTACTGGTCGTTGCTGAAGACCGGCGACGACGTCTACGTCTACGGCCGCAAGCCGGGCACCTGACGGTACCCGGCCCGCCGCCGGCCCCGGCCGGCGGCTACGGCTCAGCTCTCCGGGGCGTCCCCGAAGTCCGGGATCTCCAGCCTGGCCCCGCCCTGCCGCGCGGACTCGTGCGCGATGATGCCCGGCAGGGTGTAGCGGGCCGCGACCCACGCGTTGACCGACGGCAGACTGCGCGTGTTGACGGCGGTCACGAAGTCGTCCACCAGGAAGTGGTGGCTGCCCTCGTGCCCGTTGTGCAGCGCGTCGAACTCCCGCGGCAGCCGCGCCCGGTCGTGCACCGGCGCCGAACCGGAGGTGAAGGCCGCCCGCAGCTCCGGCGCGATGTGCTGGAGGGAGGGGTCGTCAGGGGACATGGTGGGCTTGGGTTCGAGCAGTTCGCTGATGTCCCGCACGCCCTTCTTGTCCTGCCACAGCGCCACCGTCGCCAGCTGCTCCATGCTCGCCTCGGTCCCGAAGAACCGGAAGCGCGATTCGCGGATGTGCGACGGGTAGCCCACCCGCCGGAACTCGTTCGTACGGAACGAACCGCCGCCCGCCACCTCGAACAGCGCGGTCGCGTTGGACACGTCGTTGCCGAACTGGCTGACGTCCTTGTCGAAGACGCCGTCGCCCCGGTCGTCCACCACCCCGATCGCCGACACGCTCACCGCGTGGGTCTGCCAGGCGCCCAGCACCCCGCCCACCGCGTGCGTCGGGTAGAGCAGCGGGGGATAGCTGGCGGTCGCCTTCCAGTTCTCGCCGCCGCTGTAGCGGTAGGCGTCGTAGAAGCCGAGGTCCATGTCGTGGACGTAGTCGCCCTCGGCGTAGAAGAGCCGCCCGAAGGCGCCCGCGGCGATCTGGTTGCGGGCGTGCACGGTGGCCGGGTTGTACTGGCTGGTCTCGCCCATCATGTACGTCAGCCCGGTCGCCTTGACCGTGTCGATGATCGCGGCGATCTCCTCGGTCGTGATCGCCATGGGAACCGCGGAGTACACGTGCTTGCCGGCGTTCAGGCCCTGGAGGACCAGCGGGCCGTGCGTCCAGCGCTGGGTGAAGATCGCCACCGCGTCGACGCCGGACTCCAGCATGGCCTCGTACGACGGGAAGGTGCCCGCCAGACCCTGGTCGGCGACGAGCTTCTCCGCCCGCTCGGGCAGCAGGTCGGTGACGTACACGTCGCCGACGCCTGGATGGGCCTGGAACAGGGTGGCGAACTGGCCGGAGAACTGTCCGGCGCCGACGATGCCGAGAGAGAAAGTCATGGGGGTTACTTTTGCTGCGGAAGAATCTTGCCGTCAAGGGGCGGAAGGAAGTCGGAAAGGCGCAGGGAGTGCGTTTATGCGGCGCACCGGGCGCACAGTAGGGTGGCTTGGTTGCTTCAGTTCCGGAAGAAAAGGGATGCCGTGACCGACTGGCTGCCGCTGAGCCCCGCCGAGCGCTCCGTGGCGATCGAGGTGCTCGTCAACGGCCCGCTCTCGCGCACGGAGCTGGCCCGCAGGCTGAACCTGTCCCAGGGCAGCCTCACCCGCCTCACCAAGCCGCTCATCGAGTCCGGCCTGCTCGTCGAGGCCCCTTGGACGGGCGCCCCGGCGGAGTCGCGCCAGGGCCGCCCTTCGCAGCCGCTCGACGTGGTCGCCGAGTCCCGGTCCTTCCTCGGTTTCAAGATCACCGACGAGATGGTCTACGCCGTGGTCACCAGCCTCAGGAGTGACATCGTCGACCGCCTCGACCGGCCTCTCGCCGGCCACGACCCCGAGTACGTCGCCGACCTGCTGGCCGACATGACCGCCGAGCTCGCCGGCCGCCACCCGGCGATCGCGGGCATCGGCATCGGCGTCGGCGGGTTCGTGCGCGAGTTCGCGGTGGTCGGCGAGTCGCCCTACCTGTCCTGGCGTGACGTCCCGCTGGCCGGACTGGTCCGCGAGCGCACCGGGCTGCCGGTCGTCGTGGAGAACGACGTGGCCGCCCTGGTCGAGGCCGAGACCTGGTTCGGCGCGGGCCGTGGACTCGACCGGTTCGTCGTCCTGACCATCGGCGCCGGCATCGGCTACGGGCTGGTGCTCGGCGGCAAGCGGGTCCCGTACGCCGAGGAGGACCGGGGGTTCGGGCTGCACTGGATCATCGACCCGCGGGGACCGCTCACCCCGCGGGGCGAGCGCGGCAGCGCCGTGTCGCTGCTCACCATCCCCAGCATCCGCTACCAGGTCCGGGCCGCCACCGGCCGCGACGCGTCGTACGAGGAGATCCTCGCCGGCGCCGCCGCGGGCGAGCCGATGGCCGCGCGGGTGATCGGCGAGGCAGGCCGGGCGCTGGGCACACTGCTCGCGCAGATCGCCAACTTCGCCATGCCGCAGAAGATCCTGCTGGCCGGGGAGGGGGTCGGCCTGATGGAGGTGGCCGGGGACACGGTGTGGGAGACGGTCCGCACCCACCGGCATCCGCTCGCCGCCCCGCTCGGCCTGGAGACCAAGGTCTCCGACTTCCACGACTGGGCCCGGGGTGCGGCCGTCCTCGCGATCCAGGTTCTGGTGCTCGGCCGGGTCGGCGGCTGAACCGGCGTTTCCGCAGGTGCGGCCGTTGCCGGCCACGGCGAACTCCCGCCTGTGCTTGACACATTGACGTGATGAGTAACACGGTCCGATATGTCCGTATCGACCGTACTTACTCACGGCGCCTTCACGTCGACCGGCATATGCTTCACACCATGTCCACCACTGTTGAAACCGTCTCCGAGCGATCGGCCGACGAGGTCAACGAGGAGATCCGGGCCCTGTGGCTCCGGTCGGGCGGGACACTGAGCACCGAGCAGCGCGAGGAGTACCAGCGGCTCGTCCTCGAATGGGCGGCGGCGACCCCGTAGCAGCCGGACCAGGCGGCCTGACCGCCCGTCCCGGGCACCCGCAGCGGACGGGTGCCCTTCTCGTGAGACCTCGCGCGGCAGACCTCGCGCCGCCCCGTCAGCCCCAAGTGGCCGAGTAGTAGCGCTGGTACGCCTTCCGGTCCTGTTCCGCGCGGATGAAGCGCGTGCCCACCAGCGCGATCAGACTGCCCCCGATCACCAGCAGGCCCGGCCCGATGTTGCGGGTGTCCGTGAGCCGGGCGACCAGGCTGGTGTCGTCCCCGGTGACCGGCGCCGTCGAACCCGGGGTGGCCGCGCTCGGCGCGATGGCGCTGTGGTTGGCCGACGCGGACGGCGCGGGCGTGGCGCCCTGTCCCGCCGCGGCCTGCTTCGTCACGATCAGCTGCACGTTCAGCGCCGCCATCGCCCGTGTCACCGGCTGGAAGAACGTCACCCCGCCCGTGGTGCAGTCACCGCTGCCGCCCGAGGTCATCCCCAGCGCGATGCCGTTGGAGAACAACGGGCCCCCGCTGTCGCCCGGTTCGGCGCACACGTTGGTCTGGATGAGCCCGGTGACCGTGCCCTCCGGGTAGTTGACGGTCGCGTTGAGCGCGGTCACCGTGCCGTCGTGCAGCCCGCTGGTGGAGCCGCTGCGGAACACCTTCTCGCCGACCGAGGGATCGGCCGCCCCCGTGATCCGCACGCCCTGGCCGTTGCCGATCGCGACCACGTCCGCGTTGTCACCGGCCTTCCCGTTCGCGTACTGGATCAGCGAGAAGTCGTTGCCCGGGAACTGCGTGTCGATCGTGGTCCCCACCTGCTGGTCGTTGCCCTGGCCCTCGTCGAACCAGATGGTGTTGGCGGGACCGCAGTGACCGGCGGTGAGGATGAAATCGGTGGTCCCGTTGGTGACGTTGAACCCCGCCGAACAGCGGCCGCCCGTCGACAGGATGGGCTGCGCCCCGTTCAGCCGGGTGGTGAACTTCCCCTCGGAGCGCTGCATCTGCACGAAGCCGCCGATGCCCGCGGCCACCCGGCTCAGGTCCGACCAGTCCGAGGCGGAGACCGTGCTGTCGGCCTCCACCATCACCCGGTTGGTCTTGTAGTCCACCGCCCACGCGGTACCGGCCACCCGGGGCGCGGCCTTCAGCGTGGCGGTCGCCGCCTTCAACTCGTTCATGCTGTGCGACACCATCTTGGGCTCGGCGCCCGCCTGCTTCACCGTCGCCGCGGCCCCGGCGTCGGTCACCGCGACCACCGGCCTGCCGTCGGCACCGATCCAGCTGCCCGCGGTGCGGGCCGTGCCGAGCTTCGCCACCAGCGCGGCACCGGTGTCACCGGCCTGGGTCGCGGAGCCGGAGCTGAACGGGACGGCGGACGTGCCGGGAGTCCCGCTCGCCATGGCCGTGGTGACCATCGCGCCTCCCAGAAGGAGTCCGCCGACCGCCGCCAGCTGTGTCCCCCGCCGGACGACCCGTCGTCGTGCGTGCCTCATCCATGGCTCCCGAACCCCGAACGCGCGGTGCCTGCACCGCGGGGCCCTCCGGTCGTCGAGCGCCCTGCTCTCCATACGTGGGCGGCCTCCGGGGTGTTCACAGTGATAGTGATCTTTACGATCCCGTGGCAGTACGGCACGGCCGTACGCCTCGTTCCCGGGCCCGCCCCGGCCGCCTATGTTGAGCCCATGACCAGCATCCCGCAGGAGTATCCGGGCGAACCGAACCCGCTGCGCGCCCTCACCCTCGACCGGCTGCGACGTCGTACCAGCATGAAATGGCGCACCTATCCCGAGGACGTGCTCCCCGTGTGGGTGGCCGAGATGGACGTGCCGCTCGCCCCGGCCGTCGTCCGCGCGGTCACCGACGCGATGGAACTCGGCGACACCGGATACCCGGCGGGCACCGCCTACGCCGAGGCGCTCGCCGCGTTCGCCGCGAAACGCTGGGACTGGGACGGGCTCGACGCGGCCCGCACCGCGATCGTCCCCGACGTGATGCTCGGCGTGGTCGAGATGCTGAAACTCGTCACCGGGCCCGGCGATCCGGTGGTCGTCAACTCGCCGGTGTACCCGCCGTTCTACCAGTTCGTCGCGCACCTGGACCGCAGGGTGGTGGAGGCCCCGCTCGGCAGCGACGGCCGGATCGACCTCGACGTGCTGGAGACGGCGTTCCGCGGGCTGGGCGGCGGGCGGGCCGGCTATCTGCTGTGCAGCCCCCACAACCCGACCGGCACCGTCCACACCGCCGACGAGCTCACCGCCGTCACCGCCCTCGCCGAGCGGTACGGCGTCCGGGTCGTCGCCGACGAGATCCACGCCCCCCTCACCGCCCCCGGCGTCGGCTTCGTGCCGTACCTGAGTGTGCCGGGCGCCGAGCGCGGGCTGTCCCTGATGTCGGCGTCGAAGGCCTGGAACCTCGCGGGTCTCAAGGCCGCGCTCGCCCTGGCCGGACCAGGGGCCGCAGCCGATCTCGCCCGGCTGCCGGAGGAGGTGAGCCACGGCCCGAGCCACGTCGGCGTCATCGCCCACACGGCCGCGCTGACCGACGGCACGGCCTGGCTGGACGCCCTGCTCGCGGGCCTGGACGAGAACCGGCGCCTGCTCGCTCGGCTGCTCGACCGCCACCTGCCCGGCATCCGCTACCAGCCCGCCGACGCGACCTACCTCGCCTGGCTCGACTGCCGCGCTCTCGGCCTCGGCGACGACCCGGCCGAGGTCTTCCTGGATCGCGGCCGGGTCGCCGTCAACTCCGGCATCCCCTTCGGGACCGGAGGCGCCGGGCACGTACGGCTCAACCTCGCCACCTCGCCCGAGGTGATCACGGAGGCGGTTCGGCGGATGGCGGCGGCGCTCGCCTGAGGCGTGGCCGCGCGGCTGACGGCATGGTCGTGTGCGGGGAGCGGGCCCGCCTAGACTCCGGGCATGGACGACATCACCGGTACGGCCCTGGACCGGCTCGGCGCCGGGAAGTACCTGCTGGTCACCAGCTACCGCAAGGACGGCACCCCCGTGCCCACCCCGGTGTGGGTGGTGCGCGACGGCGACACGCTCGGCGTCTGGACGGTCGCCGACTCCTTCAAGGTCAAGCGCATCCGCCGCCGCGCCGACGTCGAGGTCGGCCCCTGCGACGTGCGCGGCCGCCCGACCGGCGACGCGGTCCCGGCGACCGCCGAGATCGTCGACGCGGCCACCAGCGCCCGCTACCGCCGGCTCATCGCCCGCAAGTACGGCATCACCGGACGCCTCATCCTCCTCGGCAGCAGGCTGCGCCGGGGTGTCGACGGCACGCTCGGCATCCGGGTGACCCTGGCGCCCTGAGGAGGCCGGGACCTCCTCAGGGCACGCGAGGCGCTACGAGCCGTCCAGCACCGTGCCGGTGAGTGCCAGCCCGCCGGGCAGCGGGTTGCCGCCGTCGTCCGTCTGCTGGAAGGTCACCGACTCGTCCGATTCCGCGACCTGGTCCCGCACGGTGGGCACGGTCACGTCGAGGCTCGTCTTCCCGGCGGGCACGTCCAGCCACAGGTACAGCCCGTCCACCCGGGACAGCGGCCGCTCCGGGTCCGGCTCCGCGCCGGAGACGTCGGCCAGCCAGGCGGGGTCGACGTCCTTGGTGGACAGTTCCGTGCCGCCGCCGCCGGGCGGCACCGGCAGGAACAGCGCGCCGATGTCCGTGTCCGCGGCCGCCGAGAGCGAGATCCGCCACTTCAGGGCCGAGCCCTCGGTCACCCGGTCCGCGAGCGGAGTCACGGTGACGGTGGGCGCCGGGTCGTCGTTGTGCACGGTCAGCCCGCCCCGGTAGGAGCCGACGACGGCCCCGTGGACGGCCTTGACCAGCACGTCGTACGGCACGTCGGCGCTGTAGCGGGTGTTGCCCCGCACCTGCACCGGCACGTCGATGCCGTGCCCGCCGGGCCGCACGGTGACCAGGCGGTCCTTCGCGGTCCCGGTCGCCGGGTCGACGACGTACACCCGTACCTGGCCGCTGCCCCGCCCGGACACCCGCACCGGGACGTGGTAGGTACGGACGCCCGAGTCGCCCTCGTCGACCGTGAGCCGGCCGACGTCGACGCGCGGCAGCCCGGCCGCGCGGACCGCCGGGGTGCCCGGCCGCCAGCCCCAGGCGTCCATCAGCCAGGCCTGCCCGGACCCCGAACGCGGCGTCAGCTCCAGGGAGGTCACGGACCGCAGGTCGAGGCCGGCCCGGCGGGCGGCGGTGAGCGGTACGCGCAGCTCGCGCGCCCAGTAGGACGCGGTGCGATCGCTGCCGGGCAGGCCGTCGGCCCGGACCCGGCCCAGCACGGCCCGTCGGCCGTGGCTGTCGGTGACGGACACGTCGAGGCCGGTGCCCCGGGAGTTCGGCGGCACGAAGACCCGCAGCGCGAGTGCCTCGGCACTGGTGAGCGAGACCGGCCGCGCCACCCGGATGCGGGCCGGTGAGCCCGCGGAGGTCCAGTGCAGCGCGATCGCGTGCCGGCCGGCCTCCCGTCCCGTCTCCCACTGCGCGAAGTGCGGCGAGGCGCCCGTGGCGCCCTCGCCCAAGCAGGCCACCGCCGGGTCGGGATCGACCGCTGAGCACAGCCGGCCGCCGGTCACCGTCACCTTTGCGTCCGGCAGGAACCCGGCACCGCGGTTCGCGCCGACCGCGTGGCTGAGCACCCGCGCCGGATCCGCGGACGGCGCCCGCCGTCCCGAACCGTCCAGCAGCGGACGGACCTTGTCGTCCCCCGCGACGAACAGCCGGGCCGCCGCCGCGATGTACGCCGAGCCCGCCCGGTGCTGCTGGCCGGCCGTCAGCCGGGTCGCCGTCCCCGGGGAGCAGACCGGGTCCGGGTGGTCCGGGTCGTCGAAGAAGTCGTCCTCCGCGGGGGCCTGCGCCTGCCCGGGCGTCCACTCGGTGTTGAAGAAGTTGTGGTCGGCGCCGATCACGTACACAGCGCTGTGCAGGGCCTTGCCCTTGCTGACCGCGCGCGTGCCGTCGACGTACACCTCGCCCTGGAGGTCGGAGACGTCACCGTCGCAGCCCGGCAGGATCGTGAGCGACGGCACGTCCGGCACCGGGTTCTGGCCGAAGACGGTCGGGCCGATCAGCACGGTCCCGCTGATGTGCCAGCGCACCTTGCCGTGATAGCCGTCCTGGTCGGCCGGCGGCGGGTAAAGGCTGTCCAGCGCCGCCCGGTTGACGCCTTCGCCGCCCCGCGAGTGGCCGATCAGCAGCACGCGGGAGAGGTCGGCGCGGGGTGCCTCGCGCACGACCGGGGGTGCGTGGCGCGGGTCGCGCGCCCAGTCGGCCCAGTGCGCGAGGTGCAGCCGGATCAGCGACGAACGGGCCTGCGCGCCGCCGTCCTCGGCCTGCCAGTCCTGGCCGTTGATTCCGTTCGCCGAGATCGACACCGTCACATAGCCCTGGGAGGCCAGCAGTTGCTGGTCGCGCAGGTAACCCCGGTGGCTCGGAACGGGGAGCGTGCCGGTCGGGCACGGCCAGGCGCCGGAGGCGTCGTCGGAGCCGCCGTGCGGGGCGTAGCAGGTGGCGTGGCGGCCGTGCAGGAACAGCGCGAGCGGGCGGGCCCCGGAGACCCCGGTGGGCGCGACCACCACGGCCTGCATCTCGACCGGTACCGAGAACCCGGGCAGGCGCACCGGCCTGAGCCGGTACGAGCCCGTCTTCGTGCGGTAGCGGCCGGGCTTTCCCGGGTCCACCGGATTGGCGGGCAGCGGGGCGGGCGGCCGGACCGCCGCTGCCTGCCCGGACGGGGCCGCGCCGGGGCGGGTGTCCAACCGGCGTCCGCCGGACCAGACCTGAAGGTTCTCCAGCGCTCCCGCCTGTGCTCCGCCCAGGCCGAGCCGGAAGGTGTGCCCGTCCCGTTCCGGTTTCGGCACCCCCAACAGCCGCCCGTCCGCACGGAATTCGACCCGCGCGTCCCCCATCGGCACGCGTCTGCCGGACCGCCACACCAGCTGGGGCGCCTGCCGTTCCCGGTCGATGTGCCAGCCGGGGGGCAGCTTTCTTCCGTCGGACGTGGCTGCGGCCGGGGCCTGTTGGGCGTGTGCGGTGGTGCCGGACACTCCTCCCGCGAGCGCGAGCACCGCCGCCGCGGTGACCCATATGCGCCGGGTACGGACCAATGTTCCTCCTCCTCGGAAGGCGAGCACGGACCGCCCCGGACATCCCGGGGGAGCCCCTCGCCCTCCGGAGGACGGGGAGTTGAGTCTGTGGGTTGCCTGTGAGGCCCGAGTGAACGGATCACGTGCGGGAGACCGTGGTGAACGGGTCGGGCGCGGGAGACCGTGGTGAACGGGTCGGGCGCGGGAGGGACGGCACCTGTCGCGCCCGGGGGCGGGGGACGGAGGCCCGCCCGGGAGCCGGCGACACGGAACCCACCCCCCGACGACGCGCGGAAGGCGGCGGTGGCCGTCCCGTCGTGTGCCGCCGTAGGGGCCGGCGGCAACCGGCCCTCGCCGGCTGCCCGTCCTCCGCGTGCTACGCGACGCCGGGCGGTACGGCCGTGGCGTGGTGGTAGTACATGCGCCAGGCGCCCTGCTCGTCGTGCCGGCGCCAGAGTGAGCTGTGGCGGGAACGGCGGTCGCCGAGACGGGCCTCGAAGGTCACCTGTACCAGCCCGGGAGCGAGGACGACACCGGTCAGGCCGGACGGCTCGTACCGGGGACCGTCCGCCGACGCGCCCGGCTTGTCGGGCAGTTCGGCGAGCAGTTGCTCGTACGTGAACCGGCGGCCGGACGCGCCCACCTCCACGAACTCCGGGTCCAGCAGCTCCGCCGCCAGCTCCCGGGAGGCGCGCACCGCGGGATCCATCAGCCGCAGCTCGCCCGCGATCGCAGCCGCCACCTGGGCCCTCTCGTCGTCCATGGGCACATCCTCGCCCAGGGTCCCGGTCGCCGGGCAACCGGATTTCGGACCGTCAGCTCCAGGCCCGGTACGGCTCGTCCAGCAGCTGGAAGACCGGCTCGCCCCGCACCGGGTCCTTGGCCGTGGAGAGCCTGACCCGGTCACCGCTGTGGATGCCGATCGGCGGGCCCATGACCCGGCCCCGGACCACGAACCCCTCGGCCATCTCGATCAGGGACACGTTGCGCGCGGCGGGAGTGTTGCGGTGCACCACCGTCGAGTGGCGGACCGTGCCCGTGCCCTCGCTGCGCTCCGTCCGCAGCTCGCTGCCCTGGCACACCGGACACAGCAGCCGGTGGTACATCGCGGTGCCGCACCAGGTGCAGCGCTGGTAGACGATGGCGTCCTTGGCGCGGTCCGCGGACGCGGGTTCGAGAACGCCCGTCGCGAATCCGACCGCCGACTGCGCGACGCTCGTCGAGTGGTGGTACACGCTGGTCAACTCCCTGCGCTCGCCCGGAATCCCGCGTGTCCGGAGTCGGCCGGGCACGCCTGTGCCCGGTTGGCCGTGCCACCGTGCACGCCGACAGAGTATGGCACTCAGTGCCAGCCGTAAAGGTACTGCGTACCCCGAATATGAGAACGTCCGGATCTCAGGCGCGGCCGAACGCGGTCTCGATCTCCTGCACCACCCGCCACAGCGGGGCGTCCCGCCGCGAGACGAGGACGACCACGTCGTCCGGGTGTTCCGCCGGGCCGCCGAACAGCGCGGCGGACGCCCCGCCCGCGCCGGCGCCGACGGCCCCGGCGGGGACGGGGGCCTCGGTGCCGAACGCGGCCTGCACGTACCCGAGGGCGTGGTCGACCGTCTCGTCCGCGTCGACCCGCCCCTCCGAACGCAGCCAGGAGCGGAGGGCGTTGTTGTGCGCCGCGACCACGGCCGCCGCGACGACGTCGGCCCGCAGCGTCCCGTCGGGGCGGCCGGCGTACCGGCCGCGCAGGTACTCGGCGAGCGCGCGCTCGTAGCGCCACACCACCGACAGCTCGTACGCGCGCAGGCCGGGGACCTGTTTGGTGAGCCGGTAGCGCTGCACGGAGAACGTGGGGTTCTCCGCGTACATCCGCAGCACCAGCCGGGCCGCGTCGCACACCCGCCGCACCGGCTCGCACTCGGGGGCGTCCGCCGCCAGGAAGGCGGTCATGTCGGCCAGGCACCCCTCGTGGTCGGGGAAGACCACGTCCTCCTTGGACGGGAAGTAGCGGAAGAACGACCGGCGCCCGACCCCCGCGAGGGCAACGATGTCGTCCACGGTCGTCTGCTCGTACCCGCGCTCCAGGAAGAGCCGGAAGGCCGCCGCGACCAGGGCGTCCCGCATGGGCGGCTTGGCGGGCGGTGCCACGCTGCTGGAGCTCATGGACGCGAACGTAGCATTCCGTCGGCCTCTCTGGCACTCAGTGCACCAGGATGGGGGACTGAGTGCTCTGCCGGCCGTCACGGGCCCGCTCGCGCTGCCGGGCTGAACCGGTGGGGCGATCCTCCCGTATGTGTTCTCGGGGATCGCGGACTCCCCGTGCGCACGGGGAGTGGAAGGAGAGCAGTGTGTCGACACCGCCCGACCCTGAACAGCAGCACCGCGGGCCGGTCCTGGAACCGGTCCGGGTCCTGCGCCCCCGCCGGCTCGACACCCTCGCGGAGCTGATGCGCGAGTTCCATGCGGACGCGGAGGCCGCCGCGAGGACGCGAGAGGCGAAGGATGCGAAGGAGAGGAAGGAAGCGCGGAGCCGGGGGCCCGCCGACTTCGAGGCCTTCGCCCCCGCCGTCGGTTCCGGCGCCGGCTCCCTCGGCTCCGGCATGGAGGACGAGACCCAGGAACTGCCGCCCGTCACCGACGGCCCGCGCACCGCGCACGGCGGCCGTGGCCACGGCGCCGGCCCCTCCCGTGCCTTCGGCTTCGGGCCGGGACTGCGCCGGGCCGCCGTCGTGGTGGCCGTCGGTGCGGCCGCCCTGGTCGGCTTCGGCTGCGCCCTGCTGCTGCCCGGCCGGGAGGGTACCGCGGAGGCCGCCCAGCCGTCCGAGTCCGCCACCACCGCACCGGCCACCACCCCGCCGGCCTCGGACACCTCCACCGATCCCGACGGCGCCGGCACCCTTCGCCAGGGTGACACCGGTCCCGGGGTCGTCGAGCTGGAGCAGCGTCTGCTGCGCATCCCGGACGTCTACCGCGACGGCTCCACCGGCGGCACCTACGACGCGGCCCTGACCGCCGCCGTGGAACGGTTCCAGATCTGGTACGGCATCAGCGGAGACGAACGCGGTGTCTACGGCGACGACACCCGCCGCGCCCTGGAGTCCCGCACCAGCCTCACCGACGGCTGAGGGCCCGCAGGTGCGACTACTCCTCGTCCTCCTCCGGCACCCGGATGTCCAGCACGCAGACGTCGTCCCGGCGCTCGCCCGCCAGCATCGCGGTGAGGAGCGCGTCCAGGGAGGAGGGTCCGGCGGCGAGCGCGGCCGCGGCCAGGCGGTCCAGGCCCGCGTCGATGTCCTCGCCGGGACGCTCGACCAGGCCGTCGGTGTACAGCAGCAGCCGGTCGCCGGGCTGCAGCTGGAACTCGGCGGACTCGTAGACCGGGTCCGCCGACGCCCCGAGCAGCATGCCGGCCGGACGCTCGAGGCGGTACGCCTTGCCCCCGCGGACGAGGAGGGGCGGCGGGTGACCCGCCTGGGCCCAGGCGAGACGCCGCGCGGCCGGGTCGTAGCGGGCGAGGACGAGCGTCGCGGTGGACTGGGCGTCGCGTGAGTGCAGGAGCAGGAAGTTGAGCCGGGCCAGCGCACCGGTGAGGGAGGAGCCGGTGCTCACCATGCCCTTGGCGGTGAATCGCAGCTGGGCCATGGTGGCGACGGCGTCGACGCCGTGGCCCGCCACGTCGCCGACCACGAACAGCGCGGCCTCGTCGGGCAGTTCGATGGCGCTGAACCAGTCACCGCCCACGTGCACCCCCGCCTGGGCGGGCAGGTAGGCGACCTCGACGCGCAGCCCGTGCAGCCGTACCGGATTGCTGGGCAGCGGCAGCAGCGCGTGCTGGAGCCGGGCGGCGAGCGCGCGTTCGGCATCCAGGACGCCGCGCTGCACGAGGATCGCGCGCTCGCTGTCCACCAGGGCGAGTTCCGCGCTGCGCTGCGCGGTGAGATCCTGGACGAAGCCGTGCACCTCGACGACCGTGCCGTCCGCGGTGCTGACCGCCTCCGCGACGGCCCGCAGATGCCGTACCGCGTTCCCGGTCCTGATCCGGAACGGCACGTCGAACGACCGGCCGGTGCGGGCGAGTTCGGAGACGGCTCGGGCCAGCGCCTGGGCGTCCTCGGGCAGCACCAGGTCCGGCAGCAGGTCCAGCGGCACCGCGCCGCGTCCCGGGTCGCGGCCCAGGATGGTGTACACCTGGGACGACCAGTGGATCTGACGGGTGACCAGGTTCCAGTTCGCCCAGCCGAGGTTGCCCAGCCGCTGCAGCTCCGCCAGCCGCTGCTCCTGCCGCTCCTCGGTGTCGTGCCGCAGCCAGGTCACCAGCAGTCCCTCGCCGAGCCGCGCCGCGCGCACCGAGTAGGTGGCGGTCACGGTCACCCCCGCGACGATCTCCTCGTAGACGAACGGCTCGCCCTCGTACGGCTCGCCGCCGCTGAGCGCCTTCAGATACCCCTGCCACAGCGACTCGCCGGCTACGGAGGGATAGCTCTCCAGGATGTGCGAGCCGATCAGCTCGCGGCCGGCGCGGCCGAGGATGTCGACGGCGCCCGGAGTGGCCGCCTCGATGCGGTAGTCCTCCACCTCCCCGGCGGCGGTGCGCAGCGGGATCAGCAGGACCGTCGCTCCCGGCAGCGCGTCGAGCACCGACTGCACCGCCGTGGAGAGGTCCGAGCTCACCGGCTCGGCGGGGGCGCCCAGGGCGCTGAGCCGGCCGGCGCTGAGCCGGGCGACGGACTGCAGCAGCTCACGATCCGCCGGCCGGAAGGCGGCCGCGGGACGGCGCAGCACGCCGAGGGCCACTTCCGCCGAGACCGGCAGCCAGGCCCGGGACAGCCAGCGTCCGGGCGGCTCGTCGATGAGCTGGTACAGCTGCCGGTCCTCGGCGAAGTGCTCCAGCCACAGCGGCTCGCCCGCCTTCAGCGCCTCCAGCGGGGCGATCCCCCGCAGTGGCGGCACCTGGTGCCACTGGACGGCGAGCGTCGCGTCGAGACCCGCGTGCCCGACGAGTTCGAGCCCGTCGCCGGGCAGCCGCCGGTACAGCAGCACCGCGTCGGCGTCGACCCGGGGTGCCAGCTGCTCGAGGAGTGTGACGGCCAGTTCCTGCGGGGAGCCCACGTGCAGCAGGGCCTTGCCCAGACGGCCGAGGATCTCGGCGGTGCCGGGCCCGGCCGGCGTCTCCCGGGCCACGGCCGGGGCGAGCGGTTCGGCGGCGGGGACCTCGGCGGCGGGCGGGCTGGGCATCAGGGCGCCGAGGGTGAGCCAGCACTCCTCCAGCAGCGTGCGGTTGCCGGTCTCGGCACGCCGTACCAGTGCCTCGTGCGCGGCGTCGGGGGAGCAGCCCGTGGTGGCCATCAGCGCGCCCTTGGCGCGCTCCACCACCGCGGAGGTGGCCACCGATTCACGCAGCCGGTCAAGCTCGGCGCGCTGCCTCGAGACGACCCTGGCCAGGGCCGCCAGCTCGGCGACGGCACCGGTGTCCACGGCAGGCAGGTACTCGCTCGTCACGGATCGAGCATGTCACAAGACGGTGCCTCCGATCACACTCGTACCCGATCCGTGAAGGATATGGGTATCCGTGGACCGATATGGTCAGCGACCGGTGCTGTGCCCGACGAGTGCCTCGGTGACCGCGCGGACGCTGCGGGCGATGTGCTGCAGTTGCATGACCTCCGCCGCGTACAGCTTGATGGTGTGCTCGATGACCGACTCCGGCAGGCCCAGCAGGGGAAGTTCCGCACGCGCCGTCTGCAGCGCGGTGCGTGCCACCCGGACCTCTTGCTGGACCTGGATCTGCGCGTGCCGCGCCAGCAGTACGGGGTGCCGGATCAGCGCCGGGTAGCTGGCGTACCGGGCCGGGACCAGCTCGCGCAGCCACTTGGCGGCGGAGCGCTCCCAGTCGTAACTGCCCGGCGCCTTGACCTGGCAGGGCCAGTCGGGGCTGATGCGCGCGGTCGTCGTCAGAGTCATGATCATCGCTTCCGGGTGTGCGGCGTCGTGAGGCCGGCCGACGGCGGTCTGGGCGGCTCCGGCCTAGGGGATGGCCGGAGCCGCCGCGGGCGAATCGCGCAGGCGATGCCCGTTCGAACATCCCCGGCGCCGACGCGGGTAGGAGACGGCGGCTGGGGGTGTCCGTGCGAGGCCCCGGGCGTCGGCCGCCGGCACTGCGGGTGGTGCTGCGTGCGCATGGGCGGTCCGTCGGCTTTCTCGGGGCGGGTGCGAGCGGTGCGTCCTCGGGTGCGGAACGTGCCCGGAGTAGGCCGGGGGTGATCCGTGAGCAGTATTTATATATGCCGTCCGGTTTGCAAGACGTATGAAAACATTCATGCGTGAAATGAGGTGAATACTCCCCTTACGAGGCGGTGCGGGGGACGTCGGGCCCGAGGCCGGCGTTCAGTCCTCGAGGTCAGTCCTTGAGGAAGAACTGGTGTTCCTCGGCGACCTGCTCGTACTCCTCCAGCCGCGCCTGGGTCCGCCCGGGGTCGGCGTCGGTCATGGCCTGGAGCAGGGCGGCGGCCATCAGGCCGGGTGCCGCGTATGTGTCGAAGACCAGACGGGACCCGATGCCGGTGCTGAAGGTGACGTCGGCCTCGTCGGCCAGCGCGCCGAGCGCCAGGTCGGTCACCAGCGCGACCCGCAGTCCCGCCGTGCGCGCCACCCGGATCGCGGTCAGCGTCTCCTGTGCGTGCCGCGGCATGCCGAACGCCAGCACCCAGGTGCCGCCCGCCTCGCGTGACTGCAGCAGCGCGTCGTAGGCCACGCTGCCGCCCCGGGTCACCAACCGTACGTCGGGGTGGATACGGCGGGCGGCGTAGGCGAAGTACTCCGCCAGCGAGACGGAGATGCGCAGGCCCAGCACGGTCAGCGGGGACGACTGGGACAGCTCGCGGCCGATCCAGATCACCCGGTCCGGGTCGGCGAAGTCCCGGCGCAGGTTCTCCAGGTTCTCGATCTCGGCGTCGACGGCGGCCTGGAGTTCGTTGCTGCGCTGCTCGGTGGCGGCCCCGGTGCCGCCGGCCAGGGTGCGCAGCGCGATCGACTGGAGCCGCTCGCGCAGCGCGGGGTAGCCGCTGAAGCCGACCGCGCCCGCGAACCTGGTCACCGACGGCTGGCTGACCCCGACCCGCTCGGCGAGGTCGGTGATCGACAGGAAGGCCGCCTCGGTGATGTGGTCGATCAGGTACTGGGCGATGCGGCGCTGGCCGGGGGAGAGCCGGGGACCGTCGAAGAGCCCACGGAGCTGGGAGGTGGGCGCGGCCTCCGCCTCCGGCACGGTTTTGCCCGAGGTGATCGCGGATGCCTGTGCACGTGCCTGCTGCGGCGATGGCACCGAAGCGCCTCCTTTGTCTCCCACGAGGACTCAACATAGCTCACGGACCGTGGTGACCAGGGCTTGTGCGGTACGCCGGACCGACCCGGCGGCCGCACGCTCCGGATGCGGAGCCGGCCCCGGGAACTGGGCGCTCACCGGCGACGAATGCGGTGGCCGTCGCCGGTGGACCGTGCGGTCAGCGCCGGTAGATGGTGATCGAATGACCGACATCATCGACCGGACGGCTGGTGCCGATCAATTCGGCCAGCCTGCCCCGTGCCTTGGCGGCCGACGAGTCCGAGACGACCAGCAGCCCGTGCACCCTCCCGGGCGGCACGTTGCGGGGGTCGGCGGCATGGATCCCGTAGTACTCCGGGACGCCACTGCCCTTGTAGACCAGCCAGATCCGTTCGCCCGGGTAGTGCTCCCGCAGCCGGTCGGCGAGCCGGCCCAGGTCCTGCCCCCAGTCCACGTTGGAGTCGTGCAGCCACAGATGCGTCTTCGCCGGACCCCCGAACGCCTCGTTGGCGTACGGCAGATAGAACGGGAACGTCCGCAGCGAGCTCACCGCGACGAACAGCACCAGCGCCCCGCCCACCGGCCGCGCCCAGCGCCGGCGCACCGTCAGGGCCGCGGCCCCGGCCACCGCGAGGAACATCGGCATGAAGACCGCGTAGCGCGTCCCGAAGTCCCGTGACCCGGTCATCGCCGAGGCCAGCAGCACGGCAGGCGGCACCAGCAGGTAGGGCGCGGCCCGCCGCAGCCGCCGTACCGCCACCAGCGCGACGGCACCGGCCGCCCACAGTGCCAGCATGCCGAGCGGGGTCTTCACCAGCAGGGCGGCCGGCAGGTAGTACCAGCGGGAGCCGGTGTACAGGTGCCCGAACAGATAGCCCTGCCAGGGGTGGTCCTCCAGGGCGAACTGCATCCGCATGCCGTCCCGGTAGGACCGCGGAAAGGGCATCAGGTCGACCAGGAGTCCGCGCAGACCGTGCACCGCCGGAGTGGGCTCGGCGGACAGGAGACGCAGCCGTGGGTCGACCGCGAGGTAGGAGAGCCACACGACGGCGACCGCGGTCACGGCGACCACGGCCGAGGCCGCCACGGCGCGCAGCGCGCGGCCGGGGCGCGCGCCCCACACCGACACCACCGCCAGTGCCACGAGCACCGGCACGGCGGGCAGCGCGCTCATCTTCGTCGCCACCGAGGCCCCCAACGCGGCCCCGGCCAGGGGCAGATACCGCCGCGGCCGGCGCCGGGCCCGCCACACCAGCCACGCGGACGTCAGCACGAACCCGGCCGACGGCACGTCCAGGGTGGCCAGCGAGCCGTGCGCGATGACGTCCGGCGAGAAGCAGTAGAGGGCGAGCGCCAGCAGCCCCGCGGCCGTACCGAGAACCTCGCGGGCGAAGGCGAGGACGACCAGGCCGAACAGCAGCGTCAGCACGATCACCGGCAGCCGCGCCCACAGCATCACCCGCCAGGGGTCGTTGCCCGACGAGTACAGCAGGTGCCGGCCCACCTGCCCCTGGTCGCCCCGGTACGACGGGTCGTAGTGCGGGCCGGCGACGGCGATGCCGGCCATGATGACGAGCTTGCCGAGCGGCGGGTGCTCGGCGTTGTAGCGCACCCGGTGCTCGTGGAGGTAGTCGGTGGCCGTGGCCACGTAGACCGGCTCGTCGATGGTGGGCGTCTGCTGGGCCGCGGTGGTCACCATCGCCGCCGCCATCTGGGCGAGCAGCAGCACCGTGAGGACCGGGACCAGCCACCGGCGGCGGGCGCGCAGGGCGGCGGTCAGCCGCACCGCGGCGGAGGGCCGGGGGAGCGGCCCGGGACCGGCGGCGATGCCGGGGACGTCGGGTTCGAGCACCGACTGCTGTTCGCTTGCCATCATCCGCCCCGCGGGGACACCGGGCCCACGGTGACGGGAGCGATCACGAGCAGTCATGGGCCCTACTGTCGCATCGCTCCCGCCACCGGGCGCGTCACCGCTTCACGAGTCGTACCGACAGACCGTCTGCCGTGTAGACGGGTACGGCCCGCAGCGTGGCGGAGTTCAGCTCCACCTTGTCGAACTGCCCGCGCAGCCGCGGAGCGTCGACGACCGGGAGGGTGCTGCCCGCGGCCGGCGGGCGCTCGGTGTCGAGCTCCAGGGACAGGGTTGTGCCCCGGCCCAGGACGGCCAGGTGCTTGACCGTCAGCGGCGCCTTGCGGCCCTTGGCCAGGGTGACCTCCAGGGTGCCCGCGTCCTGCGTGTACGTGCCGCGCACGAACAGCTCCCCGGCGACGCGCAGGGTACCGGCCGAGACCCGGACGTCACCGCGGCCCAGCGCGTCCTCGGAGGCGGCGACCAGGGTGCCGGCGGCCAGCACGGTGCCGCCCCGGTAGCGGTTGTCGCCGGTCAGGGTCAGCGTGCCGGTGCCCTTCTTGGTCAGCCCGCCGCGGCCGTCGATGTCGTTGCGCCAGCTGTCGGCCGCCGCGAAGCCGCCGGCCGCCGCGTCCAGGGTGACCGTGACGTCCGTGTCGAAGGCGCCGTAACCGTCCGCGGCGGCGAACAGGTTGAGGCGGCCCCACTGCTCCGGGCCGTCCAGCAGCACGTACCCGGACGGCAGGCCGGTGGTGCGCAGCACCTCGCGGCGCTGGTCGGCGGTGAGGTACGGCTGGCGGGTCTCCAGCAGCACCTCTGCGCCCTTGGGCACGTCGAACGGCAGCTCGCGGCCCTCCCGGTCCAGGATGTACGTCAGCCGGGGCGTGGCCGCGCGCTCGTTGGCCTCGCGGTCGGCGTACGGGTCGGTCGCGGTGTCGGCCGAGTGGGCGTAGGCGTACAGGGTGTCGGCGGTGGAGCCGGTCTGCGCCTCGAAGTAGGCGAGCGCCTGGGCGCGGGCGGCCGCCTTCAGGTCGGCGTTGGCCGGGTCGGCGAGGGTGGCGGCGGCCAGCGCGGTGGCCATGATGCGGCCGCCGATCACGTCGACCGTGTTGTGCATACCGGCGACGATCCGGGTGTCGCTCAGCTCCAGGGCGCGGGTGACCAGCTCCTGGAAGCGTTCCGGCACCGCGTACGCGTAGGCCAGGCCCGCCAGGTGGAAGGCGTTGGTGTGGCCGGAGGGGAAACCGCCGTCGTCGGTGGGGGAGGTGCTGCGCTGGCGCAGCAGCTGCGGGGCGACGGCCACCTCGGAGTCGTACACCGGGAAGCCGTACGCGTCGGTCCTTCCGGTGTCGACGACCTCGCTGTCCTCGTTCATCCGCCACGGACGCGGGTACTGGTAGGCGTACTTGGACGGGTTGCCGGAGGCGTAGTTGCCGCGCAGCGTGTCGACGAGGGTGGCCACCTTGCCGAGCGCCGACTCGTGCGAGCCCGCGCCGAGCGCCGCGCCCGCCGGGGCGTCGGCCGGGACGGCGTCGCTGACGGTGGTGGCGGGAGTGCCGTCGGGGGCGCTGGTGATCGAGGTGACCGCGAGGGAACCGGCCTTGTAGAGGTCGGCGAGCGGACCGAGGCCGGCGATCATCGCGTAGCTCTGGTGCTGGCGGTCGTAGATGAACGCCTTCTTGGCGTCGGCGGCGCTGCGCTTCCTGGTGATCTTGGCGCAGTAGCGCATGTTGTCGCGCAGGATGTCGGCGCGCAGCACGCTGCCGGTGTTCCAGGCGGAACCGGTCTTCCATATCCGGGCGAAGCCGCCGAGGATGCGGACCACCGCGTTGGTGTCGGCGGTGAGGTTGGTGCTGATGTTCGTCTTGTAGTCGTCGACGAATGCCAGGGCCGTGGCGGCCTTGGCGTCGGCGGCCGCGAGCCAGCCGACGAAGGTCGGGGCCGCCAGCACACCCGCCGACGCGCCGAGCGAGGTCTTCAGGAACCCGCGTCGGCCGACGGCGAGTCCACGGGCCGGAGAAGCGGGGTGGTGCCCGGCAGGTGACGGCATGGAGGTGCCTCTCATGAGTTCTTCGGGGGAGTTCACGCGGACGGCCGGTGCTCCGGATGCGCGTGAGCGTGCGGGATCGCGTGGGAAAAGTGTTGAACGAGCGAAGTTCTAGGGCGAGTTCGTGTCCTGGCGGTCATCGTCCGACGACCGCCGGGTGACCCGGAGTTGAACGACAGCCCTGTGGTTCATCGGAAGAACCGCCCGGGACCTGCGCGTTCGCAGCGTCGAACGGCCCGTGGTCCAGGCGTGCGGGACGGACGGGCTGCGGACAGTTCCTCACAGGATCGAACGCGCCAGGGCCACCGCTCCCTCGACCGGCGGGAGCCGCAACGGCTGGGGCCGCGCTCCCGGTACGGATGCGGCGAGCGCGGCGGCGAAGGCGTCGTACAGGCGCGGCTGGGAGAGGATCGTGCCGCCCGCGACCACCACGTCGTCCACGGCGAGGCCGCGGTCGGCGAGCCGGGCCACCAGGCCGGCGAGGGCACGGCCGCCGTCGGCTATCACGTCCGCGGCGAGCCGGGAGCCCGCGTCGGCCGCGGCGAAGAGCACCGGTGCGTGCCGGCCCCACTCCGCGGAGACGTCGGCGGCGCCCTCCAGCGCGGCGCCGAGCGCGGGCACCTCCGCCACCCCGAAGGCGGCGACGAGGCCGGTCGTGAGCGCGTCGGGCGCCTCGCCGCGGTCGTGCGCGGCCCAGACGGCGCGGGCGGCCTCCCGGACGAGCCCGGCGGCGCCGCCCTCGTCGCCGAGGACCGCGCCCCAGCCGCCCACCTGCACGGGGCTGCCGTCGGCCTGCCGGCCGACGGCCACCGAGCCGGTGCCGGCGACCAGGCCGACGCCCTTGTCCAGGCCGGCGGCGGGGACGAGGAGCTCGGCGTCGCCCACCACCCGGACCGGCACGTCGAGGAGGTCCCGCAGGGCGGCGGCGATGCCGGCGCACTGGCGGGGGGTCTCACAGGCGTGCCCGCCGACGGCCAGGGAGGCCGGGCGGGTACCGGGGGGCAGTGCGTCGTGGACCAGCGCGGTCAGCCAGCGGGCCGCGGCGGCCGCGTCGTGCGGCCGCCAGCCGCTGCTCGGGCGGACGTGGTCGGCGACCCGGTCCCGGCCGGCGAGGGCGCGGAGCTGGGTCTTGGTGCCGCCCACGTCGATGCCGACCACGAGCGGAGAAGAAGGAGCGTCCTGCACGGATCCTCTTTCGTCGTCTGAGCGGACAGCGCCGAAGAGCCTGGCACTGTGCTGCGACGGCGGGCGAACCGTTTCTGGCCGAACAGGAGTTGAGCACGTAGGGAAGCCCCGGGACGGGCTTCTTGCGGAGCACGGCAGGCGAGTACCGTGTACTTCGTTAGGAAGTTAACTAACGAAGTACAGTGCGTCAAGAGTTGCCGCGGACTCGATCGACGGGACGTTGTCGAGGCCAGAACCGCGCGGCACAACGGCACCGCATATCGCCGCATCCCGCCACACCGGGGGAGCGCGGCCCCTGACCCATGGGGGAACTGTGGAACACGTCGTGGCTGAGGCCTCCCGGCTCACCGAGAGCGCCGGCGCGGTCTTCGCCGTGCTCGCACAAGCCGGCAGCGCCACCCGGCCGCAGCTCGCGAGCCTCGCGGGCCTGTCCAAGCCGACGGTCTCCGCCGCCGTCGCGGAACTGGAGGGGGCGGGACTGGCCACCCACTCCGGCACCGCCTCCGGCGGCACCGGGCGGTCCGCCGCCGTCTACGGTCTCGGACCCGCCGCCGGCTCGGTCCTCGCGGTCGACCTGGGCCCGGCCCGGATCCGGGTCCGCGCCTGCGCCCTGGACGGTGCCCTGCTCGCCGAGGCGGACACGCCCCGCCCCCGGGCCGCCGACGCCGTCCGCGAGGCGCTGGCCGCGCTGCCGGCGGGCGCCCCGCTGCGGGCCATCGTCGTCGCCGTCGGTGACGTCACCGCCCCCGACCGGGCGGGCACCGGCATGCGCCCGGCGACCGCCAAGGCCGGGCCCGTCTTCGACGCGGTCTCCGTCGCCCTGCCGCCCGGAGTCCCCGTCCACCTGGAGAACAACGTGAACTGCGCGGCCCTCGCCGAACTCCACGAGGGTGCAGCCCGGGGCCGGCGCACCTTCGGCTACCTGCGGATCGGTGTCGGTATCGGTCTGGGCATCGTCATCGGCGGCCACGTGCTGCGCGGCGCCAACGGCGCGGCCGGTGAGCTCGCCCGGCTGCCCTACCCCTGGGACGACGACCGGGAGCCCCGTCAGGAGGCCCTGGAGGCCTACGTCGGCTCGCAGGCCCTGCTGCGCCGCGCCGCCGAGGCCTGGCGGGAGGCCGACGGCCCGCCCCCGCGCACCGCCGACCGGCTCTTCGCGCTGGCGGCCCAGGGCCGGGAGCCCGCCCGTGCCGTGGTCGCCCGGCACGCCGCCGACGTGGGCCGGCTGGCCGCCGCGGTGGCCGCCGTACTGGACCCGGGGCTGATCGTGCTGGGCGGCAGCACGGGCGCGGACCCGCAGGTCCTGCCCGGGGTGCGGGCCGAGCTGGGGCGGCTGAGCTGGCCCACCGAGGTGGTCAGCAGCCAGATCGGCGATCTGGGTACCGTGGTGGGTGCCGCCCGGCTCGCCGTGGCCAAGGGAGTCCAAACCGTGACCGAAGGCGCGCAGGTGAAGGATTGACGGCTTCCTGATCGGTCTGCCAATGTCCGGACAAGCGCTTTCTAAGTCGGTCGGGACACCGGCTTGGGGTGAGCCTCCCAGCCCGTACACGACGTACGGCAACCACACGAGGGCGTGTCCGTGCGGTGACGGCCAGGACGGCCGGGGATCTCGCCCCGCGTGGACGATGCGGCCGGGCGAGGCCGCGCCCCCCGGAAAGCGACTTTTCCTTCAAAATGCACCCGTGCCGCCTCAGCCGGCGCCGTGCTCCGTCCCTCCGAAGAAATGGGATCGAAGATGACCACTGTGGGTGTGCGGCGTTCCAGCCGACTCGGCCGCGGCGGTATGCGCCGCCTTGTTCCCCTCGCTGCCGCGACCGCGGCAGGAGCCCTGCTGCTCTCCGCCTGCGGCTCGGGCTCCGGCTCCGGCGGGACCTCCAAGTCGCTGACCTTCTGGATCTCCACGGTTCCGGGGCAGGACGCGGGCTGGAAGAAGCTGGTGGCGCAGTACAAGAAGGAAGCCGGCGTCGACGTCAAGCTCGTCAACATCCCCTACGACGGCTACACGACGAAGCTGCACAACTCCGCGCAGGCGAATGCTCTGCCCGACGTGGCGGCCGTACCGGCGCTGGACCCGATCTGGTCGAACAAGCTGATCGACCTGAGCTCCATCGCCGGCAACAAGAGCTACAACATCAACGCCAACTTCCTGGCGAAGGACTCGTCCGGCAAGGTGCTGGCCATCCCCTCGGACGTCACCGCGTCCGGGCTGTTCATCAACACGACGCTCTTCAAGAAGGCCGGCGTCTCCTTCCCCGCCTCGCCCTCGAAGACCTGGACCTGGACCGACTTCATCGCGGCCGCGAACAAGGTCCGGGAGAAGACCGGCGCCAAGTACTCGCTGACCTTCGACCAGTCGCCGTCGCGCCTGCGCGCCATGGTGTACGAGATGGGCGGCCAGTACGTCCACGCGGACTCCTCCGGCAAGTTCTCGGTGGACGCGGCGACCAAGAAGGCCGTGAAGACCTTCGTCGGATGGAACGACGACAAGACCATGCCGAAGTCGGTGTGGACCAGCGGCGCCGACCCGTCCGCGATGTTCCAGAGCGGTGACGTGGTCGCCTACTGGTCCGGCGTGTGGCAGGTCGCCGCGTTCGCGGACAGCATCAAGAAGTTCGACTGGGCCAGCGTCCCGACCCCCGCCCAGCCCGTGCAGGCCAGCGACGTCAACAGCGGCGGCCTGATGGTGGGCTTCAACAACAACGGCGCCGCGGCCACCGCCGCGAAGAAGTTCATGACCTGGGTGTACGACCCGAAGCAGTACACCGAGCTGGTCGAGAGCTCCGGATTCCTCCCGGTCGAGAGCGGCCTGACCCCGAACTACCCCTTCAAGTCCGACGCGGCGCAGTCGGCGTTCAAGCTGTACAACGAGGAGATCCCGCTGTACGCCCCGATCTCCGGCTACTTCAACGGTGCGCAGACGGACTGGGTGCTGAAGGGCAAGAGCCTCACCACCGACCCGACCAAGACGGAGCTCGGCAAGGCGATCAACGGCCAGCAGTCGTCCGACAAGGCGCTGGAGAACATCGTGGCCGGCTACAACCAGCAGGTCGGCGGCTGATCGCAGACCCCAGGGCCGGGCGGCGGGACCGAGCCCCCGCCGCCCCGCCCTGGCCAACCACGTGATGCCGGGCTCATCGCGTGAACCCACCGCAACCCATTCCACCAGCACGGAGTCAGGAAGATGACAAAACGCGCCTCGGCCGTGTCCGCGAGCCCGCCCAGAAGACGCAGTAAGTACACCCTTGCGCCGCTCACCCTCATTGCGGCCAATGTCGTGCTCTTCGCGCTGTTCTTCGTCTGGCCGGCGGTGATCGGGCTCGTCTACTCCTTCACGAACTACACCGGTGTGGGCGCGTTCCAGTTCATCGGACTGGACAACTACCACAACCTGTTCGGGGACTCCACGTTCTACGACGCGCTGACCCGGACGCTTCTGTACACCGTGCTCTTCGTGCCGCTGAACTTCGCGCTCTCGCTGCTCGCCGCCAACCTGGTGGTGAACAAGCACGCCAAGGGCTCGTCCGTCGCCCGCGTCATCTTCTTCATCCCGTGGCTGCTGTCGCCCATCGTCGTGGGTGTGCTGTGGCGGTGGCTGTTCGGTGAGAACTTCGGCCTGGTCAACTACGTCATCGAGAAGCTCGGCGGCAGTGCCGTTCCGTGGCAGTCGAACGCGGACCTGTCGCTGCTCGTGGTGGTGATGGCGGCGTCCTGGATGTGGACGGGTTTCACGATGCTGCTGTTCATCGCGGCGATCAAGAACGTACCGGTGTCGTACTACGAGGCGGCATCGCTCGACGGCGCCGGACCATGGCGCCAGTTCTTGAGCATCACGCTGCCGAGCATCGCACCGACCTCCTTCATCGTCGTCCTGCTCAACACGATCAACGCGATGAAGGAATATCCGGTGTTCGTCTCCCTGAACAACGGCGGACCCGGAACGTCGAACAACCTGCTTGTCCAGTACATCTACCAGACCGGCTTCCAACGGGGCCAGATCGGCTATGCGAGCGCCGCGTCGTTCGTGCTCATGCTCATCCTGATGGCCGTCGCGATCATCCAGCTGATCGTCAACCGGCGGGTGGAGAACCGATGACAACCACAGACATGCCTCGCAACGCCGACGCCGATCCCGGTCGGACTGTTTCCAAGAAGCGGACCCGCGCCGCGGCGAGCGGTGGGATCCGACAGGCGGTGTCCGCGACCACCCTGCTGTGGATCCTCGCGTGCCTCTACGGGCTACCGGTGCTGTGGTTCATCCTCAGCTCCCTCAAGCCGGCCAGCGACCTGTTCTCCTATCCGCTGACGCTGGTTCCGCACCACCCCACCCTGTCCGGGTACCTGACGGCGTGGCGCAGTGCCAACTTCTCCCAGTTCTTCATCAACACGACCATCGTGTGTGTGATCACGACGATCCTCACGGTGGGAGTGAGCTGCTGCACCGGGTACGCGCTGGCCAAATACGACAACAGATGGCTCAAGGCGTTCTTCATCTGCATCCTGGCCACCACGATGCTGCCGGGTGAGGTCATGCTGGCCCCGGAGTTCCTGGTGGTTCGCAACCTCGGCCTGTACAACTCGTTCGCCGGCATCATCCTCCCGGCGGTGCTCACCGCGACCGGATGCTTCATGTTCCGCCAGTTCTTCCTGACGGTTCCCGACGAACTCGTGGAAGCGGCGCGCATCGACGGTGCCCGCGAACTGTCGATCTTCCTGCGGATCATGGTGCCGCTCTCCCGGCCCATCATGCTGACCCTCGCCATCCTGTCCTTCCAGTGGCGGTGGAACGACTACATCTGGCCGCTGCTGATGCTCAACGACCCCAACAAGTTCACCGTGCAGATCGGCATCCAGAGCATCGTCGGCGCGCAGAACATCAACTGGTCGGTCCTGCTCGGCGCCTCGGTCATCTCCATGATCCCGCTGATCGTGATCTTCCTGGTCTTCCAGCGCTACGTCATGGGCGCCGACATCAACGCCGGACTGAAGGACTGACCGTGCCCACCCCGCTCGACCACGAGTTCCTCCGCGCGGTGGCCGGAGCCGCCGACCGGTCGGCCGCCCCGCTGGCGGCCCGCCCCGAGGAGGAACCCGCCGGTGTGACCCACCGCGTCCTGGCCCGCCGGGTGAAGACCCTGGTCGCGGCGTACCGCTCCGCGGACTCGGCACTGCACGGCAGCAGCCGGGCCGTCGCCGCCGCGCTGACCCACCTCCGCGCCCTGCTGGCCGCGCAGACCGCCTCCGGCCTCTTCGCCGGCGGCGACAACGTGCAGTCACCGCCGGACTCCGCGTTCACCGTGAACGACGTGTGCGACGCGCACGTCCTCGCCGCCGGCGCGGGACCGGAACTGTGCGACGTCACGGCCGCGCTCGCCGAGATCGCCGGCGCCGCCTCCGCCGCCCTCCTCACCGGCGGGGTGCACACCCCGAACCACCGCTGGGAACTGTGCGCGGCGCTGGCCCGGCTGCACCGGTCGTTCCCGGACAGCAGGCTGCTCGACCGCATCGACGCATGGCTCGCCGAGGGCGTCGACATCGACGCGGACGGCCTGTACTCGGAGCGCAGCGCCAACTACGCGGCCCACGTCTCCAACCCGTCGCTGCTGCTCCTGGCCGACGTCCTCGGCCGCCCCGACCTGCGGGACGCCGTCGAACGCAACCTCACCGCGACCCTGGACCTGATCAGGCCGGACGGCACGGTGGAGACCGTCCACTCGCGCCGGCAGGACCAGCACCATCCGTTCCCGCTGGCGCCGTACCTGCCGCACTACCGGCTGCTCGCGGTCCGCACCGGCCGGGGCGACTTCGCCCGGGCGGCGCGCCTGGCAGCGGCCGGCGGGGTCGACGACCCCGGCCTGCTCGCCGAGACCCTCCTCACCCCCGACCTGTGCCACGCCCTGCCGGCACCGGATGCGGAGCCCCTGCCCCGCGACCGGTACCTCGGCACGGCGCGCCTCGCCTCACGTGCCTCCGCCACCGCGCACACCGTCCTGTACGGCGGCTCGGACGTGCCCGGGCACCGGCGCATCCGCTCGGGACTCGCCTGCAACCCCACCTTCCTGCGCCTGTTCGCCGGCGACGCCGTCCTCGACGCGGTCCGGCTCTCCCGGGGCTTCTTCGACCTGGGCCCGTTCCGCGCAGCCGACATGCAGCAGGTCGCCGGTCACCGGTACCGGCTCACCGAGACCCTGACGGCCGCCTACTACCAGCCGCTCCCGCCGGACCGGCGACGGGACGACGGCGCCTACCGCGTGGCGGACGAGGGACGCTTCTCGGCCGCGATGGCCTTCTCGGACCGGCCTCGGGACGAGGTCTCCCACACGACCCGCGTCGAAGCGGAGCTGCGGGACGACGGCGCCGACCTGCGGATCGACATCAGCGGCCCACGGGTGCCCTGGGCCCTCGAACTGACCTTCCGGCCGGGGGGCGTGCCAGTGGGCGCCGTACCGGTCGGCGACGGACGCTGGTGCCTGACGACCGGGCCGGTGACCTACCGGGCCGGTGCCGACGAGATCCGGGTCGAGGCCGCCGTCGAGGCCGGCGAACCGCTCGCCGGACCGGAGCGGAGCGACGTACTACGGTACGACCCGGGGCAGGACCACACCGTGGTGGGCGGCACCGACGCGACGACCGGGAACCGCGTCTACCTCGGTGGGCACGGCCCGCAGACACTGACCGTCACCCTGCGCGCCCGGCGTCCTCCCGCCCCCGGCGTCCGACCCTGACCATGTCCGCCACGGCCACCTCCGGCAACGAAGGGCTGACCTCCCCCGATGCACCTGCCGCGCCAGCTCGGCCCGCTGCACGACCTGCCGTCCACCCCCGAGGCGTACGACGCGGTCCTCGCCGACGTCGCCGAACAGGCCCTGGCCCGCCTCACCCCCGAGGGCAACCTCGAACACCCCGACGCGGACGACGACATCGGCGACACCTCCCTCGGCGTCACCTCCCTGCTGGCCCTGGCCTGGCAGCGGTCCAAGGACCCGCGGCTGCCGGAGGCGGTGCGCCGCAGCCTCGCCTTCCATCTGCGTGAACGGGTCTACACCGGGGACAACCCCGGCTACCCGAACCTCACCGTCCGCGACTCCGGTCTCCCGTACGCCCGTTACGTCCTGGAGGCGGGCGCGCACCCGATCGGGGACTGGCCCAGCACGGTCTGGGCGCTGCTCCAGGCCGTGAACGTCCTCGACCTCTCCGACGGCCTCGTCGACGACGGACCGCGCGCGGAGCTGGTCGAGCTGGGCCGCGGCTACTGGCGCTGGCTGACCGAGGCCACCTTCTTCAACCCGCAGGAGGCCGGCAACCAGGCCATCGGGTGTGTGGTCGGCGGGCTGATGCTGGCCCGGCACCTCCCGCCCGAGGTGGCGCAGCCGGTCCGCGAGCGGGCACTCGCCCTGTACACCGACAGGATCCGCGCCCACCGAGTCCTCGACCGGGGCGCGCTGCTGCCGCCCGAGCACGGCGGCGCCTACGACAACAACTACGGCCCCATCTCGCTGTCCTTCCTCGCCCAGGCGCACCGGATCAGCGGCGCGGAGATGTTCGCCGAGGACGGCGACGCGCTCGCCCGCTACATCGACGCCCGCCTGCCGAACGGCGGCTTCGACAACGGCGGGCCCCGCTACAGCGAACAGCACTCCGGCTTCGAGTCGGTGCTCGGGCTGCGCTACTTCGGCGCCCGGATCGGCTCCGACCTGGGCCGCTACCGGGGCGACACCAACTGGGGCCGGCACGCGGTCAAGCCGGACGGCGGTGTCGACGGGCACTTCGCGTGGATGCTCGTCTGGCAGATCCAGGACACCACCCCCTGGCACCGCGAACCGTCGACGGCCCCCGCCCGCCACCGGCTCCGCGCCGGATCGGTCTCGGTGGCCTTCGACCACCGCATGACCCCGTCCCTGGTGGAGGCGGGCGGCACCTACTACCTGCCGGCGGCGGTGAACCGGCAGCACGGCTTCGGGCCGGTCCTGGGCGGCTTCCTGTACTGCAGGCCGATGGGCGAGGTCCGGGTCCGGGACGTCCGTGCCGACGGCCTGACCGCCAAGCTGGTCGGCAAGCCGGTGGTGGGGCGGGACCATGTCCTGCGCCACGTGCGTTCCCTGTACGTCACGGACGGCACCCGGCTGTGGGTGACGGTGGCCGTGGAGCGCCTCGGCGGGACGCCGTACCTGCTGGCCGGGCTGCCCTATGCGGCCGACGACGGCGACCGGGTGCGCCGGGTCGCCGAGGGCGAGGCCGCCGCGGCGGGAGCCCTGCGGCTGACGCATCCCGGCCGGCAGGGCGCGGACCACTTCGACGCGCGTGCCGAACTCACCCAGGAACAGGCCGCGTTCGCGCTCGCCGCCGACCCGCGCGGGTACGGCGACCCGGACGAGGGCTGGCGCCACCTGGTCGCCTCCACGGCGTACGAGGCCGAACCGGCGCCGGGCGCACCGGAGCACCTGCACGTGTTCGCCGTGCGGTACGGGCCCGGCGGTGACTTCGCGCCGTCCTTCGAGGGCGACCTCACCGTGCGCACCGAGGCGTTCACGGCTGTCATCGGGGCCGAGGATGCCCATGGCGTGCCCGAGCTGACTCTCGCTGCCTGCTGAGTGCGACGGCGGCACCGCCGCGCTATGCCGTCTGTCGGCTGCGGCGGCGTCGTGGCTGGTCGCGCAGTTCCTCCCCCAGCCTTCGGCCGGGGGTACCCCCGGCGCCCTTTACGGGGGTGTCGTTAACGAGCGGCGAACCACGTGACAAGTAACCCGCCAGTAGCTTTTGGATCGAAGGCGCTCCGTATGCGCGCATGTCAGAGGACCCCGGCCGCGGTCGGGGTCCTCTGAGGTTCTGGGGTCGGGCTACGCGGCGGCCGGCTCGGGGTCTGGCTCCTGCGGGACGGGCCGGGCGAGCTGAAGACGGCGGCCCACATTCAGCCGTATCTCGCCGAAGGGCTGGATGTGCATCCAGAACAGCGGGGTCAGGGCGCGTTTGTCCTCGTCGGTCAGGAGGTCTGCCCACTCCGGATCGGCGAGCATGTGTCAATCCCCTCGCAGCGTGGAGACGATCTGTTGCGGCCAGTCCCTCGGCGAGGCTGGCCCTGTACTCGCGTTCGTAGTCGATCGGGCTCTTGAACCCGCATACGCTGTGTAGCCGCCTGGTGTTGTAGAAGTCGGTGATCCAGGTGGCAATCTTGATGCGGGCCTGGGTGCGGGTGCGGAAGGTGTGCCGGTGGACGTACTCGACCTTGAGCACGATGTTGAACGCCTCGCTCACGGCGTTGTCGAAACAAGATCCGACTCTGCCCATCGACTGCACGATGCTCAGCTTGCGGCAGGCCCTCTTGAACCGCCGTGAGCAGTACTGGGCGAGTTCAACCGGTCGTTGCAACACCGGGCCGTTGTAGCGAGCGTAGGTGCTCGCCGAATACCTCGGCGGGAGTCTTCCAGCCGAGGATCTTGTGGGGTCGGTTGTTGATCGCCAGGGCGACGGCCTCGAGGTCCTCGGCAGACCACCTGGCCAGGTCGGTCCCCTTGGGGAAGTACTGGCGCAGCAGCCCGTTCGTGTTCTCGTTCGTCGGACGCTGCCAGGGCGAGTGCGGGTCGGCGAAGAACACCTTCGTCTTGGTCTCGAGCGTAAACTGGGCATGGCCGGAGAGCTCCTTCCCGCGGTCCCAGGTCAGGGTCCTGCGCAGTTGCTCGGGCAGCCGCGTCACCGACGCCATCAGCGCGGCGTTCATCGCGGCGGCGCCGTAGCCGCCCAGCGACGGGCTGTTCCTCTCCGGGGGCTTCTGGGCCCAGCCCTCCAGCCGGGGCAGGTGGACCAGGATCGTGGACCGGCTGCTGCGCTCGACGAGCGTGCCGATGGCGGACCGGCCGGTCCCGATGATCAGGTCACCCTCCCAGTGCCCCGGCATAGCACGGTCTGCGGCCTCAGCAGGGCGTTCGCTCAAGACGACGTCCGCGGTGACATGCCCCTGCGGCTTGTTCCGTGATCTCGCCCGGGGCTCTCGAAGTGCCCGTCCGGTGCGCAGGCAGGCGACCAGCTCCCGCTTGAGGGTTCGGCCAACGAGATCGGAGGCATGCCGCCAGCGTGACGAAACCACCTCGCACCCACCGGCCACGACACGCCAACTGCCAGCGACGCCTCCACCGTCGTGACCCCCGTGGCGATCAGTCGCCAGAACTGGTGCTGCACGACCCGAGACGGATCAGGCCGCCCCGGCGAACGCATCGCCGGCCGCAACGCACGGTCAGCCTGCCACTGCCGACGCCGATCCTCCCGAACATCGCTGGTCTTCAAGCTCCAGTCCGCCGTGGCCACGTCGCACGCCTCCGAGATCAGGGTGTTGCGACGACCAGTTGAATTCACCCTCGCTACCCCTGTCCGTGTGCATGATCACGCCGCGGGCGTCGCCTCCACGGGTGGCCGCCGCCATGTTGAGTGAGGCCACCACCAGCTCGGCGCCATGCCGGGCGCCCATCGCGAAACCGAGCAGCGGGCGGGAGAACAGATCGACCGCCGTAGCCAGGTAGAGCTTGCCCTCGCCAGTGTCGATCTCGGTGATATCGCCCACCCAGACGAGGTCAGGCTCCTCGGCGGTGAAGTCCCGGCGGACGAAGTCCGGGGCCGCGGGCCGCTTGCCCGGCCTGGTCAGTGACCGGCGCCGGCGGACCTTCCGTCCGGCCAGCCCGAGCTCGGCCATCAGCTTTGCGACGGTATTCAC
>NZ_JAEKKT010000178.1 GCF_019510245.1 Streptomyces sp. | reverse complement strand
GCTCGAGCTCCTTGAGGCGCTGCAGACGCTTGTAGACGGTCGAGAAGTTGGTGAGCATGCCGCCCAGCCAGCGCTGGTTGACGAAGGGCATGCCGACGCGGGTGGCCTGCTCGGCGATGGCCTCCTGCGCCTGCTTCTTAGTGCCGACGAACATGACCGTGCCGCCGTGGGCGACGGTCTCCTTGACGAACTCGTAGGCGCGGTCGATGTACGACAGCGACTGGAGCAGGTCGATGATGTAGATGCCGTTGCGCTCGGTGAAGATGAAGCGCTTCATCTTCGGGTTCCAGCGACGGGTCTGGTGACCGAAGTGGACGCCGCTCTCCAGCAGCTCCCGCATCGTGACGACGGCCATGGCCGTATCTCCTTGAATTTCTCGGTTGTGCCGCGGGGGCCGGACGGCTCCCGCGCCTGACGCCCGTGTGCGCTGTGCCACGAAGGACCGAGAAGCGCTGACACCTGCTGGTGAAGGCCGGGTGTCGGGGCGTGCGAAGTCGACCCGGTGACCCGGATCGCCAAGGGAAGTGTACGGGACCGGCGGGGCGCCGGGTGACGCCGCTGTCCACAACTCGGGAGTAATCCACAGGTACCGGCCATGATCGGCGCGGGTGCGGGAGCGTTCGGCCATGGTGGTCATGCGACGCGCGATGCGATGGATGTGGGCGGCGACGGTGTTGCCGCTGGCCCTGGGAGCGGCCGCGGCCCGGGCCGGGGTCGGGGCGGACGGGCCGCCGCCCCCTGCCGGGCCGCCGGTGCCGGCGGTCGCCCGCGCCTGGCCGGTGGGGGTACGGCCACCGGTCCTGCGCGGCTGGGAGCCACCGGTGACGGTGTACGGCCCCGGGCACCGGGGGGTCGATCTGGGCGCGGCCCCCGGTGCGCCGGTGCGGACGGTGGCGGCGGGCCGGGTCTCCTACGCGGGGCGGGTGGCGGGGCGGGGTGTGGTGGCGGTGCAGCTGACGGGCACGGATCTCCGCACCACGTACGAGCCGGTGACGGCGACCGTCCGGAAGGGGGACGAGGTGGCGGCGGGGGAGGTCGTGGGCACGGTGGAGGCGGGGGGTGCGCACTGCGGAGGGCAGGGGTGCGTGCACTGGGGGCTGCTCAGGGGGGACGTCTACCTGGACCCGTTGCTGCTGTTGCCGCCGTGGCTGCGGAACGCGGGGCCGCCGAGGTTGTTGCCGGTGCTGGGGGTGCCGCTGCCGAGGGGGTGATTGCGGAGGGGCGCGCGAGTGCGGGGCCGGTGGGGGCTGGTCGCGCAGTTCCTCCCCCAGCCTTCGGCAGGGGGTATACCCCCAGCGGCCCCTTACGGGCGCTATGGCCGCGGGCAGTCGTGCCGCTGGGGCGGCACGGGTGGGCGCGGGCTGCACCCGGCAAGCGCCGGTAAGCGTCCCCACCCCCCGGCCCCCGCCGGCGTCAGCCCCGCACACCCCGCAAGGCCATGGCCACGGCCGCGTCGGTGATCACCGACGGATCCTCCGCCGCGCCCAGCTCGATCCGCCGTACCGCGGCGTCCACGACCCCCTGCACCAGCATCGCCGCGAGCCGGGGCTGCTCATGCCCCAGCTCTCCGAGCGCCTCCACGATCAGCGCGACGAGCCCGCCGTGCGCGGCCCGGATCTTCTCCCGCGCCCCCGCGTCCAGCTCGCTCGCCGAGATCGCGACCACCGCCCGGTGCCGCCGGTCCCCGACCAGGGCGAGCTGCTGCCGCACATAGGCCTCGACCTTGCTCTCGGCGGTGGGCGCCCGCTCCATCACCGCCGCGACCTCCGCCGCCCACACGGGGAAGTCGGCCGCGCACAGCTCCTCGACCACGGCGGCCCGGGAGCGGAAGTACTCGTAGACGGACGACCGGGCCAGCCCCGTGCGCTCGGCGAGCGCGGGGAAGGTCAGCGCCTCCGTCCCGCCCTCGGACAGGAGGGAACGCGCCGCGTCCAGCAGGGCGGCTCGCTGCATCGACCGGTGCTCGGCCACGGAGGCCGCTCGAATCCTTGGCACGTCAACCACTTTACGGACGCACCGGGCCGGAGGGGAGACAGCACGACCGGAGACGGCCCGTCGACCGCTGCCGACGGCCGAAAACCCGGATCAGCGGCCGAAACTCGCCAGCTTGGCCCGCAGCTGCAGCACCGACTTGGTGTGGATCTGGCTCACCCGGCTCTCGGTGACCCCGAGCACGTTCCCGATCTCCGCGAGCGTGAGCCCCTCGTAGTAGTAGAGGGTCACCACGGTCTTCTCCCGCTCCGGCAGCGTGTTGATCGCCCGCGCCAGGAACCGCCGCAGCTCCCGGTCCTCGGCCACCTCGACGGGGTTGTCCGCCGCGGTGTCCTCCAGCGTGTCCATCACGCTCAGGCCGTCGCCGCTCTCACCGCCGACGTGCAGCAGTTCCTCCAGCGCCACCACGTTGGCCAGCGACAGCTGGCTGAAGACGGCGTGCAGCTCGTCCACCTCGATGCCCAGCTCGGCGGCGACCTCGCCCTCCGAGGGCGTGCGCCGCAGCCGCGCCTCCAGGGTGGCGTAGGCCCGCTCCACGTTCCGTGCCTTCTGCCGGACCGAGCGCGGGATCCAGTCCAGCGCCCGGAGCTCGTCGATCATCGCTCCCCGGATCCGGGTGATCGCGTACGTCTCGAACTTGATCTCCCGGTCGACGTCGAACTTCTCGATCGCGTCGATGAGCCCGAACACCCCGGAGGAGACGAAGTCGGCCTGCTCCACGTTGGGCGGCAGGCCCACGCTCACCCGCCCGGCCACGTACTTGACCAGCGGCGAGTAGTGCAGGATCAGCTGTTCCCGCAGCCGGTCGTCCCCCGTCGCCTTGTACGACCGCCACAGCTCGTCGAGCGTCGAGGGAGCGGGCGGCCGCACGTTGCCACCGTCGCGGGCGGCTGGGGGGATCGCCGCCCGGTCGGACCCGGAGGTGTGCTGGGGCATTCGTCGCCTTGTGCCGTTCTGCCGTGAAGTGCCAGGAAGTGCTGTGTCGTGCCGCGGAGCGGGGGTGAGCGGGGAGTGCGGAGCGATGGTCGGGCGAGGTGTCGGTCTCGTGTCGGTTGGCGCGGTCTGCGTCAGGCCTTTCGTGAGCGTAGCGTGACTGGGGAGTCGCGGTGCGCGAACAGCGAGGCTCCACCCCTGCGCGAACCCCCTGTACGGCGCGCCCCGCCACGCTCGGCGCGTCGCTCTGCGTGATCGGCCGCAAGCGTCAACTCCGGGAATTCCCAAGGCCGTCGGGGGTTCCCCCGGACGGCCGAACACGCTCGGTCAGCACCGGCTCCGACCGGCCCGGACCGAGATCATCGCCTGGCGTGTCAACTTCCAGCCATCGCCGTGTCGTTCGACGTAACCAAGTGCTCGGAGTTCGTACAGTCTCGCGACGGCCTCGTCCTCGGACGTCTGCGCGCCACGTGCCACCTCTTCGGGTGAGGCGGGCCGGTTGCCGGGCAGCGCGGCCAGGACCTGCCGGGCGGCCGGTTCCAGCAGGTCGCGCGGGAGTACGGGGCCGCGTCTGGCCGGGGCCAGCTCGCCCATGTCGCCCGCGAGCTCGACGACCTCCGCGGCGTCGGTGACCAGCGCGGCCTCCCCGCGGAGCAGCTCGTGCACCCCGGCCGAGAGGCCGCTGGTGGCCGGTCCGGGCACGCCCATGGTGAACCGGCCGAGCCGCTGCGCCGCCCGCGCGGTGACCAGCGAGCCGCTGCGGTGGGCGGCCTCCACGACGACGGTGCCCCGGGTGAGCGCGGCGATGACCCGGTTGCGGAGCACGAACCTGCTCTGCGTCGGGTGCTCGCCGGGCGGCAGCTCCCCCACCACCAGTCCCTGTTCGGCGATCCGGTTGATCAGCTCGGTGTGACCCGGGGGATAGGGGCGGTCGACCCCGCAGGCCAGCACGGCGACGGTGGCCCCGCCGGCGCCGAGGGCTCCGCGGTGGGCGGCGCCGTCGACTCCGTAGGCGCCGCCGGACACCACCACCCAGCCGCGCTCGGCGAGCCCCGCGGCGAGGACGGCCGCCATGTGCGCGCCGTACTCGGTACAGGCCCGGGCCCCGACGACGGCGACGGCCCGGAGCGCCCACATCCGCAGACTGGGACGGCCACGCACCCACAGACCCAGGGGGCGGGCGTCGCCCAGGTCGTCGAGCTGGCTGGGCCACTCGGTGTCGCCGGGCGACACGAACCGTGCGCCCGCCTCCCGCGCGACGGCGAGGTCGGCCCGGGGATCGGCCCGCGCCGCGCGGGCCAGCAAGCCCGCCCACCGCTTGGCGCCCACGCCGGGCAGGGGCCCGCCGCCCGTGCGCAGCCGGTCCGCCACCGCGTGCGCGCCCAGCTCCCGCACCCAGCGCCCGGCGGTCTGGTCGCCGGGCTCGACGACCCGGGCCAGGAAGACGCGGGTGAGCAGCTCCGTGTCGCTCATGGGGCGATCCCTTCCAGGACCGCGCCGCGCCGGACGCCGGTGCGCAGCTCCAGGGCCAGGTTGACGTCGTTGCCCGAGGGCCGGTCGCGGCCCGCCAGGTCGGCGAGGGTCCAGGCGACCCGGAGCACCCGGTCCAGGCCGCGGGCGGTGAGCAGGCCCCGGTCGAGGTCCAGCTCGGCCTTGAGCAGTGCGCCCGGCTGGACGTGCCAGCGGGTGCGGAGTTCGTGGCCCGGGACCTCGCTGTTGGTGCGCCAGGGCAGCCCTTCGTAGCGGCGGGCGGCCCGCTCCCGCGCCGTGCGCACCCGGTCGGCCACGGCGGCGGAGGGCTCGGCGCCGGTGTGCAGCCGCAGCAGTTCCTCCCGGGCGACCGGTTCGACGGCGACCCTGAGGTCCACGCGGTCCATCAGGGGGCCGGAGAGCCGGGCCCGGTACCGCTTGATCGAGGAGGGCCGGCACTCGCAGACGTCGCCGGGGGTGCCGTGGCGGCCGCACGGGCAGGGGTTGGCGGCCAGGACCATGAGGAACTTCGCGGGCATCCGCAGTATCCCGGCGGCCCGGGCGATGACGACGTGGCCCGACTCCAGGGGCTGGCGCAGGGCGTCCAGCACGCTGGCGTGGAACTCGGCGGCCTCGTCCAGGAAGAGCACGCCGTGGTGCGCGAGGGAGACCGCTCCCGGGCGTGGCAGGCCGGTTCCGCCGCCGACCAGGGAGGCCATGGTGGCCGAGTGGTGCGGGGCGCAGTAGGGCGGCCTGTCGACCAGGGGGTGGCCGGGTGGCAGTATCCCGGCGACCGAGTGGACGGCCGTGACCTCCAGGGACTCCTGCCGGCCCAGCTCGGGCAGCAGCCCCGGCAGCCGTTCGGCCAGCATGGTCTTGCCTGCGCCGGGCGGGCCCTTGAAGAAGACGTGATGGCGGCCGGCCGCGGCCACCTCGAGAGCGGCCCGGCCCACGTGCTGGCCGGCGACGTCCGCGAGGTCGGGGGCGTGGTCGCCGGTGGCCATCCCGGTGCCGAGTCCCATGCCGGGCAGGGCGAGCCCGGCGAGGAAGGGGTCCGGGCGGATCTCGCCGGGGACGGGCTCCTCGTCGGGCACCGGTTCGTCGGTGAGGACCGCGATCAGCTGGCGCAGGCTGCGGACGCCCAGCACGGACACCCCCGGCACCAGCGAGGCCTCCGGCACCGCGTTCTCCGGCACGACCACCTGCTCGTATCCGGCGTCGGCGGCGGCCAGCACGGCGGGCAGGATGCCCCGGACCGGGCGGACCCGGCCGTCCAGGCCCAGCTCCCCGATCATCACGATCTCGGCGAGCACCCGGGGATCGATCCGCTCGGCCGCCCCGAGCACGGCCGCAGCCACCGCGAGGTCGAAGCCGCTGCCGCTCTTCGGCACGGATGCCGGGCTCAGCCCGACCGTGAGCTTCTTCGAGGGCCAGGAGGCGCCCGAGTTCACCACCGCCGCCCGGACCCGGTCCCGGCTCTCCGTCAGGCTCTTGTCCGGCAGCCCCACCAGGGTGAAGGCCGCCACCCCGGGCTCCAGGTCGGCCTGGACCTCCACCACCACGCCCTCGACGCCCACCAGCGCCACCGAACAGGTCCGCGCGAACCCCATGTCACGCCACCCCCCGGACGTGCTCGACCACGGGCGCCCCGCGCTGCGGCAGGAGCACGCCGACCACGTCGATGCGGACGCCGCCCGGCGGCGCCCCGCCGTGTGCGTGGATCCAGTGTTCGGCGAGGCCGCGCAGGCGCTGCGCCTTCTCCGGGGAGACCGCGGCCATGGGATGCTCGAAGACGCCCGCCCGCCGGGTCTTGACCTCGCAGACGACCAGGACGTCCCCGTCCCGCGCCACGATGTCGATCTCTCCCGTCCGGCCGCAGCGCCAGTTGCGCTCCAGGACCATCAGACCGGCCTCGGCCAGCCGCCGTGCGGCCAGCGTCTCGCCGTACCTGCCGAGTGCGCTGCGTGCCCGGTTCGGGCGTGCCTGATCCGTGCGTGCCCGAGTCGTCCGTACCTGCTCCGTGCGTGCCTGATCCGTGTTCATGTCGGCACCACCTCCGGTGCCAACGGTCACGCAACCCCCGCCAAGAAGTTGATCTTGGTGAGTTACCCACCGGTTGTGGACAACTCCGTCACCCACACGGTCGGCTCAGCCGCCCGGAAGCTCCAGGTCGGTCTTGTTCAGCTCCTCGATGTTCACGTCCTTGAACGTGAGGACGCGGACCTGTTTCACGAAACGAGCCGGCCGGTACATGTCCCAGACCCAGGCGTCCGCCATGGACACCTCGAAGAACACCTCGCCCTGGACCGAGTGCACCTGCATCTCGTAGTCGTTGGTGAGGTAGAAGCGCCGCTCGGTCTCGATCACGTATTTGAACAGACCGACGACATCGCGGTACTCCCGGTAGAGCTTCAGCTCCATCTCGGTCTCGTACTTCTCGAGGTCCTCGGCGCTCATGGCATGTTCCCCTTCAGCCGTGCGATCCCACCATTGTGCGCCAGTCCTGCACGCCCCTAGACGATTTCCGTGTCAAGGGTGACGGGCCCGGCGGGGGGACCTTCGTCGAGCAGCCTACGGAACAGCTCGGCGAGTCTGGTCGGATACACCGTCTCATGTGCCCGGGTCAGTTCCTGGCACGTCCACCAACGTGCTCCGGCCACACTGCGCCGCTCCAGCTCGGTCAGGCCCGTGGCCTCGGTGACCGTCTGCGTCGTACGGGCCAGGTAGTACCACTCGTCCTGGTCCCAGCGCCGGCCGGCGAACGGGAAGGAGCACGTCCGGCGCCACAGCACCGGACCGAGGTCGACGTCCGTGATGCCGGTCTCCTCGGCGAGTTCCCGCAAAGCGGCCTGCTCACGGGTCTCGTCGCCCTCCAGGCCGCCGCCGGGCGTGAACCACCAGTCGTCGGCCGGGTCGTCGGGCTCGTGGCCGTGCAGGAGCAGGATGCGGTCCTCGGGGTCGAGCAGGACCACCCGGGCCACCTTGCGCAGGCCGCCCTCCGACAGCGCCTCAGCGGGCACCGGCGGGCTCCGTCCGGGCACCGCGGCGGGAGCGGCCCAGCAGATTCGCCACCGGGCCGTACGCGCCGCCCGCGAGGACCAGCACGCCACCGGCCACGATCATGAACTCGATGACGCGCAACGGGCCCGGCCGGGAGAGGGAACCGAGAGCCTCGAAGCCGGTGGGCCGCTTGAGCAGACCCTTCATCGGCCAGATCACGGCGTCCACCCGGGCGCTGACCGCGCCGCGCGCGACCGTGCCCTGCGCCGCGTCGGTGAGGTGGGCGGTGGAGTCGAGGGAGCCCTGGCGCTCGTCGCCGAGGAGGAAGAGCCGGCCCTTGGGGACGGTGACGGTGGGGAAGCCCTGGAGCTCGGCCTGGCTGCCCGCCGGGAGATACGGCTCCTCGATCTGCTTGCCGTTGACCGTCAGCTTGCCGTTCGTGCAGCAGGCGACCGTGTCACCGCCGACCGCGACCACGCGCTTGACGACGTCCGCGTTGGTGACCCAGCCCTTGTCGCGGAAGACGACGACGTCGCCCCGGCGCACCTCGCTGCCGTCGATGCGCTGGCCGAGGACCCGGTCCCCGGCGTCGATCGTGGGCGTCATCGAGCTGGTGGGCACGGTGTAGGGCCGGTAGACCACCGCTGCCCAGCCGAATCCGCCGAGGAAGAGCACGATGCCCAGCGCGACGGCGATCCCGGACAACCGCTGTCCGAGCCTGCTGCCGGCCTGTGCCGCGCCCGTGCTGGTGCCTGCGCCGCCGCGCGGAGCCGTACGTATCGCGCTGTCGCCCATGAGGCCGCACCCTACCCGGCGGTACCGGGCAGGGGCAGCCCTTCTTCGGCGCCCCTGGTCACAAGCTCCCCAAGGGCTTCACATGGGACGGTCAGCAGGCGCACACGGGATCCGGTCACGGCGCCCTCCGCGTGGTCAGCGCTTGCCCGCGGCCACGCGCCTGTCGAACTTCCGCCCGATCCGCTCGCCCCGGCGGCGGCGCCACACCGCGACGGGCAGGACGGCGGCGACCGCCACGCCCTGCGGCGCCACCGTGAGGGAGGCCGCGGCGGACGTCTGCGTGTTGATGCCGCTCTGGTCGAAGGTGTCCGGGATCGGCAGCGTGCCCCAGCGGTTGATCGGCCAGGCCTTGACGATGGCACGGCCGACGACGTCCTTCACCGGGACCATGCCGTGGTGCCTGTCGGACTGGTTGTAGCGCGAGTCGCGGGAGTTCTGGCGGTGGTCGCCCATCACCCAGATGTAGCCCTTGGGCACGTGCACCGTGAACTGGCCGCCCTGGTCGTCGACGCTGCACGGGGTGTTGCCCGGGTACACGTAAGGCTCGTTCAGCGCATGGCCGTTGACCATGAGCGGGCCGCTGCCCTTGCAGGAGACGGTGTCGCCGCCGACGCCGATGACCCGCTTGATCAGGTCCCGCTCCTCGGCGGACGGCATCAGGCCGATCCAGCTGAGGAAGGTCTGGATCGCGTTCGGCTGGGCGGTGGGCTCGCCCGCCAGCCAGTCGTCCGGGTCGTGGAAGACGACGACCTCGCCGCGCTCCGGCTTGGAGCCGAACCACGGGGTGAGCTTGTCGACCAGGACCCGGTCACCCTGCTGGAGGGTGTTCTGCATCGAGTCCGACGGAATCGAGAACGCCTGCACCAGGAACGTCTTGATCAGCAGCGCCAGCACCAGCGCGATGACGACCAGGATGGGCAGCTCCTTCCAGAAGGAGCGTGGTTTCTTCGGTGCGGGCGCCGCCGACCCACCCGGGTCCCCGTCCGTGCCCGAACCGTCACCGCCGGAGTACGGACCGTCTGCCGGGGTGCCGTCTCCGCCAGGCCCGGGGCCGTTCCCGGAGGTCGAGGCGCCGTCCGGGGAGGGGACATTCTCCACGGGGCGCCCGCTGTGCTCCTCGCCGTCGTGTCCCGACCGTGCGCCAACCGCCACATCCCCCACGCCAACTCCTTACTCCGTGCCGCCGCCTGCGCCATCCCCGGCGCAGGCCCACCACTCCCATAACGAGCGGGAGTTCCGCAGGGGTCGGGAGTTGGATGTATCCGTTCGGATCGTCGGAGGCAACCCTATGCGACAGCTGGGGAGCCGCGGTCGACCCCGACCCGGAGTCAGAAACGCTTGCGAAGGTTTTAGGTTCGTCGAGCTTGGTCCAGTGGCCGATGGGCCAGCCGATCATCATGGCGCGGCCCACCACCGAGGTCACGGCCACCGTGCCGCCGTAGTCGGTGTCCTGGTGGGCGCGGGAGTCGGCGGAGTTGCCGCGGTGGTCGCCCATCACCCACAACCGCCCCTTGGGCACGGTGATGTCGAACGGCTGGGCGGAGGGGACGTTCCCCGGATACAGGTAGTCACCCTCGGTCAGCGGCACGCCGTTGACGGTCACCCGGCCCTGCGCGTCACAGCACTTGACGTGGTCGCCGCCGACGCCGATGACCCGTTTGATGAGGTCCTTCTCGTTGGCGGAGGGCAGCAGGCCGATGAAGGTGAGCCCCTCCTTGACCTGCTTGACCCCGACCGGGTCGTTCGCCTTGGTGGTCTGCTCGTCCTTCAGCCAGCCGCCCGGGTCGTGGAAGACGACGACGTCCCCGCGGTGCGGCTGCCACCCGAACCAGGGGGTGAACTTGTCCACCAGGACGCGGTCGCCGATCCGGATCGTCTGCTCCATGGAGCCGGACGGGATCACAAAGGCCTGGACGAGGAACGTCTTCAGTACCAGGGCTATCAGGACGGCCACGCCGACCAGCAACGGTATCTCCCGCACCGCACCGCGCCGGCGCTTGCGCTTGACCTTGCGCTGCAGCTTGCGCCGCTCCGCACGGGACCGGCCGCCGGACGGGCCGGAGGCGCGCCGGGCCCCGGTGGGCAGCAGGTTGGCGGCGGCGTCGACCGGCACGCCGCGCGGTCGGCCCCGGTTACCCATGGGACGCTCCGGCGGCCGGTACGCGCGCGTAGGCGGCGGGACGGGCGAGACGGGTCCAGTGGGCGTACGGCCAGACGATCCAGTCGGCCCGGCCGACGACCCTGCCGACGGGGATCATGCCGCCGCCGGGCGAGCCGAGGTGGTCGCGGGAGTCGCTGGAGTCGCTGCGGTGGTCGCCGAGCACGAAGAGCGTGCCGTCGGGGACGTCGACGTTGAAGGGCACGGTGGAGGGGGTGTCCCCCGGATAGAGGAACGACGTCTCGTCGACCGGCCGGCCGTTCACTTCGATCCTCCCCTTCTTGTCGCAGCAGACCACGTGGTCTCCTCCCACACCGACGACCCGTTTGATGTAGTCGGCGTCCCCGAAGTACCCGGAGCCGTCGAACACCACGACATCTCCCCGGCGCGGCCCGGCACCGAAACGGTACGCCAACTTATTTACGAGAACGCGGTCCCCGATCCTCAATCCCTGTTCCATGGATCCGCTGGGAATCTGGAATGGTTGCGCCACGAAAGTGTTGAGGACGAGCAAAAAAGCCAGGCAGGCGAAGAGGGTGAGGGTGATCCAGCCGCCCGGCAGCCAGTCGGTGACCCGCCCGGTGGCCCGCGCCACCAACGCGGAACGCGACCGGTCCTCCGCGGCCTCTGGTTCGGGGCGGGAGGAGCGGTCGCGCTCCGTGTGCTGTGCTTCGGTGTCCATCGGGGCCAGATGCTATCCGGCGTCGATGAGACTCCTTCTTACCGGCTCGTCCGCCTACGGCTTCCGGGTGCCGGCACGCGAGATCAGTTCTCGCGCTTCTCCTTGATCTTCGCGGCCTTACCACGCAGGTCGCGCAGGTAGTACAGCTTGGCGCGACGCACGTCACCGCGGGTGACGAGCTCGATCTTCTCGACGATCGGGGTGTGCACCGGGAAGGTGCGCTCGACGCCAACGGAGAAGGAGACCTTGCGGACCGTGAAGGTCTCGCGGACACCGCTGCCCTGGCGGCGGATCACAACGCCCTTGAACTGCTGCACACGGGAGCGGTTGCCCTCGATGACGCGGACGTGGACGTTGACGGTGTCACCCGGGCGGAAGGCCGGGACGTCGCTGCGCAGCGACGCGGAGTCGACGGTGTCGAGCAGGTGAGACATTTCGTCTGCTTTCCTCGCTGATGCCACAGGTCATCAACGGAAACTAGGTGTTCCATGGGGTCTGCCGTGCGGATCGGGGCGGGCGTCGTGTCCCCCTGTGGCAGGGGCGCACGCCGGACGGACGCACAACAGCTGGTTATTCTTCCACGCCCTGTGGCCTGCGCCAAAATCGGCCGTGGGGCTCGCCCTGCGGGTCCGGGGCCCAGCCCAGGATGGAGAGCATCTCCCGGTCCTTCTTGTCGAACACCTTGGGGTCGCAGCGCTCGATCAGGTCGGGCCGGTGGGCGGTGGTCCGTTTCAGGGCCTCGTCGCGGCGCCACCGGGCGATCTTGCCGTGGTGGCCGCTGAGCAGCACGTCGGGGATGTCCCGGCCGCGCCAGACGGGCGGCTTGGTGTAGACGGGGCCCTCCAGGAGGTTCGCCATGGCGCCGGGCGCGAAGGAGTCGTCGCGGTGCGACTCGGCGTTCCCGAGGACGCCGGGCAGCAGCCGCGCCACCGCCTCCGTGATCACCAGCACGGCCGCCTCGCCGCCGGCGAGGACGTAGTCGCCGATGGACACCTCGTAGACCGGCATCCGGGTGACGTACTCGTCGATGACCCGCCGGTCGATACCCTCGTAGCGGGCCGGTGTGAAGATCAGCCAGGGGCGCTCGGAGAGTTCGACGGCGAGTTCCTGGGTGAACGGACGGCCGCTGGGGGTGGGGACGATCAGCGCGGGGGCGTGCGAGCCGGTCTCGTAGCCGTCGGCGAGGACGGTGTCGAGGGCGTCGCCCCAGGGCTCGGTCTTCATGACCATGCCGGGTCCGCCGCCGTAGGGCGTGTCGTCGACCGTGTTGTGCCGGTCGTAGGTCCAGGCGCGCAGGTCGTGCACCTGGACGCCGAGCTGCCCACGCGCGCGGGCCTTGCCGACCAGTGAGACGTTCAGGGGCTCGAGGTACTCGGGAAAGATCGTGACGACGTCGAGTCTCATGCTTCGTCGTCCCTGGACGAGTCGATCTCCGCCCGGTCGTCGATCAGGCCGGGCGGCGGCGAGATGACGGCCCGCTGCTCCTCAAGGTCGATCTCGGTGACGATCTCCTCCACGAACGGGATCATCACCTCGCTGCCGTCGGGGCGCTCCACGATGAACAGGTCCTGGGAGGGCAGGTGCGAGATCTCGGTGATCCGGCCGACCTCGGCGCCGTCCTCGGTGACCACGTCCAGGTCGATGAGCTGGTGGTCGTAGAACTCGTCCTCGCCCTCGGGCAGCTCCTCCGGGTCGATCTCGGCGATCAGGAGGGTGTTGCGCAGGGCCTCGGCGGCGGTGCGGTCCCTGACGCCCTCGAAGCGCAGGAGCAGGCGGCCGCTGTGCACCCGGCCGGTCTCGATGGTGAGCGGCCCCGCCGATCCGGGATCGGTGGCGAGTACGGCGCCGGGCGCGAGCCTGAGCTCCGGCTCGTCGGTACGTACCTCGACGGTGACCTCGCCCTTGATGCCGTGGGCGCGCCCGATCCGTGCGACTACGAGCTGCACTGTGCCTGTTCTCCTGTCATCTCCTGCTCGACCTGCTCATTCCTGCTCATACGACTACGGGCCGGGGACGGCCAGTGGCCCTCCCCGGCCCGAGCCGGTGCTGCTGCGAAAGCGTCAGCGGACGTGGTCGACGTCGACCAGGTCGACGCGGACTCCGCGACCGCCGATGGCGCCCACGACGGTGCGCAGGGCACGTGCGGTGCGGCCGTTGCGGCCGATCACCTTGCCGAGGTCGTCGGGGTGCACCCGGACCTCCAGCACGCGCCCGCGGCGCAGGTCGCGCGAGGCGACCTGCACGTCGTCAGGGTTGTCGACGATGCCCTTCACGAGGTGCTCAAGCGCCTCTTCGAGCATGCTGCTCAGGCCTCGGTCGACTCGGACTCAGCCGCGGCCTCGTCCTTCTTCTCAGCCTTCTTCTTCTGGGTGATCGCCTCACCCTTGCCCTCGTCGTCACCGCCGAGCGCCTCGAACGACGGGCGCGCGGCCTTCGGGGCGGCCACGAGCAGCGGCGCCGGGGCGGCCTCGCCCTTGAACTTCTGCCAGTCGCCGGTCTTTTTCAGGATGGCGAGCACGGGCTCGGTCGGCTGGGCGCCGACGCCGAGCCAGTACGCCACGCGGTCGGCGTCCACCTCGATGACCGACGGGTTGTAGGTCGGGTGGTACTTGCCGATCTCCTCGATCGCACGGCCGTCACGGCGGGTGCGGGAGTCGGCGACGACGATGCGGTAGTGAGGCGAACGGATCTTGCCCAGACGCTTCAGCTTGATCTTGACTGCCACGGGAGTGGGTTCTCCTGGATTTGACGTGATTGGGCACGGCGAGACTGCCGCGTGGGGTTGCGGTACCCGAGTGCCCGATGGACGCGTCAGCCGGAGGAGAGAGGGGTCCTGTGCGACTGTCGAGTACAGCTAGCCATTGTGCCATACGCTGCGGGCCGCTTTTGGCCGACGGTCGGGTGGGAGCGCGGAGGCATGCCGGAGAGGCACCCGGCGTGGAGGTGAGGTCACGTCGGGTGCGCTGACCGGCGACGCCCAGCCCGAGGGCGTGAAGGCGGGCACTGGCTGCGGCTGCCACGAGCAGCCGTGGCCTATGCCGCTCCCACGACCTCCGGGATGCGGAACGGTTTGCCGCAGCCGCCGCAGACGATGGGAGCCTGCGCCAGGACCGACGGCACCACCCGGACGTTGCGGCCGCAGTCGCACACCGCCTTGACGCGGACGCCGCCACCGGAGGAGCCGTGGCGGGCGGCCGGGCCGCGGAAGGTGCGGGAGGTGTCGGCGGACGTGGCCGCCGTGTGCGCCTTGAGAGCGCGCTGCAGTCTCTCGATGGTCGGGCGGTAGCGTCGCTTCGCCTCGGGGTTGAGCGTGACCAGCGAGAAGCCGCTGCTGGGATGCGGCTCGTCGGGGTGGTCAAGGCCCAGCTCCTCGGCGATCGCGAGGAATCGGCGGTTGTGGTAGCGGCCGGCCCGGGAGGTGTCGCGGACTCCCCGGGAGGCGGCGATGCCGTGGACTGCCTCATGGAGCAGCCGTTCGAAGGAGAGTTCGTGACCGCACGCGGACGACGACTCCCCGATCAGGGACTCTGGCGCGGCAAGGTCGGGCAGCTCGGGGTGGTACCGCTGAATGTCGGCCCACGCCTCTGCCAGCTCTGCGGCGAGAACAGGTGGTGTCTGTGTCGTGCTCACGTAATGAGAACGAGCGGGAGGGCCCCTGTGTTCCTATTCCGGGGCATCCCAAATAATTTGCACGTACCCGTCAGTTGCCGCTGATGCGTGGAGACGAGCACGGGTGCGCTGATCTGCGGAGAAGCCTCACAGCTCGTACCAAGCCGGTGCGTAGTCTGACGTACGACCCGCCCATTACCCCTGGTCCGGACGCCTGTACGGCGGAGGTCGGCGGATGCGCAAGAGGCGTTTCGGTCGCTCTGGTGGCCGGGTCCCATCCCGGTCAGCGTGCGCGGCGGCCCCGACGTTACTCACGGCCCGTCGTCATCCGGCACCGGACCGGCTCCGGCTCCGGCGACCGGACACCGCACGGCCCCCGGGCCGGCGGACCATGGCCAGAACCGCCGTGTCGTGGGTCCGATGGTAGAGCCCCAAGTTGCCGGGATGTGAAATCTCGCCACAGTCACAGCGCACGTACAAGCAGGGACCCGCGACCTCTGGACGCCATCGCGAGCCGGGAGTTATGTGGCATAGGTGGGAAGTGCGAGCGCACGGCACGGGGGCCACGGAATCGGTCAGTGCGTAACTCTCGGCGGATTGGGGCGCTTACCTATGACACCTACGCTCGTGCGGCACCATCCCTCTCACGTGGACTCACCACCCCGTGTGAACCTGGGCGCACGCGCGCGTGACTGGTCCGAGATCCAGGAGCGGATGCTGGTGCCGCTCTACGAGACCGTCCACGAGCGACTCGAAGTGGGCCCGGCCACCCGGCTGCTCGGTCTGCGCTGCGGTTCCGGTCTCGCCCTGCTGATGGCGGCGGCCAGAGGGGCCGCGGTCACCGGAGTCGACTCCTCCCCCGAACGGCTCGCCCTCGCCCGTGAGCGTCTGCTGCCCGACCCGGCCTCCGGTGCACGCGCGCGTGGCCGTGCCGCCCGGGTCGTCGAGGGCACGCCCCGGGACGCGGCGGACGCGCATTCACCGGGGTACAACCTGATCACCGCGTTCGATCCGATCGGCTGCCTGGCCGGCGACGCCGAGCGGCTCGGTGACCTGCTGGCCGAGGCGACTCCCCTGGCGGGGCACGGGGCGGCCGTGGTGCTGGCCGGCTGGGGTCCGCCGGAGCGCTGCGCGACGTCGTCGGTGCTGCGGGTGGCGGCGAAGTTGGCCGATCCTTTGCGGAGCACGGGGGCTTGGCGCCCGGCGTGCCGGGACGACCTGGAGGAGGTCGCCCAGCGGGCCGGTCTGCGGATCGACGGGTCCGGGCGGGTCTCCTGCCCGTTCGGGTACGCCGACGCGGACAGCGCGGTGCGGGGGCTGGTGTCGACCGGGCTGTTCGACGCGGGGATCTTGGCGACCGACGAGGAGCAGGTCGGCAAGGAGCTGGCCGAGGCGCTTCATCCGCACCAGCGGGCGGACGGCACGGTGTGGATGCCGAATGTGTTCCGGTACTTGATCGCGCGGGTTCGCTGACGCTGGGTCTCGGCCGCCGTCTTCGGCTGCGGCGTTGTCGTGGCTGGTCGCGCGGTTCCTCCCCCAGCCTTCGGCCGGGGGGGGGACCCCCAGGGCCCCTTTCGGGGCGCTCAAGCCCGGGCGCTCGAAAGTCAGGCCTCGTCCAGGTCCTTGGTCAGTCTCGTGATCCCCGCGATGCGGTACGCGTCCGCCTCCTCCAGGGTCTCGTTCTCCAGGAGGGCCTCGGCCAGGGCGTCCAGCCGGCCCCGGTGGTCCTGGAGTTTGCGGCGGGCCTCGTCGTAGCACTCGTCGACGATGCGGCGCATCTCGGTGTCGATCACGTCGAGGGTCTGGGGTGCGGCGGCGAGGCCGTAGGCCTGCTGGGCGTCGCTGGGGAGGGCGGAGAGGCGGCCGACCTCCTCGCTCATGCCCCACCGGGAGACCATCCCGCGCGCGATGCCGGTGACCTGCTCCAGGTCGCTCTCCGAGCCGGTGGTGATCACGCCGTAGACGACCTGCTCGGCCGCCATGCCGCCGAGGGCGCCGATGATCCGGCCGCGCAGGTACTCCTCGGTGTACGCGTATTTGTCGGCGTCGGGCGTGGAGAGCGTGACGCCGAGGGCACGGCCGCGCGGCACGATGGTGATCTTGCGGACCGGGTCGGCACCGGGCTGGAGCATGCCGAGCAGGGCGTGCCCGCTCTCGTGGTAGGCGGTGCGCCTGCGCTCCTCCTCGGGCATGACCAGGGGGCGCTCGGCGCCCAGCTGGACCTTCTCCAGCGCCTCCGAGAGGTCGGACTGGGTGACCTTCTCCTGCTTGCGCTTGACGGCGAGCAGGGCGGCCTCGTTGGCGAGGTTGGCCAGTTCGGCGCCGGTCATGCCCGGGGTGGTGCGGGCCACCTGGGCGAGGTCGACGTCGGCGGCGAGCGGGATCTGGCGGGTGTGGATCTGGAGGATGGCCTCGCGGCCGGTGCGGTCCGGGGGCGAGACCTGGACGACCCGGTCGAAGCGGCCGGGGCGGGTGAGCGCCGGGTCGAGGATGTCGGCGCGGTTGGTGGCCGCGATGACGATGACGCCCTCCGAGCCGGAGAAGCCGTCCATCTCGGTGAGGATCTGGTTGAGGGTCTGCTCGCGTTCGTCGTGGCCGCCCATGGAGGCGCCGCCGCCGCGGGCCCGGCCGATGGTGTCGATCTCGTCGATGAAGATGATGGAGGGGGCGACCTTGCGGGCCTCCGCGAACAGTTCGCGCACGCGGGAGGCGCCGACGCCCACGATCATCTCGATGAACTCGGAGGCGGAGGCCGAGAAGAACGGCACCCCCGCCTCACCGGCGACGGCCCGCGCGAGCAGTGTCTTGCCGGTGCCGGGCGGGCCGGCCAGCAGCACGCCGCGGGGCATCTTGGCGCCCATCTTCCGGTAGGCGTCGGGGTTCTTCAGGAAGTCGACGACGTCGTTGAGCTCGCCCTCGACCTCGTCGATGCCGGCCACGTCCTCGAAGGTGGTCCGCTGCTGTCCGGGCTCCAGTTCGACCGGCTTGGGCGGCGCCTTGCGGCCCAGCATGCCGCCCGCACCGCCGAGGCCCGCGCTCATCCGGCGGGCGATGAAGACCCACACCGCGACGAGGATGATGATCGGCGCCAGTGAGATCAGCAGATTGGCGAGAAAGCTACGGTGCTGGACGACCGGTTCCGCGGTGACCGTCACGTCGTGCTTGGTCAGGCTGGTCCAGAGGTCGTCCCCGGCGAAGGAGGGGCGCTCGGTGTCGAACTTGGTGTAGTTCCCGCCGCCCTCGGGGTTCTTCTGCTCCTTCTTCAGCTGGCCCTGGATCGAGTCGCCCTTGGCGTAGATCTTCTCGACGTTGCCGTCGTTCACCTGCCTGCTGAACTCGGTGTACGAGATCGTCGGCTCGTTCTCCTGGTCGAAGTACGACAGCACCAGGTTCGCCAGCAGGTACACGACCAGCGCGGTGACGATCAGCCGCCACCAGCCGCCGTGCATCTTCCGCCCGCCGTTCGGCGGCTTGGGCGGCTCCTCGGGAGCGCCCTCGGTACGCCAGGGCTGGTCGGGGGACTTGCGCGGCGGCGCGGGGTTGGTCATATGCGGACGTTACGACAGGGACCAACCCCCGGCACTCGCAATGGGTGAACTCAGCCCATGAACTTCTTGAACTCATCCGGCAGCTCGAAGTTCTCGGCGCCCTGCTGCGGGAGCCCGAAGGCGCCGCCCTGGGCGGCGGCCTCGCGGCGCTGGGCCTCCTCCAGCTCCTGCTGCTTGCGCTTCATCGGGTTGCCGGAGCGCTGCTTGCCCTTGGCCTGCTTCGGCTGCTTCTTCTGCCGGCCGGGGCCGCCGCCCATGCCCGGGATACCCGGCATGCCCGGCATCCCGCCGCCCTGCGCCATGCGGGACATCATCTTGCGGGCCTCGAAGAACCGCTCGACCAGGTTCTTCACGGCGCTGACCTCGACACCGGAACCCTTGGCGATACGGGCGCGGCGCGAGCCGTTGATGATCGTCGGTTCCTGGCGCTCGGCCGGGGTCATCGACTTGATGATCGCGGCGGTGCGGTCGACGTCCCGCTCGTCGAGGTTGTTGATCTGGTCCTTGATCTGGCCCATGCCGGGCAGCATCCCGAGGAGCTTCGAGATGGAGCCCATCTTCCTGACCTGTTCCATCTGGGCCAGGAAGTCGTCCAGGGTGAAGTCCTGGCCCTTCTTGGACGCCAGCTTGGAGGCCATCTTCTGGGCCTCTTCCTGGCTGAACGTCTTCTCCGCCTGCTCGATCAGGGTGAGCAGGTCACCCATGTCGAGGATGCGGGAAGCCATCCGGTCCGGGTGGAAGGCGTCGAAGTCGTCGAGCTTCTCGCCGTTCGACGCGAACATGATCGGCTTGCCGGTGACCTGGCGGATGGAGAGCGCGGCACCACCGCGGGCGTCACCGTCGAGCTTGGAGAGCACGACACCGTCGAAGCCGACGCCGTCGCGGAAGGCCTCGGCGGTGGTGACGGCGTCCTGGCCGATCATGGCGTCGACGACGAAGAGGATCTCGTCGGGCGAGACGGCGTCCCGGATGTCGGCCGCCTGCCGCATCAGCTCCTGGTCGATGCCGAGCCGGCCGGCGGTGTCCACGATCACGATGTCGTGGACCTTGGACTTCGCGAAGTCGATGGAGTCCTTGGCGACCTTGACCGGGTCGCCGACGCCGTTGCCCGGCTCGGGCGCGTAGACGGCGACACCGGCGCGCTCGGCGACCACGCTGAGCTGGTTGACGGCGTTGGGGCGCTGGAGGTCGGCGGCGACGAGCAGCGGGGAGTGGCCCTGTTCCTTGAGCCAGCGGCCCAGCTTGCCCGCGAGGGTGGTCTTACCGGCACCCTGGAGACCGGCCAGCATGATCACGGTGGGCGGCTGCTTGGCGAACCGCAGCCGGCGCGTCTCGCCGCCGAGGATCGTGACCAGCTCGTCGTTGACGATCTTCAGGACCTGCTGGGCCGGGTTGAGCGCCTTGGAGACCTCGGCGCCGAGCGAGCGCTCCTTGACGTTCTTGATGAACGTGCGGACGACCGGGAGGGCCACGTCGGCTTCGAGGAGCGCGATGCGGATCTCCCGGGCCGTGGCGTCGATGTCCGCTTCGCTCAGACGCCCTTTGCCGCGCAGGTTCTTGAAGGTCGCTGAAAGGCGGTCGGAGAGAGTGTCGAACACGGCGGCGTCGGTCCTCGGAGTCGGGGGCGGTGAGCGTCTTCCAGGGTATCCGGCCGCGCAAGGAAGTGGTCCCCGCCTTGCACGGCCGTGCGATCAGCCCCTCAGTGTGTCCTCCAGCTTGCGGGCCACGGAGGCCGCCTCCTCCGGTGGCAGCGGCGCGTGGTCGGTGCCGGTCACGTAGAAGGCGTCGACGGCGTTGGCGCCGAGCGTGCTGACGTGTGCGCTGCGCACCCGCACCTCGGCGTCCTCCAGCGCCCGTCCGATCCGGAACAGCAGGCCCGGTGCGTCCTGCGCGCGTACCTCGAACACCGTGGCGTGCCGGGAGGCCGCGGAGGCCACCGTCACGCGCGGCGGCGGGGCCACCCAGCCCCGGCGCCTCGGGTAGGCCGCGTCGCGCTCCGCGAGGCGGCCGGCGATGTCCAGGGTGCCGTCCAGCGCCCGTACGAGATCGGCCCGCAGGCGGGCGGCCTGCGGCAGGGAGCCGTACTCGGCCGCGACCCGCCAGTCGAGCAGCAGGACCGTGCCGTCGTCGACGTCGTCCGGGAGCCGGACGGCGCGCAGTTCGGCGGTGCGGACCGTGAGGCGGTGCACGGCCAGCACGCCGGAGACGGCCGGGAGCACGCCCGGCTGGTCGGGTACGGCGATGAGCAGTTCGACGCCGAGCGGTTCGGGGTCGCCGGCGGGCTCCTCGTCGGTGGCGGCCGGCTCGGTCTGGGCGCGCAGGGCGAGAACCGGGGCGCCCGTGCGGACGGCCTCGATGGCCAGCCGCTCCTGCTCGGCCGTGGGCGCGCCCGGTTCGGGCTCGTCGACCGTGTCCCCGGCGAGGACCGCCGAGACCCGCTTCACCAGGTCGGCGACGAGGGAGCCGCGCCAGGAGGACCAGGCCGCCGGGCCGGTGGCCAGCGCGTCGGCCTCGGTGAGGGCGTGCAGCAGCTCCAGGGTGCCCTGGGTGCCGACGGCGTCGGCGACCAGGCGGACCGTGGCCGGGTCGTCCAGGTCACGCCGGGTGGCGGTCTCGATGAGCAGCAGGTGGTGCAGTACGAGCGTGGACAGGACCGCCACGTCGGCGCGGTCGAAGCCGATCCTGGCCGCCACGTCCTTGACGATGATCTCGCCGGCCACCGAGTGGTCGCCGGGCCAGCCCTTGCCGATGTCGTGCAGCAGGGCGGCGACCAGCAGGAGGTCGGGGCGGTGGACACGGCGGGTGAACTCGGAGGCGCGGACGGCGGTCTCGATGAGGTGCCGGTCGACGGTCCAGACGTGCACGGCGTTGCGCTGCGGGCGGCACCGGACCCGCTCCCAGTCGGGCAGCAGCCGGGTGATCAGGCCCTCGGCCTCCAGCGCCTCCCAGACCTCGACGGTGGGGCGGCCGGAGCCGAGCAGGGTGACCAGCTGCTCGCGGGCCTCGGCGGGCCACGGCGTGGGCAGCGGGCGTGCGGTGGCTGCCATGCGCCGTACGGCGTGCAGGGAGAGCGGGAGGCCGGCCTGGGCGGCGGCGGCCGCGGCGCGCAGCGGGAGCACGGGGTCGCGTTCGGGGCGTGCGGCGCGGGCGAGCACCACCTCGCCGTCCTGCTCCACCACCCCTTCGGCGAGCGGGGAGCGCTCGGCGACCGGCTTGCCGCCGCCCAGCATGGCGCGCAGGCGGGGCCGGACGGCGCGCGAGCGCAGCACGCGCCCCACCTCGCGCCAGGTGACGTCGCTGGCGTACGCGATGACCCGCGCGGACTCGTAGACCTGGCGCAGCAGGGTGTCGGCGTCGAGGAGCTCCAGTTCGGCGGCGACCTGGTCCTGCTCCTGGAGGGCGAGGCGGTCGGTGGCGCGCCCTGTGGTCAGGTGCAGGGCGTCGCGGACGTCCAGGAGGCGCCTGCGGGCGTCGGCGAGGCCCTCGCGCGGGGCGTCGGCCAGCCAGGAGGCGGCGACGGCGCGCAGGGCGGTGGCGTCGCGGAGGCCGCCGCGGGCCTCCTTGAGGTCGGGTTCCAGGAGGTACTGGAGCTCGCCCTGGCGTTCGGCGCGCTCGGCGCAGAGTTCCTGGAGTTCGGGGAGGCGCCTGGGTGCCTGGTTGCGCCAGTCGGCGAGGATCGCGGTGCGCAGGCCGGACGTGAGGCCGAGGTCGCCGGCGATGTGCCGGGCGTCCAGGAGGCCGAGCTGGACCTTGAGGTCCTCGCCGGCGGTCTTCCGGGCCTCGGCGGGGGTGCGCACGGAGTGGTCGAGGGCCATGCCCAGGTCCCAGACCGGGTACCAGAGCCGGTCGGCGACGGCGGCCACCGCGCCGGAGTCGGCGCCGTCGTGCAGCAGCAGGAGGTCGAGGTCGCTGCGCGGGGAGAGTTCGGCGCGGCCGTAGCCGCCGACGGCGACCAGGGAGACACCGCCCCTGATGCCCTCGGTGGCCGCCGCGAACAGCCCGGTCAGCCATTCGTCGGTCAGCTCGGCGAGGGCGGTACGGCGCGGCGGCCCGGACCGCACCCCCTCGGTGAGGAGGCGCAGCCGGGCCGCCGCGTAGCCGCTGGGTCCCGTGTTCTCCGCGTCGTTCCGAACGTCCGTACCCGTCACCCAGCGACTCCTGCCTGTATCCAGATGGTTCTGTTCTACAGCGCGTCCGGTCCGCGCTCTCCGGTGCGGACCCGTACGGCGGTCTCGACCGGGAGCGACCAGACCTTGCCGTCACCGATCTTGCCGGTGCGGGCGGCCTTGACGATGACGTCGATCAGCTGCTCGGCGTCCTCGTCCTCGGCCAGCACCTCGATGCGGATCTTGGGCACCAGGTCGACCGTGTACTCCGCACCACGGTAGACCTCGGTGTGGCCGCGCTGCCGACCGTAGCCGCTGGCCTCGGTGACCGTGAGGCCGTGGACGCCGAAGGCCTGGAGGGCCTCCTTGATCTCGTCGAGCCGGTGGGGCTTCACGACGGCGGTGATGAGCTTCATGCGTCCACCTTCTTGCTCGATCCGGCCAGGGCCGCGGCGGAGACGGAGCCGACGACACCGCCGCCCGCACCGCTGAAGTCGTATGCAGTCTCGGCGTGCTCGGCCTGGTCGATGCCGGAGACCTCCTCGTCCTCGGTGACCCGCATGCCGAGGGTCTTGTCGAGGAGGAAGGCGAGGACCGCGGAGGCGACCAGGGAGTAGCCGAGCACCGCGCCGACACCGGCGAACTGCTTCCACAGCTGGGTGAAGGAGTGGTCGCCGTAGAAGACGCCGGTCGCGGTGGACTGCCCCTTGCCGGTGGCGAAGAAGCCGATGAGCAGGGAGCCGATGATGCCGCCGACCATGTGGACGCCGACGACGTCGAGGGAGTCGTCGTAGCCGAACTTGAACTTCAGGCTGACCGCGGCGGCACAGGCGACACCGGCGATGGCGCCGACGGCGATCGCGCCGAGCGGGGAGATCGCACCACCGGACGGGGTGATCGCGACCAGACCGGCGACCGCGCCGGAGGCGGCGCCCAGGGTGGTGAACGCGCCGTGCCGGATCTTCTCGTAGGCGAGCCAGGCGAGCATGGCGGCGGCGGTGGCGACCTGCGTGTTGACGAACATCAGCGCGCCGACGCCGTCGTCGTTGCCGAGCCAGGAGCCGGCGTTGAAGCCGAACCAGCCGAACCACAGCAGGCCGGCGCCGAGCATGACGAGCGGGAGGCTGTGCGGGCGCATCGGGTCCTTCTTGAAGCCGACGCGCTTGCCGATGACCAGGATGACGCCGAGGGCGCCGGCACCGGCGTTGATGTGGACCGCGGTACCACCGGCGAAGTCGATCACGCCGAGCTTGTAGGCCCAGCCGTCGGCGCCCCAGACCCAGTGGGCGACCGGGACGTAGACGACCGTGAGCCACAGGGCGACGAAGAGCGCCCAGGCCGAGAACTTGACGCGGTCGGCGATGGCGCCGCTTATCAGGGCCGGGGTGATGACCGCGAACATCATCTGGAAGACCATGAACACGAAGACCGGGATCGTGTAGCCGGGCCAGAGCTCCGTCAGCCCGACATTGCTCATGCCCAGCCAGTGGGAGTCGTAGCCGATGAAGCCGTTGCTGGAGCCGAAGGCCAGGGAGAAGCCGTAGAGCACCCACAGGATGGTGACGATCCCGATGCTGACGAAGCTCATCATCAGCATGTTCAGGGTGCTCTTGACGCGGACCATGCCGCCGTAGAAGAAGGCGAGACCCGGCGTCATGAGCAGCACCAGGGCGGAGCAGATGAGCATGAAGCCTGTGTTCGCGGAGGACAGCTTGGGTGCCTCCGCGGCAAGCGTGATGGCGGCTGATGCCATCGGCGTCTCCTCGTCGGTTGTACGGCCCCGTGCGGGTCGGAGCGTGAGCGGTCCGGTCAAGCGGGGGGTGGGCCGGTTATGCGCCATGAGATTGGCGCAGCGCGGTTTCGGTCGTTGCCCCTCGTTGTTTCGCCGGAGTGACGAAGGCGCCTGGCGTGTTACGGGTAGATGAATTGCGAGATGTCCGGCCGCGAGATCGTTATCGTGGCGCAACCTTCTCTCGGAGGATAAAGAAGCCGACCGCGGTCGGCCTTCCGATGACCTGGCGTGGGGGAGCCGAGTCGGGCAGTTCGGGAGGGCCGGCCGCGGCCGGGGTCTGGGAAGTGCCGGGGGTCAGACCGCCTCGGCGGTCTCCGGGAGGTCGACGGCGAGCTGTTCGGTGAGGTCGACGACGACGGCTAGTTCGCCGTGGTCACGGACGGCCGAGTCGACCGTCTTTCGGATACGAGTGTTCACCCGTTCGGAGCGCACCTTTTTGGCGATGCCCATGGCCTCGGAGGCCAGCACCGTGCTCTGCTCGGGCTCGCCGCGCAGCAGGTGCACGGTGGCCATCCCGATGAGGTTGAGCGCGTACGACCGCTGGTGCTCGGTGTCCTTCGCGAACAGTTCCACGGCCTTCTGCATCAGGGGCTCGGCCAGCGAGGCGTAGGTGGGGCTGCGGCCGGCGACATAGGCGAGGTCGCGGAAGGAGTGGCTGTTCTCGCCGTAGAGCTCGGCCTCGGAGAAGAAGCGGATCCAGTCGGGGTCCGGCTCGTCCCACTCGTCGACCTCGGCGAAGGTGTCCTCGGCCATCCGGACGGCCCGCTTGCACTTGCCGGGCTGGCCCATGTTGGCGTAGGCGCGGGCCTCCATCGCATACAGCATCGACTGGGTGCGCGGGCTGGCGCAGTCCCGGCTGCCGTACTGGGCGAGGTGGATGAGCTCCAGGGCGTCGTCCGGCCGGCCGAGGTGGATCATCTGGCGGCTCATGCTGGAGAGGATGTACGAGCCGAGCGGCTTGTCGCCGGCCTCCTTGGCCGCGTGCAGGGCGAGCACGAAGTACTTCTGGGCGGTGGGCTGGAGACCGACGTCGTACGACATCCAGCCGGCCAGCTCGGCGAGTTCGGCCGCGACCTGGAAGAGCTTGCGGGCGGTGGCCTCGGGCTGGGGTTCCTGGAGGAGGTCGGTGACCTCGTGCAGCTGGCCGACGACCGCCTTGCGGCGCAGACCGCCGCCGCACTGGGCGTCCCACTGGCGGAACATCTCCGTCGTGGACTCCAGGAGGGCCAGCTCGGGCTTGGAGATGCGGCCGGGGCGGCGGGGGTCGGCGGACGGCTCGGGGGCCTGCTGCGGGCCGCCCGGCGAGGGGACCAGCCAGCGCTGCATGGGCTCGACGAGGGACGGGCCCGCCGACAGCACCAGCGAGGTTCCGAGGAAGCCGCGCCGCGCCAGCATCAGGTCGCTGCGCGAGAACTCGCTGAGCAGGGCCACCGTCTGAGGGCCCGTCCAGGGCAGGTCGACGCCGGTCGCGGAGGGTGCCTGGCGGGCGGCCCGCAGCCCGAGGTCCTCGACCGAGACGACACAGCCGAACCGCTCGGAGAACAGCTCGGAGAGGATCCGGGGGATCGGCTCGCGCGGGTTCTCCCCGTCGAGCCAGCGGCGCACCCGGGACGTGTCCGTGGAGATGTGGTTGGCGCCCAACTGGCGTGCTCTGCGGTTCACTTGCCGCGCCAGCTCGCCCTTCGACCAGCCACTGCGCACGAACCACGAGTTGAGCAGCTCGTTGGGGCGCTTGTCGGTGCTGGTCGCGGTCGCCCCGCTTCCGCCGTTGCCGCCCACTGGAACGCCCCCATCCCTGAGACCACTTGATGCCGGATGCGCCAAGCCCTATCAGAATGCCGGTAAATACGGCCGCCCGTCCGGTAGTTCTCACCCTTCGAACGGGATGCCGAGTTGCCTCCGGCATACCCACGAGTGCAAGTGCCCCCAGGCCTCGTGCACTCAAAGTAATCCTACGATCACTGCTCCAGCCACGGCGATCCCGGAAACGCCACCATTCGCCACCCCTTCGAATGAACTCACGATGCCCTTGGCGCGATTCACTTGACATAGGACGGCCGGGAGTAGGCGGAGCGGTGCACTCAGGGGCGCACATCCCCAGGCGCACCACCCGGGGAGCTTCAGGGCGCTGCCGTGACCTTGCGGGCCGAAGGGAAGGCGGAGCCGTAGCGTCACGTTCCGTTTCCGTCCCGTTCCGTGTCGTAACCACCGGCGCGCCGGACCCGTTGGAGGGGGCATGGGCTTCACGATCGGCGGCATTCGCGAGATCCGCTCCGGCACGCGCCGGCGCGGTCGCTCATCGGACTGCACCGCCGTCGCCGAGTTCACCGGGCTGTGGGGCTGGGACGTGGTGCCCGGCGCCCGGGCCGCGGCCGGCGCGTGCTCCTGCGGGCACACGGGCTGCGCCGCGCCGGGAGCGCATCCGCTGGACTTCGCGCCCCAGGTGTCCGCGGGCGCCACACTCGACGAGGTCACCAAGGCCTGGGGCGAGTTCCCGGGCGCGGCGGTGATGCTGCCGGTCGGCCGCGCGTTCGACGTGATCGAGGTGGCCGAACCCGCCGGGCGCCGTGCCCTGGTCCGCCTGGAGCGGATGGGCCTCCCGCTCGGCCCGGTGACCGCCACCCCGGACGGCCGCGCCCACTTCCTCGTCGCCCCCGGCGCCGCCGCCGAGCTCCCGGGGCTGCTCTACCGCATGGGCTGGGACGACCCGACCTCCCTGGACCTGCGCGGCCTCGGCACGGGTACGTACATCACCGCCCCGCCGTCCGACCGGGGCGGGCTGGGCCCGGTGCGCTGGCTGCGCCCGCCGGCCCTGGACTCGGCGACGCGGCCCCCGGCGGCGAGGCTGCTGCTGGGGACGCTGGCCTACGTGGCCCACCGGTCGCGGGCGTAGCCGCAGAGGTCCCGAGCGGCTGATACGCCGAAGCGCCCGCCCCCGACTGCTTCTCGGGGATCGGGCGCTTCGCACGAAGGCGACCAGTGGATGTACTGCCGTCAGTCACCGATAAGGGCGTCAACGAACGCCTCCGGCTCGAACGGCGCCAGGTCGTCCGCGCCCTCGCCGAGGCCGATGAGCTTGACGGGGACGCCCAGCTCGCGCTGGACCGCGATCACGATGCCGCCCTTGGCGGTGCCGTCCAGCTTGGTGAGGACGATGCCGGTGATGTCGACGACCTCGGCGAAGACCCGGGCCTGGACGAGACCGTTCTGCCCGGTGGTGGCGTCGAGGACGAGCAGCACCTCGTCCAGCGGGGCGTGCTTCTCGACGACCCGCTTGACCTTGCCGAGCTCGTCCATGAGGCCGGTCTTGGTGTGCAGCCGGCCGGCGGTGTCGATGAGCACCACGTCGACGCCCATCTCCTTGCCCTCCTTCACCGCGTCGAAGGCGACGGAGGCGGGGTCACCGGCCTCCGGGCCGCGCACGGTGTGGGCGCCCACCCGCTCGCCCCAGGTCTGGAGCTGGTCCGCGGCGGCGGCCCGGAAGGTGTCGGCGGCGCCGAGCACGACCGTACGGCCGTCGGCGACGAGGACGCGGGCGAGCTTGCCGGTGGTGGTGGTCTTGCCGGTGCCGTTGACGCCGACGACCATCACGATGCCCGGCTTGCGGTCGGCGGGCTCGGTCTTCACCTCGCGGTCGACGTCGGTGCCGACCAGCTTCAGCAGCTCCTCGCGGAGCAGGCCGCGCAGCTCGTCGGGGGTGCGGGTGCCCAGCACCCTGACGCGCTCGCGCAGCCGGTCGACCAGCTCGGTGGTGGGCTGCACACCGACGTCGGCGGTGAGCAGGGTGTCCTCGATCTCCTCCCAGGTCTCGTCGTCGAGGTGCTCGCGCGAGAGCAGCGTGAGCAGCCCCTTGCCGAGGGCGTTCTGCGACCGGGAGAGCCGGGCGCGCAGCCGGACCAGCCGGCCGGCGGTGGGCTCGGGGATCTCGATCTCGGGCGCTTCGACCGCGGGGGGCTCTTCGACGGCGACGGGAGCCGATCCGTCGGGAAGGTCGACCTCCTCTATCGTCCGGCGCGGTTCGTCGCGCGGCGTCTCGGCCTCGTCGCCGACGTGCGGCTCGGCCGGGGGTGCGGTGATGTCGGGCGCGGCGGGGGGCGGCGGGGGCAGCGACTTCTTGCGCCGGCTGCCGACGACGAGCCCGCCGAGCGCGCCGAGCACGACTACGGCGATGACTACAGCAAGGATGACGGTTTCCATAACCCGACCAGTATCCATCCCTCCCCCGCGGCCGACTTTGCTCCCTCGCGCGGGAGTTTCTGGATGATCCTCCGAATCCGGATGTCCATTTCGGGCGCTTTAGTCGGTCTAACGTACGATGACTGCCTATGGGCACCACCGCCGACCACGATGGCGCGCTCGAACACCTCGAAGAGTCGCTGGAGCACCACGGCCTCGAAACCCGGGGCCTCGAACCGGTCCCGGACTCCGAGCGCACCGGCACCCCCCGTGGCCTGCTCCCCACCTGGATCGCCGCGAACATCACCGTCCTGCTGGTGACCGTGGGTGCGGGCCTCGCGGTGTCGTTCGGGCTGAACTTCTGGCAGTCCCTGGCGGTCGGCACCGCGGCGCCGGTCGTGTCGTACGGCCTGGTCGGGCTGATCGGCGTCGCGGGCAAGCGCGGCGGCGCACCGGGCATGGCGCTGTCCCGGGCGGTCTTCGGCCAGCGCGGCAACCTGCTGCCCGGCGCCCTGATCTGGGTGGCGCGCTGGGGCTGGGAGACGATCAACGCGGTGACCGGCGCCTACGCGCTGCTGACCGTCCTCGACATCCTGTTCGGGGTCAGGAGCAACACCGCCCTGATCATCGTCACCCTGCTCCTCTTCGTGATCGCCACCTTCGCGATCTCGGGCATGGGCATCAGGGCGGTGCGGTACTGCAACCGGTGGGCGACCTGGCTGTTCGGTGCGTTCTCGCTGCTGGTCCTCGGCCGCCTGGTCGCGGCGACGGACTGGGCCGGGGTGTTCGGTCGGCCCGCCGGGTCCGCGGCCGCGATGGTCACCGGGGCCGGGCTGATCGCGGCGGGCGGGATGAGCTGGGCGCCGGCCGCGCCGGACTTCACGCGGTACCTGCCGGGCACGGCGTCCTCGGCGGCGATCGTACGCAACACGGTCGGCGGCGCCGGGGTCGTCGTGCTCCCCCTGGTCCTGACGGGCGCGGTGACGGCGTCCGCCACCCCCGGTCTCGCCGGGGCGGCCGACCCGGTCTCCTTCCTCGGCGAGACCCTGCCCCTCTGGCTGGCGGTCCCGTACCTCCTGGTCGCGCTGGTCGGGATGCTGCTGATCAACGCGATGTCGATGTACTCCGCGGGCTTCACCGCGCAGACGCTCGGCTTCCGGATCCCCCGGCCCTGGGCGGTCTCCGTGAATGCAGTCATCTCGCTGGTCCTCGGGGCTGTCCTGATGCTGGCGGCGACCTCGTTCATGGCCTCCTTCATCGCCTTCCTGTCGCTGCTGGCGGTGGCGTTCTCGGCATGGGTGGGGGTGTTCGGGGTCGACATGCTCCGCCGCCGGGAGTACGACGCCACAGCCCTCCTCGACACCACCCGCACCAGCGCCTACTGGTACCGGGCGGGCTTCTCCCCCGCCGCCGTCACGGCCTGGGCGCTCGGTCTGGCGGCCGGCCTGCTCTGCACCACGTGCGACTGGTTCACCGGCCCGCTCGCCGCGAACAACCCCGTCGGCCGGTACGGCCTCGGCTGGGTCGCGACGATCGCCGTCTCGGGCCTGCTGTACGCGGTGCTGCCGAAACCCGCGGTGGTACCGGCCACGGCCGGGAAGCCCGCACCCCTGGCTGTCTGACGCACCGTCAGCTACTGTCCCCGCACACCCGCCCGGCCAGTCAAGGTGAAGGGGAGCTCCCATGCCCGTCTCGGTCGTCCGCTTCAACCTCGTCGAGCCCGGCGCCTCCCCGGCCACGCTGGGCGCCCGGTACCGGGCGGCCCTGGACATGGCCGCGTACGCCGACGAGCACGGGGTCACCACCGTGCAGACCGAGGAGCACCACGGCGTCGACAACAACTGGCTGCCGTCGCCGTTCGCCTTCGCCGGCGCGGTGTTCGGGGCGACCCGGACCATCGCGGTGACCGTTTCGGCGGTGATCGGCCCGCTGCACGACCCGCTGCGGCTGGCGGAGGACATCGCGGTCCTCGACCTGCTCAGCGGGGGCCGGCTGGTGACGGTGGCCGGGATCGGCTACCGGCCCGAGGAGTACGCCCTGTTCGACGTGGAGTGGAAGCGGCGGGGGCGGCTGCAGGACGAGCTGCTGGAGACGCTGCTGAAGGCGTGGACCGGGGAGGAGTTCGAGTACCGGGGCCGTACGGTGCGGGTCACCCCCCGCCCGCTCACCGACCCCCACCCCCTGCTCCTGGTCGGCGGCTCCTCCAAGGCCGCCGCCCGCCGGGCCGCCCGCCTCGGCCTGCCGTTCTTCCCCAGCGCGCATCTGCCGGAGCTGGAGGCGTACTACAAGGAGCGGCTCACCGAGTACGGCACGGAGGGCTGGACGATGATGCCGACGGCCGAGACGCCGCTGCTGCACATCGCCGAGGACCCGGACCGGGCGTGGGCGGACTACGGCGAGCACTTCCTGCACGAGGCCCGGACGTATGCGTCCTGGCAGTCCGGCGACATCCACTCCGCGGTACGGTCCGCCGCGACCACGGTCGCCGAACTGCGCGCGGAGGGCGTCTACCGCATCCTCACCCCGGACGAGTGCGTGGCGGCGGGCCTGGACAACCTCGTCCTGCACCCGCTCGCGGGCGGGATGCCGGTGGCGGAGGGGTGGCGCAGCCTGCGGTTGTTCGCGGAGACCGTGCTTCCGGCGCTGCCGGCGTAACGGGGGCGAGGCGCGCCGACGGGCGGGCGCGAGGGTCCGGCACCGCCGGGCTGCACCGTCGTGGCTGGTCGCCGTGGCGGCGGGCAGGAGTTGTGCGGCGGAGTTCAGGGGCGGCAGCTTCGCCGGGCTGCACCGTCATCGCTGGGCGCCGCGGCGGCGGGCAGGAGTTGTGCGCCGGAGTTCAGAGGCGGCAGCTTCGCAGGACTGCACCGTCATCGCTGGGCGGCCGCGGCGGCGGAGAGAAGTCGTGCGGCGGAGAGGAAGGGAAGCGGTGGGGCCGTATGCGAGCCGCCGCCCCGCCCGGGCAGTGACCGGGCGGGGCGGCGGGGGATACGAGGAGAGGGGCAGCGGGGACTTGGCCCTTCTCCCCGAGCGGGGGTGGGCTCAGCCCATCTCCTCCAGGGACTTGCCCTTCGTCTCCTTGACGTACTTGAGGACGAACGGGATGGAGAGGGCCGCGAAGACCGTGTAGATCACGTAGGTGCCGGAGAGGTTCCAGTCGGCCAGCGACGGGAAGCTCGCGGTGATGGCCCAGTTGGCGATCCACTGCGCGGAGGCGGCCACGCCCAGGGCGGCGGCGCGGATCCGGTTCGGGAACATCTCGCCGAGGAAGACCCAGACGACCACGCCCCAGGACAGGGCGAAGAAGAGGACGAAGATGTGGGCCGCGATCAGGGCGGTCCAGCCCTGCGCGGACGGCAGCTTCCCGTCGACGAGGTGGTACGAGAACGCCCAGGCCTCCAGCGCCAGACCGACGACCATGCCGACCGAGCCGATGAGGGCCAGCGGCTTGCGGCCGACGCGGTCCACGAAGATCATCGCGATCACCGTGCCGATGATGTTGATGATCGACGTCGTGAAGGAGTAGAAGAACGAGTCCGTCGGGTCGACGCCCACCGACTGCCACAGGGTCGAGGAGTAGTAGAACGCGACGTTGATGCCGACGAACTGCTGGAAGACCGACAGGCCGATGCCGACCCAGACGATCGGCTTGAAGAAGAAGGAGCCGCCGAGCAGGTCCTTGAACGTGGACTTGTGCTCGCTCTTCATCGCGTGCTCGATCTCGGCGACCCGGGCGTCCAGGTCGACGTTCCCGCCCTCGACCTCTTCGAGGATCGCGCGGGCGCGCTCCCGCTTGCCGACGGAGAGCAGGAAGCGGGGGGACTCGGGGATCGCGAAGGAGAGCAGGCCGTACAGGACGGCCGGGATCACCATGACGCCGAGCATGACCTGCCAGGCCTCCAGGCCCATCAGCTTGCCGCGCTGGTCACCGCCGGCGGCGTTGAGCAGACCCCAGTTGACCAGCTGCGAGATGGCGATGCCGACGACGATCGCGGCCTGCTGGAAGGAGCCGAGGCGGCCGCGGTAGGCGGGCGGGGCCACCTCCGCGATGTAGGCGGGGCCGATGACGGAGGCCATGCCGATGGCGAAGCCGCCGATGATCCGCCAGAGGGCGAGGTCCCACAGCGCGAAGGGCAGCGCCGAGCCCACGGCGCTGATGGTGAACAGCACGGCCGCGATCTGCATGCAGCGGATACGGCCGATCCGGTCGGCTATCCGGCCTGCGGTCGCGGCGCCGATCGCGCAGCCGATCAGGGCGACGGCGATGACCTGGGCGAGGGCCGCCGACCCGATGTCGTAACGGGTCCGGATGGCCTCGACGGCGCCGTTGATGACGGAGCTGTCGTAGCCGAAGAGGAAACCGCCCATCGCGGCCGCCGCCGCGATGAAGATGACATGCCCGAGGTGATCGGGGTGAGCCGTACCGGCTCCTGACTTGGGTGCCTGCGCAGTGCTGGTCACAGAAAACTCCTCGGGCCACCGGCAGCGCTGCCGGGGTGGGGGTGAGCCCTCTCAGGTCCTCACACCTGAAGGTAAAAGCAACGTTGCAGAGACTATGCCTTCAAGTTTCGAAGTCAATAGGGGGCACCGTGTGAAGTTGCAGATACCACGCAACGAAAATGCGTTCACTTCTTGAAGAAGGGTGAAGGTGACATGCCCCAAAGGGGCGTGGGGAACTGCGCGACCAGCCACAACGGCGCCCGCACCCGAACCGTCGGCCGGGACCCGGCGTCAGCGAAGCCGCTGGCTGATGACCTTCGACACACCGTCGCCCTGCATGGAGACGCCGTACAGCGCGTCGGCGACCTCCATCGTCCGCTTCTGGTGCGTGATCACGATGAGCTGGGACGACTCCTGGAGCTCCTGCATGATGCGGATCAGCCGTTGCAGGTTGGTGTCGTCCAGGGCCGCCTCGACCTCGTCCATGACGTAGAACGGGCTGGGGCGTGCCTTGAAGATCGACACCAGCATCGCGACGGCGGTCAGCGAGCGTTCGCCGCCGGACAGCAGGGAGAGCCGCTTGACCTTCTTCCCCGGCGGGCGGGCCTCGACGTCCACGCCCGTGGTGAGCATGTTGTCGGGGTCGGTGAGGATCAGCCGTCCCTCGCCGCCCGGGAAAAGCCGGCTGAAGACGCCCTCGAACTCCCTCGCCGTGTCCCGGTACGCCTCCGTGAAGACCTGCTCGACCCGCTCGTCGACCTCCTTCACGACCTGGAGCAGATCGGCGCGGGTCTTCTTCAGGTCCTCCAGCTGCTCACTGAGGAACTTGTGCCGTTCCTCGAGGGCCGCGAACTCCTCCAGGGCCAGCGGGTTGACCTTGCCGAGCTGCTGGTAGGCCCGCTCGGCCGCTTTCAGCCGGCGTTCCTGCTCGGCCCGGTGGAAGGACTTCGGCTGGTTGCGCGGATGGTCGGGGTCGTCCGGCAGCACCTCGCCCTCGGCGGGGGGCGAGGGCGGCACGAGCTGGTGCGGACCGTACTCCTCGACAAGCCCCGCCGGTTCGACACCGAGCTCCTCCAGCGCCTTGGTCTCCAGCTGCTCGATCCGCAGCCGCTTCTCGGCGCCGAGTACCTCGCCCCGGTGAACTGAATCCGTGAGTTTGTCGAGCTCCGCCTTGAGGTCGCGGCCGGTGCCGCGGGCGGCGGCCAGCTCCTGCTCGCGGCGGGCCTTCGCGGCCTCGGCCGCGGCACGTTCCCGCTCCGCCCGGCCGACCGAGACCTCGACGTGCGCGAGCAGCTGCCGTGCACCGGCGGCGACGGCCTCGGCGACCGCCGCCTCGTGGCGCAGCCGGGCCCGGCGCTGTTCCGCACGCGCGCGTGCCTCGCGTTCCGCGCGGGCGGCGCGGTCGAGGGAGTCGGCGCGGCCGGCGAGTCCCTTGACCCGCTCCTCGTGGGTCCGGACCTGGAGGCGGGCCTCCATCTCGGTCTGGCGGGCATTGGCGCCGTCGGCGGCGAGGCGGTCACGCGCCGAGGTGTCGGGCTCCTCCTCGACGGGCATCTCCTCGGCCACGGCGAGCCGCTCGGCGAGGATCTCGACCTCTTCGAGTGCCTTGTCGAGGGAGTCCTGGGCGCGGGCGGCGGCCGCCGTGGAGCGTTCCGCCTCGCCTGCCGCGCCGCGCGCCTGTCCGGCGAGGCGGCCGAGCTGCTGGGCCACGGCCGACTTCTCACGGTCGGCGGCGCGGCGCCGCTCGCCGAGCTCCTCGACGAGGGCCGCGCACTCCTTGCGCCGCTCCCCTGCCGCGTGCTGTGCCTCGGACAGTTCCTCGCAGCGGACCGCGAGCTCTTCCAGCTCGGCGGCGGCCTCGTCCACGGAGGCCTGCACTTCGAGCAGGCTGGGCGCGCCGGCGGAGCCGCCGTGGGCGAAGTGGGCACCGAGGAGGTCGCCTTCGGCGGTCACGGCGGTGAGGTGGGGGTGGCTGTAGACGAGGTCCTCGGCGGCTTCGAGGGTGTCCACGACGACGATGCCGGCGAGGAGACGTCGTACGGCGGGCATGAGGTCGGCGGGGCCGCGGACGAGGTCGGCAGCGAAGTTCCCCGAGGGGAGGGGCGCGGTGGGTCGTCGGTCGGGTACGGGTGCGTGGGGGCCGGCCTCCGCGTGGTTCCCCGCGCCCCCATGGGGCGCTGCCCCCGCATCGGCGTGCTCGGCCGCGGGTGCGTCGTGGCTGGTCGCGCCGTTCCCCGCGCCCCTTTGGGGCGCTCCGGCCTTAGGCATCTCAGAATGGGGCGCCCCAGAATCAGCACGGAGGGCCTCAGGTGCCCCTGCCAGCAGCAGTGCCGCCCTGCCGCCGTCCTGCTTGCGCAGCAGGCGAATGGCGTCGGCTGCCGATGCCGGGGTCGTCACGGCGATGGCGTCCGCTGCCGCGCCGAACGCCGCCGCCAGGGCGACCTCGTGGCCCGGGGTCACCGTGAGGAGTTCGGCCGCCGGGCCCAGGACGCCGGTGAGGCGGTCCCGGGCGCCGAGCAGTATGCCCGTGCCGTCCTTGCGGCGCAGGCCCAGTGCCAGCGCCTCGTGGCGGGCCTGGGTCGCGGCGCGCCTGCGTTCCGCCGCCGTGACGGCCTCGCGGGCCGCGGTCAGGGCCGCCTCCGCCTCGGCGAGCCGGTGTCTGGCCTGGTCGTGCTGGACGGCGAGCTCCTCGTCGCCGGCGTCCAGGCCGTCGACCTCCGCCTTGAGCGCCTCGTACTCCTCCTGCGCCGAGACCGCACGTTCCTGGGCCTCGTCGCGGGCGGCGGCCAGCCGGTCGATCTCGGCCTGGGCGGACGCGGCGCGGGAGCGGGCCGCGCCCACCTGGCCGTTCAGCCGGGCCAGGCTCTCCCGGCGGTCGGCGATGGAACGGGCCACGTCCTTCAGGCGCCGCTCCTCGTGAGCGAGTTCACGCTCCAGCTCGGCGCGGTGGGCGACGGTGTCGTCCAGGGCGTGCTGGGCCGCCTCCAGGGAGGCCTCCAGCTCGGCCTCCTGCTCACGGATGCGGTGGGCCTCGCGCTCCATGTCCTCCGGGTCGCGGCCGCGCCGTTCCTCGGGGGGCGTGGAGGTGGCGCTCTTCACCCGGGCGTCGGCCAGCGAGATGGTGCCGCGGACGCGCTCGGCGAGCTGGGAGAGCTCGTACCAGGTCTGCTGGGCCCGCTGCAGGCGCGGGGTGAGCTGCCGTACCTCGTCCTCCAGGAGGGCCTCGCGCTGCAGGGCCTTCTTCAGCTCCTGCTCGGCTGCTTCCTTGCGCTCCTTGAGGGCGGCCTCGTCGGCGATCTCGGTCTGGAGTGCGTTGCGGAGTCGTACGAGGTCGTCGGCGAGGAGGCGCAGGCGGGCGTCGCGGAGGTCCGCCTGGATGACGGCGGCCCGGCGGGCGACCGCGGCCTGCCGGCCCAGCGGCTTGAGCTGGCGGCGGAGCTCGTCGGTCAGGTCCTGCACGCGCGCGAGGTTGACCTGCATCGCGTCCAGCTTGCGCAGCGCCTTCTCCTTGCGCTTGCGGTGTTTGAGGACGCCGGCCGCCTCCTCGATGAAGGCGCGGCGGCCCATGGGGTCCGCGTGCAGGACGGAGTCGAGCTGGCCCTGGCCGACGATGACGTGCATCTCGCGGCCGATGCCGGAGTCGGAGAGCAGTTCCTGGATGTCCAGGAGGCGGCAGGTGTCGCCGTTGATCTGGTACTCGCTGCCGCCGTTGCGGAACATGATCCGCGTGATGGTGACCTCGGCGTACTCGATGGGCAGGGCGCCGTCGGAGTTGTCGATGGTGAGGGACACCTCGGCGCGGCCCAGGGGCGGGCGCCCGGTGGTGCCGGCGAAGATGACGTCCTCCATCTTGCCGCCGCGCAGCGACTTGGCGCTGTGCTCGCCCATGACCCAGGTGAGCGCGTCCACGACATTGGACTTGCCCGAGCCGTTCGGTCCGACGACACACGTGATCCCCGGCTCGAACCGGAGCGTGGTCGCCGAGGCGAACGACTTGAACCCGCGGAGGGTCAGGGCCTTGAGGTGCACGCCGTGGGACTCTACCCGGCGCCGCTACCGCACTCCACGAACCCTCGCAACCTCGCGGTTTCGCGCATGAACACGCAGGGCACACCAGACGTTAAAGAAAGTGAAAGGATGCGCGGGGCTGGAAGGGCCGGGCTCGGGGCAGGCCGGGGGCAAGAAAGAAGGGACGCCGGGGCGTCCCTTGCAAATCTTGACAACTTAAGCGGTTGAAAGGGCTGCCCGACCGCCGCATATGCTGTTGTGGAGCGATGCAGCGATCAGGTGAGCGCAGGCTCCGCCTGGTTTGCGTCGATGCTCTCCATGATCCTGTCGGGAGAAGCGGCAGCCGTCAGCGCGTCGTTCTCGGCCTGGATCCGTACGAGCTCGGATTCCAGGTCCTGGACACGCTGCTGGAGCCGTCGCATCTCGGCGAGGAGTCGCGGGTCGGAGCCGCCGACGTAACCGAGAAGCGCCTTTGCCATGATGGATGGTCCTCCACACTGAGTGACCGACCGAAGCGGTGTGGGTCGTGAGGGATCGCACCCGCGGTGCTTGACACATTCGAGCGTTGCTCGAGTGTTGCGCCATGCCAAACAGCTAAGGTGCGCGGGGCTTTCAGCGTCTCACCAAAAAGTTTGACGGTCAACACGATCACGCCCCGTATTGGCGGGCGAACCCGTGGTCGGGCGGCCCTGGACGGGCGGCGCTGCGACTCCCGCGGGGCCCTCGGGGCGTGGCGATCATCTGTAAGTGCGGAGCCTGCCACGACCCGCGGTTCTTGGCAACCACCAGGCCGTTTCCGCTCGGGGCACATGCCGGTGGCACGTCACTCCGCTTCCACCTGCGCCGCTTCACGGAAGGGGTTCAGCGGATCGCGAAGCCCTCGTACCCGCCCCGGGGTGTGTCCCAGATCTCGGTGACACCCTCCACCCGCCCGGGCGTGTCATCGCCCTGGAGCCAGTCCAGCAGCCCTTCGCAGCCCGACCGGGAGCCCTCCGCGACCACCTGGACGCGACCGTCCCCCAAATTGAGAGCAAAACCACTCAGGCCGCCGATCTCCAGCGCCTTGGCCCGCGTGAACCAGCGGAATCCCACACCCTGGACGCGCCCACGGACCCAGGCGACCAGTCGCACATCCTCGCTCATGGGTGCAACCTAACCGGCCAATGTCACTCGGGGCACTCCCTCACCCAGCGGCATGCGGTACCGTCCCCACCCAAATGAATCTCATATGAAACTCACTCGATCGAGTGAGTCTGGTTGACCAGAAGGAGTCATTGGCCACACCGGCCCCTGGTCGACCCCGACCGCGAGGACGAGGGAAGAGGGCAAGGACATGGGACGCCACCGACGCCACGCCGCCGGCCGCGCCGCCACGGGCCGCGCCACGGGGGTCACGGAGAGCGACGGCCCATACCCGGGCGACCACGACCCGCAGGACTCGTACGCCGGTCTCCGCCACGGCACCGGCACCGCCGCCTACCTGCGCCAGGACGAGTACACCGACACCAACGCGCGCAGCTCGGCCTACCTGTTCGCGACCGCGGACGACTACGCCCGCTTCATGAACACCGCCGAGTTCCCGGCCGAGGAGTTCACCCCGGCCGGCGGCTCCCCCTCGGGCGGCGGGCACCGGCGGCGGAAGAAGGGCGGGCGGCCGGTGGCCACGGGCCTGCTCGGGGTCTCCGCGGCCGTCGCCATCGGCACCGTCGCGGTGGCCACCGGAGTGGTGCCGGGCCTGGAGAACTACAAGCTCGGCGGTGGCAGCAGCACGACCGGTGGCGAGCGGGTACAGGCCGACGGCGCGCCGAGCAACACGGCGGCCGAGCAGGGCGGCACCTCCGGCAGCGCCGAGAGCCGCGGCACCGGCTCCTCGACCAGCCGGGGCGCCCAGCGCTCCACCACCCCGACCCCGTCGGCGTCCGCCTCGGAGTCCGCGTCGGCATCCGACTCGGCCTCCGCCTCCGTCTCCGCTTCGCCCGCCCCGACGAAGACGGCCACCGATAAGCCGACGCCCGCCACCACGCCGTCCAAGAAGGTGACGGCCGCCCCGAGCAGGGCGGCCACCAAGGCGCCGGTGAAGACCGCCGCGCCGGTCACCTCCTCCCAGGAGGCGGTCGTCGAGGCCGAGGTGCTGAAACTGGTGAATGAGGAGCGGGCCAAGGTGGGCTGCAGCGCACTGTCCGCGAACTCCTCGCTGACCAAGCTGGCCGAGGCGTTCAGCGACGACATGGCGGCACGGAACTTCTTCGACCACACCGACCCGGACGGCAAGACACCGTGGGACCGGGCCGCGGCGGCCGGCATAGCCAACCTCGGCGGCGAGAACATAGCCCGCGGCCAGGCCACCGCCCAGGCCGTCATGGACGCCTGGATGAACAGCGAGGGCCACCGCGCCAACATCCTGAACTGCGACTTCAAGACCCTCGGGGTGGGCGTGCACTTCGGCGATGGCGGGCCGTGGTGGACGCAGGACTTCGGCTACTAGCCGACAGGACCTCACTAACCAACGGTTAGCGCACCCTGCCGGTTAGCGCTGCGCTCCCGTACGCTTGACGCATGACCATCACCCAGGACGGCGTCGTGGAGCCGCAGCCTCCGTACGACGTCTTCGCCCGGGCCTGTCCCTCGCGCACCACCCTTGAACACGTCATGGGCCGCTGGGGCGGGCTCACCCTGAGCGCGCTGCACGAGGGGTCGGCTGGCCGCCCGCGAGCGTTACGACGAGACGCGCGGCGCCCGCTGACACTGCGGGCAGAAGTAGCTGGACCGGTTCATCCAGGGCCGCCTGCGCATCGGCGTGCCGCACCGCCGGCAGGGCAGCCCCTCCCGGCCGTAGGCGTCCAGCGAGCGGTCGAAGTACCCGGACTCGCCGTTGACGTTGACGTACAGGCTGTCGAAGCTGGTACCGCCGACGGCCAGGGCCGCGTTCATCACGTCCCGAACGTGGCCGAGGAGTTCGGCGGTGCGCGGGCGGGTGAAGCCGGCGGTCGGGCGCTCGTAGTGGAGGCGGGCGCGCCAAAGGGCCTCGTCCGCGTAGATGTTGCCGACTCCGCTGATCAACGACTGGTCGAGCAGCGCCCTCTTGATGGTGGACCGCTTCCGGCGCAGCGCCTGGTGGAAGGCCTCGTCGTCGAACAGCGGGTCGAGGGGGTCGCGGGCGATGTGCGCGATGACGTCCGGCAGCCCGTCGAGCGTGTTGTCGTGCAACGACAGTCCGCCGAACGTGCGTTGGTCGACGAAGCGGAGTTCCGTGCCCAGGCCGTCGGCGAACCGGACGCGGATGCGCAGGTGCTTCTCCTCCGGCGCCTCGTGCGGCTGGACCAGCAGCTGGCCGCTCATGCCGAGGTGCGCGAGGACCGACTGGTTGGTGTCCTCCAGCGGCAGCCACAGGTACTTGCCGCGCCGGCTCGGGGTGCCGATGCGGTGGCCCTTGAGCCGGTGCGTGAAGTCGTCGGCGCCGGCGAGGTGCCGTCGTACGGCACGCGGGTGCAGGACCTCGGCCTCGGCGACGACGCGATGGGCGACCCACCGCTCCAGGCCGCGGCGGACGACCTCCACCTCGGGCAGTTCAGGCATCGGGGCTCCCGTGCAGGACCGTGGACGATCCGAGCGCCCGCCTCCGTGGAAAGGGGGCGGGCGCTCGGGCTGCGCTGTTCGTCAGGCGGAGGCGGCGGACGACGGCGGGCCGTCGTCCTCCTCGGCTTCGGCCCGGGCGGCCTGCTCGGCCGCCCTGGCCTTGGCGCGCTCGTCCGCCGCGGCGCGGATGGCGCGCCAGGCGGACTCGGCGGCCTGCTGCTCCGCCTCCTTCTTGCTGCGGCCGGTGCCGGTGCCGTACGAGACGCCTCCGACGCGGGCGGCAGCAGTGAAGGTCTTCTCGTGGTCGGGGCCGGTCTCCGTGACCAGGTACTCGGGCACGCCGAGGCCCTCCGTCGCGGTGAGCTCCTGGAGACTGGTCTTCCAGTCCAGGCCGGCTCCGAGGTTCGAGGACTTCTCGATCAGCGGGTCGAAGAGCCGGTGCACCAGCTCGGACGCCGAGTCGAGGCCCTGGTCGAGATAGACCGCACCGATCACCGCTTCCAGGGTGTCGGCGAGGATGGACGCCTTGTCCCGGCCGCCCGTGCCCTCTTCACCGCGGCCGAGCCGGATGAAGGAGCCCAGGTCGAGACCGCGGCCCACCTCCGCGAGCGCACGCGAGTTCACCACCGCGGCCCGGAGCTTGGCCAGCTGGCCCTCAGGCAGGTCGGGGTGGGTGTTGTACAGCGTGTCCGTCACGACGAGACCGAGGACGGAGTCACCGAGGAACTCCAGCCGCTCGTTCGTCGGCAGGCCGCCGTTCTCGTACGCGTAGGAACGGTGGGTCAGCGCACGCACCAGAAGGGCGGACTCGAGCTTGTAGCCGAGCCGCCCTTCCAGAAGCGTGTGGGACGAGGCCGTGCTGTCCGTCTTCTTCTTGGCGGTTGGGTCCGCCTTGGGCTCATCGCCCTTCTTGGGACTGGACACAGTGCCTCTCACCTGGCCGCTCAGACTTCGAGGACCTGGCGCTTGTTGTAGGTGCCGCAAGACGGGCACGGGCTCGTGGCAGCGCTCGCACGCAACCAGGGTGGGGACCGCAGCCTTCCACTGCGACCGGCGGTGGCGCGTGTTGCTGCGCGACATCTTCCGCTTCGGAACAGCCACGGCTACTTCTCCTGCTTCTCGTCGACGCCCGCTTCCGCGTCAGCGCCGCTCATCTCGTCCTTCTCGCCGTCCTTCATGGATCCGGCGAGTCCCTGCAAAGCCGCCCAACGGATGTCGACGGCGTCGTGGTGGTGGTCCGGGTCGTCCGTGAGCCGGGCTCCGCACTCGGAGCACAGGCCCAGGCAGTCGTCCTGGCACACCGGCTGCATGGGCAGTGCGAGCACCACCGCATCGCGCAGCACGGGTTCGAGGTCGAACAGGCCGTCCTCGATGAAGAACCTGTCCTCGTCGTCCTCGGCGTCGTCGCCCGGTTCCGCGATCACGCGGCCCCGGTCGTCGGCGTCAGGGTACGAGAACAGTTCCTGGAAATCCGCTTCGAGCTCCTGCCCGACCGGCTCCAGACACCTTACGCACTCCCCCTCGGCCTGTGCACGGGCGGTGCCTGTGACGAGCACACCTTCCATGACCGACTCGAGCCGGAGTTCGAGCTCCACCGGGGCGCCCTGCGGCACTCCGATGACCCCCTTGATCCCGAAGTCCTCGGGAGCGTCGATCGTGCGGTTCAGGCGCTGCAGCGCACCGGGACGCCGCCCCAGCTCGTGTGTGTCGAACACGAACGGGTTGCGGTGGTCGAGGCGCGCGTGAGGAGCCATTCCTGCTTTCGATCTTCGAGTTCAGAGGGACGCCGTCCGGAGATGTCTCCGGGCAGCGCGGATCGCGGAGGTAGACGCGACCGAAGAGCCAGGATACTGGACCTTTCGCTGAGGGCCCAATCCGGCCGTCCTGCGGCCGCCTTCAGCCCGCCTTCGGCCGGGTTTCTACAGGCCCCGGCCCTGCTCGTAGGCCCGCAGCTGCTCCGGCGTGATCATGCCGGTGTCGAAGAGGCTGGTCTCGTCGAGGGCGTACGACTGGTGCTGCTGGTGCTGCGCCGCCTGCTGCTGGGGGTCGTAGACGGGCTGCTGGCCGGTGTCGTAGCCCTGGTAGGCGGCGGCGTACGGATCGGCCTGCTGGTAGCCGTAGGGGTCCTGCTGGTAGCCGTACGCGTCCTGCTGGGCGTAGACGGGCTGCTGCTGGGGGTAGCCGTACGGATCCTGCGCCACGGGCTGCTGCATGGGCTGCTGGTCGTACTGCGGCTGCTGGGGCTGGGCGGCGGCGGGCTGCTCGCTCTGGGCCGCCTGGGCCGCCTGGGCCGCGCGGTCGTCCTGGTCGGCGAGGGCCGCGAGGTCGGCCAGGTAGTCGGCGTCGCTGGAGTGCTGGAACGTCGTGTTGTCGTCGGCCAGGGCACCGAGGGCGTCGGAGGCGATCCGGCCGTGCAGCTTGGCGCGGCCCTTGCCGACGGCCTCCAGGGTCTTGGCGAGGACCGCCTCGAAGGCGCCGAGCTTGGCGTCCACGTAGGCGTCGGCGTCCCGGCGCAGGGTCTCGGGGTCGTGGCTGCGCTCGGGGGCGTCCTCGTCCTCGTAGCCCTGCTCGTCCAGGCCGGGGCCGGTGCCGAGCAGCTTCTCGCGGCCGCGGCCGACCGAGCCGAGGGTCTTGGTGAGGACGACCTCGAAGTTGGCGAGCTTGGAGTCGACGTAGTCGTCGGCGTCGGCGCGGACCTCCTCGGCCTCCTGGCGGGCCTCGGCGAGGATCCGGTCGGCCTCGGCCTGGGAGCGGCGGGCCACCTCGGTGTCGGAGATCAGCGAGCCGCGCTCGGCGTGCGCGGTCTCGATGATCCGCTCGGCCTCCATGCGGGCCTGCTCGACCATCTGGTCCCGGCCGCCGATCAGCTCCTCGGCCTGCGCGAGCGAGCCGGGCAGCGCCTGGCGCAGCTCATCGAGCATCGCGAGCAGCTCGGCACGGTTGACCACGCACGACGCCGACATGGGCATGGACCGGGCGCCGGAGACCGTGCTCACGATCTCGTCGAGCTTCTTCTGCACGTCCACCTGTGCTCGCCACTCTCTACAGCTGGGTTGGAGACGGACGGGACGACTGTAGCCCCATCAGTCCTTGCCGAGACGCTTGTTGAGGGCCTCCAGAACGGCCGGCGGTACCAGGTGGGCGATGTCGCCGCCCCACTGGGCCACTTCCTTGACCAGCGAGGAGGAGAGGAAACTGTAGGTCGGGTTGGTCGGCACGAACAGCGTCTCGACGCCCGAGAGGCCGTTGTTCATCTGGGCCATCTGCAGCTCGTAGTCGAAGTCGCTGACCGCCCGGAGGCCCTTGACGATGGCCGGGATGTCGCGCTGCTTGCAGAAGTCGACGAGGAGGCCGTGGAAGGCCTCGACCCGGACGTTGCCGTAGTCGGCGGTGACCGTGCGGATCAGGTCGATCCGCTCGTCGATCTCGAACAGGCCCTTCTTGGACTTGTTGATCATCACCGCGACGTAGACCTCGTCGTACAGACGGGACGCGCGGGCAATGATGTCGAGGTGTCCGTTGGTGATGGGGTCGAACGACCCGGGACAGACGGCGCGGCGCACTTGTGATCCCTCGCTCTCCGGTCCGGTCATCGTGCGTCTTCGCACGTAGAGGAGGCGCGACCGTACCAAAACGTTCCCTCGCCGTAGCGACGGGACCGAAGGCCTTCGAAGCCGGTCGGCCAGTGGAAGACGCCGCCTCTGGTGCTGCGCTCCACGGTGACGAGCGCGTCCGGCGCGAGCCAGCCCCCAGAGTGGAGTGTGAGGAGAATCTCCCGAAGATCGTCGTCCGTGACGGCGTACGGAGGATCCAGGAAGACGATGTCGTACGGCTGCGCGGGGGCCGGGGACTGGATGACCTGCTCGGCTCTGCCCGCTCTCACCTCGGCGCCGGGGAGGCCCAGATTCTTTACGTTTTCACGTACGACGCGGGCGGCTCTGGGGTCGGCCTCCACGAGGAGGGTGTGGCCGGCACCGCGGGAGAGCGCCTCCAGGCCCACGGCTCCGGAACCGGCGTAGAGGTCGAGGACGCGTTCGCCGTCCAGGGGGCCGCCGAGGAGGGACTGCCAGGTGGAGAAGAGGCCTTCGCGTGCGCGGTCGGAGGTGGGGCGGGTGCCGGTGCCGGGCGGCACCGAGAGGCGCCGTCCGCCTGCCTGGCCGGCGATCACGCGGGTCATCTTGAATCCTCGGTCTGGGGTTTTCCGGGGTGGTTACGGATTCAGTTTGGCAGCAGGTGCTTCGTGGTTGCTCGCGCAGTTCCTCCCCCAGCCTTCGGCCGGGGGTACCCCCAGCGCCCCTGAGTAAGTCGCCTCTAGCCCTTTTCCAAGTACTGCTCCCTCTCCTCGTCCAGGAGGGCGTCCAGGGCCGTTCGCAGGCCCGGGAGGTAGGTCAGTTCGGGGTCGCGGGCCACCAACGCCGTCGCCTCCTCCCGCGCCTCCGCGATGATCTCCTCGTCCTCGATCACCGCGAGGACGCGCAGGCTGGAGCGGGCGCCCGACTGGGCCTGGCCCAGGACATCGCCCTCCCTGCGCTGTTCGAGGTCGATGCGGGAGAGCTCGAAGCCGTCCAGGGTCGAGGCGACCGCCGTCAGGCGCTGGCGGGCCGCGCTCGCCTCCGGCATCTCCGTGACCAGGAGGCAGAGGCCGGGGGCGGAGCCTCGGCCGACCCGGCCGCGCAGCTGGTGGAGCTGGGAGACGCCGAAGCGGTCGGCGTCCATGATCACCATGGCGGTGGCGTTGGGGACGTTGACGCCGACCTCGATGACCGTGGTGGCGACGAGGACGTCGGTCTCCCCCGCCGCGAAGCGTCGCATGACCGCGTCCTTGTCGTCGGGATGCATGCGGCCGTGCAGGACCTCGACGCTGAGGCCGTTCAGCGGCCCCTTGGCCAGGTGGTCGGCCACGTCGAGGACGGCCAGCGGCGGGCGCTTCTCGGCCTCGTCCTCGGCCGACTTCCTGGCCTTCTTCGGGTCGTCCTCCTCGTCACCGATGCGGGGGCAGACGACGTACGCCTGGTGGCCGTTGCCGACCTCCTCCCGGACCCGTTCCCAGGCTCGGGCCAGGAAGTGGGGTTTGTCTGCGGCGGGGACCACGTGGGTGGCGATCGGGGAGCGGCCGGCCGGGAGCTGGTCCAGGACCGAGGTCTCCAGGTCGCCGAAGACCGTCATCGCGACCGTGCGGGGGATGGGGGTGGCGGTCATGACGAGGAGGTGGGGCGGCTGCTTGCCCTTGCCGCGGAGGGCGTCGCGCTGTTCGACGCCGAAGCGGTGCTGCTCGTCCACCACTACCAGCCCGAGGTCGTGGAACTGGACCTTGTCCTCGATCAGCGCGTGGGTGCCGATGACGATCCCCGCCTCGCCCGTGACCAGGTCCAGCATCGCCTGGCGGCGGGCCGCGGTACCCATCGAGCCGGTGAGGAGGACGACCTTGGTCGCGTGCTCCGCGCCGCCGAGCATGCCGCCCTCGGCAAGCTCGCCCATCATCTCGGTGACGGAGCGGTGGTGCTGCTGGGCGAGGACCTCGGTGGGGGCGAGCATGGCGGCCTGACCGCCCGCGTCGACGACGGCGAGCATGGCGCGGAGCGCGACCATCGTGTTGTGGGTGACCGTGAAGTGGTCGGTGACGTACGCGTGACTCGGATGAGCAACGCTGATGCACTGAACCGGCTTCTGCCCGACATACTCGACCGCGCGGATTCCTCGTCGAAAGGTGTCGTACTTCGGCCGTGACCGAACGCGGGCAGCCTTTCGGGACAGACGGAAGGGCGGGTACTCAGCGGGCAGGGCCACCGAGACGTTGAAAGCGGCGGAACTCTTCGGCAGGACGCGCGCACGACCCCCCAGCGAGCGCACAAGCCAAGCGACATCTTCGGCAAGCGTACGTGAAGCTGAGCAGAAGGAAGCGCTCATTCCGTCGGTATGGATGGTGCCGTCGGTGTCCATGAGTCCTTGGAGCACAGCCAAACGGTTTTTGATGGAAGTGTTCTTGTAGTCGTCGGGAATGAATTTGTCGTGGGACGTTCGGCCCCACAGGTGCAGCTCCCGCAAGACCTGGATCACCGGGTTACGAACTCCACCGGCACGCTCGGTGAGCTGGATCGTGTAGTCGCAACGGGAACGCTTCACAGGCACCACCCGGCATTGCGGAGCCACCTCCGTCGCCACAGCGTCGCGGATCTCTTCGTCGATGGTGGACAGACGCAGGTTATGGCGGAATGAGCCATCTCCGAGGAGGATGCCGAACAGGTACGGATCCATCGGGAGCCTGGAGTCACCTCCGAGGTCAACTGGGGCGGCAACCGGGAGATACCACTTCGAAGATCCGTTGGCTTTGAACGAGTCCAGGCGGATCTCCCGAGTCGTCATGACCTTGGGGGCTTGGCCTCGGTGCCACCCGCAGCTTGTTCCGACGATCCAGAGATGTTCGTCATCGCATTCCACAGAGCTTCCATCGGAGAGCACAAGGCGCCAGACGTCGCGTTCTCCTTGCGGGAAGACACCGTCGATGAGGGCAATCTCCCCCTGCGGCACGATGACCTCGTCCCCCACATTCAAGTCCCCCATCCGACGAAAACCGGCGGGTGTGAGCACCAGTGAGTCGAGAGGCTGTGCCTTCCCTGAACCGACCTCTCCCTGCAGGAGCCGGTGCATCGGGTGCTCGGTCGCCAGGTCGTCGAAGATCTCCTTCGAGACCTTCCGCTGGCCGTCCGTGAGGGTGAAGGGGAGGCGGTCGTCGAAGGCCGTGAGGAGGCCGTCGGGGGACGGTCTGCGGGCCACCGCCGGGAGCAGGGCGTCGGCGTGGCGGCGGCGGGCCAGGGCGACCTGGAGCACGAAGGCCTCGTCCCACTTGAGGCGGTCGCGGGCCGCCGCGATGTCCGCCTTGGTGTGCGGGCGGTGGATCCTCAGGAGGGCTTCGGGGAGCGGGACGAGGCCGCGGCCTTCGCGGAGGGTCGGGGGTAGGGGGTCCAGGGCCTCCTGGACGCTGGGGAGGACCGTCTGGACGGCCTTGCCGATCTTCCAGGACTCCAGTTTGGCGGTGGCCGGGTAGAGCGGGATCAGGGCTCCGGCCCAGGTCTCCACGGATTCGGCCGGGTCGTCGCCCTGGAGCAACTCGTAGGCCGGGTGTGCCAGCTGCAGGCGGCGGTTGAAGACCGAGACCTTGCCCGCGAACATCGCCCGGGTGCCCGGCAGGAGTTCCTTGTGGGGCTTGTGCACGCCGTTGCCGAAGAAGACCAGTTGGAGCCGGCCGCTGCCGTCGGTGATCGTGACCTCGAGGCGCTGGCCCTTGCCGCGGGGCGCCTTGGCGGAGGCGAACGTGTGCAGGCGGGCGTCGGCGACCATGGCGACCACCGTGACGTGCTCGTCCATGGGCAGGTCGGCGAGGTGGGTGAGCTGGCCGCGCTCCTCGTATCTGCGGGGGTAGTGGTGCAGGAGGTCGCCGACGGTGTGCAGGCCGAGATGCTCGGCCATCACCTTTGCGGTGGCTGGGCCGAGCACTTTCTTCAGTGGTTCTTCCAGTGCGGGCACGAGATCCATTGCACACCACACCACTGACAATGCCGTATACGTCTCGGGAAACCCCTGGTCAGACGGCCGTTTTGAGTCATAGGATGGCGCGCTCCGGCCATCCTTCCGCGGTCACCGCCCCACCAGGGACCGCCCGACCCCGCGCCGACCACGTCTTCCCCCCTCCGGCGCAGCGACGATGGACTCCCAGACCTCACAGTCATCCCAGGCAGCACAGCCACCTCATACGTTCCAGGTCGACCTGCGTGGCCTGGTGGACCTGCTCTCCCATCACCTGTACTCCAGCCCCAAGGTCTACCTGCGCGAGCTGCTGCAGAACGCCGTGGACGCGATCACCGCGAGACGGGCCGAACAGCCCGACGCCCCGGCGCGGGT
>NZ_JAEKKT010000006.1 GCF_019510245.1 Streptomyces sp. | reverse complement strand
GACCGAGACCTCGGACAGCAGCGTCACCTGCGGCACGCCCAGACGCTCGGCCAGCAGCGCCGGGACCACACCCATCGTGCCGTCGGTGGAGGCCATACCGGAGATCACCAGGTCGTAACCGGCCTTCTCGATCGCCTTGGCCAGCACCAGCGAGATACCGATGGCGTCCGTGCCGTGCAGGTCGTCGTCCTCGACGTGGATCGCCTTGTCCGCGCCCATGAGATCTGCAGCGCCTGCTCGACCGCGTACTCGTCCAGCTCGGAGAGCAGACCGTCCACGTCGTCCCGGTCGACGGTCAGGTCATCGGCGAAGTGCCGGTCGCCGGTGGCGTCGGGCACGTACTTCACAGTGACAACGATCCTCAAACTCAAGGTCTTCTCCTGGTTCTTGCGAGTGGGAAGGCATCAGCGTCCGCTGCGCCGCAGCCGTACGCGATACGAGTAGTGCTCGGGCAGGAAGTGACTGACGGCCAGCTCCACGAGCCGTCCGGCCGCCGACTGGTAGACCCGGTCGATGCGCAGCAGCGCACGGCCCGGTTCGCACCCGAGGTGTCCGGCGATCCCGGCGTCGGCCGCCGCGACCGTGATGCTCTGCTCGGCCTCGGCGATCGGCTCCGGCAGCCGCTCGTCGAGCAGTCCGATGACGGTGGTCGCACCGGCGGTGCCGGGCTCGGCCAGTTCCGGGACCGACTCCAGCAGCCGGCCGACCTCCGGCGGCAGGAACACGGAGGTGTGGCAGAACGCGGTGTCCTCGTGCAGCCGTAGGAAAGCCATCTTGTGGACCCGGTCGCTGGTCAGGCCCAGCCGTCCCGCCGCGTCGACGTCGACCCGTCGGCGCAGGGGGGTGACGACCTGCATGTGGGTGTCGATGGACAGGCCCATCAGGTCGTCCACCGATCCGAACTGACGCAGGTACTGCTCCTCGCGGGGGGTGGCGAAGGTGCCCCGGCCCGGCACCCGGTGCACCAGACCTTCGGCGACGAGGTCCTGGAACGCCCGCCGTACGGTCTGGCGGCTGATCCCGAACCTGTCGGCCAGCTCGGCCTCGGTCGGCAGCCGCACACCTTCCGGGAAGTCCTGGCGCAGGATCGCGGCCCGCAACTCCCGTGCCAGCCGCAGGTAGATGCTGTCCCGCTGAGTCTGCTCAACCATCCCCGCGCTCCATCTCCCGGACGACGGGCCGGACTTCCTTGTCGACGACATCGCGCACGGTCCGTACGACGTGACGCTCGTCGGCGGAAAGGATGTCCAGGACGCTCATCGCTCGTGTCTCCTCCGGTCCAGTGGCTCAGACGACCGCGTCGGCACGAAGCGCCGCGATGTCGTCGCCGGTACGGCCGAGCTCCGTGAGGATCGCCTCGGTGTGCTCGCCCACCGCGGGCACCGGGTCCATGCGGGCGGGCAGTCCCGCGAGGTCGGCCGGGGGCAGCAGCGCCTCCACCGTGGCTCCGCCGGGAACGGCGACCTCGTGCCAGCGGCCGCGCGAGGCCAGGACCGGGTGGTCGAGGAACGCGGAGACGTCGTTCACTCCCGCGCAGGCGATGCCGATGTCCTCCAGATCCTTCAGGACCTCCGCGGCGTCGGTGCGTGCGATCCGTTCCGCGACCACGGCGTTGAGTTCCTCGCGGTGGGCGACCCGGGCCGAGCCGGTGGCGAAGCGCGGATCCCCCGCCAGCTCGGGCCGCCGTAGGAAATGCGTACAGAGGGCGAGCCACTCGCGTTCGTTCTGGATGGAGAAGAGGACGTCCTTGCCGTCGGCGGCGGTGAAGGCGCCGTACGGGGCGATGGTGGCGTGCTGGGTGCCCAGACGTGGTGGCTGGGTTCCGCCGTAACGCGTGTAATTGGCCGGCTGGCTCATCCACTCGGCCAGTGCCTCGAACAGCGACACCTCCACCGGGTGGGCCCGGCCGGTGGTGGCCCGGGTGTACAGGGCGGTGAGGACGCCGCTGTAGGCGTACATCCCGGCCGCGATGTCGGCGACCGAGATCCCGACCCGCGCGGTCTCCTCGGCGGTCCCGGTCAGCGACACCAGGCCCGTCTGGCACTGTACGAGCAGGTCGTACGACTTGCGGTCCGCCCACGGCCCGTCGGTGCCGTATCCGGAGATCGTGCACGGGATCAGCCGCGGCCAGCGCTCGGCGAGGATGTCCACGCCCAGGCCCAGCCGGTCGGCCGCGCCCGGAGCCAGATTCTGTACGAACACGTCGGCGCCGTCGAGGAGTTGGTGCAGGATCTCGAGGCCGCGCGGGTCCTTGAGGTCCAGCGTGAGCGACTCCTTGGACCGGTTGAGCCACACGAAGTAGCTGGAGTGGCCGTGCACGGTCGTGTCGTAGCGGCGGGCGAAGTCACCCTCGCCCGGCCGCTCCACCTTGATCACCCTGGCGCCGAGGTCGGCGAGCTGCCGGGTGGCGTAGGGCGCGGCCACGGCCTGCTCCAGGCTGACCACCGTGACCCTGGACAAGGGAAGCTGCGGCAGGCTCATGAAGCCTTTTGTACGGCCAAATCCAAGAGAGTGTCAACGGCCACCGCAGCGCTACGACCTGTGCTCTTCGCCACCTAGGGCCTGTCGGCGAGGTCACCCACGCCGCTTTGTACGGCCCTTCGGCCGCCGCCGCTCAGTTCGGGCGGCCCGGATGGCACAGGACCATGACCGCGCGGGCGACGAGCTCACCCGCCCCGCCGAGTTCCTGTCGGTAGCGGTCCGTGATGTCCCGTACGGCCTCCACGAAGCCGGGGTCGACGGCGCGGGCCCGGTCCGGGGCGGGGAGCTCCTGAGCCACCTCGCGTCGGCGCGCGAGCAGCGCGATGATCTCCTCGTCGAGACGCTCCAGCAGAGTGAGTGAGATGTCCTCGCCCGGTGCGGTGGCCTGGTTCGTCGTCACGCTGATCTCCGTTCGTCTGCGAGAAACGCGGCGCTTTGCTTCACCGCCGGTCCTTCAAGACCTTGCCCGTGGGGATCAGCTGCAATTCCTCCCGGAGGCCGACGGTCCTCGCGCCTTCAGTCGGCGCACCGGGCAGGGCGCGGCTGTTGCCGTGTGCCCCCTCCGTCCGGCAGCCGGTGTCGACCGGCACTGGCACCCCGTCGGAACCCGTGAAGCGCAGGGGCCGTGGACGACCGGCTCGGCGTCCCGCAGGGCTCGGTCGCGATCAGCGCCATCCGCGGTGCGGGCTGCCCGGCGCCGCCGGTTCCTTCCAGCAGCCGGTGTCGACCGGCTGCTGGCACTTTGCCCGAACGCGTGAGACGCAGTGGGCCGTGGACGACCGGCTCGGCGTCCCGCAGCGGTCGGTCGGGTCCACGGCGGCGGGCGTCTCGCCGGGCGTCGTCGCGATGGCCGTGGACGAGGCGGTCACCTCGGTGAACGGCGTTCGAGTCAGGCCGGGACGCCGTGGGCTTCGAGGGCTCGTACCAGGGGGGCGAGTTCGGGGTTGGTGGCTGCCTGGTCGAGGGCTTCGCGGAGGGCTTTCTCGTTGGTGGGGCGGGCTTGTTCGAGAAGCGTGCGGCCGGCGTCGGTGACGTCGGTGTAGATGCCGCGGCGGTCGGTGGGGCAGAGGTAACGGGAGAGC
>NZ_JAEKKT010000005.1 GCF_019510245.1 Streptomyces sp. | reverse complement strand
CACAACGACGTGTCGTGGGTGAGTCAGGGCGGTGAGCCGTACTTACGGCAAACTCGGGTACGTCCGCGCCACCGTCGCCACCGTATCGGTCCCGTGCTCGTCGCCGCCTTCGCCAACTCCCCGATACAGGACGGGTGGCCCACCGGGTGGCGGTCCACCCGGCAGGACGTCTGGTCCCGGACGGATGCCGGTCGCTCACCCGTCACTTCCTGCGCAAGCCTGGCGCCGATCCGCAGTGCTACGGGTGCAGCACCACCTTCGTGAAGCCCTCGATCCGCTTGTCGAACTTGTCGTAGGCCGACGATGCCTGATCCAGGGGAAGTTCGTGGGAGACGACGAAGCTGGGCTTCGCCCTGCCATCGATGATCATGTCTCGCAGGAACCGGTTGTAACGCTTCACGTTGCACTGACCCGTACCCATCCGCAGGCCCTTCTCGAAGAGCCTGCCGATCGCGACGAGGAGCATGCCTTGCTTGGCCTGCTCGTCCGGGCCTCCAGGATCGGACGGGACATAGAGTCCGGGCACGCCGAGCGCTCCGGTGGGTCGGACGGTGCGGACGAGCGAGTTCAGAACGGTCGCCGGTTCCTCGTTGTCAGTCCCCTGCGCCGTCGCCTGGTAGCCGACGGCGTCCACGCCCTTGTCCGTGCCGATACCCTCGGTCTGCTCCTCGATCTGCTCGACCGGGTCACCCTCGGCGAAGTTGATCGGTACTGCGCCGATTTCCTCGGCCTTCTGTAGGCGCTCGGGGACTCGGTCCACGACGAACACCTTTCTCGCGCCGCGCAGCAGGGCCGAGTAGGCGGCCATGAGTCCAACTGGACCAGCGCCGTACACCGCGACACTCTCGCCCGGTCGGACCTGCGCGAGTTCACAACCGTGATAGCCAGTGGGAAAGATGTCAGCGAGCAGGATGAAATCGGTCTCGTGCTCGTTTCCCTGAGGAAGCTTCAGGCAGTTGAAGTCAGCGTACGGAACGCGTACGTACTCTGCCTGGCCGCCCTTCCAGGGCCCCATGGCCACATAGCCGTAAGCGCCGCCTGCGAAACCGGGATTGACGGTGATGCAGAATCCGGTATATCCCTCGACGCAGTTCATGCAGAAACCGCAGGCGACATTGAAGGGCATGACCACGCGGTCGCCCTCCTTGAGCGTGGTGACGCCCTGTCCGAGGTCTTCGATTACTCCCATGTTCTCGTGGCCGAAGACGATGCCGGGCTCCGCAGCAGTGCGGCCCTCGTACATGTGCAGATCGGAGCCACATATCGCGGTGGAGGTAACCCGTACGATCACGTCGTTCGGGTGCTGGATGGTGGGCTTTTCAACATCTTCGACCGCAACAGTGAACGGTCCCTTGTAAACGACGGCCTTCATGGCTGTCACCTCTGATCGAGATGGAAATGTTCGGCCCCGCTTGACCCCTTCTCCGCGTGACCCATCTCTCATGCTTCTCCGGCCTACGCGATTGGGCAAGTCGGTAATCTCAGAGGGAAAAACTGCTCCTGCCGCGCGAGGAATGGAGAGGAGGGGCGAGAAGTGTCAGCACAGCGACTGGGAACCCTGCTTGTCCCCGTGCCAGGTCTGTCCGGCACGATCTATCCGCCAGGAACGACCGTCACGGTCCGTGGTCGAGGCGCGACTGTCGATGCCTTCGTCAACGGCGACTGGCTTCCTCTGTCATGGTGGGAGTTCTCCGACGGTCTCCGCGAGGACATCGCCGACCGCTGACATCTCCTGCGCGCCGTTCGTACCTCGCATCGATGCAGTGCGACCACTCCATGGCGCTGAGGCGGCGCTGACTCGCACCTTCCATATCTTCGTCGTCCACGATCCACGGCCGAGAACGCACCCCCGTCGAACAGCTGAATCGTCACATCGGTCATGCGGCACGAGGGCAATTCAGTGAGATCGCGTTACGAGCTCTATGCGGCGGGGTCCGTGCGCAGGACTCGGGCGAGCCAGTCGGTGCGGGTTCGGCGGGACGCGGTCGAGATGTGTGCCTGCGGGTACAGAGCGTCGAATCCGTGGAAGCCGCCTGCCCAGACGTGGAGTTCGGCCTGGCCGCCGGCCGCCCAGATGCGGGTGGCGTAGTCGGTGTCCTCGTCGCGGAAGACTTCGGCGGAGCCGGTGTCGATGTAGGTGGTGGGCAGGCCTGCGAGGTCGTCGGCCAGGGCCGGGGAGACGTATGCGGGTACTTCGTCGTCGGTGAGGTCGCCCAGGAGGCAGCGCCATCCGAAGTCGTTCATCTCGCGGGTCCAGATGCCGGGCTCGTTCGAGTACTGGAGGCTGGAGGCGGTGGTGTTGCGGTGGTCGAGCATGGGGCCGATCAGGACTTGGGCGGCGATCGTCTGGGTGCCGAGGTCGCGGGCCAGCAGGGTGACGCCGGCGGCGAGGCCGCCGCCCGCGCTGGCGCCTGCGACGATGATCCGGGCGGGGTCGATGCCCAGTTCTGCGGCGTGTTCGGCAATCCAGAGCAGTCCCTGGTAACAGTCGTCGACCGGCATCATGCCTGAGGCCTCGGGCGCGAGCCGGTAGTCGACGGAGACGACGACGGCGCCGAACGCGTCGAGCCACTCCAGTGGGATGTCGATCTGTGAGAAGCGGTCGCCCATGACCATTCCGCCGCCGTGGATCCAGTAGACGCAGGGTGCGGTGGTGGTGCGATCGGTGTTCGCGGGGCTGAGGACGGACAAGGGGATAGTGGTGCCGTCCGGACTCGCAGCGGTGACCTCGCGCCGGTGGATCGCGCGACCTTCGAGGAGGGGTTCGACGGGCATCGAGGAGAAGGGGCGTACCTGCGCCAGCAATTCGGGGCTGAGCCTGGACATCAGCGGCATGTCGGCCAGGAGTTCACGCAGTTCGGGGTCGAGGGCGGGTCGTGCCGTAGCCATGGACGTGGCCTTTCGTGGGTGGTGGCGGGACGGTCGGGCGAGGAGGGCGCCCCTCGGCGGGCACCGAAGCGGCAGCGGCTGGGGTGCGGGGAGTTCGGCGGTTCAGAAGGCGGCTTTGCCGCGGACCGGGACGTAGTCGGTGTACTGCGACTCCTTGGCCAGCAGTCCCTCGATCTGCGTCACGATGGCCTGGGCGGCCTCGCCGGCGAAGATCCGGTGGTGGTCCTCCTCGCTGGTCCAGCCCTCGGTGACGTGGACGACGTCGGGGGCGGACGCGGACCGGGAGACGAGGTAGACGACGCAGTGTTCGCTCGCGCCGGGGCTGCCCTCGTCCAGGCCGGTCAGCAGCAGGTCGACCAGCCGGTCGCCCATGCCGGGCCTGGCGGTCAGGGTGGCGTTGAATCCGTACTGGGCAGTCATCGAAGACCTTCTTCTGCGTTGATGGAGTGGGCTGATTCCA
>NZ_JAEKKT010000177.1 GCF_019510245.1 Streptomyces sp. | reverse complement strand
CCGTCGATCCGGGACGTGTAGTTGCCGAAGTAGGCGAAGCCGGCGAACGTCGAGCCGTTGGCCGTGGAGTCGGCACGGAAGCCGACGTCGGTGTTCTCATGCGAGGCGGGCGCGTGGAAGCGGGTGAACCAGGGGCCCGCTCCGACGACCTTGACCGCCTTGCCGTAGACCTGGAACTTGCTGGAGGTGTCGTAGTCACCGGCGGGCAGGTAGACGCCGACCAGCTTGCCCGTGGCGTCCATGCGGACCTTGTCGAGGGCGTTCTGCACGTCCTGCTGGGTGAAGCCGGCCGGGACCGTGTAGGCGGCCGGGTCCGGGTTCGCGACCGCGGTGGCCTGTTCGGTGTTGATGAAGTCGACGGCGTAGTAACTGGCGGTGTTCGCCGCGTCCTTCTGGAGGCGGATCTTGGAACCGGCGGGCACGGTCCTGCCCAGCAGCAGGTTCGCCTCGTCGTAGATGTGGCGCGGGGCGCCGGAGCCGGGCGAGTTGCCGGGCGCGGTCTCGCTGCCGTAGAGCCAGGCGTACTTCGAGGTGAGGTCGATCGCCTTGAGGAACTGGCCGTCCACGTAGACGTCGAGGGTGGCGTTGGTGCCGTCCGGGATCGCGAAGCGGGTGACCAGGGTGTTGGTCGCGGCGCGGGTCGTCCACTCGACGTACTCGCCGGTGGCGTCGAGGGTGACCGCCCTGCGGCCGCTCGCCTCGCCCGCGAAGTCGCCGATGGTGCGGTTGGGGCCGACGACCTTGGCGCCGCCGCCGACCGTGCCGTCCTCGGCCTCGTACATGTCGTACGGCATGTCGGCGCCTCGGCCGACGAACAGGTTCTGTGTGGTGGTGTTGTTGGTGCGCTTGACCGGCAGCTCGTTGGTGTCGTCTGCGATGATCGTCTTCACCGTGTACTTGCCGTTGACGGCCGTCCAGGAGCCGAGGCTGATCGGCGCGGTCGTCCGTCCGGACGCGATGGTGCCGTTGTAGGAGCCGCTGAGCGTCTTGACGGTCGCGCCGTTCGCGTCCTGGACCGTGAGGGTGACGCCGTGCGCGCCGGAGGCGGAGTCGATGGTCCCCTGATTCTTGAGGGCCACGGTGAAGGCGACGTTGTCGCCGGCCGAGGCGCTGGAGGGCGTCCAGGCGACCGGTGCGGCGACCAGGTCGGAGCTGGAGACCGGCTTCACGACGAGGGCGTCGGAGCGGGTGAAGGTGTTGTTGCCCTCGTTCTGCTCGACGACCTTGTTGGACGGGTCCACCGCGGCGCCGAGCGGGTAACTGCCCGCGTCCCGGGTGCCGATGCTCGCGGTGACCGTCGCCGAGGCGCCGGCCCCGAGGGCGGGGACGTCGGTCGTGGCCGCCTTGGTGCCGCCGAGGGTGAAGTCCAGGTCGGTGGCCTTGGCCGCCTTGCTGCCGCTGTTGGTGACGGTCGCGGACAGGCTGATGGCGTCCGACTCGACGGGCGCGGCGGGGGTGTTGGTGATGCCGGTGACCTTGAGGTCCGGGTTGGCGGCCGGGGTGCCGATCACCTGGAGCTCGCCGACCTGTCCGCCGGGGGCGCCGGTGTTGGAGGCGAACTTGAGCTGGATGTCGGCGGCGGCGCCGGAGACCGGGATGGTCACAGTGTTGCCGGTGGCCGGGTTGAACGTGTAGTCCTTGGCCGCGGCGAGGCTGGTGAAGGTGGTCGCGTCCTGGTCGCGGCCGAGCACCTGGATGTTCTGGGTGCGGGTGGACCAGGCCGGGTCCGGGTTGAGCTTGACGACGACCTGGCTGAGGTCGGCGTTGGCGCCCAGCTTGGTGGTGAGGGTGGCCGGGTAGGCGCCGCCCGCGCTCTCCCAGTAGGTGCCGATCTGGCCGTCGTTGGCGTTCGCGGCGACGTACGTGAACGTGTACGAGGAAGCCTCGATGGGCTTGCCCTGGGCCAGGTCGGAGCCCGCGCCGTTCCCGGGCCGGGTGACACTGTTGCTCGCCACCGACACGTTCCCGGCGGCGTCCTTCGCCTTCACGTAGTAGGTGACGGTGGCCGTCGCCGACGGGGTGTCGGTGTACGTCGTCGCGTCGCCCGCCACGGTCTTGAGGAGCTGGTCGTTGGCGTAGACGTCGTAGCCGGTGACCGCCACGTTGTCGCTCGACGCCTGCCAGGTGAGCTTCACGTCGTTGCCGGACTGCGTGTAGGCGAGGTTGCCGGGCGCCGTGGGGGCCTGGGTGTCGCCGCTCGCGCCCTTGCGGGTGACGCTGTTGCTGTCGGCGGAGACGTTGCCCGCGGCGTCCTTGGCCCGCACGAAGTACGTGACGTCGGTGCCGGCCGGCTGGGTGTCGGTGTAGGTCAGGACGTTCCCGGCGACGCTCGCCCGCAGCTGACCGTTGGCGTAGACGTCGTACCCGGTCACGCCCGTGTCGTCGGTGGCCGCGCTCCAGGTCAGTTTGATCTGCCCGGAGGCCGGTTCGGTGTAGGCCAGGTTGGCCGGCGCGGTGGGTGCCTGGGTGTCACCGGTGGCCGGTCCGTAGACCTCCAGCTCGGACGCCTGCCCCGCGGGCCAGCCGTCGTTGGAGGTGAAGTACGCCCGCACGTACCGCGTGGTGGTCGTGTCGAAGCTGATGGTCGCCGACTGGTCGTCGGAGCTGTTGAAGGCGTACGCCTTCGACGCCGTCAGGTCGGTGAAGTTCTGGTTGTCGGTGGAGCCCTGGATCTTGAGCGTCTGGTTGCGGCTCGGCCAGCCGCTGGGGAGCCGCAGCGTCACCTGGTTCACCTGGACCGAGGAGCCGAGGTCGACCTCGAGCCACTGCGGGAAGGCGTTGTTGGTGCTCTCCCAGTAGGTGTCGCGGTTGCCGTCACCGGCGTTGGCCGCGGCGTAGACGTCGGCGTGGCCGCTCTCGCTGAACGGCTTGCCGAGTGCGAGGTTGGGCGTCGAGGCGGCGGTCGTGAGGACCTGCATCTCCGCGAGCTGGGCGGTGCCGGCTACCGAGTTGGCGCTGAAGTCGGCCCGCACGTAGCGGGCGAGGGTCGCGGGGAAGGCGACCTTGACCGTGTTGTCGTTGCCCGGACCGAACACGTACTGCGCCGTCGGCTTGAGGGTGGCGAAGCTCTTGCCGTCGGCGCTGCCCTGGAGCGCCAGCGTCTGCTTGCGGGTCTGCCACCGCTCGGGCAGCCGCAGCACGACCTCGCGGACGCGCCTGGTCCGCCCGAGGTCGGTCTGGACCCACTGGGCCGTCTTCTTTCCGGCCTGCCAGTAGGTGTCGGTGTCGCCGTCGGTGATGTTGGCGGCCGCGTGCGCGGCGCGGGCGCTGCCTGCCGTGGTCGCGGTGTCCGCGGCGGCGTTCGGGCCGGCGGCCGCGTGCGCGCCGACGGCCGGCAGGCCCAGAACCATGACGGCGGAGGCGAGCACGGCGGTCGCGGCGCGCCGTCTCCAGGATCTCGGCTTGTGTCGAGTCATGCGGGGTCACTTCCTGCGGAGGCTCGCACGCCGATGGCGGCGAGGGCGGCTCGTTCCTGGCGGAGTGGTGCAGAAAGGTGCAGGGCGATGCGGTGACGCAATGCGCAGACTTTTGCATTGTTTCATCGAAATATTGCAGAGCGGTGTGACCACGTCCACTGTCAGGACTGCACAGATTTCACCAGAAGCACCCACGCGCGAGCGCTGGGGATGGCACCTGAGTCGCGTCTAGAACCTGGAGACCTTGCATGCTGCACGTGCACCCCACAGCGCAAGTGAACGCAAGATGCGCAAATTATTGCGCTCGTAGGCGCCGCGACTCGACAGACAAAGAGGGCTCAGAGTGAAGGACGAGGCGCCTCGGACGCCCGGTCCCCGAACGGGCAAAGCGGCGGCACGCTCGTGTTCCTGTCGTTACGGACCCGGTGGCCGACGGCTGCCCACCGGGCCGGGACGATCACCACATCGCCTTTCGGCCGCTTGCGCGCGGGTCCGCGTCATGGAGGACGGCGAACGCCCCCGGACCACGGCGGGTCGGGGGGCGTCGGCTTGCTGTCGGCTGCGTCCCGTCAGCCGCGGGGACGCTCGAAGGTCAGGAGCAGACCCTCGACGGCTCCGGGGCCTATGCGGCCCTTGACGTCGGCGGAGGTGATGGCCTTGAGGGCCCAGCCGTCCTCGGCGTGCTTGTTGAGGACCTTCTCCAGCTTGTCGCTGTCCAGCGCGTCGCCGATCAGCGACTCCCGGAACGACACGACCTTGTATTCGTAGGCGTAGGCACTGCTCATGACTGCGTGGTCCTCCTGCCGGCAGAGCCGGGTCGGGGTGGATTCGGCCAGGGCCACCCAATCATCCCGGGGTGCCGTGCCGCAGCGCCGGGCCTCTGTTTCCCGGTTTCAGGGGCGGTCCACGCGGAAGTGGTAGCAGCCGTATTCGACGGCACGCACGTGGACTTGGGCGGTCTCGGGGTCGGCGAAGGCCTCGGCCAGCGCATGGGCGAACGCCGCTTGGGCGTCGTCGGGAAGCTCCAGGAGGCGACCGCCCGTGATGTGCCCTCGGCCGTCGTAGCGGCGCAGGACGCGCAGCGCGCCCGGGCGGGCCCACGGGTAGCCGGGGTGCTCGTCGGCCGGGCCGCCGCAGTCCTCGGCGTGGACGAAGACCGGCCCCTGCTCGTCGTAGGCCCCGGGGTCGGCGCCGGTCCGTGCCGCCCAGCGGCGCAGCGGGGCGTAGGAGAGCAGGGCGATCCGCTCACCTGCCGCACTCGACCGCAGGCAGCAGCGCAGGGGCGCGCCGCCTTCGTCGTCCGGGTACGGGCGTGGCGGATTCCCGGCGTCGTCACGGACCCGGAGCTCCTTGAGGTCCGTGGCGGAGATGGGGAGGGGTGGGAAGGCGGTGGTCATGCCGTTCAGCGTGGCCCGGTACGACCCGGATCACCGGCGGGTATCGGACTCCGATGTCCGTCTCCGCAGGTGATACGGGCAACCGGCCGCCCACTCCCCCGTCGGCTCGGCCGCCCCGGTGGCGGCCGTCGCGCCCTCCCTGCGCGGCAGCCCGATGGGGCCGGACGAAACGGAGGGGCGTACGCCCGGAGCGCGCGCGGGTCGGTCACAACGGAGCGTCCTCGACACTACTCACGGTTTGTATCGTTTTGGTCACTTTTACGCCTTCGGCGAGCAGGGTATTTGTGTTACTCATGAGAGGTGCGGGAGAGGGTGCTCGGGACCTGCCCGCATGGACTCGGGAAGATCTGCCGGTACGCGCCGGAGTCAGCGAGCTGTGTGAGCTGCATGGACCCCACACCCTCCTCTGCTTCGCCGTTCGACACGGTCAGCGGCGCCCTCGGGGACTACATCCCGAAGGGCGGAGCAACGGCGGTGGGTGAGAAGCGCGCCTCGGGGGCCGACGGCGATACCGAGGGCGGCGAACGGATCCTCGGGGTGGTCACTCTCGACCGGGATCTGAGGATCAGCGGCGCCAACCTGGACGCCGCCCCGTTCGCGGGGGTCAGCGCCGCACCGGGGGCCGCCTTCGCCGACCTGCTGCCGCCCGGAGACGTCCCTACGGTCACACAGCGGCTGCAACGGGTCCTCGAGACACGGGAGGCGCATGTCGCCCGGGTCCAGCGCCTGCGGCGGGCCGACGGCTCGGAGCTGGTGGTCTCGATGAGCATCCTGCCGGCCGCGCCACCGCAGGAGGGCCTGACGGTCTCGCTGATCGCCATGGCCAAGCGGCTGCACCTGTACGCCTCCGCCACCGCGATCGGGACCTCCCTGGACATCGGGGAGACCGCGCAGTCCCTGGCCCAGTCCCTGCTGGCCTGGGGGGACGTGGCCGCCGTCAACCTCGACTACGCCGTGTGGACGGGCGAGGCGGTCACCGAGCAGGCGCAGGAGCGCATCCGGCTGCGGCGGGCGGCCCTGGTGCCGGACCGGGCCTGGCCCGAGGGATACCTGACGCCCGGGGACAACCTCCCGCGCGAGGCGAGCCGACTGCTGGCCGGTGCGGTCATGCGCGACGACGTTCCACAGGCCGTCGTCATTCCGGACCGTGCGGCGATCGAGCGCGCGCTGGACGACCCGCGGCTGGTGCGCGCCCTGGTGCCCGGCAACCGGCCGGTGAGTGTCGCCTGCATACCGCTGGTCGTGGAAGGACCGGAGGGCACGCCGGGACCCATCGTGCTGGGCGTGACGGAGGTCTGGCGGCGGCCGGAGTGCCTCTTCGGCGACGGTGAACTGCTCGATCTCCAGGAGCTCGTGGCCAAGACCGCCCGGCACGTGGACCTGGCCCGACAGCACCAGCGCGAGCACGCCCAGGTCCTGGCGCTGCAGCGCCGGCTGCTGCCGCGGACCGGCAGCGACACCATCGAGGTCGCCAGCGTCTACCAACCCACCACCCCGGACAGTGCGGGCGTCGGCGGTGACTGGGTGAACAGCTTTCCGCTGCCGGGGGACCGTACCGCGCTGGTGGTCGGTGACGTCGTGGGGCACGGCCTGGGAGCCGCTGCGGCCATGGGCCAGCTGAGCGTGGAGGCACGCGCACTGCTGTCGGCGGGGCTGGGCCCCGGGGAGGTGCTGGAGCGTCTGGACGAGACCGTCACGCTGCTGGACGACACGGACGCCGGCCTCGCCGCCGGATACAGCGCGCTGGGCTCGACGTGCTGCATCGCCGTCTACGATCCGGTCGACCACCGGGTGCTGATCTCCAACGCCGGCCACCTGCCCCCGGTCCTCGTCCATCCCGACGGCTCCGCCGAGACCGTCGCGGAGCAGCCGCACCCAGCCCTCGGAGCGGAGTTCGTCGTACGGGAGCCGTTCGAGGTGCACCAGTTCGCCGCGCCCCCCGGCTCGCTTCTCGTCCTCTACACCGACGGCCTGGTGGAGGATCCGGCGGCCTCGATCGACGACGGCATCGGCCGGCTGACGGACGTGGTGCGCGAGGTGCATCCCTGGGACGATCTCCAGCAGGCCGCGCGTCGCGTGGTCGCCCGGCTGGGCCCGCAGGAGCCGCTGCGCGACGACGTCACCCTGCTTCTGGCACGGATGGCCGGGCGGCGCGGCCGGGACAGCGCCACCTGGCGGCTGCCCTCCGGGGACGACACCGCCGCCCGGGTCCGCGCCCTGGCCGCTCCCCTCCTGCGGCGTTGGCACATCGGCGAACAGGCCCGCAGCAGCGCGCTGCTGGTGCTCAGCGAACTGGTCACCAACGCAGTCCGGTTCGGCACCGGGCCCGTCACGGTGCGGCTGGTGCGGGCCGGAAGCCGGCTGACCTGCGAGGTCGGCGACACCGGCAACGGCCGGCCGCGCCTGCGCCGCGGTGACCTGCTCGACGACGACGGGCGTGGTCTGTACGTCGTCCACAAGCTGACCGCGCGCTGGGGGGTGCGGTGGACGGAGACGGGCAAGGCCGTCTGGGCGGAACTGGAGGGATAGCGGCGGTGCCGCGATGAGAGCGGCGGGCCTCCGCTACAGCCACTCCCCTTCCAGTGCGGTGGCCGTCAGCCCGGGCGCGGCCGCGTACAGCACCGTACGGCTGCCCGGCTTCTGGCCCGCGTCGTGCGCACGGCCCAGGATGTCGAGTACGGCGGCACCGCCGCGGTTGCCCGTGGTGTAGCTGTCCCGGCTGTGGGCCAGCAGCCCCTCCGGCCACCCCTCGGGCATCGTCTCTTCCATGTACTCCAGTACCCGCGTCCCGCCGGGGTGCGCGAGCAGCAGGTCGGGATGCCAGGAGTGCGCGTCGTCCTGGTGACGCGTACGCAGCCACTCCCACATCGCGGCCACGGTCTCCTGCACGGCGCGCGGTCCCCGGCGGTCCATCACGAAATGCGTGCCGTCCTCCCGGGTTTCCAGCCGGTGCAGGTCGGTGGTGCCGGGCAGGGTGTGGTGCCAGGCCGCGTCCAGCCGCAGGACCGACTCCGGCCGGGGGCGGCCGGTGACGGCCACGGCGACGGCGGTGTCCGCGAAGAGCAGCCGCACGATCAGTGACTCCAGCGTGTCGTCGGCGGGCTGGTAGGTGGTGCTCAGCGCCTCCGATATCACGACCAGCACCACCCGGTCGGGGTCCGCGGCGACCAGGTCGGCCGCCAGTGCCAGCGAGCGGGTGCCGGCGATGCAGGCCCACTGGGTGGCCGGCAGCAGCAGTACATCGTCGCGCAGTCCGAGGCGGTTGAGGAGGGACAGGTCGAGCCCCGGCAGGGCCGGGGTGGTGGAGTGACTGGTGATCAGGCAGTCGACGTCGGTGGTGTCCAGTCCGGCGGACCGCAGGGCGTCGCGGGCCGCGCGTTCCCCGTACGCCTGCACGGCCGCCCAGGCCGGCGCGGTGCGCTCCTGTATGGTCTGCGACGCCGGTATCGCCTCCAGGGCTGCGATCGCGCGGTCGACCTCGTGCTCGGTGAACCCGTGGTGGGCGAGTGCCGCACGGGCCGGGCCCGCACCCGGAGTTCGCAGGCCCGTGCCGCTGCCGGGTGCGGCGGCCGTCGCCAGCGGCAGCATCCATCCCCGGGAGTCGATCCCCGTGCTCGCGGCGATGCCGTCGATCCGGGGAAGCCACGGCGCCTGCGGCTGCCGGCCGCGGACCTCCGCGAGGATCTCGCCGGTCTTCACGGCATGTTCGCCTTGTACTACGGCTGGAGGAGTCAGATAGGCGCCCATAGCACGCATCTTTCAGAGAAAGCTCGTAAATGGTGTGAAGTGTCCGAAACCTGCCTGATTGCACAGAGCGGAATCAAGACGCTGTGATTGCAATGTACTTCGCATTCGACAACTCCCGGGCTGCCCCATGTGCCCGCGGAGCCATGGCTGTTCCTTCCTGCGCCCGCCCGGCCGCAGCGCAAGATCGCCCGGACTAGATCGTTGCCGAGCAAATTCCTTACATCTGCGAGAAGTTGAACGAGGTACGGGACGGGCCTCCCGTCCGAGACCGACGCCACTCATGAAGTGCGTCACAGCCGCGCTCCGCACGGGCGGGCCAACCGGCGGGCGGCCTGGGGCTCATGAGGTGTGCGACGGCGCACTTTTCGAAGCAATCACGCCACCGCGCGCTCCGCCCATGCTTCATCACCTCCTGGCGGAGATCCCAACGTCAGCCCCGCGCACGGCGGGCCATATCCATCGACTCCGGCCGCACCCCTGGCGGACAGCGCCCACGCCGGAGACCATGGCGCCCTGCTCACCCGACCGCTCCCTCACAAGACGACGTCCTGGACGACCGGCGCACACGGCTTCCCACCAGCTCCCGGCCGCACGGCGTGCGGCCGGCCGAACCGCCCTCCCCGCTCGCGGCCCGTCACGACCGGACCCGGTCCCCACCGAGGAGTTGCCGAAATGTCCTATGATGTGCCCGAATTACCCTCGGACCGGCGTCCGTACGACCGCCCGTCCCCGACCTGGTCGATGGGCGAGGAGCCGTACGCAACCCTTCCGGCGAGCCCCCGCTCAGGTGCCCACCGCACCCTGCGCCGGCTGCGGCGGGCGTACCGCTGGCACCGGCGGGTGGCGACCATCACCGCGCTCGGCTACTTCGCCGCCTTCCTGACCCTGACCGTCAAGGCACCTTCCCTGATGGCCCGCCCGGGCCCAGGTGGTCTGCCCACCGGACTGCTCCTCGCCCTGGCCCAGATCCCCGTGACCTGGCTGGCGGTCCTTCTCTACGAAGCCGCCGCGCACCGCTTCGTGGATCCCCTGGCGCGGCGCGCCCGCCGTCAGACGGGCGTGGCCGTCGCGGACCCGGAGCAGGCGCCGTGACCGGGTTGGGCGGCTCCGCCCAGTCCTGGTCCCTCGTCGCGTTCTGCTCGGTCGTCGCCCTCACCCTGCTGCTGTGCGTGCTGACCGGCCCGGAGGCGGACGACCTCGCCGAGTTCTACACCGGCTACCGGTCCCTGTCGCCGTTGCGCAACGGGCTGGCCGTCGCCGGTGACTACATCTCCGCCGCCACCGTCCTCACCATCGGGGGGATCATCGCCCTGTGCGGCTTCGACGGCATCGTCCTCGCGCTCAGCGCCCTGCTGTCCCTGCTGCTGCTGATGTTCCTGCTGGCCGAGCCCCTCCACAACACCGGCCGCTACACCATGGGCGACGCGCTGGCCCGCCGTCACCCGGCCCGGTCGGTCCGTGTCACGGCCTGCCTGGTCACCCTCGCCGCACTCGTCCCGATGATGGTCGTACAGCTCGCCGGGGTCGGTGAACTCCTGGCGTACGTCCTCGGGTTCGCCGACACCGGCATGAAGAACGGGTGCGTGGCCGGGGCCGGTGTCCTCATGATCAGTTACGCGGCGCTCGGCGGGATGCCCGGCACCGCGCTGGTCCAGATCATCAAGACCGTGGCGCTGCTCGGCTCGGGGCTGGTCGTGAGCGTGCTGATCCTGCGCGCGTTCGACTGGCAGCCCCAGGCGCTGTTCCACGCGGCGGCCGGGCGGAGCGGGGCGGGCGACGCCTATCTGACCTGGGGTCTGCAGTACTCCAGCAGCCCGCATCCGGCCCTGGACATGGCCAGTACCCAGGGCGCCATCGTGCTGGGCGGCGCCTGTCTGCCCCACGTCACGATGCGGATGTACACGGCGGGCACGCCGCGCCAGGTCCGCAGGGCGATGTCCTGGGCGGTCTCGTCGGTGACCCTTTTCATCCTGATGCTCACGCTGATCTGCACCGGCGCGACCGCGCTGGTCGGTCACGACCGCATCGCCGCCGCCGACGCGCACGGCACCACCGCCTACCTCCTGGGCGCCCGCGCCGCGTTCGGCACCTCGCTCTCCCGGCCGGAGAGCCTGCTCTTCGCCACCGTCACCACCGCCGTCTTCCTCACCCTGCTCGCCTCCGTCGCCAGCATGACGCTGGCGTGCGCCAACACCCTCGCCCACGACCTGACGGCGTCCCGCGCCACTCCCCCGGCACCGGCCCGGGAACTCGCCCTCGCCCGGTGCAGCGCCCTCGCCGTGGGCCTCCCCACCATTTTCCTGGCCGTCCTCGCCCAGCACCGCAGTCTTCAGCCACTGGCGACGGTCTCCTTCACGCTGGGCGCCTCCGCCATCGCCCCCGCGCTCCTCTACACCCTCTTCTGGCGCCGTTACACGCGCACGGCGCTCCTGGCCACCCTCGTCGTGGGCTCGCTGACCGTGCTGGTCCTGGCCCCAGGTACCACCCTGGTCTCCGGGACACCGCTGTCCGCCTTCCCCGAGGCCGACTTCGCCTGGTTCCCCTACAACACGCCGGCGCTCGTCTCCGTGCCGGCCGGCTTCCTCACCGGCTGGCTCACCACCCTCCTGGCGGGCCGGCGGTCGGCCCACCGCGAACGCAGCCGCTACGCGTCCCACGAGCGACACCTGCTCACCGGTTCACCCCCACGCCATTCGACCCGCTAGGCAGTCGCCGGGCACGGCGGGAGGGGCGAGAGCGGTCGCCCCTCCCGGCCCGGGCCGCCGCGGGGGAGCCGGGCCGGGGCCGGACGGACCTGGTCGGCGAAACGGACGTGCTCGAAGGACCTATTTGGCCGGGGGCCGGTCCTGCAGGCCGGTGGTCATCGACGCGGCAGCCGCGTTGAGACCCGCCACCGCGGCCTTGGGCAGCGCCCCGGCGACCTTGGTGGCGATGTCACGGGAGGGACCAGGGGCGGTTCCGTCCGCGTGGGCGGGGGCGGCGAGAGCCACGCCCGTCAGCGCGAGCGCGGCAGCAGTGATGATCCTCTTCATGCACTGAGGAACGACCGTCCGCGGCCGTGGACACGACCGGCTGCCGCTCTCCCCGAAAAAGCGTCCCTGGCCCCGAGTGGCGGCTCCGGCCCGCTGGGACCAGGCTGGATGCCGGAGAGCCGGGCCGGGCGGCCGTCGGCACACGGCTCGGGCACCGGGCGCGGGGCGCTCGGTGTTTGTCTCGCTCACGCCGGGTCACCCGCCACTCAGGGGCGCGGCCACGGGTGTCCCGACCGGTCGGCGGCCCCCGCAAGGACCCCAGGCCCCGCAAGGACCGGCACCCACTGCTCCGTGCGGAGAAAGGCAGAGTCATGACGCAGAAGCCACCCCTCACCACGACCGACTCCGGTGCCCCCGTCGAGAGCGACGAGCACTCGCTGACCGTGGGGCCCGGGGGACCGATCCTGCTGCAGGACGCCTATCTGATCGAGCAGATGGCACAGTTCAACCGCGAGCGGATCCCCGAGCGCCAGCCGCACGCCAAGGGGAGCGGCGCGTTCGGTCACTTCGAGGTGACCGAGGACGTCAGCGCCTACACCATGGCCGGCCTCTTCCAGCCCGGCACCCGCACCGACCTGGTCATTCGCTTTTCCACGGTCGCCGGTGAGCGCGGCAGTCCGGACACCTGGCGCGACCCCCGCGGTTTCGCGGTGAAGTTCTACACCAGCCAGGGCAACTACGACATGGTCGGCAACAACACGCCGGTGTTCTTCGTGAAGGACCCGATGAAGTTCCAGCACTTCATCCGGTCCCAGAAACGCCGTGCGGACAGCAACCTGCGCGACCACGACATGCAGTGGGACTTCTGGACGCTGTCCCCGGAGTCCGCCCACCAGGTGACCTGGCTGATGGGCGACCGAGGCATCCCCCGTACCTGGCGCCACATGAACGGCTACACCTCGCACACGTACATGTGGATCAACGCCAAGGGCGAGCGGTTCTGGGTGAAGTACCACTTCAAGACCGACCAGGGCATCGAGTTCTTCACCCAGCACGAGGCGGACCAGATGGCCGCCGTCGACACGGATTACCACATGCGCGACCTGTTCGAGCACATCCGTGACGGCCAGTTCCCCAGCTGGACCCTGTACGTGCAGCTCATGCCGTACGCGGATGCCGCGGGTTACCGCTTCAACCCGTTCGACCTCACCAAGGTGTGGCCGCACGGTGACTATCCGCTCGTCCCGGTCGGACGGATGACCCTGGACCGCAATCCGACCGACAACCACGCCGAGATCGAGCAGGCGGCGTTCCAGCCCAACAACTTCGTTCCCGGGATCGGGCCCAGCCCGGACCGCATGCTGCTGGCCCGGCTGTTCTCCTACGCGGACGCCCACCGGCACCGGATCGGCGCCAACTACCAGCAGCTCCCGGTGAACGCCCCCGTCGTCGACGTCCACACGTACTCCAAGGACGGGGCGATGGCCTACCGCAAGACGTCCGACCCGGTGTACGCCCCGAACTCCAAGGGCGGCCCCGTCGCCGACCCCGCCCGCTTCGGGCCGCCGCCCACCTGGGAGGCGGACGGCGAGATCGTCCGCGCCGCGTACCTCTCCCACCCCGAGGACGACGACTGGGGCCAGCCCGGCACCATGGTCCGGGAGGTACTGGACGACGCCGCCCGCGACCGTCTGGTCGACAACGTCGTGGGGCATCTGCTCAACGGCGTGAGCGAGCCGGTCCTCCAGCGCGCGTTCACGTACTGGTCGAACATCGACGAGACGATCGGCAAGCGCATCGCCGACGGCGTCCGCGCCAAGGGTGACGAGAAGGACCCCAAGGCCGCCGAACAGGGCAGTCCGGCACGACGCTCCATGCAGGACAAGGCCTGACCCCGTCCGCGACCGGCGGACGGCGAACGGGAAGGGTGCCGTGCGGGCCCAGGGCTCGCACGGCACCTCTGCGTGCCCGGCTTCCCCGTACGCACCGCACCAACTGATATGAATACCTCACCGCAGGCCATGTCCACGCGGATGCCGAGGGGGGCTCCGTGCGCAGCTGGTGGGCCGCCCGGTCACGACGCGCGCACCGCCCGGAGACGTTCATGAGAAGTCCCGATCCCACGGATCCGCCCGCCGTCGGCGGCTACCCGCTGCTGGCGCGGCTCGGGGAGGGAGGCATGGGTCAGGTCTTCCTCTCCCGTACGTCCTCCGGCCGGCCGCTGGCGCTGAAGACCGTGCGGAGCGAACTCGGCCTGGATCCGGGGTTCGAGGAACGGTTCGCGCGTGAGATCGCCAGCAGCGACCAGGTCCGTTCGCCGTGGACGGTCTCGGTCGTCGACTACAGCGCCCCGGGGCAGCGGCCGCAGTGGCTGGCCACGGAGTACGTCGCGGCGCCGACCCTCGCCGACTGGGTGCACCGGCACGGACCGTTGCCCGAGGCCGCGGTCCTGGCCCTGGGAGCCGAACTCGCCGAGGGGCTGCGGGCCGTGCACCGGGCGGGGCTCGCGCACCGGGACGTGAAGCCGTCCAACGTGCTGCTCGGCCGCCACCATCCGCTGCTCATCGACTTCGGTATCGCCCGGGCCGCCGACGACACCCGCCACACCCGCACGGGCGGCGTCATCGGCTCGCCCGGATACATGGCTCCCGAGCAGGTCACGGGCGGGGCCGCGGCGGAGCCCGGCGACGTCTTCGCGCTCGCGGCGGTCCTGGTGTACGCGGCCACGGGTGCAGGGCCCTTCCTGCGCCGTGGAGAGGAGCCCTCGGCGGCGCAGCTGCTCTACCGGATCGTGCACGAGGAGCCCCGGCTCGACGGCGTGCCGCCGTCCCTGCTGCCGGTGCTGGCGGCCTGTCTTCACAAGGCGCCGCAATCCCGTCCCACCGCGCAGGAGTTGCTGGAGCAGCTCGGAACCGGCTCCCCGGAGTGGGTCACCGTACCGCCGCCGGGTCTGGCCGAGGACCTCGCCGCGCGGGAGGCCGAGCTGCGGGCCCTGCTGGAGGCGTCGACCGCCACCGTCCCGCCGCGGATTGCGCCGGCGCCTCCGCCGCTTGCGCCCGCGCCGCCGGGGTTCGGTCCGGCGCCGGTGTACGGTCCGCCGACCGGGAGCGGCCCCTTTCCCCCTGCCGCCCGGAGCGGGCCGGGGCGTTCCCGGACGGCGATCGTGGCCGTCGGAGTGCCGGTCGTCGCCGCGGCCGTCGCCGTGGCGGTCTGGTGGGGCGGATCCGGGGACGGCAAGGCCACGGGCGGTACGACTCCGCCGGCGACGCCCTCGCCCTCCGCGTCCCCGTCCGGCCCGGCAGCGGCGGACGCGCTGCCCGCGTCCTGGGTCGGGACCTGGCAGGGCACCGGTCCCGGCAGCACCGCGGGCGACGGCGTGTTCAACGCCCGTACGACGAAGGTGTCCGTGACCCTCACCCTGCATGCCGCCGAGCGGGGAGATCTGGTGGGCCGGCAGGTCAGCCATGTGACCGAGGCGGGCAGCGGGGACGACATCGGCTGCACCGAGACCTTGCGGCTGCAGGAGACACACGAAACGTCGATGGTGTTCCAGGCGGTCACCAGCACCCCCACGGATCCTTCGCTGGGTGTGGCGTGCAGACCCGGCAACGTCTACACCCTGTCCAAGGAGGGATCGGACACCCTGGCGCTCGGCGACGAAGGCAGCCAGACGGTGGGTTCCCCGACCCGTCTCGAGCGCGTCACCTGACCACGACCACCGGCTGCGCGTCGCCTGCGCCGACGGGCGCGAGTCCGAGATCGACCGTCCCAAGGCCGACCTGTGCCCCCGACAGCCGCCCGGTCCCGCAGGCACGCGGCGTAGAGCTCCTTCGACGTGCTGATCATCCGGCGCTGTTCCGCGCGTGAACCGACCATGGGGCGGGAGCCGGCGAGCGGGACCTGGGCGCTCTCCGGCAGGAAGCGGACGGTCAGCAGGCCGATCGCGCCGGCCAGCATCAGGTAGTAGGCGGGCATCAGGTCGTCGCCTGTGGCGTTGACCAGGGCCGCGGTCACCAGCGGTGTGGTGCCGCCGAAGGCCGCGACCGCGATGTTCAAGCCCATCGCGGCATAGCGGACGGCCGTGGGGAAGAGGGCCGGGAGGGTCGCGGCGCTCGGCGCGGCGAAGCAGGCCAGCAGGGTGGCGAGGAGCAGCACGCCGAGGACGGGCGGCCAGGTGCCGTGCATCCTGATCAGCTGGAAGGACGGCACCGCGAGCAGGATCATGGCGGCCGCGGAGATCCCGTAGACGGGACGCCGTCCGATCCGGTCGCTGAGCCGCCCGACGAAGGTGATCAGCACGACGATCCAGACCATGCCGATCAGCACCAGGAGGTCGGCCGAGCCGCTGGAGCGGTGCAGGGGCTCGGACTGGTACGTCGGCAGGTATCCGGTGACCATGTAGTTGGTGACGTTGTACAGCAGCACCAGGCCCATGCAGACGAGCAGCGCGGGCCAGTGCCGCGTCACGATGGTCCGGAACTCGCTGTGCGCCGAGTCCTGGGCGAGGCGCCGAAGTCGAACCACTCCATGCAGTTGCCGAGCGCCGACGCGCCGACCGCGCGCCGCAGCGGCGGGGGTTCGACGATCTGGACGTCGTCGCTGCGCAAGGCCCGGTTGTTCCGCCGGAGCCTGCGTACGAGATCGTCGCGGACCTGCCGGGGCAGTTCCGTGACCGGCGCCGGCGGGGTGGCCGGGCCGGGTTCACGCAAGTGCACACCGCCCACCACACCGGTTGCCCCGGAACGGCGCTGTTCACACGCGCGTCCCGGGCTCCCGCAACCACCGCCCTCCAGGCTTGGTCTGAACCAAAAAGGAAACAAATATTGACGGACTCGAACAGCGTGCGTAAGTTCCGGGCCGAGCCGATCTGAGAGCTGTGTCGCCGCACGGCAGTGCGGCCTCCCCCACTCCAGCCTCGAAGGGACGTGCATGCCCGGATCCCCGCCCCCGAATGTCATGAACTCGCCAAGCGTCTGGATCCGTTGGCCGCGGGTGGCGGCCGTCCTCGCCTCCTTCGGACTCGCTCTCGGGCTGCTGCTCGGGTTCCCGGCCGACTCGCAGGCCGCCGGCTCGCCGCCGTGTGACATCTACGCCGCGGCGGGTACCCCGTGCGTGGCCGCGCACAGCGTCACCCGCGCCCTGCTGTCCTCCTACGACGGCCCGCTGTACCAGGTGACCCGCGTCTCGGACGGCGCCACCGCCGACATCGGGCCCCTGACGCAGGACGGGTACGCCGACGCGGCGGCCCAGGACGCCTTCTGTGCTGCCGACGGCGGCTGCCGGGTCACGAGGATCTACGACCAGAGCGGCCGGCACAACGACCTCACGCCCGGGCCCGCCGGTACCGCCGGCACGGGTGCCGACCGGGGTGCCGACGCGTCCGAGATCGCCGTCACGGCGGGCGGCCACAAGGTGTACGGGCTGTGGATCTCACCGGGCGTGGGCTACCGCTACACCGGCGTCGCCTCGGGTGTCGCCGTCGGCGGACAGCCCGAGGGCGCGTACATGGTGGCGAGCGGCACCCATGTCGGATCCGCCTGCTGCTTCGACTACGGCAACGCCGAGCGCACCCCGGCCGACACCGGCAACGGGCACATGGACGCCGTTTCCATCGCCACCACCTGCTACTTCGCGCCGTGCACCGGGAACGGCCCGTGGGTGGAGGCCGACCTGGAGAACGGCATGTTCCAGGGCGACAACGGCTCCAACACCGCGAACCGGGGCAACGGCTCCACCTTCGTCACCGCCGTGCTGAAGAACAACGGGCAGACCCGGTACGCGCTCAAGGGCGGCGACTCCCGGGCCGGGGGGCTGTCCACGTGGTGGGACGGGGCGCTGCCGACGCGGGGCGGGTACCGGCCCATGCAGCAGGAGGGCGGCATCATCCTGGGCATCGGGGGCGACAACAGCAACTGGAACCGGGGGACCTTCTTCGAGGGCGTGATGGTCTCCGGCTATCCCACCGACGCCGCCGAGAACGCCGTGCAGGCGAACATCGTCTCCGTCGGCTACAGCGGGGAGACGGACGTGCCGAACGGCCCGCAGGGGACGATCACGGGTCCGGGCGGCGCGTGCGTGGACGTCGCCGCCGACGACACCGGCACCGACGGGGCCGCCGTACAGCTGTGGGACTGCCAGACGTACGCCGAGGACCAGCACTGGACGCACAACCCCGACGGTTCGCTGTCGACCCTCGGGCGGGCAGAAATGGGTCCAGCAGGCCGACGGCTCCCTCCTCAACCCCCAGTCCGGACGCTGCCTCGACTCCCCGAGCGGCGCCACCGCCAACGGCACCCGCCTGCAGATCTGGGACTGCAACGGGTCCGGCGCACAGAAGTTCTCGGTGAACGCCGGCGGGCCGGTCAAGGGCCCCGGCGGCACGTGTGTGGACGTGGCCGCCGACGACACCGGCGGCAACGGAGCCGCCGTACAGCTGTGGGGCTGCCAGTCGTACGCGATCGACCAGCACTGGTACCACGGCTCGGACAACTCCCTCTCCACGCTGGGGCGTTGGCGGGCAGAAATGGGTCCAGCAGGCCGACGGCTCCCTCCTCAACCCCCAGTCCGGACGCTGCCTCGACTCCCCGAGCGGCGCCACCGCCAACGGCACCCGCCTGCAGATCTGGGACTGCAACGGGTCCGGCGCACAGAGCTTCGGCCTGAGCTGAGCACCGGCCTCGACGCGCGGTGCCACTCCTCGGGCACGGGTCCGCCGTACGCTCCCCAGGACACCAGGGAGCGTACGTCACCGGCGGCCGCCCGGCGGAAGGGCTGGCCGTACCGTTTCAGTCCCATGCGGCGTACCAGCCTGTCCTCGCAGTCGCCGCGCAGCGCCGCCATCTCCGGGGTGCCGCGCTGCGGATGTCCGACCGTCTCCCAGAAGCGCGCCGCCGCACCGAAGGCGCAGGCGGCCGCGGGGTCCTCCCCCGCGTCGGCCAGGGCGATGGCCAGGAGATCCATGACCACGGCGATCCCGAAGGCGTCCCCGATGTGCTGCTTGGCGTCGAGGGCGGCCCGCGCGTGCCGTACGGAGTCGTGCGGTCGCCCGATGAGGAAGCGATGAGGGCCAGTTGGTGTTCTGCTCGTCGAGCGCCGCGCAGAGGTCGCGGAGTTCGAGGGCCTCGCGCCGGGCCTGGTGGCGGGGGGTCTCTTCCTGCTCCCGGTCGCCGCGGCCGTCGAGGGTCCGCCGCCCGCGCTCTCCGCGTCGGCGCTTCTCGCGTTCGGCTACGTCTCCCTGGTCGCCACCGCACTGGCCTTCGCCGCCTGGTTCACCGGGCTACGGCACCTGTCCGCGGGGACGGTCGGGCTGATAGGACTGCTCAACCCCGTCACGGGCGTCCTGCTCGGCACGACGGCCGCCGGAGAGGTGCTGACCGTTCGGCAACTGTGCGGACTCGTCCTGGTCCTGGCCGGAGTCGTCCTGGGCCGGCCCAGGCGGGAGGGCCGCCGCCCCTCCCGCAGGAGAGCCGGCCGCCCTCCCCCCGCGGGTCAGAGCGCCGTGGACGTCTGCTCTCCTGACGCGCTGCCCGTGAGCCACTGGTCCCAGCCCAGGTTGAAGTCGGCGTAGCCGTTGTCGGCCGGGGCCTTGCCGCGGGGCGAGCCGGTGATGGTGACGGGGTCGCCCTGCTTGACCTGGCCGTAGAACCACTTCGCGTCCGACATGGACAGGTGGACACAGCCGTGCGAACCGCGGGCGCTGCCGCTGCCCGGGTTGGGGTCGCCGGTCGAGTAGTGCACGTAGGTGCCCGACTGGGTGAGGTGGACGTCCCAGGGCAGCGTCAGGTCGTAGAAGTTGGGGCTGCCCTTGTCACAGCTGATGCCGACGCTGCAGGAGGTCATGTGGACCTTCTCCTGCTTGTCGATGACGGCCATCGTGCCGTCCCACGTCGGGTACTGGGCGCTGCCCGCGTTGATCGACAGGGTGCGCACCGTCTGGCCGTTGCGGGTCACCTTCATGGTGTGGCCGGTCACCGAGACGTCCGCCCGCACGTCGTCGCCGATCGTGAAGGTGTGCGTGTAGCCGTGCACGCCGTAGCGTCCGTTGCCGTTGCTGACGCCCGTCATGTCGGCGTCGATCCGCACCTTCGTGCCGGAGGGCCAGTACGTCTTCGGTCGCCAGTCGGCGCGCCGGTCGCCCATCCAGTGCCAGGCGCCGACCACCGGCTGCGAGGTGCTGACCTTCATGTGCTTCTCGACCGTGGCCCGCGCCTTGGCCGCCACCGGGTTCGTGAAGATCACCGAGATCGGCATGGCCACGCCGACCGTGGTGCCCGTCTGCGGGGTGATCGTGTCCAGCAGCATCGGCGGCCCCGCGGGCTTCGTGGGACTGGGCGAGGCGCTCGCGCTCGGCTTCCCGGACGCCTTCGCGTCGTCCCCGCCCGCCTTGTCGCTGCTGCCCCCACCGCCACAGGCGGTCACACCCACCAGCATTGCGACCGTACCGACTGCGATGCCTATGCCGCCCTTGCGCCGTCCCACGCCCTGCCCCACTCACTCGTCTCGCTCCGCGGCCTCGACAGGCCCCACTGTCCGTCAGACTGCTTCAGTACGGGTTCCAGTTCCCCGGGGGACGTAAAACATGGATCAAGAATCGGTCGCCGACAACCGGCACGGGACGGCCGGGCCCGTGGGCCCGGAGTTCGACCACGTGGCGTCGAAGATCGAGGCCATCGCCTCGTACCCAACGGTGTGGCCGGGGACCGCCCTCATCCTCGACTGCGACGTGAACGACGGCCTGTTCGCGCGTGGCGCCGCCGCCCCGGCCCGCCGGCACGCGGACGAGTTCGCCGGGGGCCGCCGTTCGGCGGTGGCTTCCGTGTCCACGCGATCGTCGACCGCCGGCGACTGGGTCTCGCCGGGGGCCCACCACCGCGCCACCGCGCGCGGCACACCGCTGGGCCGGCCCGGTGGCGGTTGAGGACTGCAGGCGAACTCGGGTCGCGCACCGATGAGTTTCGCGCGCCGCGCCGGTCAGCACGGGTGAGACCGACGCACGGAAGGCTGGCGCCATGCGCAAACTTGTCTACGGCATGAACCTGTCCCTGGACGGCTACATCGCCGCCCCCGGCGACGACATCGGCTGGAGCGTGCCGAGCGGCGAGCTGTTCCAGTTCTGGTCCGACCAGTTGGAGGCGACCGAGCTGTCGCTGTACGGGCGCAGGCTGTGGCAGACGATGAGCTCCTACTGGCCGGCCGCCGGCCGGCAACCCGACGTCACCCCGGCGGAGACCGAGTTCGCCCGCCGCTGGCGGAACATGTCGAAGGTGGTGTTCTCCTCGACGATCGACAAGGTCGACTGGAACACCCGCCTGGTCACCGGCGACGCGGTCGCCGAGATCACCCGGCTCAAGGCCGAGGACGGCGGCCCGATGGACATCGGCGGCGCCACGCTCGCCGGAGCGGCCATGCGAGCCGGGCTGATCGACGAGTACGTGCTGGCCACCGCCCCGGTCCTGGTGGGCGGCGGCACGCCCTTCTTCACCGCGCTGGACAGCTGGGTGAACCTGAACCTGGTGGAGACGCGGACGCTTCCCTGCGGCGTGATCCTGACCCGGTACGAGACGAGGCGCTGAGCGCCCCTCACGCGACTCGACCGGCTGCTCCTGCCACCTACCCTGCTCACCGCCGCCCAAGGGAATCCGCGGTGTGGCCCGGTGTCGAGGCCGATTGCCGCAGCAGCTGTTCGGTGAGGCGTTCCTTGGCCAGGCCAGGTGGCGCCGGTAGGTGCCGTAGGGCACCCCGAGTCGTCGGGCGGCGGCCCTGTGGGTGCGGGAGGCCGTGACGTAGGTGGCGGTGAGAGCCTCGTGGGCCTTGACGCCCGCCGGGTCGGTCTGCAGCGCGTCGAGCGCGGCGATGACGGCGCGGCGCAGGTCGGCGACCGGGTCGGCTGATCCCGGCGGCACGAGAGGGGAGTGCAGCAGTGCGTTGGTCGCGAAGGCACGGGGTGTGTGCCAGGTGCGCAGCGCATCGAGGACGGCTTCCGCGAACGCGGCGCGCGCCGACGGGCCGCCCGGCCCGCTCAGGGCGGCGGTCGCGGGCCAGGTCGCCACGGGCGTGACCACCGTACGGGCCCGGTGCTGCACCCACTGTTCCACCGTCTGCCGTCGCCAGTCCCGGCCGAAGACGTGCTGTCGCCGCCCGCCGACGTCCACGGCCGCGCCCTCCGGCATCCCGGCATCGGCGAGGTAGCGCCCCCACCGGTCCGCGTCCTCGAAGACGGTGAAGGCCACCGCGCGTCCGTGGGTCCTCATCTCCTCGCCGATGGCGCGCCGGCTGATGAGTTCCATCAGGGGCGAGGGCCGCTGGTGCCCGCCGGACTGCACGGCGAAGCGGCGGATGCCCAGGTGTTCGCCCGGCCCCAGGGGAGCGGCCGTCTCCACGAGCTCCCAGACCGCCGCGATCACCGGGTCCTCGGCGCAGTCCTCGGGCCGGGGTGCGTCCAGCCGCAGAACGGCCATGAAGGACACGGGTGCGGAGGAGCCCGCGTAGCGGTGGACGCGGAAGGCCTCCGGCTGGCGGCGCACCCAGTGCTCGACCGCCGCCGCGGATGCCGGGCCCTCCGCCTCCTCGGCCATGCGCAGCACACCGGGCACGTCCTCGGGCCGGAGCGGAGTGTCCTCGATGTGCGGATGGGTCCGGTAGTTGTACAGGTCGTCCGGTCCACCCTGGCGGCGGAAGAGGAACATCCACTCCGCGACCCGCAGCAACGCGTCGTCGGCGGCGGCGCCCCGGACAGCCTGCAGGCCGGCGAGGGAGATACGGACGCGTACGTCGTCGTAGCGCTCGGGGTCCCGCCAGCGCAGGTCGGCCTCGAGGGTCGCCCGCACCGCGTCGTGCGGGTGCAGCCCCTCGGGAGCGGCCTCGATGCAGGGCAGTTGGCGCAGCCAGGAGAACACCTTGTCGGTGTCCTCGTCGCCCAGCACCGCGCGCAGCAGGGGCTCGCGGGTGACGTAGGCCTGTGCGACGACCTCGAGGGCGCGCCGGTGGACGGTGCTGGGCAGGTCGCCCACGAGCCGTTCGACCAGGGTCGTCAGGACGTCGCCAGTCGGCTCCCACGGTGCGCCGGGTGCGGCCGGGGGCACGGATGCGGCGAGCGAGAGGACGAGCGGGCTGCCTCCGGCGAAGGCGACGTAGGCGCCGCGCTGTTCGGCCGGGACCCCCCGGGCGGCGAGCAGGGCGTGGGACTGGGCGGTGTCGAGCGGCCGTACGGCCAGTGCGGTGAACAGCTGCGCCCACCCGGGATCCAGTGACCACTCGGGGTCGGGGGCGACCCGGGCGCCTGCAGTTCGGCCAGCGGGACCCGCTCGGCGACCTCGACGTGCAGCCTCTTCGACCTCGGCAGATGTTCCGGCAGATCGGTGTCCTGCCGCCGCGCGGCCGCCTGGAGGCCCAGGCATGACACTGCTCTCGCAGCTCGCCGCACTCCTGGCGATCATGAGCACGGGGGTCGTCTACGGCACCGATGTCTTCTGCGCCCTGGTCCAGCGATCCGCACTCGCGCGCGTCGACGACACCGCCCTCACGGCGGTCATGGGCAACGTGCACCGCTTCGCCGACCGGCGGATGCAGGCCCCCGGAATCCTCGGCATCCTGGCCGCCGCCGCGGCATCCGTGCTCGCCGCGGCACCCGTGCTCGCCGCGGCATCCGTGCTCGCCGCGGCGGCCGGCCACCCCGCCCGGTCGGCGACCGCAGGAGCGGCCTTCCTGCTGCCGGCGGTCTGGGTGCTGCTCCACCTGCGCATCAGCGCGCCCGTCAACCGTGAACTCACGGCGGCCGCCGACGCCCACCAGACCCCTGCCAACGCCCGAGCCCTGCAACGGGACTGGGACCGCGTCATCGTCCCCAGAGCCGTCCTGCAGGGCCTGGCCGTCCTCGCCCCGGGCACGCCCCTCATCGGCTGAGCCCCCGAGGCCACTCTTCCTAGGCCTGGACGGCCGGTTCCAGTGCCTCCACGGCCGCGGCGGCCGCGGACGAGTCCTGGCCGTAGAAGATGTCGATGTCGACTTCCTCGCCGCCCATCGTCAGCGTGTCCCAGGCGCCGCTGAGGACGAGCATGCGCAGGGTGGCGGGCTGCAGGGTGCGCAGGCGTGCCAGGATCGCCTCGTCGTCCGGCATTCCGGGCAGGCGGGGCGCCAGGCGGTCGCGGATGGCCTGCATGCGCTCCAGCAGCGTCGTGGTGTCGGCCTCGCGGTCGGGCTCCTCGGGGATCCCGTCGATGCCGTGGCCGATGATGTCCTTGATCGCCCAGGTGACGCCCCGCTCGTCGGTGGTGACCATCGCCTTCCAGGCCCGGCTCTTGTGCCGGTACTGCAGCATCGACATCGCCGCCTCGTGGCGGAGGAAGTCCGCGTCCCGGAACGACCTGCCGTTCCACGCCCCGTTGAGGGAACGGGCCAGGGAGATGGCGGAGGCGAGGCCGCTGTTGAGGCCGCGGCCCGGCCAGAAGTGGATCGCGTTGGCGGCGTCGCCCAGCAGGAAGCCGTAGGTGCCCGGCGAGGTCGTGGTGGGGGGCAGCAACTCGGCGGAGAACCGCGGGCGTTGCACCATGTCCAGGCGGAAGCTGGTGACCGCCGACAGGTCGTCGGCCTCGACGCCGTACAGCAGCAGTCCCTCCTGCACCCGCCGCCACAGGGCCGAGCCCTTGACCAGGGCGGGCAGGAACAGCGTGCCGTGGGTCGAGCACTGGAAGTCGCCGTACTCGTCGCGGTCCATCAGGCACGGCCGGGAGGCGATGCACTCCTCGAAGACGCGCCGGACCGGGTCCAGGCCGATCACCTCGGCCGCCTCGGCGTCGGTCAGCCGCATGTTGAGGAAGCCCTCGCCGCGCAGCGAGTTGAGCAGGAAGCGGTTCTGGGCGACGGTCAGCAGGACCGCCATGGGGTCGGGCAGGCCGGACTTCACGCGCAGGCCGAGGACGACGTCCTGGAGGTGGCGGCCGTCGAGGGAGTAGATCGACTCGTCGGCCTTGCCGAACCGGGCGGCGAAGTGGTCCCGGGTGCGCGAGCGGCCGCCGTCGCAGATGGCGAGCACGTGCTGGGAGGCGAGCGCCTCCTGCTCCTGTGCCGCGTCGAACCGGGCGGGTATGAGGCGTATCCGGTCGCGCTTCTCGTTGGCCAGCTCCAGCAGCCGGTCCTCGATGTAGGCGATGCGCATGTTGCGCGGGCTGTGGTCGCCGACCGAGTCCGGGCCGGAGGGCCACATCTCCGTGTAGTGGTCCGGGTCGAAGAGGCGCGCCTGCACCTCCTCGGGCCACGCGAGGTACTGGCGGCTCTGCACGGTGACCACCTGCTGGCGCCGCACGTTGCCCTCGTCCTGTCCCTTCCAGACGACGGTACGGCCCTGCTTGCGCCACCTGCCCTCGTAGACGGTGATCTTCACCTGGGCCCCGAGGAAATGCTCGAGGAGCAGGGCCAGGGACAGCCCGACAGGGCCGCCGCCGGCGATGGTGACCTTGAGTACGGGCCCCTGTTCGCCCTGCTGTCCGGCGTGCGTGACGGAACGGGGCAGGGAGAGCGCCATCAGCGTCTCCATGGCGTCCGCCACCTCGAAGCGGAACTCCTGGTCGCCCAGGGTGATCTCGTCACCGGGCTGCAGCAGCCGCGACTCCACCTCCTCCCCGTTGACCAGCGTGCCGTTGCTGCTCTCCAGGTCGCGCAGGACGTAACCCTTGTCCTCGTCGAAGACGATCTCCGCGTGGAAGCGGGAGACGCTGAGGCTGGAGATGACGACGGTGTTCTCCGAGTTGCGCCCAAAGGTGACGCGGGTGTCCAGGACCGGGATGCGCTCCCCCGCCAGCAGACCTTCGAGTCCGACCAGCACCGGTGCCACGGCACTTCCTTCCACGAGTGATTGACCTCGACATCACTGCGGCACCACCGGACACTGCCCCGCACGTCCACGCCGGGCGGCAGTCAACCGGCGGAACAGCGACACGCTTGACATGTTGCCGAACCGTGGGATCGATGTGACGGCGCCACGGTCCGGGCGGCGGCGTCCGGCTTTCCCCACCATCTCGCCCCCATCCGGGAGCTTATCCGCGCTCAGCCAGGTATTTCCAGTGGGCGCCACGCCTCGATCTCCCTTGGGCGCGGGGGGAGTTCGCGGTTTTCGGCCACGGCGGCCCGAGCAGCCTCCGCCTCGCCCGGACCGGGACGCGGAGCGGGCCGGGCGGTTGCCGCCCGGACCGCGTCCCCGCTGGTCGCCGATCAGCCGGCGTGGCCGTCCGAGCGCTTGCGGTGCAGGCTGAACGTCTCGAAGACCGATAGGTCTCCGTTCGGCTTGTTCACGTTGTAGTACGTGACGTGCATCCGGGTGGTGTCACCGGGGTGCCGGCCGGGGTCGACGGTGAAGGCGGCGAAGCCGTAGGGGTGTTCGACGTCCCGGACGCCCACCCAGACCGCCTGCTCCTTCACGTAGGTGGAGGTGCGCTTGCCGTTCGACCCGGCGGTCGAGGACACGGCGGTGATCACCTTGCCGGTGCCGTCGTTGAAGAACTTCTGGTTCGTGGTGCCCGAGACACCGCCGCCGCCGAGGATCATGTGCACGGTGCCCAGGTCGGCGTCGATGTCGTCGGTGACCTGGGAGACCGGGTTGGGCGTCAGCGTCTCGCTCCCGTTCACCACGCCGCGGACGGCCAGCGACCGCTCGTAGTTGTGCTCGTGACCGCAGAGCACCAGGTCGACGCCGTAGCGGTCGAACAGCGGACCGTACTTCTCGCGCAGGCCGAGGTCGGCGCCGTTGGCGTCCGAGGAGCTGACCATGACCTGGTGCATGGCCACGACCACCCAGTCGACGTCCTTCGAGGAGCGCGCCGCCTTCAGTTCCTTCTCCAGGAAGGCGAGCTGACGGCCGCCGGAGTAGCCGCTGATGTAGATGTCGCCCCCGTCCTGGAGGCAGTTGTCGTCGTTCTGCAGCACGATGACCCGCACCGATCCGGCCGTGAACGCGTACCACAGGCCGGCGAGTTCGGCGTCGGTCTCGGTGGAGGGCAGCGAGAAGTACGCCTGGTAGGCGCCGAGGCCCAGCGGACCGTTGGCCTTCTCGATCTCGTGGTTGCCGGCCGCCGGCATCCAGGGGCGGAAGCGCGCCGAACGGGTGTTGTTGGTGAAGAAGTTGTTCCAGATACGCACCCGGTCGACGTCCAGGTTGGCGTAGCAGAGGTCGCCGTTGAGGAGGTGGAACAGCGGGGCGACCTGCTCGACGCCGGTGACGATGTCCTTCGTCGCGGGCGTGGAGTTGGCGTCCAGGCCGACGGATCCGTCTGCCGCCCAGGTGACCTGCGGGGCGGACTGGTCGCCGAAGCTGGTGAAGGTGATCGGGCGGCGTCCCTGCGGAGCCGTGCGGAACGTGCCGCTGTCGGGGGTCGCCCCCTCGTGCGTGGCGAGGTAGAGGTAGTCCGTGTCCGGGGCGAGCCCCTTCAGCAGGGCGTGGTGGACGTAGACGGTGCGGTTCGAGGTGCCGTCGACGTAGGTGACGGTCTGGGCCTTCTTGCTCGAGCCGAAGCCGTGCTCCAGGGTGCCGTAGCGCACGACGGGCTTGGTCACCGGTCGATCCGTGATCCACGACACCGTCATCTGGGTGCGCGGGTCAGCCCCGAAGGTCAGGTGCAGGCCCTGGACGGGGGGCGCGCCGGAGGAGTCCGCGGTGAGGTGGAAGGCCGGAGCGGCGAGCGGGGCGGCCTTTGCCGTACCCGCTCCCAGCAGACCGGTGGCGGCCGCGCCCGCGCCCGCGGTCCCCAGCAGGCCCAGCGCGTGACGGCGGCTGAGCCCCTCCGGGCCCTCCGCCGATCTGTCCTCTGTCGACTCTGTGTGTGTGGTCATGACGCCCTCCCGACGAGCAGCTGAGCAGACAACGACCGCACCCTTGCCCAGCCCAACTGCTGCCACATGAACACCACATGACCACCTGGCCATCACATGTCAGGCATCAGGCCGACATCACCGGCCCCTGCCCGCGCCTTTACCGGCCGCTGCCCTGCGCTTGACCTCCAAGAGTTCTCCGGCGTCCTTCAGATAACGCAGGGGCCTTCCGGGGGGCCTCGCGGCCTCCGGCCTGCCGCGCACCGGCCGGGGCCGGACCGGCTTGTAGCATGCTGGTCGGACCCTGGAGGACATGGATGCGCGCCGGTGACCACGCCGACTCCCTCGACCGGGCGACGAAGGAGTTCGTCGCCGCGCGTCCGCAGCTCTTCGGTATCGCCTACCGCGTGACCGGCAGCGTCGTGGAGGCCGAGGACATCGTCCAGGAGGCGTGGGTGCGGTGGCAGAACACCGACCGTGCCGGTGTCCTCGAGCCGGCCGCCTTCCTGGCCACGGTGACCACCCGGCTGGCGATCAACTTCACGCAGTCGGCCCGGGTGCGCCGGGAGTCGTACGTCGGGCCCTGGCTGCCCGAGCCGGTCGACACGAGCCTCGATCCACAGCTGGGCGCCGAGCGCGCGGAGGCGCTCGACATGGCGGTGCTCTTCCTGCTGGAGAAGCTGAATCCGGTGGAGCGGGCCGCGTACGTGCTGCGGGAGGCGTTCGACTACACGTACCGGCGGATCGCGGACATGGTGGAGACCAGCGAGGCCAATGCGCGGCAGCTGGTGAGCCGGGCCCGCAAGCGGCTGGCGGCGGAGCGCAGGGAGCCGGTCGGCTCCGCCGAGCACCGGCGCTTCCTCGAGGTGTTCCTCGCCGCCGCGCAGAGCGGCAACCTGTCGGTGCTGGAGGAGGTCCTCACCGAGGACGTCGTCAGCTACGCCGACGGGGGCGGCGTGCGCGGGGCGTCGCGGATCCCGGTGTCCGGGCTGCCGCACGTCTCCCGGTACCTCGTCGCCTTCGCCCCGCGCTTCTGGCCGCAGGCCCAGGTGCGCTGGGTCGAGGCCAACGGCAGGCCGGCCGTCCTGGTCTCCGCCTCGGGAACCGCGGTGGCCCTGCTGACCGCCGACGTGTCGGAGCGCGGCATCGAACGCCTCCTGTGGGTGATGAACCCCGCCAAGCTGGCTCCCTACGTGGCGTCGCTGGACGGGTGACCCACCCGTTCCCCCGGGGTTTTCCGACCGCGTGTCACACGCGAGGGGGCTGTCCGGTCTCTTCTGATGCAAGCACCAGAGAGATCCCGAGAGGAATTCCGTCATGAAGGTCGTAGTGATCGGTGGCACCGGGCTCATCGGCTCGAAGCTGGTCCGGGGGCTCCACGAGCAGGGCCACGAGGCGGTCGCCGCCGCGCCGAGCACCGGCGTCGACACCCTCACCGGCGAGGGCCTGGCCGAGGCTCTTCAGGGCGCCTCGGTCGTGGTCGACGTGTCCAACTCCCCCTCGTTCGAGGACCAGGCCGTCATGGACTTCTTCCGCGCCTCCACGGCCAACATCCTGAAGGCGGAGGCCGAGGCCGGCGTGGGGCACCATGTCGCGCTGTCCGTGGTGGGCACCGAACGGCTCCAGGGCAGCGGGTACTTCCGGGCCAAGCAGGCCCAGGAGGAGCTGATCAAGGCGTCCGGCATCCCCTATTCCATCGTCCACGCGACCCAGTTCTTCGAGTTCGCGAAGGGGCTCGCCGACGGGGTCACCGAGGGCGACACCGTGCGGCTGCCCGCCGGCCGGATCCAGCCGATGGTCTCCGACGACGTGGCCGCGGCCGTGGGCCGCGCCGCGGTCGGCGCCCCGGTGAACGGCGTGGTGGAGGCCGGCGGCCCGGAGAGCTTCGAACTGGAGGAGTTCATCCGGATGGGGCTCGCAGCCCAGGACGACCCCCGCACGATCGTCACGGACCCGCGGGCGACGTACTGGGGCGCCGAGCTCCAGGAGGACACGCTCCTGCCGGGCCCGGACGCGCACCTCGGCGAGGTCAGGTTCGCCGACTGGCTCGCCGGGCAGAAGTAGGGCCCGCGCCGGGCGGCAGCAGGGCCCACGACGGTCGCAAGCAGTGGCTACGACGCGCCGACCAGCACCATGGTGACGCACAGTGCCATGGCCGCGGTGACCAGGAGCATCGCGGTCAGCGTGCCGCGCAGCCACCGGCCGAACCGGGCGTGGTGCCGCTGTTCCACCGCGCTGACGCTGGCGGCGATGTGCTCCGTCACCATGTGGGCCACGTAGGCCTGTTCCTGGAGATACCAGCGCTCGATGTCCGACTTCTGCTCCTGGGTCAGCCCCGGCTCCCGTGCGACGAAGGCCGAGACGCGCCGCCGTGCCGCTCGTAGATGGGCCTGCTGGTACAGGAAGTCCTGGATGTCGGTCAGGCCGCGGGCGGCCTCCTCGCTCGTGTCCATGGTGTGCTCCACAGGTGAGGCGGCGGCCGACCGGCCGGTCGCTGTGGTGCTCGGGCGCGGGGTACGCGCATCAGCGCCGGGAGGGAGAGCTGCGCGCACGAACGTATCGAGCCGGGACTGGTCGGGGCCGGCGGTCTCGCGAACGCCGTGGTGAGAGCAGGAGCAAGCGGTGCCGGCATCCAGCGTGGCAACTTCCGCACGCGGTCGCAAGGGTGTCGGCACCGTGGGGATACGGCGTGTTCCGCGAACTACGTCAGTTGACGCAATCGATCGCGTCGGCGAGCGGCTCGACAGCGGTGGCGGCGCGGTCCGGACACCCGTCAGGTCACCGTCTCCTCAGCCGCCAGGGGGATGTCGCCCTGGCGGTCGTTCCGTCGGCCCCGGTCCTGAAGTTCCGCCGTCGACCCCGGCTCGGATATGTGGTCAGGCGGAACCCTCCTGGGCCAGTGCGGCCTTGAGGGCCTGCCGGATGTCCTCGGAGAGTTCCTTGCCGCCGGGCCAGCCGACGATCTGCTCCGCGACCTCGCGCAGTTTGATGTTCGTCTGCTGGGAGACCGTCCGCAGAACACCGAAGCCCAGGTCGGGAGGGAGCCCACCGAGGGATACGACGACGCCGATGGCCTGGTCGATCACCGCATGCGAGACCACGGCTTCCTGGAGCTGCCCGATCTCCCGCTGCAACTGGCCGATCTTCCGGGCGAGCTCCTCCGGCCCGGGTGGGTCGGCGTCGAGCGGTGGGGAGTCCTCCTGACTGTGCTCCGTCATGTCCGCCTCCTGACGGCTGCGCCCACAGGCATCGTGCTGCTGGGTAGCCATTTCTCTCTGCGTGATACCGGCGGGCGCGCCCGAGCGCGGGGCGGACAGCGACGGCCGCTGTCGCTTCCGCCCCGCGCCACGGGCCTTCGCCGACTACGCGGCGGGGGTCAGCTCGGCACGCCCGAACAGCAGCGCGTAGCCGGGGGGAAGCTGCCGCAGGATGCGGGTCAGCAGGTCGGGACCCGCGCAGGATGCCACGGCGGCGAAGACGGACCCGGTGTCCCAGCGCGTCGTGGCCTGGGAGGCGCCGGTGCGAGCCGCGAGGTCCTTGACGAACGCCCAGCCGGTCAGCTCCCGGGTGTCAGGGATCTGGGCGGTGAGGATGCGCGCGGCCTCGAAGGGCAGGCGAGCGGCCAGTTCCACGCGTTCGTCGCCGGTCAGTTGGCGTCCCAGCCCGGCGAGGACCAGGCGGACGGCGTCCTCGGCCCTCTCACGCGTGGCGTAGGCGCCGTCGTAGCGGACCTTCTCCAGCATCTGCTCGTACGCCCTGTCGTAGGGCTGCTGGAACGGTGCGGGTCGGTCGGACATCACTGCGGTGGTTGCCTTTCTGTTCACCGGGGTCGTGGTGCCGGCGTGCGGTCACCGGTGGATGGGTGATGAGGCGGGCTCGCGGCGGGCGCTTTCCCCGGCCTTCGGGGCGCGGAGGACGGGCAGGGGGGCGAACAGACACCCGTCCTCCGCCGCTGTCGAGCCCTTGTCCGTCCGGCTCAGCCGGAGATCTCCTTGCGGCCGGACCCGACGCCGATGGCGATCTTGCGGGGCTTGGCGCGCTCGGCGATCGGGATGCGCAGGGTGAGGACACCCGCGTCGTAGTCGGCCTGGATGTGCTCGGTGTCCAGCGTGTCGGCCAGCACCAGCTGGCGGGAGAAGACGCCCAGCGGCCGCTCCGACAGTTCCATCTGCACGTCGTCGGCCTTCGCCACCGGTCGGCGCTCGGCCTTGACGGTCAGCATGTTCCGTTCGACGTCGATGTCGATCGCCTCCGCGCTGACGCCGGGGATGTCGAAGGCCACCACGTACTGGTCGCCCTCGCGGTAGGCGTCCATGGGCATCGGCGACGGCCGCGACCAGGTGCCGGGGCCCATGAGCTGCTGCGCCAGCCGGTCGAGCTCACGGAAGGGGTCAGTGCGCATCAACATCGGAAAACACCTCCAGAAGGTTCGGGCAGTTGCTGCCAATGCGCCTCACTGAAACCGTTGTAACATGTCATCCATCGGATGACAAACATGGTGTCGTCCGTAGGATGACAACCCGAGGGAGGTGCCCATGACCCGGGCCGACCAGCCGACTCCACCCGGCGCCGACGCGGACAGCCCGGCGTCGTTCTTCGCCGCCGCGGCGGCCCTGGAGGCCATCGACGACGCCCTGCGCGCCGCCCGGCAGCAGGTCCAGGGCTCTCCCGGGGTTCACGAGGTCGGCACCGACGAGGCCCTGGCCTCCCTCCTCCTGCTGCGGCAGGTGCGCGAGCGGCTCGCCGGGTGGGAGACCGGTCTGATCGAGACCGCCCGCGACGCGGGAGCAAGCTGGGCCGATCTCGCCCACCCCCTCGGCGTCGCCAGCCGCCAGGCCGCGGAACGCCGCTACCTGCGCGGCCGTCCCGGCCCGGCCGGAAGCACCGGCGAGCAACGCGTCCAGGCCACCCGCGAACGCCGCGCCGCCGACCGCACGGCCGCCGCCTGGGCCCGCCGCAACGCGGCCGACCTGCGCCGCCTCGCCGGCCAGATCACCGCCCTCACCGACCTGCCCACCGCGGCCCGCCTGCCGCTCGGCCGGCTGCACGCGGCCCTCGCCCAGGACGATGCCGCCGAGCTCATCCGCCCCCTCCAGGACACCCGCCCCCACCTGACCGGCACCCACCCCGACCTCGCGGCACAACTCGACACCCTCACACCTCCCTGACGAAGACGCGTTCGACCGCGCGGTGGGTGGTGTGCGGCTCCCGGCGACACATGACCGACAAGAAGCTGTCACACGTGGACCGGAATGCGGGTTCGTCCGCCCCCGTTCTGACTGGTACTGCTGTCGCAGAGCCTCGCCCGACGAAAGAGGACGCATGACGACTGAGGCCACCACGAGGGATCTCCAGGTCTTCACCGAGAGCTGGCAGGACTGGCACCGCGCCCAGGAGGCGCGGATCTCCGACCCGCACGGGTTCCTGGCCATCACCGGCCTGCACTGGCTCGACGAGCGCCCGCAGCGCTTCCCCGACGCACCGGGCGCCTGGCGCACCGGCCCGGACGGGGTCGTCGTCACCCTGGACGACGGCGAGGAGCTGGTCGTCCACGGGACGCCGGTGCGGGGCGAGCACCGCTTCGGCGTACTTGCCGAACGCAGCGGTGTCGAAGCGGTCTGGGGCGACGCGGTCATCGAGGTCGCCAAGCGCGGCGGGAACGACATCGTGCGCCCCCGGCACCCGGACGCTCCGCTGCGCACCGCCTTCACCGGAACCCCCGCCTACGCGCCCGACCCGCGCTGGGCGGTGACCGGCCGGTACGTGCCCTTCGACGAGCCGCGGCCGACCACGGTGGGCGCCGCGGTGGAGGGACTTGAGCACGTCTACGACGCTCCGGGCCGGATCGAGTTCGAGCTGGCGGGGCAGCAGCTGTCCCTGACCGCGTTCCCCGGGCACGGTCCGGGCGCGCTGATGGTGCTGTTCACCGACGCCACCTCCGGGGTCACCACCTACGCCGCCAACCGGTCCCTGACCGTCGGCCCGCCCGCCGCCGACGGCACGGTCGTCCTGGACTTCAACCGCGCCGCGAACCTGCCGTGCGCCTACACGGACCTGGCCACCTGCCCGCTGCCACCGGCCGAGAACCGGCTGCCGGTGGCGGTCGAGGCCGGGCAGAAGATCCCACGCGAGCGCGGCGGCTCCTGAGGGCGCCGCGGGCCGTCAGCTGTCGTAGTCGACCGTCAACGACTCGGAGACCGGGTAGGACTGGCAGGTCAGGACGTAGCCGGCGGCCACCTCGGCGGGTTCCAGGGCGTAGTTGCGGCGCATGTCGGCCTCGCCGTCCGTGATGCGGGCGCGGCAGGTCCCGCAGACGCCTCCCTTGCAGGCGAAGGGCAGGTCCGGCCGGATACGGGCGGCGGAGTCGAGGATGGTGCGCCCGCGCGGGAGGCGGGCGGTGGTGGAGCGGCCGTCCAGGGTGACGGTGACCTCGCTGGCCGGGCCGGTCGCCACCGCGTCCTCGTGGCGGACGGGCTCGATCGGCTCGTCGGCGAAGAAGAGCTCCTGGTGGATCCGGCCGGCGGGGACGCCCAGTCCGGCGAGGACCTTCTGCGCGTCGAGGACCATGCCGTGCGGGCCGCACAGCCACCAGTGGTCGGCGCCCTCGACGTCGACCAGGCCCGCGACGAGCGCGCCCAGGCGGTCGCCGTCGAGGCGGCCGGAGAGGAGTTCGGCCTCCCGGGGTTCGCGGGAGAGGACGTGGGCGAGGTGGAAGCGGGTGCGGTACTCGTCCTTCAGGTCGGCGAGTTCGTCGGCGAACATCACGGTGTCGGTGCGGCGGTTGCCGTAGAACAGCGTCACCGTCGAACGGTCGTCGGCGGCGAGGACCGACTCGGCGATGGACATCATGGGGGTGATGCCCGAGCCGGCCGCGATGAGCACGTGGTGGCCGGGCACCGTGAGGTCGGGGGTGAAGGCTCCGGTGGGGGCCATCACCTCGACGGTGTCACCCGGACGCACCTCGTGGACCAGCCAGGAGGAGAAGAGTCCGCCGGGCACCTCGCGGACGCCGATGCGGGGCGCGGTGCCGGCCGGAGAGCAGATCGAGTAGGAGCGCCGCTCGTCCCGCCCGTCGACCTCGCGGCGGAGGGTGAGCGACTGGCCGGGGCCGAAGGCGAACTCCTCGGTGAGGGCCGCGGGGATGTCGAAGGTGACCGCCACGGCGTCCGCGCACAGGGGCTGGACGGCGGCGACGCTCAGGGGGTGGAAGGCAGGGCGGCGCCGGCGTGGTGTCGTCGCGGGGGCACCGGCGGTCGGTGCCGTCAGCTCTGCCATCAGATCTCCTTGACGTACTCGAACGGCTCCCGGCAGCTGAGGCAGCGCCACAGTGCCTTGCAGGAGGTGGCCGCGAACCGGGAGGTCTCCTCGGTGGCGGCCGATCCGCAGCGGGGACACGGAACCGTGCGCCGGGTGGGCGACAGGTCCAGCGGGACGGGACCCGCGGAGCGCCGGGGCGCGGCGCCGGGCGGCGCGATGCCGTGCTCGGCGAGTTTGCGGCGCCCATCGGGGGTGATCCAGTCACTGGTCCACGGCGGGTCGAGGACCGTGCGGATCTCCACGCGGCCGAAGCCGGCGCCCCGGAGGCGGGCGGCGACGCCGGCCCGCATCTCGGCCATGGCGGGGCAGCCCGAGTAGGTCGGCGTGAGGTCGGCGACCACCGTGCCGTCGGGCTCGACGGTGACGTCCCGCAGCACGCCCAGGTCGGCGAGGGTGAGCATGGGAAGTTCCGGGTCGGGCACCTGCTCGGCGATGTGCCGGGCCCGGCGCGCGTCGGTCAGGAGGGTCACCATGTCGCCTCCGGGTGGGCGCGGGCCACGCTCTGCAACTCGGCGAGGAGCGGGCCGAGATGGCCGGTGTGCTCGCCTTCCCGGCCCCGGCTGGTCAACGGCGGGACGTCCGGCATGGGGAGACCGGCCGTGTCCAGGACCTGGTGGAGGTCGGCCAGCACCGCGTCGCGCACGTCGTGGGCGGCGAACAGCTCCGCCCAGTGGGGTGCTTGCGCCTCCAGGGCCGTCAGCATCCGCGTGTGCGACTCCTCCGTGCCGTCGCCCAGGCGTACGACCCACTCGGCGGCGTACTGCCGGTGGTAGGCGAGCTCCTTCACGCCCTTGGCCGCGATCGCCGCGAGCACCGGGTCGGACGCGGAGGCCAGTTCGGTGAAGTGGGCCAGCCGCCAGCTGGCGAACACCAGGAGCCGCAGGACGGAGAAGGCGAAGTCGCCGTTGGGGAGTTCGGCGAGGGTCACGTTGCGGAAGTCGGCGGCGTCGCGGAAGTAGGCGTAGGCGTCCTCCCCGCGGCCGGTGCCGTCGGTCTGGCCGGCGCGGGAGTACAGCAGGCGGGACTGGCCCAGCAGGTCGAGCCCGATGTTGGCCAGTGCCACCTCCTCCTCCAGCTCGGGGGCGCGGCTGACCCATTCGGCGAGCCGCTGGGCCAGCACCAGGGCGTCGTCGCCGAGCGCCAGGCACAGGTCGGCCAGGGCGGCGGCGTCGACGCCGTCGGGTACGGAGGTGTCGACGCCGTACAGCGGGTCCTCGAAGCCGGTGCCGAAGGCCCAGCGGGCGTCGCTGTCGTCGTGGCTCTCGGCCAGGCTCAGGTAGACGTGGTCGTCGTCGCTCATCACCGGCTCCTAGATGTGCGGGACATCGTCGGGGATGTCGTAGAAGGTCGGGTGACGGTAGACCTTGTCAGCGCTCGGGTCGAAGAAGGGGTCCTTCTCGTCCCGGGTGGAGGCGGCGATGTGCTCGGAGCGCACGGCCCAGATGCTCACGCCCTCGTTGCGCCGGGTGTAGAGGTCGCGGGCGTGGGTGAGGGCCATCTGGTCGTCGGCCGCGTGCAGCGAGCCGACGTGGACATGGTTGAGTCCGCGCTTGCCGCGGATGAAGATCTCGTACAGGGGCCAGTTCCCGGTGTCGCTCACGCCACTGCCTCCTCGCGGGCTCGGGCGGCCTGCTTGGCGGCGTGGGCGCAGGCGGCCGCACGCACCCAGGCACCTTCCTCGTGGGCGGTGCGGCGGCGGTCCATCCGCTGCGCGTTGCACGGGCCGTTGCCGCTGATGACTGCCTTCAGCTCGGAGAAGTCAGGGGTGCCGAAGTCGTGGTGGCCGCGCTCCTCGTTCCAGCGCAGCTCGGGGTCGGGCAGGGTCACGCCGAGCCGGGCCGCCTGCGGAACGGTCATGTCGACGAAGCGCCGGCGCAGTTCGTCGTTGCTGTGCCGCTTGATCTTCCAGGCCATCGACTGGGCGGAGTTGGGCGAGTCGTCGTCGGGCGGGCCGAACATCATCAGGGACGGCCACCACCAGCGGTTCACGGCGTCCTGCACCATCTCCCGCTGGGCTTCGGTGCCGCGCATCATGGTCATCAGCAGTTCGTAGCCCTGCCGCTGGTGGAAGGACTCCTCCTTGCAGATCCGCACCATCGCGCGCGCGTAGGGCCCGTAGGAGCTGCGGCACAGCGGCACCTGGTTGCAGATGGCCGCGCCGTCCACGAACCAGCCGATCACACCGACGTCCGCGTAGCTGAGCGTCGGGTAGTTGAAGATCGACGAGTACTTCTGGCGGCCTTCGAGGAGGCGCTCGGTGAGCTCCGCGCGGTCGATGCCCAGGGTCTCGGCGGCCGAGTACAGGTACAGGCCGTGGCCGGCCTCGTCCTGGACCTTGGCGAACAGGATCGCCTTGCGGCGCAGCGAGGGCGCCCTGGTGATCCACTCGCCCTCCGGCTGCATGCCGATGATCTCCGAGTGCGCGTGCTGGGCGATCTGCCGGATCAGCGTCCTGCGGTACCCCTCCGGCATCCAGTCGCGCGGCTCGATGCGCTGGTCCCGCGAGATCGTCGCCTCGAAATGGGACTCCAGATCGTGCTCGGCGTCCCTTCCGGCCGCTTCAGTCATCTCCACCAACTCCCAACCGACCATTCGTTCGGTTCATCATACGGTGCGCCCTACCCCGTCTGGCAAGGGTCCAGGCCGATCAGCGCAGTGAGCGGCGCGGGGGCCGGGTAGCGGGTGCCGGGTGCTCTCGGCGGCGGAGGACGCGGAAGTGGTCACACCCGCTCCACCAGGAGTGCGACGCCCTGACCCACGCCGACGCAGAGAGTGGCGAGGCCTCGGCGGCCGTTCTCGCGTTCCAGGCGGCCGAGCAGGGTGAGCAGGATGCGGGCGCCGGAGCAGCCGAGCGGATGGCCGAGGGCGATGGCGCCGCCGTCGGCGTTGACCTTGTCCTCGTCCAGCCCGAGGCGGCGGATCACCGCCAGCGCCTGGGCGGCGAACGCCTCGTTGAGTTCCACGGCGTCCAGGTCGCCGGTCCGGCGGCCGGCCCGGGCGAGGACCTGCTCGGTGGCGGGGACCGGGCCGAGGCCCATGAGGTGGGGCCGCACCCCGGCCGAGGCCGAGGCGACGATCCGGGCCCGCGGGGTGAGGCCGTACCGCTCGACCGCCTCCGCGCTCGCGACCACCAGGGCGGCCGCGCCGTCGGACAGCGGCGAGGAGGAGCCCGCCGTGACGATGCCGTTCGCGCGGAAGACGGTGCGCAGGGAGCCCAGCTTCTCCAGCGTGGTCGAGGGGCGGGGGCCCTCGTCCCGGGTGACCTCGCCGTCGCGCACCGGTACGGGCACGATCTCGCGGTCGAAGCGGCCCGCCTCCTGGGCGGCGACCGCCCGCTGGTGGCTGCGCAGGGCGAAGGCGTCGGAGTCGGCGCGGGTGATGCCGTCGAGGGCGGCGACCTCCTCCGCGGTCTCGCCCATGGACAGCGTGACCCTGACCGCCTCGGGTCCGGCGTCCGCGGGCACTTCCCGGTCGGCGGCGGTGAAGCGCGGGTTGGTGAACCGCCAGCCGAGGGCGGTGTCGTGCACCTGCCCGGGCTTGGCCCACGGGGTGCCGGGCTTCTCCGTCACCCAGGGCGCCCGGGTCATGGACTCCACTCCCCCGGCGACCACGAGGTCCGCCTCGCCGGCGCGGATCGCCTGGGCCGCCGAGGCGACGGCGGTCAGGCCGGAGGCGCACAGGCGGTTGACGGTGTAGCCGGGCACGGTGTGCGGCAGCCCGGCGAGCAGCACCGCCATGCGGGCCACGTCCCGGTTGTCCTCGCCCGCCTGGTTGGCGGCTCCGAGGACGACCTCGTCCACCGCCTCGCCCGGGACGCCGGAGCGCCGGACGGCCTCGCCGACGACGAGGGCGGCGAGGTCGTCGGGCCGTACGGCGGCCAGGGCGCCGCCGTAGCGGCCCTGCGGGGTGCGGGCCCCGTCGATCAGGTAGACGTCGGGCATCGGGCGGTCTCCTCGGCTTCGGGGTGCACGGGCCGCCGCGGCCGCGGGACGGCACGGCGGCCGGTGCCGAAGGGGGTGTCGGACGGGGTGGCGCGGGCCCTCGAATGGCCTGCGGTCCGCCTCTTGACATGCAGGTGTGTTGCTGGATTACTTGACCACGCCGCACGCTAACCGAATGTTCGGTCGGTTCACAAGGTGGTGGAGATGACGACCCAGGTACCCGGCACGACGCCTGGCCCCGTCGAGACGATGTTCGCCGCGGACGAGGCGTCCCGGCAGCTGGGGATCGAGTTGCTGGCGCACGGCGAAGGGACGGCCGTGCTGCGGATGACCGTGACCGCCTCGCAGGTCAACGGGCACCGGATCGCCCACGGCGGCCATGTGTTCCTGCTCGCCGACACGGCGTTCGCGTGTGCCTGCAACAGCCACGGGCCGGTGACGGTCGCCGCCGGCGCCGACATCGACTTCGTCGCACCCGCCTACGAGGGCGACGTGCTCGTCGCCACCGCGCGGGAGCGGGTCCGGTTCGGCCGCAGCGGAGTCTACGACGTGAGTGTCGTGCGCGGCGACGAGGTGATCGCGGAGTTCCGAGGCCGCAGTCGCACCCTCCGCACCCAGCACGAGGAGCCGCAATGAGCAGCGAAGTGATCGCGCCCGAACCCAGGGGCACCCGCCGGGGAGAGCCGCTTCCCGAGGCCCTGCTGGACGAGGCCGAGCGGATGTCCCGCGCGGAGGTCGAGGCGCTCCAGCTCACCAGGCTGCGCACGACGTTGCGGCACGCGTACGACAACGTGGAGCTGTACCGCAAGAAGTTCGACGCGGCCGGCGTGGGCCCGGACGACTGCCGCACCCTGGCCGACCTCGCCCGCTTCCCCTTCACGACCAAGGCGGACCTGCGGGACACCTACCCCTTCGGCATGTTCGCCGTGCCGATGTCCGAGGTGCGCCGCGTGCACGCCTCCAGCGGCACCACCGGCCGTCCCACCGTGGTCGGCTACACGGAGAACGACCTGTCGATGTGGGCGGACGTCGTGGCCCGTTCCATCCGGGCCGCCGGCGGCCGCCCCGGGCACAAGGTCCATGTCTCCTACGGCTACGGCCTGTTCACCGGCGGCCTGGGCGCCCACTACGGCGCCGAGCGGGCCGGCTGCACGGTGATCCCGGCCTCCGGCGGCATGACCGCGCGCCAGGTGCAGATCATCCAGGACTTCCGCCCCGAGATCATCATGGTCACGCCCTCCTACATGCTGACCCTGCTCGACGAGTTCGAGCGTCAGGGCGTCGATCCGCGCTCCACCTCCCTCGAGGTCGGCATCTTCGGCGCGGAGCCGTGGACGGAGGAGATGCGCCGCGAGATCGAGGAGCGCATGGACATCCACGCGGTCGACATCTACGGGCTGTCCGAGGTCGTCGGGCCCGGGGTCGCTCAGGAGTGCGTGGAGACCAAGGACGGGCTGCACGTCTGGGAGGACCACTTCTGCCCGGAGGTCGTGGATCCGCTGACCGACGAGGTGCTGGCGGAGGGCGAGAGCGGCGAACTGGTCTTCACCTCGCTCACGAAGGAGGCGCTGCCCGTCATCCGCTACCGCACCCGGGACCTGACCCGGCTGCTGCCCGGCACGGCGCGTCCCGGGTTCCGCCGCATCGAGAAGATCACCGGCCGCTGCGACGACATGATCATCCTCCGCGGGGTCAACGTGTTCCCCAGCCAGGTGGAGGAGATCGTGCTGCGGACACCTGGCGTGGCCCCGCACTTCCAGATCCAGATCAGCCGGCGCGGGCGCATGGACCACATGACGGTCCGCGTGGAGGCACGTCCCGGCGCCGCCCCCGCCGACCGCGAGGCCGCCACCCGGGCCATCGCCCAGGGCATCAAGGACGGCGTCGGGGTCACCGTGGAGGTCGCGGTCGTCGAACCGGAGACGCTTGAGCGCTCGCTCGGCAAGCTCCGCCGGGTGAAGGACCTGCGCAAGCCGTAATGTGCTGGCGGCCCGACGGCCAAAGTGCATACCGTCCTGCCCATGCCCGAGCTCCAGTTGCTCCGTCCGGACCACGCCCCGGCACTGCTCGCCTTCGAGTCGGAGAACCGCGCCTATTTCGCGGCGTCGATCCCCGATCGGGGCGACGACTACTTCGCCCGATTCGAGCAGATCCACCGTGCGCGGCTGGCCGAGCAGGCGGACGGGGTCTGCTACTTCCATGTGCTGGTCGACGCGGCGGGCGAGGTGCTGGGGCGGATCAACCTGGTGGACGTCGCGGACGGCGGCGCCGACCTGGGATACCGGATCGCGGAGCGGGTCACCGGGCGGGGGCTCGCCACCTGGGGCGTACGGGAGGTGTGCCGGCGCGCCTTCGACACCTACGGGCTGACCACCCTGCGGGCCGCCGCCGCCGTGCGCAACACGGCATCCCGGACCGTCCTGGCCAGGACGGGGTTCACCGTCACCGGCGAGACGGTCCTCTCCGGCCGCCCCGGCCTGACGTACCTGCGCACCCTCGACGCCACCACCGACCGCCCGGCGGCCGCACCTCCGCTGCCGTGAGCCGGGGTGGCACTACTCGGCCAACTCGCCGCTCCAGGCCTGGCATGTGCCGTCCTCGTTCTGCACGTCGCAGTGACGCATGCGCAGTTTGCTGTCCTCGCCCCGGTCCTGGAACTCGATGACGACCTTGTCGCCCTCGCTCCGGCACACCCCGATCTGCTTGTCGAAGTCGATCCCCATCTCGAGGGGGATCGCGAGGCTGGCGAGCGCGTACCTGTGTTTCACACCCGGGTACTTCGCGAACACCTTCGCGACTTCGCGGAGGAAGGCGGTGTCTTTCGCAACCCTGGTTGTCACGATGTCCTCCCGCATGGTCACTCCCCCGCTCCCAGCACAGCACGCGGGGTACACCGCGGCAACTCGAAGCAGGCGGCAGGACAGGGAACTTGGCCGGCCACCGGACGACGGCCGCGCCGCTCGTGTGCGCCGCGGCCGTCGTCCGGAGGGTCAGCCGGTGACGGGCCTGCCGCGGCCCCAGGCCCAGGCGAGGCGGTCGGCGCCGGACTGGTTGGTGGTGGCCAGCCAGGGTCGGGAGGCGTCGCCGATCAGCTTCTGGATCGAGTACGTGTCGTCGGTGCGCAGGCCGGGCCAGTACACCGAGCCCATGCCGAGCTTGCGGAAGGTGTCCGTGTCGGCCTGGATGAAGTTGACGGAGTTGTCGTCGGGAGCGGGCTTGTCGTAGTCGAGGCCTGTCGTCATCGGCGCGCCGAACTCGTCGGCGACGGTCCGGTTCGCGCAGTCGCCGAGCCGCTCCTTCAGGTCGGCCACCCACTGGTCGTAGGTGGCGTAGCTCTTCCAGAAGCCGTAGTGGTGGAGGGAGAGGTAGGTGCCCTTGAGGCGCGGGTCGGCGCAGACCGTGGTGACGTGGTCGTTGTAGCCGGCGCCGCTGACGAAGACGCGGTCGTGCGGTACGGACGGGTAGGTCGCCAGCCACTTGGCGGCGAGGTCGGCCCACTCGGCGTCGGTGTAGCCGTGCGGCTCGTTCATCGGCTCGAAGTAGACGTGCGGGTCGTGCCGGTAGGCCTTCACGACGGTGTTCCACATGGGCCAGTACGTGGCCTCGTCGTCGATGAAGCCGTCCTTGTTGGCGCCATGACACCGCGGTACGACTTCCAGTACGAGCCGTTCACCGTGTACGGGTTGATGGGCAGCCGCACGGTGTTGGCGCCGAGGTTGGCGCGGAAGGCCGCGATCACCCGGGTCGCCTTGGCGTAGGTCTGGGCGTAGCTGTCGGAGAGCGACAGGCCGGAGAGGACCACGGGGTCGTCGGCGTAGTTGTCGCGCGGGTCCGCCCAGTTGACGCCCTTGAACTGGCTGGTGCCGTGGCCCGGTACGGCGGCGGAGGCGGCGGCGGGGCTGCCGGTGAGGGTCGTGGCACCGACGGCGGCGATCGCGACCGCCGCGAGCGCGGCGCGGGTGCGGGGGGCGATACGGATTCTGGCGGAGGTCTTGCGCATCAACGTGCCCTTTCGGAAGACGGCGGCTCGACGCGGGGGCCCGCGGGCCCGGCCGCGTGTTTACGTAAACATCGACGCGGCATGTTCACGTGAACATCTCCTTCGCGACCGTGTCCGCGGGATCTCCGTCGGGGCTGGTCACCGGGCGATGTTTACGTAAACTCGAAAGCGTCGGAATCGTGGCACCCGCTCCTGCGGCCGTCAAGATTCCCGGTCCCGACTTCCGGCGCATGAAGGAGATTTGAGGGATGGGGCGATGGTCCTGAACGAGCCGGAACCGCTCCGCCGCGCCCCGGCCGCGGCCGGGGCGCGGCGGAGCGGTTCCGGGGTGCCCGGCGGGCGCCGCAAGCAGCGTGTCTCCATGGCGGACGTCGCCGAACTCGCCGGTGTCTCCTCGCAGACGGTCTCGCGGGTCTCCAACGGGCATCCCGGGGTGGTCAGTTCGACCCGTGAGCAGGTGCTGGCCGCGATGCGGGAGCTCGGCTACCGGCCCAACAGCGCGGCCCGTGCCCTGCGCTACGGCCGGTTCAACACCATCGGCGTGATCCTGTTCAGCCTCTCCTCCACGGGCAGCAGCCGCACCGTGGAGGCGATCGCCACGCATGCCGCCGCCGAGGGCTACGCGATCACCCTCATCCCCATCGACGTGGCCACGCAGGACAACGTGCTGGGCGCCTTCACGCGGATGGGCGAGCTGGCGGTGGACGCCGTCATCGTCATCATGGAGATCCATCTGCTCGACACCGCCACCGTGCAACTGCCGCCCGGCGCCCATGTGGTGGTCGTGGACTCGGACGCGGGGGACCGCTACAGCGTGGTCGACACGGACCAGGCCGACGGCGCGCGCGGGGCCGTACGGCACCTGCTGGACCTGGGCCACCGGACGGTGTGGCACGTGGCGGGCCCCGAGTCCTCGTACGCGGCCGAACGCCGTGCGCAGGCCTGGCGCGCGGTGCTGGCGGAGGCGGGGTGTCCGGTGCCGGCGCCCCTGCGCGGCGACTGGTCGGCCGAGTCCGGTTACGCGGCGGGGCTCGCGCTCGCCGAGGAGCCGGGCTGCACCGCCGTGTTCGCGGCCAACGACCAGATGGCCCTGGGCCTGCTGCGCGCCTTCCACGAGCGGGGCCGGTCCGTGCCCGCGGACATCAGTGTGGTGGGTTTCGACGACACCCCGGACGCGGCCTTCTTCATCCCGCCCCTCACCACCGTCCACCAGGACTTCGCCGAGGTCGGCCGCCGCTGTGTGGAGGGCGTGCTGCGTCGGCTCCGGACCGGCGACGACTCCTGCCCCGGCACCGATCTCGTCCCGGCCCGCCTGGTGGTCAGGGAGAGCACCGCCCCACCGCGCTCGACGTGACGGCGGTCGGGCTGTAGCGGTCGGCGTGTCCGCCGGGCGGCGGCTCGACGCGCAACGGCCGGGAGGCGGTGGTGCGCCGCCGCCGGCGGCCGGGGCCCGCGGTGAGCACGTACTCGGTGCCGGGGCCTCGGGGCGGCCGTCGCCGAGGACGGCGGCGGAGTCGTACACGGTGCCGAGCACCAACCGAGCTCTGCGAAGTGCTTTTCCGACCAGCAGGGCTCGGTGGCACGGCAGTGGATGAAGGGGGCCGGTGCCGGGTACCCGGGCCGGGATCGCGGTGAAGGGCACCGCGCGGGCGTGGGAGTCCTCCTGTGTCCATGACGCATCCTGCCGAGCGCTCCCGCAACGGGCGGGGCTGGTTCGAGAGGCTGGCCGAGGCGGCCTCGAACCTCACCAGCTCCCTGGTGTTCATGTGCTTCTGCCTGGCCCTGGTGGCCGCCTTCGTCGCCGTGCACCTCTCGGGTCTCGCGCTCACCTGGCAGCTGCTCGTCGGGGACCTCATGACCTCGGTGAACCTGCTGCTGCTCGCGCTGCTGAAGAACTCCGAGCGCCGCGCGGAACACGCCATCCAGCGCAAGCTCGACAGCATCGCCGCCGCGCTCCTCGACCAGCGGGAGGACGATCACCCGGCGGAGGCGGCCGAGGAACTGCGCAAGGCGATCGGGATGGAGGAGGAGCTCTGACCCTCCCGCGGCCGGGGCGGACCGCACCGGGCGTGGGCCGGGGCCTCGTACCCTGTTCGGTGTGCCTCCCGTCCGTCTGCATCGCGTAGCCGTCCTCGTGCTGGAGGGGGCCAAACCCCTCGACGTCGGTATCCCGGCGCAGGTTTTCACGACCCGGGCGAGCATGCCGTACGAGGTGCGGGTGTGCGGCGCCGCGCCGGGTCTGGTCACCGGCGGCGACGGGCTGTCCTACCACGTCGCCGACGGTCTCGACGCGCTGGAGTGGGCGGAGATCGTGTTCGTGCCCGGGTACCGGTTCCCGGACCGGGAGGACCCGCCGTCGGCCGTCGTCGAGGCCCTGCTCGGCGCGCACCGGCGGGGCACGCGGCTGGCCGCCATCTCGACGGGGGCCTTCGCGCTCGCCGCGACCGGGCTGCTCGACGGCAGGCGCGCCACCACGCACTGGCACTACACGCGCGCCCTCGCCGACAAGCACCCGCTGGTCAAGGTGGACGAGAACGTGCTGTTCGTCGACGAGGGCAGCGTGCTGACGTCGGCCGGGGCGGCCTCGGGGATCGACCTGTGCCTGCACATCCTCCGTGGCGACCTCGGCGTGGCCGCCTCCAACCACGCGGCCCGGCGGCTGGTGGCGGCCCCCTACCGCAGCGGCGGCCAGGCGCAGTACGTGCCGCGCAGCGTGCCCGAGCCGCTGGGCGAGCGGTTCGCCGCGACCCGCGAGTGGGCACTGCACCGGCTCGGCGAGCCGCTCGGCCTCGACGTGCTGGCCCGGCACGCGGGGGTGTCGGCGCGGACGTTCTCGCGGCGGTTCGCGGAGGACACCGGGTACACGCCGATGCAGTGGGTGATGCGCGCCCGGATCGACCTGGCCCGGGAACTCCTGGAACGGTCGGAGCGGAGCGTCGAGCAGATCGCGGCCGATGTCGGCCTCGGCACCGGGGCGAACCTGCGGCTGCACTTCCAGCGGATCCTCGGCACGACGCCGAGCGACTACCGGCGCACCTTCACCAGGGGCGAGTAGGGCTGCCCGGGTGGCATCGCCCTGCCCTGGCGGGATCCTTTCGAACCATGGCGTTCTCGCCGCTGTCCCGGCCACCGACGGCCCGCGAACCTGGTGGCGTAGCGAAGGGACACCACTTATGACTCGTATCGCCGTCAACGGATTCGGCCGCATCGGACGCAACGTGCTGCGCGCCCTGCTGGAGCGGGACACCGGCCTGGAGGTCGTCGCCGTCAACGACCTCACGGAGCCGGCCGCCCTCGCGCGGCTGCTGGCCTTCGACTCCACGGCCGGCCGCCTCGGGCGCCCGGTGAGCGTCGACGGGGACGTCCTCGTCGTCGACGGCCGGCGCATCAAGGTCCTCGCGGAGCGCGAGCCGGCGCAGCTGCCGTGGGCCGACCTCGGCGTGGACCTCGTGCTGGAGTCGACCGGCCGCTTCACCTCGGCGAAGGCGGCCCGCGCCCACCTCGACGCGGGTGCCCGGAAGGTGCTGGTCAGCGCGCCGTCGGACGGTGCCGACGTCACGCTGGCGTACGGCGTGAACACCGACGCGTACGACGCGGAGCTGCACACGATCGTCTCCAACGCCTCGTGCACGACCAACGCACTCGCTCCGCTGGCCGCCGTCCTCGACGAACTCGCCGGTATCGAGCACGGGTTCATGACGACGGTGCACGCCTATACGCAGGAGCAGAACCTGCAGGACGGCCCGCACCGCGACCCGCGGCGCGCCCGTGCCGCCGGTGTCAACATCGTGCCGACCACGACGGGCGCCGCCAAGGCGATCGGCCTGGTGCTGCCGAACCTCGACGGGAAGCTGTCGGGCGACTCGATCCGGGTGCCGGTGCCGGTGGGCTCGATCGTCGAGCTCAACACGACGGTCTCGCGCGACGTGACCCGCGACGACGTGCTGGCCGCGTACCGCGCGGCGGCCGAAGGGCCGCTCGCGGGCATCCTCGAGTACTCGGAGGACGCGCTGGTGTCGTCGGACATCACGGGCAACCCCGCCTCGTCGATCTTCGACTCGGCCCTGACCCGCGTCGACGGCCGCCACGTCAAGGTGGTCGCCTGGTACGACAACGAGTGGGGCTTCTCGAACCGCGTGATCGACACCCTCGAACTGCTCGCGCGCTGACGGGTGCCGAAAGACGGAGTGGCCGGCCACCGGGGGGTGGCCGGCCACTTCGCGCGGTGCCTCGGCCGGCGGCGCCGACCGGGTGCACCGCCGCCTCCGGCGCCGCCTGCGGGGCGCGCGCCGGGCGGATCCCGATGAGTGCCACGGCGATCACCGCGGCCACCAGCATCCCGGTGCCGCCGACGACGGCGCAGTTGTGCAGGGCGTCGGTGAAGCTCGCGCCGTAGGCGGCCTGGAGAAGTACGACGGGTTCACGGAGGAGGAGCGCGGGGCGATGAAGGAGCGTGCGCGGGAGCTGAAGGCGGCGGCTCGCCGCGGTTCGCGCGCGGACAAGGCGGCGGAGGCGGTGAGCGAGGTGCTGGCGAAGATCGCCGAGATGCCGGAGGCCGATCGGGTGCTCGCGGAGCGGATCCACGCCATCGTCACGTTGACCGCCCCGGAGCTCGCGCCGAAGCTCTGGTACGGATGCCCGCGTACGCCAGGAACGGCAAGGTCGTCTGCCACTTCCAGAGCGCCGAGAAGTTCACGTCGCGCTACGCCACGCTCGGCTTCAGCGACCAGGCGGACCTCGACGAGGACGTCATGTGGCCGACGGCCTTCGCTCTGACCGCCCTGACCCCGGCCGCCGAGTCGAGGATCGCGGAACTCGTGCAGAGAGCGGCGAACTGACCCGGGCGGGCATGCCGTGCGGTGCTCGACGGCATGCCCGCCCGCGGTTCAGGACGGGAGGGTCCAGTTCTGGTTCGCGGCTCCCGAGCAGGACCAGATCTGCAGCCGGGTGCCGTTGGCCGAGCTCGGGCCGGTGGCGTCGAGGCACTTGCCCGACTGCGGGTTGACCAGGGAGCCGCCGGCACCCGCCCGCCAGACCTGCGAGCCCGTGCCGTTGCAGTCGTACAGCTGCACCTTGGTGCCGTCGGCGGTACCGGCACCGGTCACGTCCATGCACTTGCCGAGGGCGCCGAGGGTGCCGGCACTGCCGACCGTCCAGTTCTGGGCACTGCTTCCGTTGCAGTCGTAGAGCTGTACGGCGGTGCCGTTGGCGGTGGCCGCGCCCGCGACGTCGACGCACTTGCCGCCGTACCCGTGGATCGGGCCGGTGGTGCTCGTGGGCGGGGTGACCGGGCCGGACTGGCCCGCCGCCCATTTGATCTCCTGGAGCAGGAGCTGGTTCTGCCGGTCGCTCGCGAACGTCGACGACAGGGTGGTGTTGGTCGAGTAGTCCATCGCGTTGTGGCCGAAGTTGTTGTAGACCATCTTGTAGTTGCGGTTCGACCAGACGATCGGGTAGTAGCCGCTGTACCAGGTCTGGTTCGGGTCGGAGCCGACCGGGAACGTGGACGGGGCCATCGAGGCGAGGATGTCGATGGCCGGGTTCTGCCGCAGGTCGTTCTGCCAGCTGTACCACTCGCTCACCGAGGACGTGATGGTGGACGGGAGGTTCGCGGTCGCCGGGTGCGAGGGGTCGTCGATCTGCAGGGTCTCCTGGGTCGGCCCCCAGGAGTTGCTCCTGAAGGTGCCGGTGCCGAGGAAGGTGTTGTGGTACCAGGGCCAGTCGCCGGTGTCGTCGTTGTACGCCGACACGTGGAAGCCGATGAACCCGCCGCCGTTCGCCATGTAGGTCTGGAACGCGGCCTGCTGGGACGCGGTGTGGGGGTAGTCGTCGAGGAACATGACGACCTGGTAGCCGGTCAGGGTCGAGGCGTTGAGCCGGCTCCAGTCCGTGGTCGCGGTGTAGGTGAAGCCGTTCTCCGCGCCGGCCTGCGGGAACCAGCTGTTGGCCTCGTGGTCGAAGCTGATGTGTGCCGCGTCGTACGTGCCGTCGTAGAAGGCGATCACGTTGACGGTGGTGGCGGCGTGGGCGTGGTGGGCGGGACCGGCCTGGATGCCGAGTACGACCGCGACCAGGGCGAACAGCCTCACCAGCGTGCGGGGCCAGACGAGGTGCGGGTGGGGGGTGACCATGCGGGGGCCTTCCTCATACGTGACCGTCGGATACATATGCGGGTGAGCCGCATTGAAGGCCCCGGTGCGCGTACATGTCAATGGTGCAGACCAAATGCCGGCGATCCGCCGTGTCCAGGCCGGACCTCGGGGTACTCGGCCGGACGGCGTCTCAGTCGCGACGGTGGAAGGAGGCCGCCATGCGTCCCGGCCCGACAGGCACCGACCGGGCGGTGACCGTCGTGGTGACCCGGGTGGTCGCCGCGGGCAAGGAGGAGGAGTTCGCGCGCTGGGCCGACGACGTCGACCGGGCCGCCGCCGGCTTCGCCGGCCACCTCGGCGCCGTACGGCTCCATGACAGCCAGGGGCTGCATCATCTCGTCTACCGCTTCGACTCCGCCGAGCACCTCGACGCCTGGGAGCAGTCGGACACGCGCAACGAGCTGCTCCGGCGCGGCAACCGCATCTCGGATCCGCGCAGCAGCCGCAGCTCCGACCTGGCGCCCTGGTTCACCCTCCGGCAGCGGGACGTCCCGCCGAAGTGGAAGCGCTTCATGACCACGTGGGCGGCCGCCTACCCCTGTCTGCTGACCATCGCCACGCTGCTGAAGCTGATCTTCCCCGGTCTGCCGCAGTCGGCGGCCCTGGCCGTCAACTCGTTCGTCCTGACCGCTCTCCTCACCTGGGTGATCCAGCCGCGGCTCAGCCGCCGGGCCCGCCCCTGGCTGCTGCGCGGAGCGCACCCGGCACGGACGAGGGGCACCGCAGCACCGTACGACTCCCCGGCCGCGGACTGAGTGCGGACGGGGCGAGCGTCTCAGCCGTCGTACGGCATCACCTTGACCACCTTGCCCTGGCTGTCCGTCTGGAAGTATCCGGTCTGGCTGTACTTGTTGCTGAGGTAGACGGACATCCCGGCGGGGTCGCCGAAGGCGTTGCCCGGCAGGACGACGACCAGGTAGCGGCTGGTCGGATCGGGCACCTTGAGCTGCTTTCGGGCCTGGGCCAGCAGCGAGGGGACCTTGTCCCAGGCGAAGTCGTCGAGGCGGACGGGCCTCTCGTCGCCGCTCAGGCTGCTCGAGATGATGTCCTTCTGCACCCCCTGGCCGGGGCGGTAGGTGTACGTGTCGTACGCGGTGTCGCTGCCCTTCACCATCATGTAGGCGACGACGTACTCGGGGTACACCGTGAGCTTGCCGAAGCGGTCCCGGCCGGTCTGCTTCTCGAAGGCCGCGACCGCGGTGCGGATGCCCTGCGGGGTCAGCAGGTCGGTGCCGGCGGTCTGCCGCGCGGCCGAGGGTGCGGCGGTGTCCGGGGCCGAGGGCGACGTCTTGGCGTACGCGGTACCGGAGTCCGTGGACCCGGAGGCGTGGCTGCCCGCGTCCGGCGGCAGCGTCCACGTGAGCGCGCCTGCCACGGCCACCGCGGCCAGGGGCAGCAGGAGCAGTGCCCGGCGGCGGCGCGGGACGGGCCCGGGGGACATGGGCGCCGTGGTCCCCGGCCGTACGTCCTGCGGCTCGGCGTCCCGCGGTGGCGCGGCCGGAGGTTGCAGCGGGAAGGAGGTGGGGGACCCGGTCTGCCGGGCGGCGCGGGCCAGCATCCGTTCCAGTGCGGCGGCGTCGGGGCGGGCCGCCGGGTCGCGGACGAGAACGCGGGTGAGGACGTCCGTGAGGGGACCGGCCTGCACCGGCGGCGGGACGTCCTCGGCGAGGACCGCGGCGAGCGTGGCGAGGGTCGTCCCCCGGCGCAGCGGATGGTGGCCCTCGACGGCGACGTACAGCATCATCGCGAGCGACCACAGGTCCGCGGCCGGCCCGCCGTCCTTGCCGGAGACGCGTTCGGGTGCCATGTAGTCGGGCGTGCCGATGACCGAACCGGTGGCGGTGAGAGCGGTCGACCCGCGGACGGCGGCGATGCCGAAGTCGGTGAGGACGGGGCGGCCGTCGGGGCGCAGCAGGACGTTGGCCGGTTTCACGTCGCGGTGTTCGATGCCGGCCTCGTGGGCGGCGCGCAGCGCGGCCAGCACCTCGCGGCCGATGCGCGCGGCCTCGACCGGGTTCATCGGGCCGGCGGCGAGGCGGTCGGCCAGCGAGCCGCCGGTCACGAGTTCCATGACGATCCACGGGTAGGTACCCGGGCCGCCGTCGACGATGTGATGGATCGTCACCACGCCCGGGTGGTCGACCCGGGCCAGCGCACGGGCCTCCCGCAGCACCCGTTCGCGCAGCAGCCGCGCGGCCTCCGGGTCCCACTCGGCGAGCCCGGGGTCGGCCGGCCGCACCTCCTTCACGGCCACGCTGCGCCGCAGCACCAGGTCGGTGGCCCGCCACACCGTGCCCATGCCGCCGCCACCGAGCCGTGCCGCCAGCTCGAACCGCCCGTCGACGACCCGTCTCGCGGGGTCGTCCCTGCCCTCGACGTTCATGCGCGGGAGCTTAGTTGGCCGCTCGGACAGCCTCGCACCGCGCTCAGTAGGTGGACCCCAGCGTCTGCGTCGTGTACGCGCACTCCGTGTAGATGTAGCCGTAGCGCAGCTTGGCGGTGTCGGAGCCCGGGGTGGCGGTGCTGTCGTTCTTCGGCTGGTGCACGAAGTACGTGGTGCCGGGCGGCAGACTGATCGTGCGCTGCGGGTAGTTCTTGCCGCTGTCGCTGCACGGCTGCCAGCCGCTGATGAGGGAGCTGGCGAACGAGTAGGCCTTGCAACTGCCACACGCCTTCAGGGTGAAGCTGCCGGTGACAGGGCCCGTGTACAGGACGGTGATGTCGTCAGGGCTGTCGTTCTTGACGGTGACGGAGATGCCGCCGCCGGAGGCGGTGGTGGGCAGCTTCTTGCCGGCGGCCGGAAGGGTCTGGGCGACCTCGGCACCGATGACGATCTTGCGGGCGCGGTCGCGTTTGCCGTCGTGCGGGTTGTCGGTGACGAACTGCTGCATGGTCTGCTGCGCCTGCTCGTAGTCACCGTCCCGGTACTGCTTGACGCCGCACTGGTACTCCCCCGCGTTCCCGCTGCGGTCGGCCCGGCCGGCGACCTTGACGAGGCCGTCGGCCTCGGCGCCCGACCCGTTCGACAGCTGGATGATCTGCGTGTTCAGCGTGTCCAACTGCTTGACGGCGCCGCAGGGATCCTTCCCGGAGACCGCCTTCGCCGCCGTCTTCTCCGCGGCGTCCACGGCGGGTACGACCTTGGCGGCCTGGCCGGAGCCGGGAAAGGTGCTCAGCAGGGAGCCGAACCGGGTGACCCAGTCGGCTCCGCCGTCGGCGAGGCCCTTCGCCCCGCACTCGTACAGGGAGGTGGCCAGCCGGTCGTCGGGCCAGTGGGCGAGGGTGCCGAGCAGGTCCTTCGGCATGGAGTCGGGCACCGTCCGCAGGTATGCGAGCGGTTCGACGGCCGAGCAGTAGTCGCGGTGGCTGTAGGCCGCCGCGACCGTCGTGTAGTAGGTCTTCAGGCGGTCGGGGACCTGGGCGGCGGCCCGCGAGCCGGAGTGGTGGACGGCGAGGTCGCGGTAGACGGCCAGGGCGTCCCGGTAACCCGCCTTGGCGGTGCCGAAATCCTGTCCGGAGGCCGCGCTGACCTGCCGGTCGGCGCGGTCGAGACGGTCGAGGAGGGCGCGTTCGACGGCTTCCTTGTGCGCACCGTCGTACCAGAGCGCGCCGCCCACCGGAACGGCGAGCAGGACGACGCCCAGCACGAGCGCGACGGGACGCTGTCCCGGCCACACCAGGCGGGTGCGCAGGCCGGCGAACCAGCCGTGGACGGCGGCCGCCAGCAGGATAACGGCGTACAGGACGAGGGCGGTTCCGGGTACGCCGTCGGCGTCCGCCGGCAGGGCCACGAGCAGCAGGACGACGGTGGCCGCCAGGCATGCGGCCGCCGGGATCCATCTTCGCAGGAGCAGGTAGCCGAGGCCGAGGCCGCTCAGGTTGAGCAGGGCGACGGCGGTGGCGCGCAGGGCGTCCGGCGGAGCGGGCGGCGGAGCCGACGGCATGGGCGGCACGAAGGGGCCCCGATTCGGGAAGACGGGCCCCGGAAAGCCTTGGTTCGGACGGCCGTCGTTCGGGATGCCGTGGTTCGGCGGTCCCTGGTTCGGCAGTTCCTGGTACGGACCGTACGCGTCCCCGGACATGGCGGCTCCCCCAATTGCTGCCGAATGCCTATGAATTGACAGTGTACGGCCATACGTGCGAATTCGACAGAGTGCGAAGGCGGTCCGGATGCGCCCCCGTCACACCCCCGGGATCTCCTGCTCGGCCCAGATGATCTTGCCTTCTCCGGTGTACCGGGCGCCCCAGCGGTGGGCGAGCTGGGCCACCAGGAAGAGGCCGCGGCCGCCCTCGTCGGTGCTGCGGGCGTGCCGCAGCCGGGGGGCGGTACTGCTGGCGTCGGCAACCTCGCAGGTCAGCCGGTCGTCACGCAACAGCCTCAGCCGGATGGGCGGTTCGGCGTAGCGGATGGCGTTGGTGACCAGTTCGCTGACGATGAGCTCGGTGGTCGTCGCCAGTTCGCCGTAGCCCCAGGCGACCACCTGGCGGACCGCCTCGGCGCGGACGTCGGCGACGGCGGCGGGGTCGACGGGCACGTCCCAGGAGACGACGTGGCCGGGACCAAGGGCGTGGGTGCGGGCCAGCAGCAGGGCGATGTCGTCGGGCTGGGGAACGGGGACGAGTTGCTGCACGGTCGACGTGCACAGCGTGTCGAGATCCGTACCGGGGCCGGCCAGGGCACCGCGCAGGCGGGCCATGCCCCGTTCGACGTCCTGGTCGGCGCCTTCGATGAGACCGTCGGTGTAGAGGCCGAACAGGCTGCCCTCGGCGAGTTCGATCTCGGTGGCCTCGAAGGCCATGCCGCCGAGCCCGAGCGGCGGTCCGGCGGGGATCTCGGGGAAGTGGACGTGCCCGTCGGGTGAGACGACGACCGGTGGCGGGTGTCCCGCGCGGGCCATCGCGCAGCGCCGGGTCACCGGGTCGTAGACGGCGTACAGGCAGGTCGCCCCGACGAACGTGTCCGCGCTGCCGTCCAACGCCGCGCCCGCGTTCTCCTCGTCCCCCAGCCGCAGCACGAGGTCGTCGAGGTGGGCGAGGAGTTCGTCCGGGGGCATGTCCATGTCGGCGAGGGTCTGCACGGCGGTGCGCAGCCGGCCCATGCTCGCCGCCGCGGTGAGGCCGTGCCCGACCACGTCGCCGACGACCAGCCCGACCCGGGCGCCGGACAGCGGGATCACGTCGAACCAGTCGCCGCCGACGCCGTCCGTCGCGTCGGCCGGCAGGTAGGAGGAGGCCACGTCCAGGGCCGTGCCGCCGGCCAGGGCCTGGGGCAGCAGGCTGCGCTGGAGGGTGACGGCCGCCATGTGCTCCCTGGTGTAGCGGCGGGCGTTGTCGACGCAGACGGCGGCGCGCGCGACCAGTTCCTGGGCGAGCAGGACGTCGTCGGACCGGAAGGAGAGCGGGTTGAGCGAGCGGGCGAAGGTGGCGAGGCCCAGGACGGTGTTGCGCGCCCGCATCGGGACCGAGATCAGGGTGTGCAGGCCGAACTCCCGGATGCGGGCGGTCCGCGCGGGCTGTTCGGTGATCCACAGGCGGTCGTCCGGGTCGAGTTCGGGGATGAGCACCGGCTCACCGGTCATGAGCAGGTCGAAGCCGTGCGGCGGCGGCAGGAAGTCGACCTGGTCGCCGATCCGTGCCACGGCCTCGGGACTGCCCTCGCGGACCGACCTCAGCGCGGCGCGCCGCATCACCGCCCGGGCGGGGGCCGGGCCCGCGTCGGGCAGCCAGGTGCCGGGTCCCTCCGTGCTGAGGACGGGCTCCAGGAGGTCGACGATGACGAAGTCGGCGAAGCGCGGGACGGCGAAGTCGGCGAGTTCCTGGGCGGTGCGCAGCACGTCGAGGGTGGTGCCGATCCGGGTGCCGGCCTCGTTGACCATCGACAGCAGCTGCCGGGCGTTCCAGCGTTCGGTCACGTCGGAGACCATGTAGCAGACGCCGGTCACCGAGTCGTCGGGGGCGACGAGCGGGAAGAACGACGTCGAGTAGGCACGCTGGCGGTGCGGATCCGACCAGCTCCAGCCGAGGTACTCGTAGTCGGTGACCGGCTCCCGGGTCGCCAGCACCTTGCGCATCAGGCCCTCGATGGTGGTCCCCTGCAGACCGGGCAGCAGTTCGCTCAGCCGGCGGCCCAGGCGCTGCTCACGGGGGACACCGCCGAACTGCTCCAGGGTGTCGTTCAGCCAGACGTACCGCAGCTCCAGGTCCATCACGGCCATGCCGATCGGCGACCGGGTGAGGAACCCGTCGAGGACGGACTGGCCCACCGTCCACTGCGGGCGCTGCTCCCGCGCCGAGACCAGGAAGCACTCGGCGCCGTCGATCCGGAAGGACGCGGAGACCCGCAGGTCCACGACCACACTGCGGCCGTCGACGTGCCGTACCGGGACGAGGCCGCTCCAACCCATACCCGAGCGGCAGCGCTCGGCGACGGCGGCGGCACGGGCCGGGTCGAGGCGCATGGCGAGCAGCCGCGCGGCGGGGCCGCCCAGCACCGCCGCGGCCGGATGGCCGAGCAGGGCCTCGGCGCCACGGGTCCAGCCGATCACGTCACCCTCTGCCGACAGCACCGCCGCAGCGTCGCTGGAGGCGTCCAGGAGGTCGTGCGGCCCCACGGTGGTCGACATGTCGACATCTTCTCGCGGAGAATCCATTGGCTACATCCTGTACGTACCCGCATGTTCCTGCTTGTCCACTGTTCCCTCTTGTCCGCCTTCCTGCTGGTGCGCCCCTCGCCGACGGCCCCGGGCGGCCGCCGCACGGGACGGCTGGACGCGGCGCGTGAGACCGGGCGCGGGCCGGGGTACCCGGCCTCCAGTTGGGGCGAGCCACGAGCCGGGGGCAGCATGGAAGGGCCGTAGCAGCGGCATCGGCCCGGCGGCCGGTGGAGGTGGTTGAGGGATGGCTGTGGGTTCGCTGCGGTCCGGTGACGCCGATGGCTCCGGCGGTGCGGAGTACGGCACCGGCGGACCGCGTCCGACCGGCCTGCTGGACGTGCTCAGCGTGGCCGCGGTGGCGCTGGACTCGCAGGGCCGGATCGTGTTCTGGACCCCGCAGGCCGAGGAACTCTTCGGCTACACCTCCGAGGAGGCTCTCCGCAAGAACGCGGCACGGCTGCTCGTCCAGCCGGAGCATCTGAAGGCCGCGGTGAAGGTCTTCATGGACGTGCTGGAGACCGGGCACAGCTGGGCCGGCGCCTTCCCGGTCCGGCACAAGGACGGCAGCAGCCGCCTGATGGAGTTCCGCACCATGCGGCTGCTGGACGACCTCGGCGACGTCTACGCCCTGGGCATCGTCGCCGACCACGTCCTGCTCCAGCGGCTGGAGACCGACCTGGCGCTGTGCGAGCGGCTGATCAGCCAGTCCCCGATCGGGCTGGCCCTGCTCGACCCCGATCTGCGCTACCTCCTGGTGAACCCGGCCCTGGAACGGATCGACGGCGTGCCCGCCGAGGAGCACATCGGCCGCCATCTGCGGGAGACGCTGCCGCTGCCCGACATCGACACCGTGGAGTCGGCGCTGCGCCAAGTGCTCACCACGGGCACGCCGCTGCTCGACCAGTACCACGTGGGCCGTCCGCCGGCGGATCCCCAGCAGGAGCACGCCTGGTCGCTGTCGTTCTACCGGCTCGAGGACCATGGTGGCCGGGTCCTGGGCGCCGCGATCTCGGTGGTGGACGTGACCGAACGGCATCGCGCCGCCGCCGAGGCCGACCGGGCCCGGCGCCGCCTCGCCCTGATCGCCGACGCCTCGGCCCGGGTGGGCACCTCGCTGGAGGTGGAGCGCACGGCGCACGAGCTGGCCGAGATCGCCACCCCGGTACTCGCGGACGTGGTCGCGGTGGACGTGCTGGACGCGGCGCTGGCCCTGCGCCGCTCACGCCGCCCCGACAACGGCCCGGAGCTGTTCCGGGCCCTCGCCCTGGAGGCCGCCCATCCCACGGTCGCCCTGCGGGCCGCCGACACGCCCGGCGACCTCGCCTCCTATGACGGCGACCGGCTGGTCACGCTGTGCGTGCACACCGCCCGCCCGGTGCTGGTCCCGCGGGTCGGCAAACAGGACCTGCCGCGCATCGCCCGCAACCCGGAGGCCGGAGCGCTGCTGGAGGAGGCGGGCGTGCACTCGTACCTGGCGGTGCCGCTGATCGCGCACGGCGAGGTGCTCGGCGCCCTGGACCTCAAGCGGACCCGCAATCCGCTCCCCTTCGACGAGGACGACGTCGTCCTCGCCACCGAACTGGCCGGGCGGGCGGCCGTGGCCATCGACAACGCCCGCTGGTTCCAGAGCGTGCGCAACACCGCCCTCACCCTCCAGCGCAGCCTGCTGCCGGACCACCCGCCCGAGCACACCGGCCTGGAACTTGCCTCCCGCTACGAACCCGCGCAGGCCACGAGCGAGGTGGGCGGCGACTGGTACGACGTGATCCCGCTGTCGCAGGACAGGACCGCGCTGGTCGTCGGCGACGTGATGGGCAACGGCATCGACGCGGCCGCCACCATGGGCCGGCTGCGCACCGCCACCTGCGCCTACGCGGACCTGGAGCTGCCCCCGGACGCGGTGCTCCGGCACCTCGACCGGATCACCTGCGATCTGGAGCACTACATCGTCACCTGCCTGTACGCGGTGTACGACCCGCACACCAGGAGCTGCGAGATCGCCAACGCGGGCCACATGCCGCCCGCGCTGGTGCACTCCAACCGGCCGCCGACCCTCCTGGAGCTGCCGGCGGCCGCGCCGCTCGGCGTCGGCGGCATCGCCTTCGAGACGACGACCGTCCACTTCGACCCTGGTGACCTGCTGGTCCTGTACACCGACGGCCTGGTCGAGACCCGCCGCCACCCCATCGACGACCGCCTCGACGTCCTCCTCGGCTTCCTCGACGAGCCCCACCGCCCGCTGGAGGAGACCTGCGACCTCCTCCTCCACGGCCTACGCCACCCCGACGACCACGACGACGTCGCCCTACTGGTGGCACGGGCCCTTTGAAAACGCCCGGCAGGACAGCGCCCCCTCAGGGGCGCTGGGGGTCTCCCCGGCCGAAGGCCGGGGGAGGAACTGCGCGACCAGCCACGACGGCGCCGCGGACACACAACAACGCGTCGCACCGCTTACGACGCCCCGCAGCACTCCGCCCGACAGAAGCACGACGCCCTGATCGGCACGTCCGCGTAAGCGACCACCAGCTTCAGCTGCCGGCCCACGATCCGCGCCTCACCCTCCCGGCCGAGCCGCCGGAGGCACTCGTGGAGGCCGTGCAGCGCCCACACGTTGCCCGGGTGCTGCAACGGCCGGGGCAGGGTGTCGTCCAGGCCGAGGTCGGCGCGGTAGACCGCCTCGGCCTCGGCGATCCGGCCGCGTTCGAGGAGCAGGGCACCGTAGGCGTGCCTGGTGGGCTGCATCCAGCCCCACGGTTCGTCGTACGGGAGGTTGTCGTCCAGGTCCACCGAGCGGCGCAGCTCGGCGAAGGCCGTGTCGAAGTCACCTTTACGGTATGCGAGTTCGCCGTTGAGCATGGCGGAGGCGATCGCCAGGATGTCGACACAGGTGTTGTTGAACAGCATGCGGGTCTCCGGGACGGCGGCGACCGCGGCCCGGAAGCGGGCCCGGTCGGTCTCGGCCTCGGCGATCCGGCCGGTGGCCGCGTGTGCGACACCGCGCGCGTAGTGCAGCATCGCGGTGGTCACGCAGTACAGCGCGGGGTCGGTGGGCAGCGGCAGGCGCAGGATGTCGTCCCAGCGGCCGAAGCGGATCAGGACGTGCCCCCGCATCGCCAGGAATCCCTCCAGCCAGTCGGCCATCGGCGGGCTCTGCACTCGCAGCAGCTCCTCCGGTACGGCGGCTTCGAGCCGTTCGGCCGTGGCGAGGGCGTCCTGGAGGCGGCCCAGGAACATCGCGCCGTAGATCCCGAAGTGCAGGTTGTGGCAGCGGTAGAGGGTGTAGAAGTTCATCGCGCCGGCGCGGGCGTGGTACTTCTCGTCGGCGGCGACGGCCGCGGCGTTGTCGGAGACGACGCGCCGGTAGTCGCCGCAGAGGACTTCCAGGTGCGAGGGCATGTGCCGGAGGTGCCCGGCGTCGGGCACGAGGTCGCGCAGCCGGTCGGCGACCGGCAGGGCGGTCTCGGGCGTGGGCGACATCTCCATGAGGTGGATGTAGAGGTGCAGCAGGCCGGGGTGGCCGGTGCCGGTCCCGGTCCCGAGGGCCCGCTCCAGCACGGCCTTCGCCTCCTCCGTGCGGGCCCCGTCGGCCGGCCGGCCGCTGCGGATGTCCCAGAGCTGCCAGGGGGTGAGGTTCATCAGGGCGTCCGCGTAGAGGGTGGCGACGTCGAGGTCGTCGGGCGCCAGTTCGTAGGCGGTGCGCAGGCTGTCGGCGTAGGCGGTGTTCCACACCGAGCAGGCGGCCGCTTCCGGGGCCGCGGCCTGCGGGTAGCGGGCGCGCAGCGCCTCGATCAGGGCGCGTTCGACGGGGGTCGCGTGCGCGGCCTTGGCGTGGGCGCGTTCCACGGCGGCGTGCGTCCGCTCCACGGTCTGCGCGAGGTCCTTTGGATCGAAGAACTCCCAGGGTTTGTTGTAGTTGGGGCCGAGGGCGTAGGCGATGCCCCAGTCCGCCATGGCGCAGCCCGGATCCGCGGCGCCGGCCGCCTCGAAACAGCGGACGGCCTCCTCGTGGTTGAAGGCGTAGGTCCAGTTCAGCCCCCGGTCGAACCAGGTCTGTGCTGCGGCGGACGAAGTCGTCACGCGCCGGCCGTGACGGCCCAGGTCGTAGTAGTCCACGGTGGCGAACCTACCGACGCGAGGCGGGCCGGCGATCCCCGTTCATCCGAAGTCATGAGGGTGGCGCGGCGGTTGACGGGCCGCCGCGCCACTCGTGCCGCCGTTCTCTCAGGGCGCGACCGCGCGGCCCGTCTGCGGGGAGATCCGCCCCGGGCACAGTCCCTTGGCCGCGAGGGTCTGTGCGATGCGCGGGACCGCGGCCAGGGTGTTGGCCGGCCACTCGTGCATGAGGATGATCTGGCCGCCGGTGAGCCGGGAGACGGCCTGCACGATCGCGTCGGTGCTCGCACCGTTCCAGTCCTGGGAGTCGACGTCCCAGATGATCTCGGTGAGCCCGTACTTGGCCTCGACCGCCCGCACGGTGGCGTTGGTCTCGCCGTACGGCGGCCGGAACAGGACCGGTGTCCCGCCGCCGGCGGCCGCGATGGCCGACTGGGTGCGGGAGATCTCCGAGTCGATCTGCGCCTGGGTCTCCTGGGTCAGGTGCGGGTGGGTGTAGCTGTGGTCGCCGACCCACATGCCCGCGCTGACCTGGGCCTTGACCTGGGCCGGGTAGGCGGCCGCGTACTGGCCCTCGTTGAACATGGTGGCCCGCAGCCCGTTCGCCCTCAGGGCGCTGAGCAGTCCCGGGGTGTGGGCGGTGGACGGCCCGTCGTCGAAGGTGAGGCCGACGTAGCCGGCGCAGGTGGCGGAGTGGGCCGGGGCGGCGCCGGCGGCGAGGGTGCCCGCGGCGGCCAGTGCGACGGCGGCGGCGGTCGCGGCCAGGGGGCGTAACGAGCGTTTTGCTGCGGTACCCATCACGCCACCGTGATGTTCGAGCTGCCGCTGCTCTGGTAGCCCTCGGTCGCGAGGATCTGGTAGTAGCTGAAGCTGCCGAGGGGCATGCCGGCCCTGGCCCAGGCGTCGAAGTGGTTGCCGGTGGTGATGGTGCCGCCGGTCCGCTTGGACTGGCGGACGCTCCAGTACTGGTTGAAGGTCTTGGTGCCTTCGACGGACGGGGCGTTGTACCGCGTCGTCAGGTAGATGTCGTAGGTGCCGCCGTCGCTGGTGACGCTGCCCTTGTACGTCCCGGTGGGCCGGTAGGTGCCCCAGTTGTCGACGATGTAGTACTCGACGAGCGGGTTCGAGGTCCAGCCGTAGAGGGACAGGTAGCCGTTGCCGGAGGGGCTGAAGCTGCCGGAGTAGGTCACGTTGCGGCGGGCGCCGGTGCTCCAGCCCTTGCCGCAGACGAAGTTCCCGGTGTTCCGCCAGCCGGTGCTGTAGTTGCCGCCGGAGCCGAGGGTCATGGAGACCGTGCCCTGCGCGTCGGTCCAGAACGAGTAGTAGTAGCCGTTGCTGGTGCCGGTCTGGTTCGTGGTGACGACGGTGGCGGCCCGGGCGGTGCCGGGCAGGGCCAGTCCGGCGGCGGCGCCCAGCAGCAGGGCGCCGGCACTCCTGCGGCTCAGGGCGTGGTCGAGCGGGTTCATGGGATGCCTCCTCTTGTGGCCTGTGCGGGTGTGACCTGGTGGGAGTTTTGGTCTGCCCATGTCACCTGTCAACAGTTTCGGTGATTATTTCGAAACCTTCGGTTCGCTCGGCTTTCCATTTTCCCAGTTCGGACGTTCGCCAGGCGGGCCGGAGATCGCGGTATCCGAAGGCAGCCGGAGATAAGATCCATTGACGGTACCCGAAATCCCGAATGTTTCGACGCTTGGCTCGAATGCTGCTGTTGCGGGCACCGGAACATGCCGCTGGGTGGAGCAATCACCGGCGTGCCGGGGGGCGGCCCGGGAGGCTGGACGTCTTGTCTAGATTCGTATGCCAGGAGTCCCGGGTGAGGCACGACGGTCCCAACCCACCACTGCCCGCGCCCCCCGCATGGATGCGCTGGCTACCGGTCCTGTACGTCGCCGTCGTCCTGCTGCTCGAACCGCTCACCCCGGTGGAGTGGCCGGTGAGTTTCGTACTGATCGCCCTGCCCCTGGTGACCGCCTTCGCGCACCCGCCCGTCGTGGTCGCCGTCGCCACCGTCTTCGGCATCGGCCTCGAACTTCTACTGGCCGGAACCCAGTGCTGTGCCGGGCGCACCGTCGGCTACCTCTCGGAGCGGCACTACGTGGCCGCCTACGCGTGCACGGCCCTGGTGGGTGCCCTGGGCGCGATCCTGGCCGCACACCGGATCCGCCGGGAACGCACCCTGGCCGACGTCCGGTTCGTGGCCGAGATCGCACAGCGCGTCCTGCTCAGACCGGTTCCGCACCGGATCGGGAACCTGCTGCTGGAGAGCTTCTACCTGTCCGCCGCCGCGGAGGCGCGCATCGGCGGCGACCTCTTCGAGGCGGTCCCCACGGCGTACGGGGTGCGGCTGCTCATCGGGGACGTGCGCGGCAAGGGGCTGCTCGCGGTGGAGACCGCGGCGGCGATGCTGGGCGCCTTCCGGGAGGCCGCGCACGACGAACCCGACCTGCTCGCCCTGATGGAGCGGGTGGACACCAGCATGACCCGCCGGGCCGACCGGCTGGGCGGGACCGAACTCGGCGAGCGGTTCGTCACCGCGATCTTCGCCGAGATCCCCGGGGACGAGAGGATCGTACGCCTGCTCAACTGCGGCCATCCGCCGCCGCTGCTCATCCGCCCCGGCGGGGTGAACGAACTGGACCGGGGGCAGCCGGGCCCGCCGCTGAACCTCGGCATGCTCGTGCGGGACCCCTACCGCGTCGAGACCTACCCCTTCGGCCCCGGCGACCAGCTGCTCCTGTACACGGACGGGGTCACGGAGACCCGGGACCCCGCCGGCGACTTCTACCCGCTGCTCCAGCGACTGCGTTCGTGGGGTCCGATGCCGCCCCCCGAACTGCTGGAACGGCTCCATCAGGACCTGCTGGACCACAGCCACGACCAGTTGCAGGACGACACGGCAGCGCTCACCGCCTTCCTGCTGCCCGAGGGAGCGGTCGAGGAAGCCGACGGCGGCCGGGAGGGCACCGTCGCCGGGGAGTTCGGCGAGCCACTGCCGTGACACGGGGGTCCTGACCCCGGACCGGCGGCTGAGTGGTCAGAGGAAGCTGACGCCCTGGGCCAGAGTGAGTTCGCCGGAGTAGTTGACCTTGTTGGTCGCGGAACGCATGTACGCCTTCCAGGCGTCGGAGCCGGACTCCCGGCCGCCGCCGGTGTCCTTCTCACCGCCGAAGGCGCCGCCGATCTCGGCCCCGGAGGTGCCGATGTTGACGTTGGCGATGCCGCAGTCGGAGCCGGCGGCGGAGAGGAAGAACTCGGCCTCCCGCTGGTCGCGGGTGAAGATGCTGGAGGACAGGCCCTGCGGGACGTCGTTGTGGAGCGCGATCGCCTCGTCGAGGGTGTCGTAGGCGAGGACGTACAGGATGGGTGCGAAGGTCTCCTCCCGGACGACGCCGGTCTGTTCGCCGACACGGACCAGGACCGGTTCGGTGTAGGCGGCCGCGGGTGCCGCCTCGGCCAGGCGCCGGTTGCCGCCGGCCAGCAGCTTGCCGCCGTCGGCCCGGACACGGCTGAGGGCGTGCTGCATGCGGTCGAGGGCGCCGGTGGTGATGAGCGGGCCGACCAGGGTCGCGGCGTCGAACGGGTTGCCGACGGGGAGCCTGCCGTAGACGGTGGCCAGGCGCTCGGCGAGGGTGTCGGCGATGTCGCGGTGGACGAGGAGCCGGCGCAGTGTGGTGCAGCGCTGCCCCGCCGTGCCGGCCGCGGCGAAGACGATGCTCTGCACGGCGAGGTCGAGGTCGGCGGAAGGGGCGACGATCGCGGCGTTGTTGCCGCCGAGCTCCAGCAGGCTGCGGCCGAAGCGGGCGGCGACGCGCGGGCCGACCTCGCGGCCCATGCGGGTGGAGCCGGTGGCGCTGACGAGAGCCACCCGGGGGTCGTCGACGAGCTGCGCGCCGATCGCGCGGTCGCCGAGCAGCAGGCGGTGCACGTCGCGCGGGGCGCCGGTCTCCTCGGCGGCGCGGGCGAGCAGGTGGTGGCAGGCCAGGGCGGTCAGCGGGGTGAGTTCCGAGGGCTTCCAGACCACGGTGTCGCCGCAGACCAGGGCGATGGCGGTGTTCCAGGACCAGACGGCGACGGGGAAGTTGAAGGCGGAGACGACGCCGACCACGCCGAGCGGGTGCCAGGTCTCGGCGAGACGGTGGCCGGGGCGTTCGGAGGCGATGGTACGGCCGTACAGCTGGCGGGACAGGCCGACCGCGAAGTCGCAGATGTCGATCATCTCCTGGACCTCGCCGAGCGCCTCGGAGCGGATCTTGCCCGCCTCCACGGTGACCAGATCGGCCAGGTCCTCCTTGTGCTCGCGCAGCAGTTCGCCGAGGCGCCGGACCAGGTCACCGCGGCGCGGGGCGGGGGTGGTGCGCCAGGTCAGGAAGGCGGCACGGGCGGCCGACAGGGCCTCTTCGACGTCCGAGGCGGTGGCTGCCCGCAGTCCGAAGAGGTGTTCGCCGGTGACGGGTGTGCGGGCCGGGAAGTCGTCGCCCTCGGCGGCCTTGGCACCGATGTTCCGCAGGCAGGCCCGGGCGCGGGCGCGCAGTTCGTCCGTGGTGGGCAGCGCGGTGCTGGTCATCCTGGTCCTCCGGGGGGTGTGCGGGGTCAGCGGATGGGCTCGGCGAGGCCGAGGGTCCGGGCGGCCTGGGCGAGGGAGCGGTTCTGCTGCTGCCCGTAGAGGGCGAAGGGGTCGAGAACGTCGCGGCCGATGGCGCCGGAGAGCCAGTCGGCGTCGTAGGCGGTGCCCTGCCGGTCGTCGTCGCGGGTGCCCTCGCCGCTGAGGTTGGACTGGAAGATCCCGGCGGCGGAGCGGGGCAGGAAGTCCTCGTAGACGACGGGTTCGGCGCGCACCCAGCCCTGCCGCACCAGTTCGGCGATCCCGGTGGGCGGCGTGCGGCCGTCGTGCGGCCGGTCGTCGGCGACCCGGTAGGTGAAGAACGCCAGCCCCTGGGCCGCCAGCTCCGCCTCGCTGCCGGGCAGGTGCCGCTCCCACACGGCGCGCGCGATGTCGGCGCGCGCCGACGCGGGGTGGCCGGCCGCCTGTTCGTCGACGCGGTCGAGGAGTTCGTCGTACCGGGCGCGCCCCGTCCGGGTGAGGGCGATGCCGCGGGCCTCGACCTCGCCGAAGCGCACCCGCAGGGCGCCGCTGACGACGCTGCCGTCCTCGGTGCGCATCGCGCGCGGCTCGGCCAGGGCGCGGAAGGAGGTCTGGCGGAGCAGGACGTCGGGGCCCTTCCAGGCCGGCGGGCCCTGGATGGTGTCGATCATCTCGATGCCGCGGTCGGTCATCCGGCGGTACAGCTCGTCGATGTCCAGGACGCGCGGGGTGAGGTGGTTGATGTGGGTGCTGCGGACGCCGCCGATGTCGGCGGCGACGGCGGAGACCTGCTCCAGGGTGCGGTACCAGGCGCGGTCCACCGGTTCGGCCGACAACTCGAAGGCCCGCACGGCCAGTCCGAGGAAGCGTTCGGCGTCGTCCGCCGGCAGTCCACGGTCGGCCGCCGCGCGGTCGGCCAGCGTGAGCAGCTCCGGCGTGAAGAGTTCGCGGGCGGCGAGGAAGGTCTCCAGCCGGACGCGCAGCTCCGCGTCGAAGAAGCGGGGGTCGTCGGGGGTGAGCAGGGAGGTGAACACCCGGAAGGGGTTGCGGGCGAGTTCCTCGGCGTCGACCGGCCGGAAGGCGGTGGAGACGACGGGGACGGCGCCGACCGCGGCGTCCCGCAGGTCGTAGAAGCCGACCGGGTGCATGCCGAGGGCGCCGAAGACGCGGGCGACCTGGTGCAGTTCGCGCGGGGTGCCGACGCGGATGGCGCCGTGCCGCTCGGCGGTGACCCTGCCGATGGATCCGAGGCGTTCGGCGTCGGCGCCGCGGGCGCGCAGCACGTCCTCGTTGACCTCGCGGGAGACGTCCACCAGCGTGGTGTAGGCGGGCACCTCCCGCCCGTACATCTCCGACAGCCGCGCCGCGAACGCGGCCCGCAGCCGCCATTGACCGATCGTCGGCATCGTGGGGTCCTCCGGTCGGCGACGGGGCGGCGATCACGTCTTCGATGGTCGCCGACCGGGCCGCCGCCGTACAGATGACGGGGCCGCCCGCGGGCGCGGGGAAAAGCGCCGCCACACGCGGAGCGGAAAACCCATTGGACCGATCTTCCCAGCGGGTCCCTAACATATGGCGTCAAGACAACCAAGCGACCGGCTCGTCGGATGCGTGCCGGTCGGGGTCGCCGATGCCAGGGTCCGCTCCCCGGGCTGCGGTGATCTTCCTACCCAGGAGGACCTTCCGCATGTTCCGACGAATCGGCAGTGCCGTCGTCCGACATCCAGTCTGGACGATCGTGGCATGGCTGATCGCGGCGGTGGCGATCGTAGCCACCGCCCCGAGCCTGCCCTCGAACAGCGACGAGAGCAGCTTCCTGCCCAAGAGTTACGAGTCCATCAAAGCGGCCGATCTCCAGGCGAAGGCGTTCCCCAGCGCCTTCACCCCGTCCGCGATCGCGCTGTACCAGCGCACCGACGGCGGCAAGCTCACCGCCGACGACAAGAAGGACGTCGCCCGGTTCGCCACCGAACTGGGCGGCAAGCACATCGACCAGGTCCAGAAGGTCGTCCCCGGCCAGCCGTCGAAGGACGGCAGGTACGACCTGATCCTGGTGCAGATGGACAGCAAGAAGGCCGGCCAGCCCGTACAGGCCGACGCGGCCAAGGTGTTGCGCGACGACGTCAAGCAACTGGCCCAGGGCACGCACCTGGAGGTCAAGCTGGGCGGTTCGGCCGCGCAGGCCCTCGACCAGCAGGACTCGTCCAAGCGCGGTCAGGCGCTGATCGGCATCGGCACCTTCGTGATCATCCTGGTGACCCTACTGATCATCTTCCGGGCGCCGATCCTGGCGTTCCTGCCCCTGGTGGTGATCGGCGTGGTGTCCGCCATCGCCAACGGGCTGATCGCGTACGCCACCAAGCTGTTCGACCTGCAGGCCAACAGTTCCGTGTCGTCGATCCTGATCGTCGTGCTGTTCGGCGTGGGCACGGACTACTTCCTGTTCCTGATGTTCCGGTACCGCGAACGCCTGCGCGCGGGGGACGAACCCAAGGAGGCCATGGTCAACGCGGTCGGCCGGGTCGGTGAGGCGATCGCCTCGGCGGCCGGCGCGGTCATCATCGCCTTCCTCGCGCTGGTCCTCTCCACGCTGGGCTTCCTGAAGCAGATGGGCCCGGCGCTGGCCATCGCGGTCTCCGTCACCCTGATCGCGGGGCTGACGCTGATCCCGGCCGTGGTCTCGCTCATCGGCCCGAAGGTGTTCTGGCCGTCCAAGTCCTGGCAGCAGGAGCCGGCGAACGCCCGTTTCGCGGCCCTGGGCCGTGGTGTTCAGCGCCGTCCGGGGCTGACCGCGGTGGTCTCCGGCCTGGTCCTGGTCGTGCTGTCGCTGGGCACGCTGGGCTACCACGCCACGTTCGACCTGGCGTCGGGCTCGATGCCCAAGACCAAGGAGTCCATGGTCGTCCAGGACCAGATGCAGAAGGCGTACTCGGCCGGTGCCGCCGCGCCCACCGACGTCTATCTCTCCAGCACCGACGGCAAGCCGCTGGACGCGTCCTCCTTCGATGCGTACGCGCGGAAGCTGGGGGCCGTGGACGGTGTCGCGAGCGCCCGGATGGTCCAGGTGAACAAGGCCGGCACCACGGCGGACTTCACGGTCACCCTCAAGTACGAGGCGTCCACGGACAAGGCCATAGACGCCGTGGGCCGGGTGCGGGACGTCGCGCACGCCGGTGCGCCCGAGGGGACCGAGGCGCTCGTCGGCGGCATGTCCTCGATCTACAAGGACATCGACGCCGCGGTCAACCACGACTACCGGACGGTGTTCCCCGTCGCAGCTCTGCTGATCATGGTGATCCTGGGGCTCCTGCTGCGCAGTGTGGTCGCCCCCTGGTACCTGATCGCCTCCGTCGGGCTCGGCTTCGGCTCGACACTCGGCGCCACGGTGTGGATCTTCCAGGACGCGCAGAACAAGCCGGGCCTGATGTTCATGCTCCCGGTGATCATGTATCTCTTCGTGGTGGCCATCGGCACGGACTACAACATCCTCATGATCGCCCGGCTCCGTGAGGAGGCCCGCGAGGGCCGGGAGCCGCGCGAGGCGGCCGGCATGGCGCTGCGGCACGCAGGGCCGACGGTGGCCGCGGCGGGCTTCATCCTGGCGGCGACCTTCGCCACGATGATGCTGGCCGGCAACGCGCTGCTCACGGAGATGGGTTTCGCGGTCTCCTTCGGCATCGCGGTGGCCGCGTTCGTCATGGCGATGTTCTTCACCCCGAGCCTCACGGCGCTGATCGGCCACGCGGCCTGGTGGCCCGGCCACGCCGACCGGGCGGAACCGGCCGCGGTCACGGGCACGGGCGACGGCGATGCCACGCCGGCGGCCGGCGAGGACCGGAACGCCCCCGCGGGGCGCCGCGGCTGAGCACTCAGCGGGACGTGCCGCGAGCTGCCGACCCGCGGCACGGTCGTGGCTGGTCGCGCCCCGCCCCGCCCCGGGGCGGGGCGGGGCGGGGCGGGGCGGGGGAAGGCCGGACTTCGGCCGACTTCGCCGGACCTGCTGGGCGGCGCGATTCCGGTCGCGTACGGGTGGGGTCCGGGGGAAGCTGTAACGCTGCCCCTGGTTCCCACCCCCCGGACGAGGCGACATGGCGTTCTTCGCGATCTCCCGCACGGAGCCCCTGCGGTTGCTGTCGGCCACCGAGCTGGCCGCCGAGTACGAACGGCTCACGGCCGAGACCGCCCAGCTCCAGCAGGCCGTCACCTCTCATGCCGTAATCGACCAGGCCATCGGCGTCGTCGTCGCGTACGGCCGGATCCCTCCTGAGGAGGCCTGGAGGGTCCTGCGCGACCTCTCCCAGCGCACCAACACCAAGCTGCGCACCCTCGCCGGACTCCTCCTGAGGTACGCGCAGGGCGAGGCCGTCCCGGACTTCGACCCGGCCGAGTTACGGCGGACGATCGACCGGTACCCGGTCTCCGTCCGGCACTGATTCACGTGACGACATGATCACGTGACGATCGTGAAAGATGCAGCGGCGAAGACCGCGGTGGTGCGCCGGCGGACCGGGAAAGTGATCCCCGGCCCGCCGCGCCGTGTCGTCGCCGTCGCTACGCCGCGAGAGCGTGCCCGGGGTGCAGGACGACCTTGGTGTAGCCCTCGATCCGCTGGTCGAACTTCTCGTAGGCGCCGGGGGCGTCCTCGAGCGGCAGTTCGTGGGAGACCACGAAGCTGGGCTTGGCCCGCTCCGCGATGATCATGTCACGCAACTGGCGGTTGTACTGCTTGACGTTGCACTGGCCGGTGCCCATCTGCTGCCCCTTCTCGAACATCCTGCCGATGGACACCAGGAGCTGGCCATGCTTGGCGTGCTCGTCGGGACCGCCCGGGTCGGAGGGGACGTACAGGCCCGGTACGCCGAGCATGCCGGTCGGCCGTACCGTCTCGACGAGGGAGTTCAGGACGACGGCTGGTTCCTCGTGGCTCGCGTCGTGCGCCTGGGCCTGGTAGCCGACCGCGTCGACGCCCTTGTCCGTGCCCTCGCCTCCCGTCTGTTCCTTGATCTGTTCGGCCGGGTCGCCCTGGGTGAAGTCGATCGGTATCGCTCCGATCTGCTCGGCCTTGGCGAGCCGCTCCGGCACGCGGTCGACCGAGAACACCTTGGCCGCACCCCGCAGCAGGGCGGAGTACGCGGCCATCAGCCCGACCGGGCCTGCTCCGAAGACGGCGACGCTCTCACCCGGGGCGACCCGGGCCAGCTCACAGCCGTGATAGCCGGTCGGGAAGATGTCCGCGAGCAGCACGAAGTCGGTCTCGAACTCGTTGCCCGGCGGCAGCTTCAGGCAGTTGAAGTCGGCGAACGGCACCCGTAGCAGCTCCGCCTGGCCGCCCTTGTAGGGGCCCATGGCCACATAGCCGTAGGCTCCGCCGGCGAAGCCCGGATTCACCGTGAGGCAGAAGCCGGTCTTGCCGGCCAGACAGTTCTTGCAGAAGCCGCAGGCGACGTTGAAGGGCATGACCACCCGGTCGCCCTCGGACAGCGAGGTCACGCCGGAGCCGGTCTCCTCGACGATGCCGAGGTTCTCGTGTCCGAAGACGATGCCCGCCTCGGCGGCCGTACGCCCCTCATACATGTGCAGGTCGGACCCGCAGATGGCCGTCGATGTGACCCGTACCAGCACGTCGTTCGGGTGCTGGATCCGTGGATCTTCGACATCCCTGACCGTGACACTGAAGGGCTTCTCGTAGACGACGGCTTTCACCAGGCTCACCTCCGCGTCGAGCGCCGGGTCACGGCGGACCACTCGGACCGAGGCCTGGCCATGGCAGACAGCCGGGACAGAGCCCCCGGTCCGTGCCGCAACCCTGGGCGCTCTTGTTTCACCATCGGGTACTTCCAGAAAACGCCGGTCGCGCGGACGCTGCAACCCAGGCCCCGGCGGCGCCCTCCTACTGGGTAAGTGCCCGGCCCAACAGGGATCGTGGGCAAGGTTGTTGCACCGAGGGGGCCTGGTGGGAGTGGAGCGGGCGTTTGCCGTACGGCCCGTTGCGGAGTTGCTCGTCGAGAACTCCGTGCGCTACGGCCGGAAGGTCGCCTTCGCCGATGACCGGCGGGCGGTGGGCTGGGCCGAGCTCGAACGCAGGACGGGCCGGTTGGCGGCCGGGCTGGACGTGGGCCGCACGGCCCGGGTCGCCTTCTGCCTGGGCGACGGCGTGGAGCTGGTCGAGGGGCTGCTCGCCACGGTGCGGGCCGGTGCCGTGGGGGTGCCGCTGAGCTCCCGCGCCACGGACGCCGAACTCGCGGAGCTCCTGGCCGACTGCGCCCCCGCCGTGCTGGTCACCGACCGGCACAACCTGCCACGGATCACGCGGCTGACGGCCGGACAGCCCGTCCGGCTGCTGGTCACCGGCGAGGGGGCGGTGCCGGGCGGGGCGGCCGCCTGGGAGGCGCTGGCCACCCGACCGTCGTCCGCTCCCGCCGACGACCTCGGTCTGGACGAGCCGGCCTGGCTGCTCTACACGTCCGGGACCTCCGGCACCAGCAGGGCGGCGATCTCCAGCCAGCGGTCGGCGCTGTGGTCCTCGGCCGCCTGCTATCTGCCCCGGCTCGGGCTGTCGGCGACGGACCGCGTCCTGTGGCCGCTGCCCCTCTCGCACACGTACGCCCACTCGCTCTGCGTCCTCGGCACCACCATGGCCGGCGCGAGCGCCAGGATCACCGTGGCTCCGGAACCGGCCGCCCTCGTCCGGCTGGTCGGCGAGTACGCACCGACCGTCCTGGCCGGGGTCCCCCTCACCTACCGGCAACTGCTGGACGCCGGGCTGGGGGCCGTCCCCTCGCTGCGGCTGTGCGTCACGGCCGGCGCGCCCAGCGGACCGGAGCTGCGGGAGGAGGCCGAGGCACGGTTCGGTGCCCCGCTGCTGGACGGCTACGGCAGTACCGAGACCTGCGGCAAGATCGCCGTGGAGTCGCCCGCGGGGCCGCGGGTGCGCGGCAGCAGCGGACTGCCGCTGCCCGGCATGGAGGTACGGATCGTCCCGGCGGAGGGTGGCGGCGAGGACGGCGAGATCTGGGTCCGCGGCCCCGGCGTCATGCTCGGCTACCACGACCGGCCCGAGGAGACCGCCGCCGCCCTGCGCGAGGGCTGGTACCGCACGGGTGACCTGGGCCGGCTCGACGAGCACGGCTCTGTGACCGTCACCGGCCGGGCGGGCGACCGTATCGTGCGCGGCGGCGAGAACGTCGACCCGGCCGAGGTGGAGCGGGTGCTCTGCGGGCTGCCCGGGGTGCGGGACGCGGCCGTGGTCGGCCGGGCACATCCGCTGCTCGGTGAGGTTCCGGTGGCGTTCGTGGTGCCGGACCGTCCGGGCCTCGATCCGGCGCCGCTGCTGCGCGCCTGCGCCGCGGTGCTCTCCGCGCACAAGGTGCCCGAGGAGGTGCTGCCGATCCCGGCGGTACCGCGCACCTCCGGCGGCAAGCCGCGCCGGGCCCTGCTGCGGCGGGCGCTCACCGACCGCCCGGCCGATCCGGGACTCGCCGAACTGGCCGGGCGGGCGCCCGCTGAGCGGCGGGCCGCGCTGACCGACCTGGTGCTGGCGGAGACGGCGGCGGTCCGGGACGGCGCCGCCGATCCGGACGCGGCGTTCGCCGATCTGGGCCTGACCTCGATGGACGCCATGAACCTGTGGCACCGGCTCGGCACCCGCACTGGGCTGTGGCTGCCGGCGACCCTGGTGTGGGACCACCCGAGCCCGGCCGCGGTCGCCGCCCACCTGGACGCACTGCTGCACGGGCCGACGGCGACCGCACCCGGCGGCACGGCGGCGACCGCACAGGACGGGACAGCCGGCACCCCACGGGACGGGACGGCCCGCACGGCACAGGACCGAACAGCCGGCACCCCACGGAACAGCACCGCCCGTACCGCACAGGACGGGACGGCCCGCACCGCGCCGCGGGGCGGGAAGGAGGTCCCCCGGGGCGGGCCGGAGGCCGGGGCCGGGGACGACGCCGTGGTGATCGTGGCGGCCGGCTGCCGCTTCCCCGGTGGAGTGAGCTCTCCCGAGGATCTGTGGCGTCTGGTGGCCGAAGGGCGCGACGCCACCGGTGAGTTCCCGGCCGACCGGGGCTGGGACCTCGCGTCGCTGCACCATCCCGACCCCGACCGGCCCGGGACGACGTACACCCGTCGCGGCGGGTTCCTCGACTCGGTCGCGGACTTCGACCCGCTGTTCTTCGGCATGTCGCCCCGCGAGGCGCTGGCCACCGATCCCCAGCAACGGCTGCTGCTGGAGGTCGCCTGGGAGACCTTCGAACGGGCCGGTGTCCCGGCGCCGGAGCTACGCGGCACCGACACCGGCGTGTTCGTCGGTCTCATGCACGCCGGCGGGTACGGCCGCGGCCGGGTGCCCGACGAGTTGGAGGCCCAGCTCGGCATCGGCTCGTCGCCGAGCGTGGCGTCCGGCCGGATCGCCTACGCCCTGGGGCTGCGCGGCCCGGCGCTCACCCTGGACACGGCGTGTTCGTCCTCGCTGGTGGCGCTGGACCTGGCGGCCCGGTCGCTGCGGGCCGGGGAGTGTGCGCTGGCGCTGGCCGGCGGGGTGACGGTGCTGTCGAATCCGCAGCCGTTCGTCGTGTTCAGCCGGCTGCGCGGACTGTCGCCGGACGGGCGCTGCCGGTCCTTCGCCGCGGGCGCGGACGGCACCGCCTGGGCCGAGGGCGTCGGTCTCGTGCTGCTGGAACGGCTGTCGGACGCCCGCCGCAACGGCCATCCGGTGCTGGCGGTGCTGCGCGGTTCCGCCGTCAACTCGGACGGCGCCTCGAACGGCCTGACCGCTCCCAACGGCGCGGCCCAGCGGGACCTGATCCGGCGGGCGCTGGCCGACGCGGGGCTGGACGCATCGGGCGTCGACGCGGTCGAGGGGCACGGGACGGGCACCGCGCTCGGCGACCCGATCGAGGCGAACGCCCTGCTCGCGACCTACGGACAGCGCCGGGAGCCGGCCGATCCGGTGTGGCTGGGCTCGGTGAAGTCGAACCTGGGGCACACCCAGGCGGCGTCGGGGGTGGCGGGCCTCATCAAGATGATCGAGGCGATGCGCCACGCCGAACTGCCCGCCTCGCTGTACGCGGAGCAGCCCTCGCCGCACGTCGACTGGTCCGGCGGTGCGGTACGGCTGCTCGACCGGCCCCGCCCGTGGCCGCGGGGCGACCGTCCGCGCCGGGCGGCGGTCTCGTCGTTCGGTATCGGCGGCACCAACGCCCACGTGATCATCGAGGAGCCGGCGCAGGCCGCTGCGGAGGCCGGGACGACGGCGGCCGGCGAGGCCCCCACCGCCCCGCCCCCCGGCCGGCTGCCGCTCATGCCCTGGCTGGTCGGCGGGGGTGACGAGGCCGGGCTGCGCGCGCATGCCGCGAGGCTGGCGGCCGAACTGGCCGGCGTGCGGGGGGACGCGGCCGCCCTGGACGTCGCGTTCTCGCTGGCCACGACGCGGGCACCGCTGACGCACCGGGCGGCCGTCCTGGCCCCGGACGTCGCAGGCCTGCTCGACGGGGTGCGCGACCTGGCGGCCGGCGCCGACGGTCCGGCACTGCTGCGGGGCACCGCACGTTCCCGCCCCAAGGTGGCCCTTCTCTTCCCCGGTCAGGGAGCCCAGCGACCGGGGATGGGCCGCGGCCTGCGGGCGGCCTTCCCCCTCTTCGACGCTGCCTTCACCGGCCTCTGCGAGGAGTTCACCCCGTGGCTGGACCGCCCCCTGCTGGAGGCGATCGACGACCCGGGCCTGCTGGACCGTACCGACTACGCCCAACCCGCACTGTTCGCCCACGCGGTGGCCCTGCACACCCTCCTCGACGGCTTCGGCGTACGGCCGGACCGGCTGGTCGGGCACTCCGTCGGAGAGCTGGCCGCAGCGCATGTCGCCGGGGTCTTCTCCCGTGCCGACGCGGTGCGGCTGGTCGCCGCGCGCGGCCGGCTGATGGCGGCCCTGCCCGCCGGCGGCGCGATGATCGCGGTCCGGGCGCCGCTGGCCGAGGTGACGCCCGTGCTCGACGCGGTTCCCGGGCGGCCCGTCGCGGTCGCGGCGGTCAACGGGCCGGAGTCGGTGGTGCTCTCGGGGCCCGAGGACGCGGTGACGGCGGTGGCCGCCGCCGTCGGACGGCCGCAGCGCCGGCTGCGGGTCAGCCACGCCTTCCACTCGCCGCTGCTGGACCCGGTGCTGGCCGGGTACCGTGCCGTCGCCGAGTCGGTGACCTACCGGCGGCCGTCCGTGCCGGTCGTCTCCACGCTCACCGGACGCGCGGAGACGGATGCGCTCGCGACCGCCGCGCACTGGGTGCGCCAGGCGCGCGAGACGGTCCGGTTCGCCGACGCGGTGGGCGTGCTCGCCGAAGACGGCGTCACGGCCTTCGTCGAGGCCGGGCCGTCCGCCGCGCTCGGCGCGGCCGCCGAGGAGTGCGTCGGGCCGGACGCGGGCGCGGTGTTCGCGTCGTGCGGTGACGCCAGGACGACGGTGGAGGCGCTGGCCGCGCTGCATGTGCACGGGGCCGAGGTGGACTGGCGGTCGGTGTACGCCGGTTCCGGTGCCCGGCGGCGCCCGCTGCCCACCCATCCCTTCCGGCGGCAGCGCTACTGGCTGGATGCCGCCCGGCCGCCGAGCGGGTCCGGCCATCCCCTCCTCGGCGAGCCGGTGCCCGATGCCGACGGACCCGCGATCCGGCACACCTCGGTACTGTCCCTGGACCGCCATCCCTGGCTGGCCGACCACGTGATCGGCGGCCGGGTGGTGGTGCCCGCGACCGTCTTCGCCGAGCTGGCGGCCCGGGCCGACGGCTCCGCCGGGCCGGTACGGCTGGCCGAGCTGGCCCTGCACGCTCCGCTCGTCCTCGCTCCGGGGCCGGGGGCGCAGGTACAGGTGCAGGTGGTGGCCGGGGCACCGGACGGGACGGGCGGGCGGCCGGTCACCGTGTGGGGACGGCCGGCCGGCGTGCCGGGCCCGTGGACCCGGCACGCCACCGCGACGACCGCCACGGCCGAGGCACCGCCGGGGGACACCTCCGGCGCCTGGCCACCGCTGGGCGCGGAACGGATCAGTGTCGGCTACGAGCGTCTCGCCGGCCACGGCCACCGTTACGGCCCCGCCTTCCGCGTGTTGACCGCGCTGTGGCACCGCGACGGCGAGACCTTCGCCGAACTGGCGCTGCCGCCCGGGGAAGCGGCGGCCGCCCGGTCGTACGCCCTGCACCCGGCCCTGTTCGACGCGGCGCTGCACGCGGCGCTGCTGGCCGAGGAGCCGGGTGAGCCGAGAGCGCCGGTCACCCTTTCCGGGGTGACGGTGTACGCGAGCGGTGCCGCCGCGGCGCGCGCGGTCGTACGACGGCTGGGCCCGGACGAGTTCGGGGTCACGCTCACCGACGGGACCGGGCTGCCGCTGGCCGCCGTGGAGTCCGTGGTCACCCGACCGGTCCCGGCCCCCGCGCGACCGCCGGCCGAGACCTACCGTCTCGCCTGGCGGCCGGTGCCCCCGGCCGGCACGGCGAGCACGGAGCACGAGGTGCTCGACGTGGCGGAGCTGGCCGCCGCCCTGCCCCCGGACGCTCCCCCGCCCGACCGGGTGCGCGCGCTGCTCGGCGCCGTGCTGGAGCGGGTGCAGGGCTGGACCGCCGGTGCACGGTCGGGGAGGTTGCTGGTGCTCACCGGGAACGCCACCGGAGACGCCCCCGACCCCGCCGAGGCCGCCGTCGCCGGGCTCGTGCGCAGCGCCCAGTCGGAGCATCCCGACCGGATCGTGCTGGTCGACCGGCAGGGGGCCGCTGTCACGCCGACGGCCCTGGCGGCGGCCCTGCGCACCGGAGAGCCGGAACTCGCCCTGCGCGACGGTGCCGCCCTGGCGCCCCGGCTGGCCCTCGCCGGTCCACCGGCCGTCGAGGCCGCCCGCCTGGATCCCGAGGGGACCGTGCTCGTCACCGGCGGCACCGGCGCGCTCGGGGCCGGCCTGGCCCGCTATCTGGTCGCCGACCGCGGGGTCCGGCATCTGCTGCTGGCCGGCCGTGACGGGAAGGTCCCGGACTGGGCGGGCGGACTCGCCGCCGACGTGCGCGTGGTGGCGTGCGACGTGAGCGACCGGGCGTCCGTGCGGGCGCTGGTCGCCTCCTGCCGGCCGCCGCTCACCGCGGTCTTCCATCTGGCCGGGGTGGTGGACGACGGCGTGACCGACGCCATGACGCCCGAGCGGCTCGCGGCCGTGCTCGCGCCGAAGGCGGACGGTGCCTGGCATCTGCACGAGGCGACGAAGGACCTCGGTCTGGCCGCCTTCGTGCTCTATTCCTCGGCCGCGAGCGTGCTCGGCAGGCCGGGACAGTCGAACTACGCCGCGGCGAACGGGTTCCTCGATGCGCTCGCCCGGTACCGGGTGGCGCGCGGCCTGCCCGCGCAGTCGCTGGCGTGGGGGCCGTGGACCACGGCGGGCGCGCAGGGCATGGCGGGCCGGGTGGCACCGGACCGGCTGCGGGAGGGCGGTGTGCTGCCCGTCGGCGAACGGGAGGGCGTCGCCCTTCTCGATTCCGCGCTGCGCCGCCAGGAACCGGTCCTGGTGCCGGTACCGCTGGATCTGCGGGCCGCGGCCGGACCGGGCGCGCCCTCCGTCCTCGCCGACCTGCTGCCGCGCAGCCCGGCCCCGACCGAGGCGGCCCCGCTGGACCGCGCCGCACGGACGCCCGGTGCCTGGCGGGAACGGCTCGCCGCCGTCGCGCCGCCCCGACGCGCGCCGCTGCTGGCCGAGTTGATCCGCGCCGAGCTCGCGGCGGTCCTGGGCTTCGCGGACCCGTCCGCCCTCCCCGCCGAACGCTCCTTCGCCGAGCTGGGATTCGACTCCCTGTCCGCCGTGCAGGTCCGCAACCGGCTCAGCGCGTTCATCCGGGTCCGCCTGTCCCCGACCGTCGTGCTGGAGCACCCGACGCTGCCCGAGCTGACGGCGCACGTCCTCGGGGTGCTCCTCGACGCGGACGCCCTGCCGGGAACGGAGACCGCCGCGGCGGCCGTCCCTGCCCGCCCGTCCACGTGACCACGCCGGTCCGTTCGGAAGAGGAGTTGCCTGATGACGTCGCGAGACGAGACGCGCGCGGACGACGAGCACGGGGCGTACGGGTCATCCGGATCGTTCGGGTACGGGTCGTACGACCTGATCGTGGTCGGCGGCGGGCCGGCCGGGTCGACCGCCGCGACGGCCGTGGCCCGGCGCGGGCACCGGGTGCTCGTGCTGGAGCGTGAGACCTTCCCCCGCTACCAGATCGGCGAGTCGCTGCTGCCCGCCACCGTCCACGGCCTGTGCCGCCTCCTGGGGGCCGACGAGGAGGTCGCGGCGGCCGGGTTCACCCTCAAGCGTGGCGGTACCCTGCGCTGGGGCCGGGATCCGGAGCCCTGGCAGTTCTCCTTCGCGACGACACCGCGGCTGCCGGAACCGACCGCGACCGCCTTCCAGGTGGAGCGCTCCCGGTTCGACGAGATCCTGCTGCGCAACGCCGAGCGCGCCGGCGCCGAGGTACGGGAGGGCAGTCCGGTACGCCGGGTGCTGACCGTGGGCGAGCGGGTGCGCGGTGTCGAGTACACCGACCCGGACGGCACCCCGCGCACCGCGCACGCCCGGTTCGTCATCGACGCGTCCGGCAACACCAGCCGGATCCACGGCCGGGTGGGCGGGGCCCGGGTGTACTCGGACTTCTTCCGCAACCTCGCCGTGTTCGGCTACTACGCGGGCGGCCGGCGCCTGCCGGCGCCGAACGACGGGAACATCTTCTGCGCCGCGTTCGACGCCGGCTGGCTCTGGTACATCCCGCTGCGCGACGACCTGACCAGCGTCGGTGCCGTCGTCTCGCCGGAGCACTACGCGGCCGTCCAGAACGATCCGCGTGCCGCGTGGCAGGACATGATCAAGGCCTGCCCCGAAGTCGGCCGGCTGCTCACGGACGTACCGGTCGCGACGGAGCCGCCGTACGACCGGGTCCGGGTGCGCAAGGACTACTCCTACTGGAAGACGTCCCTGTGGATCCCGGGCATGGCGCTGGTCGGCGACGCCGCCTGCTTCGTGGACCCGGTGCTCTCCTCGGGCGTCCACCTGGCCACCTACGGCGCCCTGCTGGCGGCCCGCGCCGTGAACGCGGCCCTGGAGGGCACCGTTCCCGAGGAGCGCGGCTTCGCCGAGTTCGAGGCACGCTACCGCCGGGAGTACGGGGTGTTCTACGAGTTCCTCGTCGCGTTCTACGACATGGAGCGGGACGACGACTCCTACTTCTGGTCGGCGAAGAAGATCACCCGTGTGGACGTCGACGAGGCCGCCGCCTTCGCCGAGCTGGCCGGGGGCGTGGCGTCGGGTGACACCGGGATTCCCGCCGCGGGCGGGCTCGGCGTCCGGTGGAGCGCTTCGGCGGCCGAACTGGAGGGCGCGGTGGGCCGGTTGGCCTCCGCCGAGGACCGTACGAACCCGCTGCTGAGCACCCGGGTCGTCGCCGAGACCTTCCGCACCGGCAACGACCTCCAGGAGCAGGCCCTGTACGGCGCCCCGCTGGACGGCCCGCTCCCGTCGCCGTCCGGCCCCGGCCCCCTCGGGGTCACCGAGGACGGGCTGTCCTGGCTTCCGGCCTGACGCCGGCGCCACCCGGGCGGCCGGCCGCTCACCTGCCGAAGGAGCGTGCCTCCGGCGTGCGGGCCGGCAGGCCCGCTGCCTTCCGGCCACGCAGACGGCGGTCGAAGAAGGAGGCGAGGCAGAGCCGTTCGACGGTGATCGCGCGGTCCGGGGCGATGGTGCCGATGTTCTTCACGACCGTCTTCCGGGGCAGCCCCAGCCCGCGGGCGATCTGCGGGATCATCGCCTCCTCGTCGGTGAACGTGGCGTGTTCGGCGCCGCGCAGGGTCAGGCCCTCGCGCGGGCCGCGGCTGTGCCGCCACAGGGCATTCCAGGACGGGACCGTGCTCAGGTCGTTGCCGTCCTTGCCGACCAGCAGGAAGGGCCGGTCGAGGCCCTCGGCGGCGACGGTGGAGAGATGGCCGGTGTCACCGTCGTCCTGGACGTAGGCGGCCACGCCGTCCAGGTCGGCCCCGGCCGCGATGCGCCGGTCGTCGTGCATCGCCTGGAGAGCGGTGAAGCCTCCTGCCGAGTGGCCGAACATGCCGATGCGGTCCAGGTCCGGCGTGCCGCCCAGCTCGCGGGACAGCACCCGCGGCAACTCACCGAGCAGGAAGCGGGTGTCGGCCACCCGTACGTCGATCGTCTTCTTCAGGAGCGCCCTGATGCGCTTCTGGTCCGGGTAGGCCCTGTCGTACTCGGCGGGCAGCACGGTGCGTTCGACGCGGCCGCCGGGGAACTGGACGGCGGTCGCGTCGTAGGTGTGGTCGAGCATCACCACGACGTAGCCGCGGGAGGCGAGGCCGTCACAGAGGGTGGTGCCGAGGGAGCGCGGGTCGCCGGTACCGGGTGAGTAGCAGAGGACCGGGTACGGGCCGCGGTCCCGGTCGACCGGGGCGGCTTCGTGGGCGTGGGTGCGGGTGGCCGCCCAGTCGACCTGGTCGGCGGGCACGTCGGCGAGGTTGTTGACGGCGGCGAAGCCGGCCGCCTCCCCCGGCAGCATCTGCGGTGCCCGCGGGCGGCCGCCGACGTCCCGCGCCGGGTAGCGGATGCTGATCATCAGCTCCCGGTACGGCTGTGCGGTGATCCAGGGATCGGCGCGTGCCGTGTCGACGAGGCGCAGGGAGACCGTCCCCACCGGATACGGGCCGCCGGGCGTGGGCAGGGTCAGCCGCACCGGCCCTGCCGTACGCGGCGCGGCCGACGCGGTGCGCACGGCGACGGCGGACAGGGCGGTGGCGGAGACGGCCGACAACAGGGCGGTACGGCGGGTGAGCAAGACAGGCCTCCTCGGCTGCACGGGCCGCGCGGACCGGGCGGACCGGGCGTTTTCAGCGACTCCCCCAGCTTTGTGGACGGGCCGGGGCCGTCACCATCCGGCAGGCCTGCTGTCACCCCGGGGGGTTAGCCCTACGCCCGCCGCCACCGGTGGGCGGGAGCGCCCGGCAGCCTGCCGGGCGCCGAAGGGCCGTCAGCTCAGAGCCGGTGCCGGCAGGGACCGGGTGAGGTGGCGGGCGAAGAAGCGGGCCGCGCTGTCGGCCTCGAACCTGGGGTGTTCCTTGTGCCTGCCCGCGTTGGCGTGCAGGGTCTTCTCCTCAGAGGCGAAGGCGTCGAACAGTGCGAGACCGGCTTCGCGGGGGATGTGTTCGTCGTCCCACTGGAGGTGGAACTGGACCGGGACGGTGATCCGCCGTGCCGCCGCGGCCAGGGCGTCGGGCCAGTGGAGGCCGAGGACGGCGGCGGTGATCCTGGGGTCGGCCGCCGTCAGCGGCACCCCGATCGCGGTGGCCATGTTGAGGCCGTAGTAGCCCACCGGCCCTTCCGTGCCGATCTCGGGGAGGGTCTGGAGGGCGTCGAGGGTCGCCTGCCATTCGGGCACGGCACGCTCGGCGAGGTGGGCGTTGTAGCGGACGACGATCGGGCCCTCCGGCTCGCCCGCCTCCCGTGCCCGGTAGAGCGCGGCGATCTCCTGCTCGTCGTGCGCCGTGCGCGGCCGGTCGCCGTGGCCGGGCGCGTCGATGCAGGCGACGTGGAACCCGCAGCCGTGCACGATCCGGTGGGCGCGGCCGGGCATCGCCGGCCACTTCTTGTGGGTGCCGCCGCCGTGGCCCATCAGGACCAGGGGCGCGCGCCCGGAGGATGCGGGCGACCAGAGCACGCCGGGGATCCCGCCCACGGTGAAGTCGCGTTCCACGACGCCGTCCGAGGACGTCTCGGCGGTGAACTCCAGAGAATGCATGAGGTGTTGCCTTTCGGGATGGCCTTGTCGTTCAGGCGCTCCCGGCGACACCTATGTCGATCGCCCGACCGTGACGGAGCGAGGGAGCACCCACTCGGATACCGCGTTCATGGGTCTCACCTCCTCGTCCGGCGTCACGGTGGCACCGACGCTACGCAGCGGGGGCCACGTGGGTCCACCGGTTTTCTCCCGCCTCTCGTCCGTCCGTCCAAGGACCACCGATCTTTGTCCATGGACGGAGCGTCCGCCGGCGGCGAGGGTCGGCGCATGGGTGGATCCGCGGTCGGGGACAGGTACGTGCCGGTGCGGGAACGGATGCCGGGCGGGCTCGTCGCGCTGGCGTTGGGCGGGTTCGGCATCGGGCTGACCGAGTTCCTGATCGCCGGGCTGCTGCCGCAGGTGGCGTCGGGTTTCTCGGTGTCGGAGGCGGCCGCGGGCCGGCTGGTCTCCGGGTACGCGCTGAGTGTCGCCGTCGGCGCGATCGTCCTCACCGCGGCGACGGCCCGGCTGCCTCGCAAGCGGGTCCTGGTCGGGCTGGTGGTGCTGTTCGTCGTCGGCAACCTGCTGTCCGCGGTCGCGCCCACCTACGCCGTGCTGCTGCTCGGGCGGATCGTCGCCGCCCTGTGCCACGGCTCGTTCTTCGGCGTGGGCTCGCTCGTCGCCCGCAGCCTGGTCGCTCCGGAGCGGAAGTCCCGGGCGGTGGCCGTCATGTTCGCCGGGCTGACGTTCGCGAACGTGCTGGGCGTGCCGGTCGGCGCGTCGGTGGGCGAGCGCTGGGGATGGCGGGCGGCGTTCTGGGCCGTCACCGCGATCGGCGTGCTCGCGCTGGCCGGCATCGCCGCCCTCGTCCCTGCCGGAGCGGGTGCGGTGCCCGGGGACGCGGCGGGCGGCGGGCTGCGGGACCAGGTGCGCGCGTTCCGCTCCGCGCAGGTGTGGCTCACCCTCACCGCCACCGCGCTCGGCTACGGCGGGATGTTCGGGGCGTTCAGCTACATCGCCTACACCTTCACCGGGGTCGGCGGTTTCTCCGCGGCCGATGTCGCCTGGCTGCTGATGGTGTACGGCGTCGGCCTGGTCGTGGGGAACGTGATCGGCGGCCGGTGGTGCTGGTGTTCCTGATGGGGGTGACCGGGTTCGCCGCCGTACCCGGCATGATCACTCGGGTGACCGATGCCGCGGGGGGCGCGGCGCTGGCCGCGAGCGCCAACGTGTCCGCGTCCAACGTCGGCAACGCCCTCGGCGCCTGGCTCGGCGGCCTCGCCATCACGGCGGGCCTCGGCTACACGGCGCCGCTGTACACCGGCGCCGCGCTCACTCTGGCGGCGCTGGCGGTCATGGTCGTCGCCGCGCGCCGGGCCGTGCCGTCCGCCGACCGGAGCGGTCGCGGGCCCGTCGGGCGCCCGGGCGGCTGACGGGCCCGCTCTCCGGCACCCGGCCCTGGGTCGCGTCCGGGGCCATCACCGGGCCGCTCTCGACACCTTGGGCGGGGTCAGCCGGGCAGACGGCGGGTGAACCAGTCGCAGGCGAGGTGTGCGACGCGCTCGAGGGTGCCCGGCTCCTCGAACAGGTGGGTCGCGCCGGGAACGACTTCGAGCCGGGTCTCGCCCGGGATCTGCCGCATCGCGTCCTGGTTGAGCCGCAGGACCTCCTGGTCGCGTCCGCCGACGATCAGCAGGGTCGGCCGGCGGACGGACGCCAACGCGCTCCCGGCCAGGTCCGGCCGTCCGCCCCGGCTGACGACCGCGCGGACCGTGTCCGGACGCACGGAGGCTGCGACCAGGGCGGCCGCGGCGCCCGTGCTGGCGCCGAAGAGCCCGCACGCGAGCTCCGCGGCGGGCTCGTACTCCCCGAGCCAGTCGGCGAGGTCGGTCACGCGGGCGGCGAGCAGGCCGATGTCGAAGCGGAGCTCCCCCGTGACCGCGTCGGTCCGCTCCTCCTCGCGGGTGAGCAGGTCGGCGAGGACGGTGCCGATCCCGGCCGCCTGCAGTTCGCCGGCGACGAAGCGGTTGCGGGGACTGTGCCGGCCGCTGCCGCTGCCGTGCGCGAACAGCACGACCCCTTTCGCCGCCTCGGGGACGGCCACGTCGGCGTCGAGCCGCACCCCCGTCACGGGTATCCGCACACTCTCCACGACCGCGTTCACGGCGCCCTCCTCACCTGCGGGAGTTTCATGATGCTCCGGGCGTGAATCCCCTGTCGCGGGCAGCGGGATCCGGCACCGTCCTGCGGGTACTCGGGTGCCGCCGCCACCGAGGCGGCGGGAAACGAGGACACGAACGATGACGACACCGACCCACCACCGGGCCCGCCCGCGGGTGAACGGACTCCGGACGGACCTGCTCGGGATCTACCTCAACGACCACCTCGCCGGGGCCACGGTCGGTGCCGGCCGCTCCCGGTTCATGGCCCGGTCGCACCGCGACACACCGGCGGCCGGCCCCCTGCGGGTGCTCGCGGCCGAGATCGCCGAGGACCGGGAGACCCTCCTGCGCGTCATGCGGGACCTGGGCGTGCCCGCGCGCCGCTACAAGACCGTCGCCGCGGGCACGGCCGAGCGGCTCGGCCGGCTCAAGGCCAACGGACGTCTGCTCCGTCCTTCGCCGCTCACGCTGGTGATCGAACTCGAGTTCCTCCGGCTGGGGGTCAAGGGCAAGGAACTCGGCTGGCGGACGCTGCGGTCTCTGGCCGAGGCGGACGACCACCTGGACGGGCGGGAGCTCGACGGGCTGATCGACCGGGCCCACCGTCAGCTGCGCACCCTGGAGGACCTGCGGGTCAGGGCGGCCCAGGACGTGTTCCGTACCGGCTGACCCGCCTCCCCGCCGGTGTGTGTTGCCCGCGCGCCGAGTGGGGTACCCGGCCGCTGTGCACAAGCGAACACCCCTGGGACGCATACCCGACGCATGCGCGCGCCCCGGGAACGAGCCGCCTGCGACGAGGAGGAACAGATGAGCACGGTCAAGGAAGCCGTGGAAGTCGACGTCCCGATCCACACGGCCTACAACCAATGGACCCAGTTCGCGGACTTCCCGAACTTCATGGAGGGTGTCGACGAAGTCACGCAGCTCGATGACCGCCACAACCACTGGACCACCAGCATCGGCGGGGTGCGGCGCGAGTTCGACACCGAGATCGTCGACCAGCTGCCGGACGACCGGATCACCTGGCGGACCATCGACGGCGACACCCGGCAGCGCGGGTCCGTCCGCTTCGAGCCCCTGGACCCGACGCACACCAGGGTCGAGCTCACGATGGACGTCGAGCCCTCGGGGCTGGCCGAGAAGGGAGCGGACGCGCTCGGCATGATCGACCGCCGGGTCAAGGGCGACCTGCACCGCTTCAAGGACTTCATCGAGCAGCGCGGCGCCGAGAGCGGCGCGTGGCGCGGCCGTATCCGGCCCGGCGATCCCGGCGGCCTGCATTGAGAGCGGCCGGCCGGCAGCGGTCGTACCCCCGGGAACCCCGGACCCGCGCGGCGGGCCCGGGGTTCCGCCGTCGTCGGCTGCTCCGGCGCGTCGGCCGCCCCGCCGGCCGCCGGGCCGGGCCCGTTCTCAGGCGGCCCCCTCCAGGGCCTCCGGCAGGGGTCGGCGAGCAGGCCCGTCTGGAGGAGGCCGCTGGGCCGGTGCGCTCGACTGGCTGCCGGGCCCGGCGCCGGGTTCTTTCCTGGCGGCCGCCACCGTGCTGCGCGCCGACGCCTTCCGTGCGGCGGGCGGCTTCTACCCCGGTCTGCGGCTGGGCGGCGAGGAGGAGCTGTCGGCGGCCGACCCGCTGCGGCGGGGCCGGCGGCTCAGCTACCTTCGACCACCTGACGGGCCATCACCAGGCGTCGGTGGTGCGGGACAGCACGGCGCGCCGGGTCCTCGGGCTGCGCAACACCCTGTGATTCACGTGGCTGCACCGCCCGCTGCTGTCCGCCCTGCACCGAACGGCACAGCTGCCGGCCATCGTTCCCCGTGACGCCGCCTCGGCCCGCGCGGTCGGTGCCGCGCCGGCCGGGCTGCCCTGGGTGCTGCGGCAGCGCCATCCGGTTCCGAGGGACCTGGAGCGCCGTCTGAGGGCGCTCCAACGGGCCCGGCGCCACTCCGCCGCCCGCCGTTACGTGGGCTGAGACGGCTCACTTCGCGCCGCTGCCGCCGCTGCCGAAGGAGCCACTGGAGCCGGGGTGCCAGCGCGGGCGGGTCTGGTCGCCGCTGGGCCTGCTGTGCGCGTTGCCCAGCTGGTGCGGGGTGAGACGCTCACCGTCGCCCGCCGCCCGGGGCACCTCGTTCGGCTCGCGCATGTTCTGCTCCTCGTACACGGGTCCGGAGTCGGGCAGTTTCGGCTGCTCCGAGCGCCGCGGCGGTGCCGACTCGCGCCGCCGCACCCCGATGCCGAGGCGTACGGCGCCCATGAGCGCGGCCGTGACGAGCACACCGCAGACGACGATGACGACCATCCCCGCCGCCGAGCCGGCGGCGGCCAGTTGCTCCAGTGCTGTGTCCATCCGCGCCGGGTACCCGCCACCCGGCATCGAATGCCCGGCCGCGAGGCGTGGCGGACCTGGTCTTCGGCGGGTCACCGGTAGCGTCGGGCGGAGCTGACACATCCCATCCGTCCGCTATGCCGGTTTCATCGTCACGGGCGGCGGTCGCGCCCGCGCGGGAGCCGGACGGTTTTCCGGGTACGGCGGGCAGGGCACCCGCGTGGCGCTTCCGGCGCTCGGCACGGCTGAGGAGGACCATGAGCGAACTCTCGCAACGCGTCGGCGAAGAGCCCGCGCCTCCCGCGCCTCCCGCGTCGCTGGGGCGCCGGCTGCTGGGCTGGACGTCGACGACCGACCACAAGGTGATCGGCCGGCTGTACATGGTGACGGCGTTCTGCTTCTTCGTGTTCGCCGGGCTGCTCGCGCTGGGCATGCGGGCCGAACTGGCCCGTCCCGGGCTGCAGTTCCTCAGCAACCAGACCTACAACCAGTTCGTCACCATCCACGGCACGATCATGATGCTGCTGTTCGCGACCCCGATGTTCGCCGGTTTCGCGAACGCGATCATGCCGCTCCAGATCGGCGCCCCGGACCTGGCCTTCCCGCGCCTCAACGCACTGTCGTACTGGATGTACCTGTTCGGCGGGCTGATCGTGGTCTCCGGGTTCCTGGTGCCGGGCGGCGCCGCGGCCTTCGGCTGGTTCGCCTACGCGCCGCTGAACAGTGCCTACTTCTCCCCCGGCGCGGGCGGTGACCTGTGGGCGATGGGGCTGGTGGTGTCGGGTGTGTCGACGACGCTGACGGCGGTGAACTTCCTCGCCACCGTCCTGTGCCTGCGCGCCCCGGGCATGACCATGTTCCGCATGCCGATGTTCACCTGGAACGTGCTGTTCACGTCGATCCTGGTGCTGCCCGCGTTCCCGGTGCTCACGGCCGCGCTGCTCGCCCTGGAGTCGGACCGGAAGTTCGGCTCGCACATCTTCGACGCGCACAACGGCGGGGCCCTGCTGTGGCAGCACCTGTTCTGGTTCTTCGGGCATCCCGAGGTGTACATCGTGGCGCTGCCGTTCTTCGGCATCGTCTCCGAGATCATCCCGGTGTTCTCGCGCAAGCCCCTCTTCGGCTATCTGCCGATGATCGGGGCCACCACCTCCATCACCATGCTGTCCGCGGTCGTCTGGGCGCACCACATGTTCGCGACCGGGGCGGTGCTGCTGCCGTTCTTCTCGATCATGTCGTTCCTGATCGCCGTCCCGACCGGCATCAAGTTCTTCGCGTGGATCGGGACGATGCGCGGGGGGTCGCTCTCCTTCGAGACGCCGATGCTCTGGTCGATGGGCTTCCTCGTGACGTTCCTGCTCGGCGGGTTGAGCGGAGTGCTCGTCGCCTCGCCCCCGCTCGACTTCCACGTCACCGACTCCTACTTCATCGTGGCCCATCTGCACTACGTGCTCTTCGGGACGGTGGTCTTCGCGACGTTCGCCGGGTTCTACTTCTGGTGGCCCAAGTTCACCGGGAAGATGCTCGACGAGCGGTGGGGGAAGGTGCATTTCTGGCTGCTCTTCCCGGGGTTCCAGCTGACGTTCCTGGTGCAGCACTGGCTCGGGGCCGAGGGCATGCCCCGCCGGTACGCCGACTATCTGCCGGCGGACGGGTTCACCCTCCTCAACACCCTCTCGTCGGCGGGCGCGTTCCTGCTGGGCGTCTCCACGCTGCCGTTCCTCTACAACGTCTGGCTCACGGCCCACCGGGGACGGCAGGTCGAGGAGGACGATCCGTGGGGGTACGGGCGCGGACTGGAGTGGGCGACGAGCTGCCCGCCGCCGCGGCACAACTTCGTGGCGCTGCCCCGGGTGCGGTCGGAGTCGCCGGCGTTCGACCTGCACCATCCGGAGATCCTGCGGCTGGCGGAGAAGAAGGGGCTGCGGTGAAGGTCGAGGCACTGCTCTTCGGTGGGGTGGCCGTCTTCTTCGGCGGCGCCGCCGCGCTCTACGGCGTGTGGTCGCGGGCCGACCCGGCCGGGACGGCGGCGCTGATCGTGGCGTTCGGGATGGCCGCGCTGGTGTCGTTCTTCTGCGCGGTCAGCTACATCCGGCACGGCCCGCGCCCGCAGGACCGCACGGAGGCGGAGGTGGCGGAGTCGGCCGGGCCGGTGGAGTTCTTCCCGCCGCACGCTCTCGTAGCCGCCGGCGAGCGTCTGCCGTACGTCACCGGTCTCCTCGCCCTCGGTCAGCCGCTCCCGTTCCGCGTGCAGCAGGGCCCGGCACAGCGAGCGGGTCAGGAAGAAGGCGACGATGGGGGCCACGATCAGGGCGATACGGAAGATCCAGGTCAGGGCGTTCACCGAGATCCGGAAGGCCTGCGACATGACGTCGTTGCCGCCGGCCAGCAGCAGCACGCCGTAGAAGGTGATCCCGGCCACGCCGAGGCCGGTGCGGGCGGGCCGTTCGCGCGGACGGTCGCAGAAGTGCTGCTCCTGGCGCCACTCCCCGGTCAGCCGCTGCTCGACGAAGGGGTGGGCGTACAGCACGAGGAACAGCAGCGCGGGCAGGACGACGGCCGGCAGCAGGACGTTCCACATGAGGGTGTGTCCGGCGAAGTTCGTCTCCCAGGGCGGGACCAGGCGCAGCGAGCCTTCCAGGAAGCCGACGTACCAGTCCGGCTGGGAGCCGGTCGACGCCTGGTCGGGGCGGTAGGGGCCGTACTTCCACACCGGGTTGATCTGGGCGATGCCGGCGAGCGCCACCAGCAGTCCGGAGACGCTGAGGGACAGGCCGAGGGAGGACGCCGTGAACTGGGGGTAGAGCGGCTTTCCGACGACGTTGGAGTTCCTGTGGCCGGGACCGCGCCACTGGGTGTGCTTCAGGTGGAAGACCAGGATCAGGTGGACGGTGACGAGGGCGATGAGCGCACCCGGCAGCAGCAGGATGTGCAGGCTGTACAGCCGGGGGATGATGTCGTGGCCGGGGAACTCGGAGCCGAACAGGAACATGCCCACGTACGTGCCCACGACGGGGATGGAGAGCGTGATGCCCTGGGCGATCCGCAGTCCGGTGCCGGACAGGAGGTCGTCCGGCAATGAGTAGCCGGCGAAGCCCTCGGCGAGGGCGAGCGCGAAGAGCGTGACGCCGATGACCCAGTTCATCTCCCGGGGCCGCCGGAAGGCGCCGGTGAAGAAGATCCGCAGCAGGTGCACGCCGATCGCGGCGACGAAGACCAGCGCGGCCCAGTGGTGGGTCTGCCGCATCAGCAGGCCGCCGCGGACGTCGAAGCTGATGTGCAGGGTGGAGTCGAAGGCCCCGGACACGGGCTGCCCGAGGAGCGGGACGTACGACCCCTCGTAGACGACGTCCCGCATCTCGGGCTTGAAGAAGAACGTCAGCCACACGCCGGTGACCACCAGGACGATCAGGCTGTACAGGGCGATCTCGCCCAGCAGGAACGACCAGTGGTCGGGGAAGGACTTGCGCAGCAGCTGACCGGCGCCGTCGTGGACGGGCAGCCGGGCGTCGACCGCGTCCGCGAACCGCTCCCCCGCCGCACCGTGCTCGGGATCCACCAAACGCCTCCTCGCCTCTCGCCATCCCTTGCCCGGGAGGCGCGGGGCGAGTACCCGGTCGGCGCGAAACACCCGCGCGGCTGGGTCGTGGCACCCGATCGGCTGAGGCCCGGCCGGCTCAGGTGTTGGGCCGCGCCGCGCTGATGTCGCCGAGGGCGGACTTCTCGTCGCGTTCGATCGCGAGGTCGCCGATGGCGATGATGCCCACCGGCTGGTCGCCGTCGACGACCGGGAGCCGCCGTACGGCGTGCTCGCGCATCAGCCGGACCGCCCGGTCCAGGGTGTCGTCCGGGGTGATGGTGACCAGGTCCTCGCTGGCCGCCTGCATGACGGTGGTCCGTTCCGGGTCGGCGCCTTCGGCGAAGGCCCGCACCACCAGGTCGCGGTCGCTCACCAGGCAGCGCAGGTGCCCTTCCTCGGTCACCAGGACCGCGCCGACGTCCTCGTCCCGCATCACCCGGGCCACGGCGGCGACCGACGCCTGCGGTTCCACGGTCACCAGGTCGCTGGTCATGATGTCGCGTACGTGCTGGGCCATGACCGGCCCCCTTCCCACTCTTCGAGGGTGTCTGTCGGCGACCGGGTACCCCTCGTGCCGGGTCTCTCCCGGACCACCGCGAGTTCAGCGGGCAGAAAGCGAATAGACGTGGAAGGCCCGTCCGATGACGGGCTGGGCCACGTTGCGCACCCGTACTCCCCCACCGGTCATGCCGTGCTCGGTGCCGGCGTGCGCGTGTCCGTGGACGGCGAGGTCGGCGCCCACGGTGTCGATGGCCTCGGCGAGCAGGTAGCTGCCGAGGAACGGGTAGATCTCCGGGGGTTCGCCGGCCAGGGTGTCCGGGACGGGGGCGAAGTGGGTCAGGGCGATACGGGTGTCGCACTCGTGCCGGCGCAGCTCCTCGAGGGCGGCGCGCAGGCCGTCGGCGCGGCGGCGTGCGTACCGTACGAACTCCTTCATCACCGGTTCGCCGAACTCGCCGGCGCACCGGCCGACGAACCCGCCGCCGAAGCCCTTGGTGCCGGCCACGCCGATCCGCAGACCCCGGTGGCTCACGACGGTCGCCTCGCCCTCCAGGACGTGCGCTCCGGCGTCCCGCAGGATGGCCGTGACCTCGTCGGGGTGGTCGTCGTGGTGGTCGTGGTTGCCGAGGACGGCGACGACCGGGACGCCCAGGTCCTTGATCTCCCGGGCGACGACCCGCGCCTCCTCCGGAGTGCCGTGCCGGGTGAGGTCGCCGGCGAGCAGGAGGATGTCGGCGCAGCCCGGCAGCGTCTCGAAGGCCGGCCGGAGGGTGCCCTGGCTGTCCGGGCCCATGTGGATGTCGCCGACGGCCGCGACCCTGGTCATGTCAGCACCTCCGGGTGGTCGGGCGGGGCGGTCTCGGCGACGACGAGGTCGCAGTGGACCGGCACCCCCGCCAGTTCGTCCTGCACGACGCGGCTGACGGCATCACGGCAGGCCGCGGACGGGACGGTCCCGGTCAGCAGGACCGTCCCGCCCCGGATCTCGGCCCGTACCCCCAGCTCGCCGCACGGCCCGGCGGCGAGGTGCTCGGCGACGTGCGCCACCAGGTATTCGAGGTTCATCACTGCTCCTGCGGGGGGTCGATGACGTTCAGCCGCTCCAGGAGGAAGAGGAAGGCGGCAGGCATCGGCTCGTCGCCGCAGCGGCGCCGCACCTCTCCCCAGTCGACCTTCTCGCGCAGCGTGCGGGCCACCGGGAGGACGGCCCCGAAGTCGCAGTGGTGCTCCGAGAAGGCCATGTTCAGGTTCACCAGCAGGTCGGTCGCCGACAGGACCGGCATGTGGACGGAGTCGACCGAGAGTTCCTGGGCGCGGGCCAGCAGATCCACGGTGACCGGACGGTGGGCGAGTTCGAAGATGATGTCGACGTCCTGGTCGAAGCAGGCCGTCTTCACCAGCCAGTCCTCCGGCGGGACGCGCACCGTCAGACCGGCCGCGCGCAGGGACTCGGCCACTGCCTCGGCGTCCTCGGGCAGTACGCAGAAGTCGGCGTCGTGCCGGAGTCTGCCGCTGCCGCCGTGGGCGTAGACGGCGACGCTTCCGGCCAGCGCGAACCTGTGTCCGGCGCGTTTGAGGATGGCGCCGATCTGTTTGGCCGCCTCCAGGATGGCCTGGGTGCGGTCGGGCGGGAGCTGTTCGGGTGCGGCCGACTCCGGCTCCGGGTCGGCCACCCTGAGGTCGGGGGTGCGCGCCGTGCCCTCTCCGTTTCTCATCGACGGCTCCCTTCGGGACGCGGGCGGGACGGACGACACGCGCTACGCCCCCCGCGCTGCCGATGCGGCGCGCCGGCAGCGCCACAGCTCCTCGGCGTACGGCAGGGCGACGCCGCCGACGACGGCCCCGGCGAGCGCCGCCAGGTACCTGGCCGGCAGCGGGTGCTCCTTGGGCAGCAGCCGCCAGTCCTGCGCACCCGGGCCGCCGCGCAGGGTCGCCCGGACCTGGTCGGCGTGCAGGCAGGCGGTGAACGCCAGGGCAGTGAGGGGCAGCACCTCCAGGAAGCTGTGGATGTGCTGCTCGATCGGCCGGACCTCGCGTTCGCCGACGGCCAGCGAGACGTCCCACACGGCCGTCGCGCCGTGGGTGAGGGCGGCGCCGCCCATCACCGAGAGCACCAGGGGGTTGACCCGGGCCAGCAGGCCCATGAGTACCGGCACCCCGGCCTCGGTCATCATCAGGGCGTGGACCGCGGACTCCCTGGTGCCGCTGGTGTGCTCGATCCGGGTCCGTTTGTGCATCCACCAGTCGGCGAGGCCGGGCAGTACCCACAGCGGCAGGGCGCCGTACAGGAGGAATCGCCTGCTCGCGTCCTCCACCTCGGTCGAGTGGAGCGGGATGCGCAGGTCGGCGGAGCGCCGCCAGTTCCGCCAGGCCTTCCGGGGCAGCACACGCAGTGCCATGAACACCTCCGTGGTCGGTCTGTCGATGACCCGCCTCTCCGGTACCCCTCCTCATCCGGGCGACACGCCGTGCACAACCGGGTGGCCACGGGGTACTCGGCTGCGGTCCCCAGTCACACACGCGGATCAGGAGAGACGATGGCGGGCTTCGGATACTTCCTCTCGTGCGAGGAGCACAGCCCCGCGGAGCTGGTCGAGCAGGCGCGGATGGCCGAGCAGGCCGGTTTCGAGTCGCTGTGGATCTCGGACCACTACCACCCCTGGCACGACGGGCAGGGCCAGAGCCCGTTCGTGTGGTCGGTGATCGGCGCCCTCTCCCAGGCGGTCTCGCTGCCCGTGGAGACGGCCGTGACCTGCCCGCTGGTGCGTACCCACCCCGCCGTGATCGCCCAGGCGGCCGCCACCGCCGCGGTGCAGCTGGACGGCCGGTTCCGGCTGGGGGTGGGCACCGGTGAGGCGCTGAACGAGCACATCCTCGGCACGGTCTGGCCGGAGGCGCCGGTGCGGCTGGAGATGCTGGAGGAGGCGCTCCAGATCATCCGGCGCCTGTTCACCGGGGAGCAGGTCAGCCACCGCGGCAAGCACTACACGGTGGAGAACGCCCGGCTGTACACGGTGCCGGACGAGCCGGTGCCGATCGACGTGTCGGCGTTCGGACCGCAGGCCGCGGAGGTCGCCGCGCGCATCGGCGACGGGCTGATCACGATGATGCCCGACGAGTCCGTGGTGGAGCGGTTCCGGCGCGGGGGCGGCGGCGCCAACCCGGTGTACGGCGGGATGAAGGTGTGCTGGGGCACCGACCGGCAGGAGGCGGTGCGCACCGCACACCGGCTGTGGGCCAACGAGCAGCTGCCCGGTGAACTCCCGCAGGTCCTGCCGACCCCGCGCCACTTCGAGCAGGCCATGCAGCTGGTCACCGAGGAGCAGGTCGCGGAGTCCGTGCCGTGCGGCGACGATCCGGACGACCACGTCAAGGCGGTGTCCGCGTTCGTCGAGGCGGGGTTCGACACCGTCTACGTGAACCAGATCGGCCCGGACCAGCAGGGCTTCTTCGACTTCTACCGCACGAAGGTCCTGCCGCAGCTGCGGGACTGACCGCGAGAACAGCGGAAGGTGGTGAACGCCGTGACCGGGCCCGGAGCGACCGACGGCCGCGCGCTCGTCGTCATCGACATGATCAACACGTACGACCACGAGGACGCGGAGCTGCTGCTGCCCGCCGCGGAGCAGGTGGTGCCCGTGCTGGCGGACCTGATCGGCAGGGCCCGGGCGGCGGGCGTGCCGGTGATCTACGCGAACGACAACTTCGGGCTCTGGCGCTCCCACCACGGCGAACTCGTCGAGTCCGCGCTGTCCCGCCCGCACGCCGACCTGGTCGAGCCGATCCGCCCGGACGACGACTCCCTGTTCGTCGTCAAGGCCCGGCACTCGATCTTCTACGACACGCCCCTCGCCTATCTGCTGTGGGAGCTGGGGGTCGGGACGGTGGTGCTGAGCGGCCAGGTCACCGAGCAGTGCGTCCTCTACTCGGCCCTGGACGCCCACATCCGCCATCTGGAGGTCATGGTGCCCAGGGACGCCGTCGCCTCGATCCACTCGGGCCTGGCGTCGGCGGCGCTGGACATGATGGAGCGCAACATGGGGGCCCGGATCGTCCTGGCGAAAGAAGTCGACTTCCTGGGTACCCGGGGGGCCGTACCGGAGGAAACTCCACGTCAGCCCGGAGGTCGGCGATGAGCACACGCGTTCCCGGTGAGTCACTGGACGGCCTGGTCACGGCCCTGCGCGACGGGACCGACGCGGAGGTCCGTTTCGATGCCGGGAGCCGGGGCGCCTACTCGACGGACGGCTCCAACTACCGGCAGGTCCCGCTCGGCGTGGTCGTGCCGCGCACCGTGGAGGCCGGTGCCCACGCGGTGGAGCTGTGCGCCCGCTTCGACGTCCCGGTGCTGTCGCGCGGCGGCGGCACCAGTCTCGCCGGCCAGACCACGAACGAGGCCGTGGTGATCGACTGGAGCAAGTACTGCAACGCGCTGGTCTCCGTCGACCCCGACGCCCGCACCTGCGTGGTGGAGCCCGGCATCGTCCTGGACGAACTCAACCGGCGGCTGTCCGACCACAAGCTGAAGTTCGGCCCCAAGCCGTCAACGCACAGCCACTGCGCGCTCGGCGGCATGATCGGCAACAACTCGTGCGGGGCCTCCGCGCAGGCCTACGGCAAGACGGTCGACAACGTGCGCCGGCTCGAAGTGCTGACGTACGACGGGCTGCGGATGTGGGTGGGCCCCACCTCGAAGGCCGAGCGGGCCCGGATCGCCGCCGAGGGCGGCCGGCGGGCCGAGCTGTACGACGGCCTCGACCGGCTCGTCGCCGAGTACCTGGGGGACATCCGGCGCGGCTACCCGGAGATCCCGCGCCGGGTCTCCGGCTACAACCTGGACTCGCTGCTCCCGGAGAACGGCTTCGACGTGGCCAGGGCCCTGGTCGGCAGCGAGGGCACCCTGGTGAACGTGCTGCGCGCCGAGCTGGAACTGGTGCCCGTGCCGTCGTACGAGTCCCTGCTGGTGCTGGGGTACGACGACATCTGCCAGGCCGCCGACCACGTGCCGCTGCTGCTGGAGCACTGCTCCCCCGGCCAGCTGGAGGCGCTGGACGGGCGGATGGCGGAGTTGATGCGCGAGGAGCAGGCCTACCTGGAGTCGCTGCGGGTGCTGCCGGAGGCGGACAGCTGGCTGCTGGTGCAGTTCACCGGGGACAGCCAGGACGAGGTCGACGAGCAGGCGCACGCGCTGCTGAAGGCGATCGGCAGGTCGGAGAAGGACTCCTCGGTGGCCTTCTCGGACAATCCGCAGCGCGAGCAGAAGATGCTCAAGGCGCGGGAGGCGGGGCTCGGGGTGACCGCGCGGCCGCCGGACGACCGCGAGACCTGGGAGGGCTGGGAGGACTCGGCGGTGCCGCCCGAGCGGCTCGGCGACTACCTGCGGGACCTCAAGGGGCTGTTCGAGGAGTTCGACTACGACCACCCCTCGCTGTACGGGCACTTCGGGCAGGGGTGCGTGCACACCCGGATCCCGTTCGGGCTGAAGACCGCCGAGGGTGTCGCCGACTTCCGGCGCTTCGTGGAGCGGGCCGCCGACCTGGTGGCCTCCTACGGCGGTTCGCTGTCGGGCGAGCACGGCGACGGCCAGGCCCGGGGCGAGCTGCTGACCCGGATGTTCGGGGAGCGGCTGGTCGGCGCCTTCGGCGAGCTGAAGGCGCTGTTCGACCCGGGCAACCGGATGAACCCCGGCAAGGTCGTCGACCCGCATCCGGTGGACGGGCAGCTGCGGCTCGGGGCCGCCTGGCGGCCGGACGCCCACGACACCCACTTCGGGTATCCGGAGGACAACCACTCCTTCACCCGGGCGGTGCTGCGCTGTGTCGGCATCGGCAACTGCCGGAGCCTGGAGGGCGACGTCATGTGCCCCTCGTACCGGGCCACCCGCGAGGAGGAACACTCCACGCGCGGGCGGTCGCGGCTGCTGTTCGAGATGCTCGACGGGCATGCCGACTCGGCGGTCAAGGACGGCTGGCGGTCCACGGAGGCCAAGGACGCCCTGGATCTCTGTCTCGCCTGCAAGGGCTGCAAGTCGGACTGCCCGACGGGCGTGGACATGGCCACGTACAAGGCGGAGTTCATGGCCCACCACTACGCGGGCCGCCTCCGCCCGGCCGCCCACTACTCGATGGGCTGGCTACCCCTGTGGGCCCAACTGGCCGAGCACGCGCCCGGGTTGGCGAACAGCGCGCTGCACGCGCCGCTGCTCGGCCGGGCCGGGAAGGTCCTCGCCGGGGTGGCCGGGGAGCGGCAGCCCCCGGTCTTCGCCGAGCGGTCCTTCGTGCGCTGGTGGCGGGCCCTCGGCACCGAGCAGCCGGACCCGGCGGATCCGGCGACCGTGGTCCTGTGGCCGGACACCTTCAGCAACCACTTCCACCCCTCGGTCGCGATGTCGGCCGTGCGGGTCCTGGAGGATGCCGGCTTCCGGGTGGCCGTGCCCGAGACACCCGTGTGCTGCGGCCTGACCTGGATCTCGACCGGTCAGCTGACCGTCGCCAAACGGGTGTTGCGCCGCTCGCTGCGGGCGCTGGCGCCCTACCTGGAGGCAGGCACGCCCGTCATCGGCCTGGAGCCGTCCTGTACGGCCGTGTTCCGCTCCGACGCCCCCGAACTGCTCCCCGACGACCAGGACGTGCAGCGGCTCGCGGGGCAGACCCGCACCTTCGCCGAGCAGCTCGTCCACCACGCGCCGGCCGGCTGGCAGCCGCCGTTCCTGGCCCGGCAGGCGACCGTGCAGACCCACTGCCACCAGCACGCGATCATGAAGTTCGACGCCGACCGTGAACTCATGCGCCGTGCCCGCCTGGACGCGGACGTCCTCGACGAGGGCTGCTGCGGCCTGGCCGGCAACTTCGGCTTCGAGCGCGGGCACCACGACGTCTCCATGGCGGTCGGCGAGCTGGGAGTGCTGCCCGCGGTGCGCGGAGCCGCCCCGGACAGCCTGGTGCTGGCCGACGGGTTCAGCTGCCGCACCCAGATGGCCCGGCGGCCCGCCGAACCCTCCGGAACGGCGCGGTGGGCGACCACCGCGGCCGCCGGGATCCTCGCGGCCGCGGCCGCGCTGGGCGCCGTACGGCAGTTGCGCCGCCCGTAGACGCACGCAGACGCACGCACGTCAACTTCAGGAAAGGTTGTCGAACATGTCGACGAAGGTCTCCGACTACATTCTCCAGCGGCTGCGCGAGTGGGACGTGGACCATGTCTTCGCCTACCCCGGCGACGGCATCAACGGTCTTCTCGCGGCCTGGGGACGGGCGGAGAACAAGCCCCGGTTCATCCAGTCCCGGCACGAGGAGATGTCCGCCTTCGAGGCCTGCGGGTACGCCAAGTTCTCCGGCAAGGTCGGCGTCTGCGCCGCCACCTCGGGACCCGGCGCCATCCATCTCCTCAACGGCCTGTACGACGCCAAGCTCGACCACGTCCCGGTGGTGGCGATCGTCGGGCAGACCAACCGCAGCGCCATGGGCGGCTCCTACCAGCAGGAGATCGACCTGCTCAGCCTGTACAAGGACGTCGCCTCGGACTTCTGCGAGATGGTCACCGTGCCCGAGCAGCTCCCGAACGTCCTGGACCGGGCCATGCGCACGGCCATGGCGCGCCGCTCGGTGACCGCTCTGATCATCCCGGCCGACGTGCAGGAACTCGACTACTCGCCGCCCGAGCACGCCTTCAAGATGGTGCCGTCCAGTCTCGGCATGTCGCACTACGCGCCGGTGCCCGACGACGGCGACCTCCAGCGGGCCGCCGACGTGTTGAACTCCGCAGGCAAGACGGCGATCCTGATCGGCCAGGGCGCGCGCGGCGCCCGCACGGAGGTCAAGGAGGTCGCCGACCGGCTCGGTGCGGGGGTCGCGAAGGCGCTGCTGGGCAAGGACGCCCTCGACGACGACCTCCCCTACGTCACCGGCGCCATCGGGCTGCTCGGCACCCGGCCGTCGTACGAGATGATGCGCGACTGCGACACGCTCCTCGTCATCGGCTCCTCCTTCCCCTACACACAGTTCCTGCCGGCGTTCGGCAACGCGCGGGCGGTGCAGATCGACATCGACCCGCACATGGTCGGGATGCGCTACCCCTTCGAGGTCAACCTCGTCGGCGACGCCGCCCGGACGCTGCGCAGGCTGCTGCCGCTGCTGGACCAGATGGAGGACCCGTCCTGGCGGCAGAAGATCGAGAACAACGTCAGGGACTGGTGGGAGGTGATGGAACGGCGGGCCGCCGTCTCGGCCGACCCGATCAACCCCGAGTACGTCGCCCACGCCCTCAGCGGGCTGCTCCCGGACGACGTCATCCTCTCCTCCGACTCCGGCTCGGCCGCCAACTGGTATGCCCGGCACCTGAAGCTGGGCGGGGCGATGCGGGGTTCGCTGTCGGGGACGCTGGCGACGATGGGGCCGGGGGTGCCGTACGCCATCGGCGCCAAGTTCGCGCACGGCGACCGGCCGGCGATCGCCCTGGTCGGTGACGGGGCGATGCAGATGAACGGCATGGCCGAGCTGATCACCATCGCCAAGTACTGGCAGGACTGGGCGGACCCGCGGCTGATCGTCGCCGTCTTCAACAACCGGGACCTGAACCAGGTGACGTGGGAGATGCGGGCCATGGAGGGCGCCCCGCAGTTCCTGCCCTCGCAGTCCCTCCCGGACGTCGGGTACGCCGACTTCGCCCGCTCACTGGGCCTGACCGGCATGCGGATCGACGAGCCGGGCGGGGTGCAGGGCGCCTGGGAGGCCGCGCTCGCCGCCGACCGGCCGTGCGTGCTGGACTTCGTGACCGATCCGGCCGTACCGCCGATCCCGCCGCACGCCACCCTCGACCAGATCGAGGCCGCGGCGGCCGCCGTCCTCAAGGGCGACAGCGACCGGGTGGCGATGGTCCGGCAGGGCTTCAAGGCCAAGGTCCAGGAGTTCCTGCCGCACCGGCACGAAGCGGGACGGCGGTGAGCGACCTGCCGGCCGTCGAGCGGGTGGACAGCGCCGTCTACACCGTTCCGACGGACACGCCCGAGGCGGACGGGACCGCGGCCTGGGACAGCACCACGCTCGTCCTGGTCACCGTCCGCTGCGGGGAGGTCACCGGACTCGGCTACACCTACGCCCCGGCCGCGGCCGCTCGGGCCGTCGACGACCTGCTCGCGGGGGTGGTCACCGGCCTGCCGGCCCTCGACGTGCCGCGGGCCAACGAGGCCATGCAGCGGGCCGTGCGCAACGCGGGGCTGCCGGGGATCGCCGCCGAGGCGATCTCCGCGGTGGACATCGCCCTGTGGGACGCCAAGGCGCGGCTGCTCGGGCTCCCGCTGGTGGAACTGCTCGGCGCCGCCCGTGACGACGTGCCGGTGTACGGCAGCGGCGGCTTCACCACGTACGACGCGGAGCGCCAGGACCGGCAGTTGCGGGGCTGGGTGGCCGAGGAGGGCATTCCCAGGGTCAAGATCAAGATCGGCGAGTCCTGGGGCAGCCACGAGGCACGTGACCTGGCACGGGTGGCCCGGGCCCGGAAGAGCATCGGCGACGCGGCCGAGTTGTACGTGGACGCCAACGGCGGCTACGGCGCCAAGCAGGCCGTGCGGGTGGCGGCGGGGCTGGACGGGGAGGGCGTGACCTGGTTCGAGGAGCCGGTCTCCTCCGACCGCCTCGAGGCGCTCGCCGCCGTCCGCGGCCGGGTCATGGCCGACGTGACGGCCGGGGAGTACGGCTACACGCTGCCGTACTTCCGGCACATGCTCGCCGCCGGGGCCGTCGACTGTCTGCAGGCGGACGTCACCCGCTGCGGCGGGATCACCGTCTGGCTGCGGGTCGCGGCGCTGGCGCTCGGCCACGGCCTGGAGATCTCGGGGCACTGCGCGCCCGCCGCCCACGCGCACGCGGCCGCCTCGGTGCCGAACCTGCGGCACCTGGAGTGGTTCCACGACCACGTCCGCATCGAGCGGCTGCTCTTCGACGGCGCGCCGAGCCCGCAGGGCGGCGCCCTGGTCCCCGGCCGGGACGGGTCCCCCGGCCTGGGCCTGCGCCTCGACGCCGAACGGGCCCGCCCCTACCGCATCGGCTGACGAAGCGAGCCCTACGGGCCGAAGCCGACAGACCGAGGCCGACGGACCGAAGCTCAGGGACCGAGGCCGACGGACCGAAGCTCAGGGACCGAGGCCGACGGACCGAAACCGACACACCGAGTCGACGGACCGAAGCCCACGAACCGAACCGACAGAGCGAAGCTCACAGACCCAAGCTCACGAACCGAAGGAAAGGACCATGTCGCAAGTCGTCGTCATCACCGGAGCAAGCGCCGGTATAGGCCGTGCCACGGCCCGGCTCTTCGCCGAGCGGGGTGCGCGCGTCGCGCTCATCGCGCGGGGCGAGGCCGGTCTGGAGGCGACCGCCGAGGAGGTCGGCGAACGCGGCGGCCACCCGCTGATTCAGCAGGCCGACACCGCGGACCCGCGCCAGATGGAAGCCGCCGCCGACGCCGTCGAACGGCTCCTCGGGCCCATCGACGTCTGGGTCAACTGCGCCTTCACCAGTGTGTTCGCGCCCTTCACCGAGATCACCCCGGAGGAGTACCGGCGAGTGACCGAGGTGACCTACCTCGGCTTCGTGAACGGCACCCGGGCCGCTCTCGCCCGGATGGTCCCCCGCGACCGGGGCACCGTCGTACAGGTCGGCTCCGCGCTCGGCGAACGGGCCATCCCGCTCCAGTCTGCCTACTGCGCGGCCAAGCACGCGATCAACGGCTTCACCTCGTCGGTCCGCGTGGAACTGCTGCACCAGGGCAGCAACGTGAACGTCACCGTCGCCCAGATGCCGGCCGTCAACACCCCGCAGTTCTCCTGGGTACGCACCCGGCTCCCCCGCCACGCACAGCCGGTGCCGCCCATCTACCAGCCCGAGGTGGCCGCCCGCGGGGTCCTCTACGCCGCCGATCATCCGAAGCGCAAGCAGCGCTACATCGGGGCCACGACCGCGGCGACGATCTGGGCCAACCGGCTGGCCCCGGCGCTGCTCGACCGCTACCTGGCGCGGACCGGCTTCGACTCCCAGCAGACGGACGCCCCCGCACCCGCCGGTCCCGGCAACCTCTACGCGCCGGCCGACTCCGTGCCCGGCACCGACCACGGCGCCCACGGCGAGTTCGACGACCGGTCGCACGGGCACTCCGTGCAGGCCGCGCTGGCCCGGCACCCGGCGGTGACGGCCGCGACCACGACCGCCCTGACCGTCGCGGCGGTCGGCGGGGTACGGCGGCTCCTGGGCAGCAGGAGCGGCTAGCGCCGGGCCCCGCGTTTCCGGCAGGTTTCCGTCGGCTATGAGTGCCCGGGACGATGGTCACGACTTGGGCCCAAACGCTTGTGCGCTTGTGCGGTGCAGTGGACCATGGCCGAATCGCGCCCCTCCCGAGCACGCTGGAGCTCCCGGTGACCGCTGCCCCCATCGCACCCGAGCCGGTCGACGCGCCGGCCGCCGCCCAGGTGGAACGGCAGAAGCTGCGCAAGCACTTCGGCCGCTTCGACATCCTGTTCTTCCTGCTGTGCACCATCGTCGGGGTGGACACCATCGGTGCCGTGGCCTCGTCCGGTGCCGAGGCCTTCACCTGGCTGATCGTGCTGGCAGTGGTGTTCTTCGTGCCGTCCGCGCTGCTGATCGCCGAACTGGGGGCCGCCTTCCCCGACGAGGGCGGCCCCTACATCTGGACCAGCCGGGCCTTCGGGCGGCTGGCCGGCGCCGTCAACAACTTCCTGTACTGGATCACCAACCCGGTGTGGCTGGGCGGCACCCTCGCCGTCTCCGCCGTCACGGCGTTCACGACCTTCTTCAACGGCGGGAAGGACCTGAGCACCCCCGCCTTCTACGTCTTCACCGTCGTCTTCGTCTGGGTGGGCGTACTCGCGGCGATCCTCTCCTTCGACGTCGGCAAGTGGATCCCGACCATCGGCGCCTGGAGCCGGTTCGTGCTGCTCGGCCTGTTCACCGTCACGGTCGTGGTGTACGGGATCCAGCACGGCCTGCACGGCTTCGGCGCCGGTGACTTCTCGCCGACCTACGCGGGGTTCGTCGCCCTGGTCCCGGTCCTGATGTTCAACTACGTCGGTTTCGAGCTGCCCAACACGGCCGGCGACGAGATGACGAACCCGCAGAAGGACATCCCCTACGGCATCTTCCGCAGCGCCGTGCTCTCCGTCCTCCTCTACGCGCTGCCGATCCTCGGCATCCTGCTCGTCCTGCCGGTCAAGGCGATCACCGGCCTCGGCGGCTTCGTCGACGCGATCCGCCAGGTCTTCACGGTGTACGGCGGCCATGTCGGCGCCGACGGCACGGCCACGCTCAGCGGGTTCGGCACCGTGCTCGGGGACCTGGCCGGGATCATGTTCATCCTCACGGTGCTGTCCTCGGGCGTCACCTGGATCATGGGTTCGGACCGCGCCCTGGCCGTCTCGGGCTACGACGGCGCCGCGCCCCGCTTCCTCGGCGTCATCTCCAGCCGGTTCGGCACCCCGGTCCGGGTGAACATCCTCAGCGGCCTGGTCTCCACCGGTGTCCTGATCCTCGCCCACCAGCTCACCAACGGCAGCGCGGCCAAGCTCTTCGGCGCGGTCCTCGGTCTCGCCGTCTCCACCACCCTCGTCAGCTACCTGGGCATCTTCCCGGCGCTCCCGTTCCTGCGCCGCAGGTACCCGGACACACCCCGCCCCTACAAGGCCCCCCTCCCCTGGGTCATCAGCGTGGTCCTCACCCTGCTCATCCTCTTCGCCAGCGTGCAGCTGGTCGCGCCGGGGGCGGGCGACCACTGGTTCGGCGCCGACTACGCACCGGACGGCTGGACCCACGCCGAGCGCGGCAAGTACCTGCTGACGGAGCTGGTCCCGCTCGTCGGATTCATGCTCCTCGGTGTGCTGTTCTGGGCGCTGGGCCGCCCGACCCGGGCGGCCGCCGCCGCCGACAAGCGGAGCACAAATGCTTGAATCCTAAACATGCTGCTCCTACGGTTGCGTCCATGCCCCTCATTCGCGAACTTCTGATCGGCGGCAAGGACGTCCCCGCCCTGTCCGGCCGCACCACCGAGGACATCGCCCCCTACACCGGCGAGGTCTACGCCACGGTCGCCGCGGCCGGGCCCGAGGACGTGACCCGCGCCGTGGACGCCGCCGACGCGGCCTTCGAGGCGTGGGCCGCGCTCGCCCCCTTCGCCCGCCGCGCGATCTTCCTCAAGGCCGCCGACCTGCTGGAGTCACGCGCGCAGCAGGTCGCCGACCTCATGGCCCAGGAGGTCGGCGGCACCCGGCCGTGGGCCGGTTTCAACGTGGGTCTCGCCGCGAACATCCTGCGCGAGGCCGCAGCCGCGATCACCGCGCCGCGGGGCGAGGTGCTGAGCGCCCAGGAGGCGGGCGCCCTGGGGCTCGCGGTACGGGAGCCGCTCGGCGTGGTGGCGGCGTTCGCGCCGTGGAACGCCCCGGTCATCCTCGGTGTCCGTGCGGTCGCGGCGCCGCTCGCCGCCGGCAACACGGTCGTCGTCAAACCCAGCGAGGACGCGCCGATCGCCTGCGGGCTGCTCGTCGCGGACGTGCTCCGCGAGGCCGGGCTGCCCGACGGCGTGCTGAACGTGGTCACCAACGCCCGTGAGGACGCGGCCCAGATCGCGGAGGCGCTGATCGCCGACCCGCGGGTACGGGCGGTGAACTTCACCGGCTCCACCGGCGTCGGCCGGATCATCGGCACCCACGCGGCACGGCACCTCAAGCCGGCGGTGCTGGAGCTGGGCGGCAAGAACGCGGTGCTCGTCCTCGCGGACGCCGACGTGGACTACGCGGTGGACGCCGTCACCTTCAGCATGTTCATGAACTCCGGGCAGATCTGCATGTCGGGGGACCGCATCCTCGTCCACGAGTCCCTCGCCGACGAGTTCGTCCAGAAGCTCAGCGCCAAGGTCGCCGCCCTCCCGTCCGGTGATCCGGGCGACCCGCGCACGGTGGTGGGCCCGCTGGTCACCGCGTCCGCCGCGGAGCGGGTGGCCGGGCTGGTGGCGGACGCGGTCGGCAAGGGCGCCACCGTGCTCACCGGGGGCGGCCGGCCGGAGGGCGCGGTGCATCCGGCGACCGTCCTCGCCGACGTCCCCAAGGACGCCGAGCTGTACTACGCGGAGGCCTTCGGACCGCTCGGCGTCGTCGAGACGTTCACCGACGACGCGGCCGCGATCGCCCTCGCCAACGACACGGACAACGGTCTGACCTGCGGCATCATCACCGAGAACGCCACCCACGGGCTCGCGGTCGCGCGCCGGATCCGTACCGGGATCGTCCACATCAACGACCAGTCCGTGGCCGACGAACCGCACGCGCCCTTCGGCGGGATCAAGGCCTCCGGGTACGGCCGGTTCGGCGGGCGGTGGGGCATCGAGGCGTTCTCCAACACCCGCTGGGTGACCCTCTCGACCCAGCAGGCGCACTACCCGTTCTGAGCGCCGCGCCGGCGGTACCCGGCGGACCGGGGGTCCCGGCCCCGGACCGCCGCCGGCTCCGGACGCCTCCCCGGCCGCCGGAGCCGGCCACGACGGGTAGCCGAAGATCATTGCGCGTACGCTCGTGCACATGGTTCAGCATCGAATGGTCGACGTGAACGGGATCCGGCTGCACATCGCCGAGGAAGGTACCGGCCCGCTGGTCCTGCTGCTGCACGGGTTCCCCGAGTCCTGGCACTCCTGGCAGCACCAGTTCGGCCCGCTGGCCGAGGCCGGCTTCCACGTGGTCGCCCCCGACCAGCGCGGGTACGGCAGCAGTGATCGTCCCGCGGACGTCGAGGCGTACGGGATCTTCCAGCTGGTCGGCGATGTCGTCGGACTGATCCGGGAGCTGGGCGAGGAGCGGGCGTTCGTCGTCGGGCACGACTGGGGGGCGCCGGTCGCCTGGCACACCGCGCTGTTCCGGCCCGACCTGGTGCGCGGGGTGGCCGGGCTGAGCGTGCCGCCGCCGTTCCGCGGGGCGCAGCCGCCGCTGGAGACGATGGACCGGAGGTTCGGCGGGCGCTTCTACTGGAACTACTTCAACCGGCCGGGTGTCGCCGACGCCGAGTTCGGCCGCGACCCGCGCGCCACGCTGCGGAAGTTCTTCACCATGGCCTCCGGCGACGGCGCCGGCACCGGTGAGATCCGGCAGCCCCTGGTCGACCCCGAGCGCGGCTGGCTCGCGGACATGCCGGATCCGGAGTCCCTGCCGGGGTGGTTCACCGAGGCCGACCTCGACGCGCTCACCGAGAGCTTCTCCCACGGCTTCACCGGCGCCCTCAACTGGTACCGCAACCTCGACCGCAACTGGGAGCTCACCGCCCCCTGGCAGGGCGCCGCCGTCACCCCGCCCGCGCTGTACGTCTACGGCGACCGCGACCTGGTCCCGGCGTTCCCCGGCACACCCGAACTCATCGCGCGGCTGCCCGAGTTGATGCCGAACCTGGTGCGCGAGCCCGTGAAGCTGGCGGGCTGCGGGCACTGGACCCAGCAGGAGCGGCCGGACGAGGTGAACGCGGCGCTGCTCGAATTCCTGAACTCCCTCTCCTGAGAGCACGGTTCACGTCCCCCGACCGGGCGGTCCCCGGCACCCTCTACGATCACTGCGTGAGCGCGTGGAACAACACCCTGACCGCGGCAGGCGTCACGGACCCGGAACTGCGCCGGGACTACGGCGTCCAGCGTCGGCTGGTGCGGCGGTACCGGCGCAGCGCCTACCTGGCCTGCCGGGTGCTGCTGCCGCCCGCCGTTCTGCCGCATGTGGTGGCCGCGACCGCGGTGATGCACCACGGGGACACACTCCTCGACTCCGGCCCGAAGCCGGAGCGGGCGGCGGCCTGGGACGCCTGGGAGAAGCGGGTGCGCACCGGGCTGGAGACCGGGACCAGTGACGATCCGCTGATCCGCACCCTGTTGCACACCGTCACGACCTACCCGCGGCACCGGGAGGCCGTGGAGTCGTACCTGGCCACCGCCGCGGCCGAGCTGGAGTTCGACGGCTTCGCGACGGAGGCCGACTACCAGGCCTATGTGGACGCCTACTCGCTGCCCGCCTTCCTGCCGATCGCCGGACTGCTGGGGCCGGGCAGCGACCCCGACGGGCGGTTCCGGGCGGGCTGCCGCACGCTCATCGACGGCAGCCAGCGACTGGACTTCGTCAACGACCTCGCCGAGGACCTGCGGGAGGGGCACCTGGGGATCCCGGCGGAGACCCTGAAGCGCTTCTCGGTCACGGTGGCGGACCTCGAAGCGGGCCGGGCCTCCGACGGTCTGCGATCCCTCGTGGAGCACGAGGTCGACAGGGCCCGGGTTGATCTGCGGTCCGGGCGGGAGGTGCTGGACCTGATGCCGGCCGCCCACCGGCCGATGGTGAGCGCCCTCGTCGAGATCGAGCTGATGACCGCGGAGGCCGTACTCGCCCGCGGTACGGGGGTGCTGCGGGGTTCCGCGTCACCGTCCACGGCGGGCACCCTCAGGCTGTTGCTCGGTGCCCGCCGGGCGGCGGTGCGCGCTCAGCGGTAGCAGGTGGTGAGGCCCGGGTGCCAGCGGCAGGCGATCCCGGCGAAGCCGCCATTGGCGACCACGTCGACGCTCAGCTCGTCGCCTCCGCGCAGCACTCGGCTGTCCTGGACGAGGCCGTCGGCGCCGTCCCTGATCGTCTGCACCAGCCACCGGCCCCGGCCGACGGTGAGCGGCACGGTGGCGGTGTGGGCGGCGCCGGCGTAGACCCCGCCGAGGAACCAGCGGTCCCCGCTGCGGCGGGCGAGCACGGCCTCCTGTCCGGGGCTGCCGGCCAGCAGCCGGGTGTCGTCCCAGGCGGCGGGCTCCTGGTCGAGGAAGTCCCGGGCGAGGGGCCGTTGGTCGTACGACTCGGGGGTGCCCGCGAACATCTGGAGCCCCGACTCGTAGGCGACGGTGAGCCCGAGCTCGGCCGCGTCGGAGTCGGGGCGCAGGCCGACCCGCTGGAAGCCGCCGGGGGTGAAGTCCATGGAGCCGATGACGTTGCGGGTGAAGGGCAGGGTGGTGAGGTGGGCGGCGGTGTTGGTGCGCTTCTCCTCGCCGCCGACGGCCTCCATGGTCATCACCTGGGGCCAGGTGCGCTGGATGCCCTTGGGCAGGGTGGCGCCGTGGAAGTCGACCATGAGGTGGTGCGCGGCGGTCTCCGCGAGGATCGTGTCATACCACTGGAACATGGACTGCGCCTCGGAGTTCATGAAGTCGATCTTGACTCCCTTGACGCCCCAGCGTTCCAGGGTCGGCAGCCACTGGGCGCGTTCCTCGGGGGTGTCGAGGTCGCGCTGGTGGATCCAGACGATGATCCCGACGCCCTTGGCCCGTGCGTAGTCGACGAGCTGGGGCATCCAGCTGTCGGTCTGCCAGTCGGGGTCGGTGACGTCCCACTCGTCCTTCTTGAAGTACCAGCCGGAGTCGACGGCCTCGTAGGGCCAGTGGTGTGCGGCCGCGTAGTCGACGTACGCCTTCTGCGCGTCGAGGCTCTGGCCCGCGGTGCGGCCGCCGGCCAGCCAGGTCCACAGCACCGTGCCGGGACGGATCCAGGAGGTGTCGGCGACCTTGGAGGCGGGCGCGAGATCGTCGGTGAAGGTCGACCGGGTGACGGTGGCGAGGTCCCCGGTGATCATGGCGCGCCAGGGGGTGGTGAGGGCGCCGTCGGTGTGGACCTGGCTGTCGGCGAGCTTGACGCGGTACGTGCCGGTGCCCTGCGTGTGCGCGAGCCGGGCGCCGGAGTAGGTGCCGGTGAGGTCGGACTCCGCGAGCAGGGTGTAACCGCCGTCGGTGGCGAACAGGGCCTGGTCGGAGTACTCGCCGGTCGGGGCGGTGGCGGCGGTGTACTGGTTGAACTGGCCCTCGTTGTCGACCCGGTAGGTGCTGAGCCAGGCTCCCGCGTCGGCCGGCAGATTGAACGCGGAGGTCTCGCCGAGGACGTCGCCGTACCCGGCCGGCAGGACGTAGCGGTAGGCGATGCCGTCGGCGGAGGCGCGGACGACGAGGTCGAGGCGGGCGCCGGCGGCGGTGGCGAAGGACAGCCGGGTCTCGTTCATGCGCACCCGGCGGTCCAGGCGCTTGCCGGACTTCGCCCGGTAGTGCTCCTCGACCGTGCGGTCCTTGCGGTGCAGGAAGCGCAACCCCTGGGAGAGGTCGGCCTGCTGGGTGACGATACCGACGGGCGACGGCTCGACGACGGTCCGGCCGTCACGCGAGACCGTGAGACTGAGGGTGCCGGTGGTGTCGTCGAGGGCGATCCGGGCACGGGGTGCGTGGGCCGCCTCGGTGACGGTCCAGGCGTGCGGCTGCTGCTCGGCCCGTGCGGGCGCGGTGGTGAGGAGGGTGGCCGCCAGCCCGGCACAGAGTGCGGCGACCATGCTTCTTGGGAGTGGAACGGCCATGTGAACGCTGCCTTACGGTCGGTGGTTACGGCAGTCCCCACGCCGCGCCCGGTTCACTGACGGCGACGGGGGCGATGACGAGGTCGGGGCGGGTGCCTGAGTACACGAGGACCTCGCGGCCGCGGGGCAGGTCGATGGCGAGGGTGCCGTCGCCGAGGTCGTGGGTGCGGGCCGGGGTGCCGTCGTCGAGCAGGACGGTGAGCCGGCCGGTCAGGCCGTGCCGGAGCTTGAGGGGCTCGCCGGCGAGGCTGCGGATCCGGATGAACCGGGTGCTGCTGGCCTTGCGCACCGCGCTCACCAGGAAGGCGCCCTGGGTGCGGAAGTCGTGCAGGGTGAGGTCCGCCCAGGCGGTCGGGACGGCCGGGAAGACGCGGATGATCCCGCCCCAGCTCTGGCAGAACATGTCGTGCAGGGACTGCGAGGCGGACAGCGGGGTCTCGATGACCGGACCGGCCTCGGTGTAGTGCGTGTTGGCCCGGCAGGGGTAGCGGGTCGTGGGGTCGAAGAACTTCCGCAGGTAGCCGATGGCGGTGTCGCCGTCGCCGGTCATCGCGTACATCGAGGCGGCCCCGGTGTAGCTGTAGCCGCGGTGGGCGCCGGTCAGCGCGTGCCAGTGCACGACGGACTTCGTGATGAGGTCGCGGTTCTCCGGCTGGTCCCAGTTGACGAGGTACAGCGGGTAGACCATCAGCAGGTGCGAGTAGTGGCGGTGGGACTGGTCGTACGGGGTGTCGGCGCCGATCATGAAGCCGTTGCCGTCGACCGGGTACGAGGTGAGCCGGGCCAGTATCTCCTGCCAGCGTGGCTTCAGCTCGTCGTCGACACCGAGCAGTTCGGCGGAGTCGAGGAGGGTCTGGCAGCCCCAGCGGATCAGGGCGAGGTCGTAGTTGGTGTCCTGCGGCGGGACGACGGGGTACTCGGGCGAGAGCGTGCTCGGCAGGTGCAGCCTGCCGTCGCTGCCCGGGGTGAGGAAGTGCCAGTAGTAGTTGATCGTGCGGCGCAGCAGCGGATAGATCGTGTCGCGCAGCAGGGACTTGTCCATGGAGTGGCGGTACGACAGCCAGACGTTGTGCAGCGCCCAGGTGAGGTCGCCGGTCTCGGCGCCGGTTCCCGGTTGTCCCACCTCGCGGTCGGCGAACATGTCGGAGCTGCGGCCGATGCCCGAGCTGTCCGGGCGGTAGGCGGCGGGCACGTTGGCGGTGAGCTGTTCCTGGCTCTGGCGCAGGGTGGTGGCGAGGGAGTCCAGTTCCGGGTGGTTGAAGGCGTGGATGAGCCAGTACTCCAGCTGGACGTTGAGGTTCCACCAGACCGCCGGCCAGGGAGTGGGCTCCAGCCAGGGGCCGGGGGTGGCCATGACCGGGCCGTCGGCGCGGCTGGCGGAGGCGACCTTGTAGAGCTGGATCCAGTGGAAGCTCTGCAGCCGCTGGTCGGGGAAGGAGACGAAGCTCTTCCGGTAGAAGGCGTGCCACCACCGGGTGTGGCGTCGCCTGAGCGTGCCGTATGACACAACACGGTGCAGATTCCGCCGGGAGTCGGCCTCGGCGGCGCTGTCCGAGGGGAAGCTGTGGCCGACGCTCAGCAGCAGCTCGTCGCCGGAACGGCGGTAGGAGGTGGCCGTCTGGCCGCCGCCGGTCAGCGGCTGGAGGACCTGTTCGGTGCCGTCGGCCGTGGTCCGGGTGGTCCAGGGCGGGTTGGCGGTGTAGCCGGCCGGCGGGGCCTCCTGGATCTTGCGGGGGCTGATGGCCTCCTCCGGGTGGAAGGTCCAGGTGACGCGCTCGCCGCCGGCGGCCGTGGCGCGGACGGCGAGGACCTCGTCGTGGATGAGGGCGGCGAGGGTGAGGGTGCCGGCGGTGGTGGTGACGGTGCCGGTGAGTTCGGCGTTCCACAGGCTGAGGCGCCAGTCGACGGCGGTGATGGTGCCGGCCGGTTCGAGGGTGAGGTGCCCGACGGGCAGGCGTGCGGTGCCCCAGCCGCTGCCGAACTGCGGGCGGTGGTCCTGGACCCGGCCGTGCTGGACGGTCAGGCGGATCTGGTTGGCGCCCGGCTCCTGGTAGACCATGCTGCCGAGCAGCCCGTCGCCGAGGAACGGCCCCTCGTACCAGAGGGTCGGCAGCCTGGTCCACAGCAGGTCCTGACCGCGCAGGAACCGCTCCCAGGCGCCGTCGGTGGTCATGGTGTCGCGGAGTTTCCAGGGGTGTCCGGCTCCGGCGGGCTTCTCCTGCTCCCCGTGGGCGGCGAGGGCCGGTGCCGTCGATGCCGCGTGGGCGGCCCCGGGCAGCGCGGCGACCGCCGCGCCGCCGAGGGCGGTGCCGAGTACGGCTCTGCGGGGGACCGGTGAACGTGCGTCCGGGTGTGAGGTCATCATCGTCCTCCATACCTGACGGATCATCGATACATCGGGTGTATCGGCGAACCTAGGCATCGCACGTGCACCTGTCAACAACTCCAGCACGGGGGAGATTGCGCTTACTTGAGCCGCTGAGGGGGCCTGAGCTCCCTGTTCACATCAATAACTACAACTCAAGTAGTTGACTCCTCCGATGTATTGAGCCTGATGCCTGCCTGCGCGCCGCCGCTCGACAGCACAGGCGGCCGCAAGGGGGACGCCGACGCCCGTCTGCCGTGCGGCGCTACGACGGCACGGCGCTCAGGACGGACGCGTACGGCACCTGGTTCGACGTCGAGATCGCCCAGGAGGACGCTTCCGGCCGTGCGGAGGCGCGTTTCCGCGACCTCCGCCACAGGACCGGATGGCGGGCCGTGGTCAGCCCTTGTGCCACTTCTGGTTGGGCGTGCCGGAGCAGGTCCACAGCTGGAGCTTGGTGCCGTTGGCCGTGCCGTTGTCGGTGACGTCCACGCACTTGTCGGCGAGGGCGCTGACCAGGTCGCCCTGCGCGCTGAGGTAGAACAGCTGGGCACGGTTGCCGCTGCACTTGGCGACCTGGATCGCGGTGCCGTTCGCGGTGTTGGCCCAGGCCAGGTCCATGCACAGGCCGAGCGAGCGGACGGTGCCGTCCGACTGGAAGACCCACTTCTGCTTGGCGGCGCCCGAGCAGTCCAGGATCTCCAGCCGGGTGCCGTCCCCCGGAGCGTGATCCAGCGGCAGTTCGGGGCGGGGTCATCAGCAGCTACACCGACTTCCTGCGCGGGCTGACGGCGAAGACCCTCGACGCTGCACTGGCCAAGCGGACCTTCGACTTCGTGACGGAGGTCTCCGCGAACTTCCCCATCAACGTCCTGGCCCGGCTCCTCGACGTGCCGCCAAAGGACAACCAGCAGCTCATCGACTGGGGCAACCGCATCATCGGCAACACCGACCCCGACTACGCGGACGTCCTGCTGCACAGCACGGAGAGCGAGAAGTACCGCGACCAGCCGTTCCGCTCCCCCGCCTCGCTCGAAGTCTTCGCGTACGGGCGGGCGCTGGCCCGGCGGCGGCGCGGGGGCGGACCTGGTCTCCGGACTGGTCAACACCACCCCGCGCGACGGAGTCCCGCTCTCCGCGCAGGACTTCGACAACTACTTCCTGCTCCTGGTGGTGGCCGGCAACGAGACCACCCGGCACACCATCACCCACTCGGTGCTGGCCCTCCTCCAGCACCCCAAGCAGCTGGCCCGGCTCAGGGACGACCCGTCGCTGATCCCGACGGCGGTGGAGGAGTTCCTGCGCTGGCCCCCCGTCTACCACTTCCGCCGTACCGCCACCCGCCACGTCGAGCTCGGCGGCAAGCGGATCAGGGAGGGCGACAAGGTCGTCATGTGGTACGCCTCCGGCAACCGGGACGAGGAGGTCTTCGGCGACCCGTACGACTTCGACGTGGCCCGGCGGAACAACGACCACGTCACCTTCGGCAAGGGCAGCCCGCACCTGTGCCTGGGCAACCTGCTCCCGCGCGCCGACATCATGTTCGAGGAGCTGATCCCCCGGCTGGCCGACATCCGACTGGTGGGCGAAGTCCCGCGGGTGCGCTCCACCGTCGTCGACGGGATCAAGAAGCTGCCGGTCGAGGTCACCCTCGCCTGTCGGCGGGCGTCAGTGTGCTGCCACCCAGTCGTCGACGGTCGTGACCTCCGCCTGCTTCGGGAACACCTTCTCCGTGAGCACCCGGTGGATCTCCGGGTCGGAGTCGAGGCAGCCGTCGGACAGGACGGTGAGCTCGAAGTCGAGGTCGGCGGCCTGGCGCAGGGTGGACAGCACGACGCCGCTGGTGGCGATGCCGGTGAGGACGAGGTGATCGATCCCGCCGGCCCGCAGCACCATGTCCAGGTCGCTGCCCGCGAAGGCGCTGACGCGGCGCTTGGTGACGACCGGCTCGCCGGGCGCGGGAGCGACGTCCGGGTGGACCTGGGTGGCCCTGTCGTCCCCGGCCTGCCGCGTCGCGGCGCCCACGAGGCCGCGGAACATCTTGTTGCGGGCGCTGACCTCCGGGTAGCCCGGGCGGAAGCCGACGACCACGTAAATCACGGGGACGCCGCCGGCCCGGGCGGCCTCGATCGCCTTGCCCAGGCGGGGCAGGTACCCGGAGTCGGGAAAGCGGTCGACGACGACCTGCTGGACATCCATGACGAGCAGGGCTTGCTGAGGCACCGTCTCTGTTCCTTCCACGCGGCCCCGTTGGTCATCAAGCGATTACTTGGCAACGTAGACCGCGCTGGGGGATCATGTCAACGCATGATTACTTCGTGGCGGACTCGCGGAACCCCGGTCCGTCGAGGGGGCCGGGGTGGCGTTGGAGAGAGGAGCCGCTGTGTCGTCGGACGACGTGACCGATCAGGCCGCCGCCGGGGCCCGCCGCCGGGATGCCGCGGCGACCCGGCAGGCGCTGCTGCTGGCCGCCCGCGCCCGGTTCACGCAGCTGGGCTACGACCGTACGACGCTGCGGGACGTCGCCGCGGACGCGGGCGTCAACCTCGCCCTCATCAAGCGGTACTTCGGCTCCAAGGAGGGCCTGTTCAAGGCGGCGCTGGCGTCGACGCCCCGGTTCCTGGGCGGTGACGGGGAGTTCCCGCGCGACCGGGCCGCGCTGGCCGAGGCGCTGAGCCGGCAGCTGGCGGCCGGGGCGTGGGCGGAGTTCGGCGAGCACCCGGTACTGATGCTGCTGCGGGACTCCGGGGACGAGCAGGTGGCCGAGCTGCGTCGGCGGGCCCTGGCGGAGTTCGGCCGGCAGGTGCTCGAAGCGTCGGGCGCCCCTGCGGCACCCGACGCCCGGCTGCGGGCGGAGCTCCTGGTCGCCCTCGGCGTGGGGGTCGCCGTCGTACGCTCCGCGGTGGGCCTGCTGCCCCTGGCCGACGCGACACCCGAGGACCTCCTGGGCCCCCTCCGCGACATCGTGGAGGGGCTGCTCGGACCGCGTCCGGACTGAGCGGCCCGTTTCGGACGGATCACTCGGGCCGGGCGGAGTCCTTGATGACCTCGCCGAAGTCGCCGCGGCGTGAGCACTACCAAGCACTACCGCAGACGGTGCGCCACCACCGGACGACCGGACCGGCCGAGCGCCGCGACGTGCCGGACCGGCCGAGCGCCGCGACGTGCCGGACCGGCCGAGCGCCGCGACATGCCGGACCGGCCGAGCGCCGCGACATGCCGGCCGCCTGCTGCGGCGCCGTCGTGGCTTGTCGCGCCCACGCGGCGGAGCCGTATGCCGGCACAGCCCCGCGCCCTTCCAGGGCGCGCCGCCCGCTCAGGGAACCAGCACCAGCCGCCCGCACACTCCGCCCGCCGCGAGGCGGGCGTGGGCCTTTGCGGCATCGTCGAGTGAGAACGTCTCGGCTGAAGGTGCCTAGGTCCCCCAGAGGTGAGCGATGCCGACGACGGCGGCCCAGCGGCGCGAGCAGGCGCGCGTGGAGTACGACGCGTTCATCCGGGCCTGCCCCACCAACCAGTTGCTCGACCGGATCAGCGACAAGTGGGTCAGCCTGGTCGTCTGCGCACTGGTCCCCGGCCCCCTGCGCTACAGCGAGCTCGGCCGCAAGATCACCGGCGTCAGCCCCAAGATGCTCACCCAGACCCTGCGCTCCCCGGAACGGGACGGCCTCCTCGCGCGGACGGTGACCCCGGCCGTCCCCGTCCGCGTGGACTACGAACCCACCCCGCTCGGCCGCAGCCTCTCCTTGCTGCTGGCGGGAGTGAAGGACTGGGCGGAGACCCATATCGAGGAACTCCACGAGGCCCGCGAGCGCTATGACGCGGAGGCCGAGGGCTGAGGACTGAGGGCTGTTGCGAGAGTCGGTCCCGGGCGTGTCGTGAAAGCGGGGACGGAGCTCACAGCGTCCACGAAATTGCCGGACGGCCATGGGTGTTGATCACGTCATGACTCAAGGACCAGCGCCTCGCCCCCTGTCCGACGAAGCCCTCTCCGACCTCCTTGGCAAGCAGCAGTTCGGCACGCTCGCCACCATCAAGCGCAGTGGCCGCCCCCATATGACCACCGTGCTGTACAACTGGGACGCCGACGCCCGCATGGTGCGGTTCTCGACGACGGCCGACCGCATCAAGGTCGCGCACCTGCGGCGCAACCCGCATGCGGCGCTGCATGTGCAGGGCGGCGACCTGATCGTGCACGAGCGCGGCAACCGCCTCACGGTGTCGCGCGCCACGAAGGCGGCCCTCTCGCTCGCGTCCACCAAGGCGAAGGTCTCCTCGGCCACGGCGAAGGCCAAGGCGCTCACCACGGCGGCCAAGGCCGGCGCCGAGCATCCCGCGGTGGACGGCAGCCCGCGCCTCGTCGTCTGGGCCGGCTCGGGCAAACCCGCCCTGGCCTGGGAGTCCGTGGTCGGCGGCTTCCAGGACGACGGCACCCCCAACGAACTCCACGTGATCACCGACGCGGGCACCGGAAAGCAGCTCTTCCGGTACCAGGGCGTCGAAACCGGCACCGGCACCGGTCAGTTCAACGGGACCGTGCCCCTCAGCACCACGCTCTCCGGTACCACGTACCAACTCGTCGACGGCGACCGCGCCGGACACCGCACCTACGACCTCAACCAGGGCACCTCCGGCACCGGCACGCTCTTCACCGACGACAACGATGTCTGGGGCGACGGCACTCCGGCCAACCGGCAGACCGCGGGCGTCGACGTCGCCTTCGGCGCCGCGGCCACCTGGGACTACTACAAGAACGTCTTCGGCCGCAACGGCATACGCAACGACGGCGTCGCCGCCTACAGCCGCGCCCACTACGGCAGCAACTACGTCAACGCCTTCTGGCAGGACAGCTGCTTCTGCATGACGTACGGCGACGGTTCGGGCAACACCCACCCGCTCACCGCGCTCGACGTGGCCGCCCACGAGATGAGCCACGGCGTCACGGCGGCCACCGCGGGGCTCACCTACTCCGGCGAGTCGGGCGGTCTCAACGAGGCGACCTCCGACATCTTCGCCGCCGCCGTCGAGTTCTACGAGAACCTGCCGGCCGACGTCCCGGACTACCTGGTCGGCGAGAAGATCGACATCAACGGCGACGGCACCCCGCTGCGTTACATGGACAAGCCCTCCAAGGACGGTGCCTCCAGCGACTACTGGAGCTCCTCGCTCGGCGGCCTCGACGTCCACTACTCCTCGGGCCCGGCCAACCACTTCTTCTACCTGCTCTCCGAGGGCAGCGGCGCGAAGACGGTGAACGGGGTCGCCTACGACAGCCCCACCTACGACGGCCGGCCGGTGACCGGCATCGGCATCGACAACGCCCAACGCGTCTGGTATCGGGCACTCACCACCTACGGGCGCCCGGACCGCCACCCTCCAGGCCGCGGCCGACCTGTTCGGCGCCTACAGCCCCTCCTACCTCGCCGTGGCCGACGCCTGGGCGGCGATCAACGTGGGCCATCGCGTCGCGCTGGGCGTCAACGTGGCGCCGATCGCCGACCAGATCAGCGGCATCGGGCAGGCGGTGTCGCTCCAGACGGACGCGTACACCACCAACTCGGGTGCGGGCCTGACGTACACGGCGACCGGCCTGCCGGACGGCCTGACGATGAGCGACACCGGCCTGATCTCGGGCACCCCGACCACCCTCGGCACCAGCGACGTCACCGTCACGGTCACCGACGGCACCGGCGCGAGCAGCACGGTGAGCTTCGCCTGGGAGGTGGCCTACGTCTACGCCAACGCCACCCGCGTCGACATCCCCGACAACAGCACGGCGGTGGAGTCCCCGGTCACCGTCACCGACCGCACCGGGAACGCGTCGGCGACCACCCAGGTCTACGTGAAGATAATCCACACCTACCGGGGCGACCTGACGGTCGACCTGGTCGGCCCGAACGGAACGGTCTACTCCCTGCTGAACCGCAGTGGCGGCTCCGCCGACAACGTCGACCAGACGTTCACCGTCGACGCCTCCGCACAGCCGCTGAGCGGCACCTGGAAACTCAGGGTCCAGGACCACGCCGCGATCGACGTCGGCTACATCGAGCAGTGGCGGCTCATCCCCTGAGCCTGACCGGCCCCCGTCCCTGAGGGGATGCGCGGAGTCGTTGCCGCGCGCCGTCCCCCCAGGCCCGTGGCAACGGCTCCGCCCGGGTGCTGTCGGCACCCGGGCGGCGTAACGTGTTGTGCGAATGAACCGGTCGCGGGCCATGCGGTCCGATGTCGTCCGTCGGCCCGTTGGTCTCCGTGGCGTGCACCCGCATCAGTCAGGAGCGCATCGTGGGGACACCTGTTCGTCGGCGCACGTGCGGCCTCGCCGCCCGGCGCACCACTGTTGGAGTCGTCAGCACCGTGCTCGTCGCCGGTGTGTGCACCGGGCCGGCCGCGGGAGCGACCGGCCACCCGGTGGCCGCCGTGTCCGCGGCGAGCTGCGCCGACACGGTCTACGCGGGGATGACCCAGGCACAGCGCGTCGGCCAGCTCTTCATGGGCGGGGTCGCCGCCAACCGCCCGAGCACCACCGACCTGCAGACGCTGCGCACCTACCACGTCGGGTCCGTCATGCTCACCGGCCGCAGCAGCGCCGGGACCACCGCGACCAGGAAGGTCGTGGACGCGTTCCGCACGCAGGCCGACACGGTCGGCGGGCACCGGGTCGGGCTGCTCGTCTCCACCGACCAGGAGGGCGGCCAGGTCCAGGTGCTCAGCGGCCCCGGCTTCTCGGTCATTCCCAACGCCCTGACGCAGGGCACGTGGTCCACGGCCACCCTGCGCAGTCGCGCCACGACCTGGGCGGGGCAGCTCAAGGCGGCGGGCCTGGACCTCAACCTCGCCCCGGTCGCCGACGTGGTGCCCGCGAGTCTCGGCACCCGCAACGCCCCCATCGGCCACTTCTACCGCGAGTACGGCCACACGCCCGCCGTCGTGACCTCGCACACCGGCGCCTTCGCCGCGGGCTTCCGCGCGGCCGGGGTGATGACCACGTTCAAGCACTTCCCCGGACTGGGCCAGGTGATCGGCAACACCGACACCACGGCGAACGTGGTGGACTCGGTGACGACCGCGTCCAGTTCGAGCCTCCAGCCGTTCCAGAGCGGGATCAAGGCGGGTGCGCCGTTCGTGATGATCTCGTCGGCGAAGTACACGAAGATCGACTCCAGGCACCTCGCCGCCTTCTCACCGACCGTCATCAACTCGCTGCTGCGCACCAAGTTCGGCTTCAAGGGAGTCGTCATCTCCGACGACCTCGGCCAGGCGGTCGCGGTGCGCGCCTACACCCCGGCACAGCGGGCGGTGCAGTTCATCGCCGCCGGCGGCGACATGGTCCTCACGGTCAAGGCGTCGACCGTACCGGCGATGGTCCAGGGGGTGCAGGCCCAGATGGCGAGGGACGCGTCGTTCCGCACCAAGGTCGCCGCCTCCGTGCACCGCGTCCTCACGGCCAAGGCGACCGCCGGCCGCCTCACCTGCAGCTGAGGCCTGAGCGGGACCGGGCCGCTCAGGCCGGATCGAGTGCCGACGTGTCCCGGCGGGAGACGGCGAGGTAGCCGACGAAGCAGGCGATGGCGGCCGTCCAGGCGAGGGTCACCGGTGCCAGCCCCAGTCCGAGGCCGCCCCGGCCGTGGCCGACCGCCATCCAGTCGGCGAGCGAGGCGCCGAGGGGGCGGGTGATGACGTAGGCCGTCCAGAAAGCGGTCACGGCGTTCAGCGCACCGCCCCGGTGGGCGATCGCGGGGATGCAGATCGCGACGGCGAAGAGGACCACCGAGCCGAAGTAGCCGAGGCCGGCGGTGGCGGTCAGGTCACCGGCGGCGGTGCCGAGGGCGAAGGTGGCGAGGACGGTCGCCCAGTAGAAGGTCTCACGGCGGCGGGTGCGGATGCCGTGGATGGACAGCGTCCGCTCGACGGCGTACCAGAGGGCGAAGACCGCGGCCAGCACGACGACGAAGAACGGGGTGGACAGCGCGTAGGGCACGCCGAGACCGACGTGCAGGACGTCGGCGGCCATCGTCCCGAACACGCTGACCATGACGACCGCGGTCCAGTACACCCAGGCGATGTACCGGCGGACCGCGAACTGCACGGCCAGGGACGCCGCGAGGGCGAGACCGCCGAGGCCGACGGCCGGTATCGGGCCGAGGACGCGGGCCAGCAGGTCCGACGCGGTCTCGCCCATCCCGGTGGTGAGCACCTTGATGATCCAGAAGTAGACGGTGACTTCCGGCACCTTGTTCGCCATGGTGCGGAGGGGAACGCGGGAGCGGTCGTCGAGGAGGTGCTCAGTGGTCATGGTCGGCACGATGACATGCGGGACTCCCGCTGCCACAGATGTCTTTACCAATGCTTTGGCGCCTCTGGTGCATGAGTTTCAGCTTCCCGCGCCGGACCTGAACACAACCTGAACGACACAGCGAACTCCCTGGTCGTGGTGGTTGGGTGAGTGGTACGGGGGTGCGTGCACGGGTGGTCGTCACGGCTGTGGGCCCCGCATGGCGCACCCACGATCGTCTAGACCCGGACTTCGCACATGGGGTTTCAGGTGTCCAGCCAGCGTGGGCGGGTTTCGTCGATGCCGAGTAACTCGAGGAGGTGGGCTTGAACCCCGCGGTTGATCAGAATGGTTGGCGGGTCGGTGGCGGTTTTGG
>NZ_JAEKKT010000004.1 GCF_019510245.1 Streptomyces sp. | reverse complement strand
CTTGATGATGTTGCTCGGCGAGCCGATGAACGTGTTGTAGTAGGTCGACGCGTCGTCGGTGACGGGGTTCAGCTTGATGCCGACGCGGGCGAGCGCCGACTTCTCCACGGCGAACACCTTCGGTGCGAAGTTGCTCGGGGTGGGGTAGGCGAAGTTCACCGTGAAACCGCTCGGCTGGCCGCAGGCCTGCAACTCCGACTTGGCCTTCGCGAGGTCACCGGTCTGGTTCGATCCGGCCGAGTACGGGTCGTAGTCCTTGGTGGTCTGGTAGCCGGGCAGACCAGGCGGGGTCATCGATCCCGCGATGGCGCCGGACGTGTCGCCGCCGTAGACGTTCAGGATCGAAGCCTTGTTGGTGGCGTAGAAGATCGCCCGCCGGCAGTGCACGTTGGTGATCACGGTCTGCATGACCGGCAGATACTGCGAAGCGGCGGACGCCGGGTCATCGACCTGCTTCTTCAGGTCGGGGCTGGTCAGAAGCTTGGTCTTGAACGCCGGCGTGATGCCACCGGCGCCGCCCGCGGCGTTCGCATCGAACTGACCCGACTCGAGCTTGTTGTCGAGGTCCACGGGGTTGGTGTCGATGGAGAGCGTGATCGAGTCGACCAGCGGGTGCCGGATGTCGTCCGTGCTCTGGCTCCACTGCGTGTTGCGCACGAGAGTCAGGGCCTTGCCGGGCTGGTACGACTGGAACTTGTACGGACCGGACGACATCGGGTGCTTCGTGTAGGTCGAGCCCTTGAAGCTACCGTTCTCGACCTTGTCCGGCACCGGCGCGCTGCAGGGCAGGGCCAGGATGTAGTTGAAGTCCGGGTCGGGCTTCTTCAGGAAGAACGTGATCGTGTTGCCGCTCACCTTGATGGAGGTGTCCGGCAGATCGCCGTCCTTGTACGGCCCGCGGTAGGTCTTCGGGGCCTTGAGGTCGTTCTGCATGTACGAGAACGGTCCGCCCGGGATCTCGGCGGCGGCGTAGTCACGCTCGACGCCGTACTTGACGTCCTTCGCGGTGATCGGCGTGCCGTTCTCCCACTTGAGGCCCGCCTTGAGCGTGTACGTCCACTGGGTGAAGTCGGCGTTGTGCTGGCCCAGGTCGGTCGCGAGGTCGGGAGCGAGCTGGAACTTCGTGCCGTTGACGACCTTGTAGTCGACCAGCTTGCGGGTGTACAGCCGCTGCATGTTGAGGCACCAGCCGTAGTACGAGATCTTCGGATCGAACGAGTCACAGTCGGCCGTCGCACCGAGGTGCAGCGTGCCGCCCGTCTTCGTGGACGGGTTGACGATCTTGTCCACTGCCGCGTTGAAGCCCGCGGACGTCGTGTTGTTGTTGTTATTGCTACTACTACTACTGCTGTTGTTGTTGTTCGCGTTCGTCGAGCTCGGGCTCTTCTTGCCGCCGCTGCTGCCGCAAGCGGCGAGCACTATCGCCAGCGTGCTAGCGCCTGCGGCCAGGGCCAGGCGTCTCGCTCTCATGGATGCTCCCTTTTTTCGTCTCTGTCGAAACCGCTGCGTCTGCTTGACGCCGCGGGGCTCACTAACGTGGACTACGACGTCACCGCCGGCTCTTCGGATCGAGCGCGTCACGCAACCCGTCACCGAAGAGGTTGAAGGCCAGGACCGTCAAGAACAGCGCAAGGCCGGGTGCGAACAGGTAGGTCGGGTCGATCGTGAAGAAGTCGCCGGCGTCGCTGAGCATCTTGCCCCAGGACGGAGTGCCCTGCGGGACGCCGACACCGAGGAACGACAGCCCGGCCTCACCGAGAATGTTCACCGGGATCGCCAGCGTCGTATACACGAGGATCGGTCCGAGCAGGTTCGGCAGGATCTCCCGCGACATGATCCGGTAGTTCGAAGCCCCCAGGCTGCGCGCGGCGTCTACGAACTCCTTCTCGCGCAAGGAGAGCACTTGGCCGCGGATGATCCGTCCGATGTACGGGAAGTTGAAGAAGCCGAGCACGAAGATGATGACCGCGAAACGCAGCGCCACCCCGGACAGCCCGGCAAACGAGTCCACGTCGCCGAATACCGCGAGGAGGGCGATCGAGAACAGCAGCGTCGGGAACGACAGCAGCAGGTCGAACAGCCTGGACAGTGCGGTGTCGGTGAAGCCCCCGAAGTACCCGGCGACCACCCCGGTAATGACGCCCAGGACCACCGCGAGCGCCGTCGCGAGCAGGCCGATGATCAGCGACGTGCGCGTGCCGTAGATCAGGTTGGCCAGGACGTCGTTGCCGATCTCTGGCGTCACGCCGAGCCAGTGCGTGCTCGATGCGCCGCCGTACGAGCCGATGGGCATCTGCGTGCTGGCGTCGAGGAGGTCATGCGGCGGGAAGTTGTTCACGGTGTTCGGGAACGCGCCGTACCAGTTGGTCAGCGGCTTGGCCAGGATGGCGACGAGTCCGAGCAGGATCACGAAGATGCCGCCGGCCATGGCCAGCTTGTCCCGGCGCAGCCGGCGCCAGGCGATCTGGCCGAGCGAACGCCCGCGGATGGCCGCGCTGGCGTTCTCCGGGTCAGCATCCGCGCCGGTGTTGGCCGCGACCAGGGTCTCGTCGGACATCACTTGCAACTCGCCTGCGGGCAGCGACATGTGGGCCGTTCCTCCTTCGCAGCAGCCGACCAGGTGTTTCGGCAAATTCGCTTGACTTCAGTGCGGCTTGTGACCGTCAACGGACGTTAGTACGAGTTACGGCAGCCTGTCACTGATCAACCGAACGGGAGCCAGATCGTGACCGTTTCGCGATCGCGCGCGGGACGGCTCGACCGGACGAATCGGACCTTCCGCGTTGGAGTCGCCGAACTTATTCCGGCAGTCTTCCTGCCGGGCCTCGCTCGTCACCAGCCGATCGGGACCGCTGGCCGGTCCCGATCGTCGTCCGGTCAGGCCTTGTAACCGATGTCCTGGTAGCGGATGTCGGCGAAGCCGTACGCACCGATGTTCACCAGGCCGGCCTTGACCGCGGTCGCCTGCGGCTTCTGGTAGAGCGGCAACCAGCCGGCGTTGCTCCACATCGCCTTCGAGGCATCGTTGGCCAGGGTGTTCTCCTCGTCGGTCGACGCGGCGGTCGAGGCCTTGGCCAGCATCGTGTTGATCGCCGTCGAACCACCGAAGCCGTAGTTCTGCCCGGCCGACTTCGGGTTGTACCTGAAGATCGACAGCGCCCCGCCAACCGGCCACGGCGTACCGATCCAGGTGAAGGTGGTCAGCTGGAACTTGCCGGGGTCGATGTACTTCGCGAAGAAGTCGTCGCCCGGCACGGTGGAGAGCGTCAGCTTGATACCGGCCGCCTTGAGCGTGCTCTGCGCGATCTCCGCCTCGGACTTCGAGTTCGGTGTCTGCGACGGGATCGTGATCGTGAGCGCGAGC
>NZ_JAEKKT010000247.1 GCF_019510245.1 Streptomyces sp. | reverse complement strand
TGGCGGCCCTGGCCGGGCTGCTGGCCCGCGGCCGCCAGGTCGAACCGGTGCAGCGGGTGTCGGTGGTGCGTTCGCAGGACATCCCGTCCGAGGCAACTCCGGTGGCCCAGGTCTCCGAGGTGTGACGGAAACCTCCGGCACTAGAATGAACAAGTCTGTCTGAAAGGGTGTGGCCATGGCGACGAGAACCGCGACCAAGCCGTCCGCACGCGAACGGCTGCTCGAAGCGGCCAACGAGCTCTTCTACGGTGAAGGCGTGCAGACCGTCGGCATCGACCGCGTCATCGAGCACGCCGGGGTTGCCAAGGCCTCCCTCTACAACACCTTCGGAAGCAAGGAAGGCCTCGTCTGCGCCTACCTCGAGCTGCGCTACGTGCGGATGAGGGACCGGATCACCACGGTCCTGACCCGCTTCCGCACCCCGCGCGAGCAGTTGCTCGGCGTCTTCGACGCCCTGGGCGAGGCGATCAACGACCCCGAGTACAACGGCTGTGCCTTCGTACGGGCCACCGCCGAGACGGCCGAGGACAGCTCGATCCGCCAGGTCGCGGACAACTACCGTCTCTGGATCCGCGGCCTGTTCACCGAACTCGCCGCGGCGTCCGGCTACGCCACCCCCGAGGCGCTGGCCCGGCAGCTGCACCTGCTGTACGACGGCGCGGGGCAGTCGGCCCGGATGGACCGCGACCTGTCCGCCGCCACGATCGCCCGGACCGCGGCGGCCGTCCTGCTCGACGCGGCACCGCTGACCGCGGACACGGACACTCCGTGACACCCCTGCGCCCGGCGCCGAGGACGCAGCCCGGGTGCAGGAAGACCTCAGTCGCGATCCGCTCGGCTGACGATCACGGCCGGCGCTGTCCTGGTGGTCACTCCGTACTCGCGCATCGCCGACTTCAGCTGCGCGCCGACGGTACTCGGGGACCTCGACAGCGCACCGGCTGTCTGACGGTTCGTCATACCCCGTAGGAGCAGCCGCACCACTTCGGACTGGCGGGGCGAAAGGCGGTTCCCCTATCCGCGGCGGCCGCCACGTCGGCGTTCGCCGCGGACCGCACGAGCGCGATCAGGCGCATACAGTCCTCGGTGAGGGCGACCGCCTGTTCGGCGTCGGCCGCGGCCAGCCGCAGGCGGGCGTGCGCCGCCGCGGACTCCAGCCACACGGCGATGATGCCGCGGCGCTCACCCTCCTCGCGGATGTCCCGCAGCAGCTCCTCCAGACGTTCGTCGCCGCCCTCGGCCGCCGCGGTGAGCTGTGCGTACAGCAGGGACGCCGCCAGGTGGCAGACCGGCTCGTCGGCGCTCTCGGCCCACGCGCGCCTGTTCGGCCAGTCCCTGCCCCGACCCGGTGAGGGAGTCGAGACGCACGGCCTGCCGCACCGCGTCGACGACCGGGCCTAGCGTCAGCGCCTCACGGAACGGCGGGCAGGCCACCACCAGGGCTTGCGAGCCGGCCGTCGCGACCGCCGCCAGTGCTTCCCGTACCAGGCGGCTCTTGCCGATGCCGGACTCGCCCTCGACGATCACCAGCGCGGGCCGCCGCCGAAGAGCGTCGGTGACACGCAGCAACTCGCGCTCGCGGCCGACGAAACGGGGGCTGTCCGCACTCGCACTCCGCCGCACTCGACCGCCTTCAGCGCTGCCCGTGCCTGCGAGGGGCCGCCAGGTGACCCGACGGGAGGGGCATCGGCCGGGCGGCCGCCGACACACCTCGCAAGCGATGGGAAAGCCAAGCAGGGAGTGACATACTCCTCGCACACAAATGATCAGCAGGTGAATTAGACCAACGTACTCCATTGCATGGTCAAGCCGTCATATACGTTTGAGGCGAGGCCGCCAGGGCGGACTCGCTCGCGGTGATCGCCGACATGACCTTGCGTCACATATCGCCGCTCCGCTGCGGCCTGGACTGCCGCCTCCCGCACGACCCCCGCCGGTCTTCGCCACCACCCGCCACGTCGGCCGACCGAGCACCCCTTCACGTCACCTGCTTGACCGGTTACGCATGCCGGTGTCATGATCTCACCGGTTCAACCGGTGACGCACGCATGGCGAAACCTCACACCCGCGAACAGAAGAAGCGAACATGGATCTGAAACTCGAAGTTCTGGTGCTGCCCGTCTCCGACGTCGACCGGGCCAAGGCCTTCTACGAGCAGGCGGGCTTCCGTCTCGACGTCGACTACGTCGCCGACGACACCTACCGCGTGGTGCATCTGACGCCCCCCGGATCACAGTGCTCGATCCTCTTCGGCACCGGCGTCACCACCGCCGCACCCGGGTCCGTGCAGGGCCTGCACCTCGCCGTCTCGGACATCGAGGCGGCACACGCCGAACTCGTCGGCCGGGGCATCGAGATGAGCGAGGTATTCCACGACGCCGGCGGCGTGTTCCACCGCGGCACGGAAGAAGGACGCGTCAGCGGCCCGCACCCGGAGCGCGCCAGCTACAGCTCGTTCGCCGCGTTCAGCGACCCGGACGGCAACGGCTGGGTGCTGCAGGAGATCACCACCCGGCTCCCCGGCCGGTGACGGCGCGTCCGTCGACCGGACGCGGCTGAGGAGAAACGGGCTCCGGCCGACGCCCTCGCGCGGAGGCCGGAGCCCTTCTTGAACGACAGGAGCAATGATGAACGAGTCCGTCCGCACCTACGACGTGGTCGTCATAGGCGCGGGTCCGGTCGGCGAGAACGTGGCCGACCGGGCCCGTGCCGCCGGGCTCAGCACGGTGATCGTCGAAAGCGAACTGCTCGGCGGCGAATGCTCGTTCTGGGCCTGCGAACCCAGCAAGGCGCTGCTGCGGCCAGTGGTGGCCCGCGCCGACGCCTGCCGCGTCCCGGGCCTTGCCGCCGCCGTGCAGGGCCCGCTGGACGTGGACGCCGTCCTCGCGCACCGCGACCGGATGGCCGCCTACTGGAAGGACGAGGACCAGGTCGACTGGCTCGACTTCGTCTCGGTCGACCTCGTACGCGGTCACGGCCGGCTCACCGGCCCACGGCAGGTGTCGGTGCGGACCCCGGACGGGAGCACCGTCCGGCTGAGCGCACGGCATGCCGTAGCGGTGTGCACGGGCACCACCACGGCCCTGCCGGGCATACCCGGCCTCGACACCGTACGGCCGTGGACCAACCGCGAGGCCACCGGCGCCGACCGGGTCCCGGGCCGTCTCGCCGTGGTGGGCGCGGGCGTGGTCGCGGTCGAACTGGCCACCGCCTGGCAGGCACTGGGCTCCCGGGTGACCCTGCTGGTCCGCGGTGCCGGCCTGCTGACGAGGATGGAACCCTTCGCCGGTGAACTCGTCGCCGGCGGGCTTCGCGACGCGGGCGTCGACATCCGGCTGGGCACCGAGGTCGCCGCCGTGAGACGTGCGGGCGGCGCCGACGACGAGGTACGGATCACCCTGGCCGACGGCGAGGAACTGGCCGCCGACGAGATCCTGTTCGCCACCGGCCGTGCGCCGCGCACCGCCGATGTCGGCCTGGAGAGCGTCGGCCTCACCCCGGGCGACTGGCTCACGGTGGACGACACATGCCGGGTGACCGCCGTGTCGGACGGCTGGCTCTACGCCGTCGGCGACGTCAACCAGCGGGCCCTGATGACCCACCAGGGCAAGTACCAGGCCCGGATCGCGGGCGCGGCCATCGCCGCCCGCGCCCTGGGAACCCCGCTCGACGACGCCCGCTGGGGCGCCCATGCCGCGACGGCCGACCACACCGCCGTGCCGCAGGTCGTCTTCACCACCCCCGAAGTGGCGTCCGTCGGCCTCACCACCCACGAAGCACGGCGCACCGGACGCCGGGTCGAGGTGGTCGACTACGAGATCGGCCGACTGGCGGGCGCGCAGCAGTACGCCAAGGACTACCAAGGCCGGGCCCGGATGCTGGTCGACACCGACCGCGGCACCGTGGCCGGCGTCACGTTCGCCGGACCGGGAGTCGGCGAACTCCTCCACTCGGCCACGATCGCCGTCACCGGCGAGGTGCCCCTGGAACGGCTCTGGCACGCGGTCCCCGCATTCCCCACCATCAGCGAGGTCTGGCTCAGACTCCTGGAGACCTACCGGGACAGCGCGGCCGGCTGACACCTCACACGTGGGTGTGGCCTCGGGAACATGGGGGCGGCTGCCCAAAAGGCGCACTGAAGGGCAGCCGACCCCATCCCGCCGCCGGGGGTGTGGCAGCGGAGGGCTTGTCACTATCAACACGGATCCACCGGTAGAAGCGGTTCATGGTCATTCCGGAGCTTCTGCCCGCCGGGCACCGGGAAGCGCCGCATACCGCCCTGACCAGCAGACATCTCACACACGACGTTTAGGCTCGGGTGGCCAGAAATCATCGACCGAGTCTTCGGAGGCAGCACACGTGATCGCAGTGACCGGCGCGACCGGCAACGTCGGCCGAGCCCTCGTCGACCGTCTCCTCGCCGCCGGCGTGCCACGAGGGCCACGAGGCCGCGGTGCACCATCTGACGGGCCCCGAGGCGTACAGCAACGCCGAGCAGGTCGCGGCGATCGGTGCAGCCGTCGGCCGGGAGCTGACGTTCGTCGAGGTCGACCCGGCCGAGGCGGGGGCGGAACTCTTCGCGCACGTTCCGCCCCCGATGCTCGAACGGATGCTGGGCTCGTTCGCGCAGACCGTGGGCGTGCCGCCGGAGATCACCGCCACGGTCGAGGACGTCACCGGCACCCCGGGCCGCACCTTCACCCGGTGGGCCCGGGACCACGCGGCGGACTTCACGGCGTAGCCCCGGAGGCTCAGCGCAGGACGACCGCGGTGACCCGGTCGGTGTCCGCGCGCTCGACGCAGCCACGCGGACGCATCACGTCGTGCGGGGGCAGGGCGGGCCGGAGCACACCGACGTAGACGCCTCCGCGCACCCGGGTGAGACCGGCGTCGTCGTTGTGGGCGGCGGTCGACCGGCGGCGGGTCGCCCACAGGTCGTCGGCGGCCAGCCGCAGGTCGCCGTCACGTGTCTGTACGGTGAACACCGTCGTGGTGGCCTCGGCGGCGGGTGCGGCTCCGGCCGGGTCTGGGTCGCGTCCGCCAGGGCGGACCACAGCAGCGGAACGAGCAGCAGACCTGCCGCGCCCACCGCCGCCCGGCCCGGCCGGCGTCCGCCAGGTGGCGTCATTGTCTGCGGCCCGGTCGGGATGCCGGGCACCCGCGCTGCGGGCACCGGGACGAATCCCGGCAGGACGGGCAGTCCCGCCACGGCGGCGCGAGCCAGATGGGCGGCCTTTCCACCGGTGACGGACGGTTCGTGGGCCAGGGGGATGTCCAGCGGCACCACGGCCCGGTCCGCGGCCTCGAATTACCTGACTCATTTCTCCTGTGAGTGGGTCAAATCGCGTTGCGCGCCTCGCACCGCGGTCCTCGCCGGCCCGCCCGAGGCCACAATCGCCGACGTGACGGGCCGGCGTCGGCGTCGGTGGGTGCAGACCTTCACGACGACGAGGACGAGTGCGGCGACGGCGGCGACCGCCAGGGCACCGGTCGGGCCGGGCGGGCGCAGGTAGTCGGCGGCGGCCGCTCCGGCGAAATAGCCGAGGGTCACCGTCGCGGCGCCCCAGACCAGTGACGCCAGGGCGCTGTAGCCCAGGAAGCGGCGGTAGGGCATGCCGGAGGAGCCGGCGGCATAGGGCACGAAGGTCCGGGCGAAACCGATGAACTTGCTGGTGAGGACCGTGGCCGCGCCGTGGTGGGCGAGGAAGGCGCGGGCGCGTGCGGTGCGTCGGGCCGCCAGGGGCCGTGGCCGGCCGGGGCGGCGCGCGCACCGGCGGCCCAGTGCGTAGCCGAGGCTGTCACCGGTGACGGCTCCGGCCACCACGACGGCCGCGAGGAGGAAGACGTTCAGTCCGCCCCGGCCGGCGACCGCGGCGCCGAGGAGGACGGCCGTCTCGCCGGGCACCAGCAGCCCGACGAAGGCACTGGTCTCACTGGCCGTCAGCACGAACACCACGACGTACGACCACCAGCCGGCGGCCTCGATCACACCGTTGAGGTGCACGGCCGTCAGCCCGCCCGCCCCAACCGTGCGGTACCGGGGGCTCGGACGCGGGCACGCGGCCGCGGCGCGACGGCCTGCCCCTCCGGCTCCCACGCGTCCGCGGTGCGCGGCCGTACCGGGTCCTTGTCTGTGAGGAGCCCCACGGCGAACCAGGTCAGGAGCGGTACGACCGCGGCCAGTACCCCGGCGGAGGCGGGGTGAGGGGATGTCAGCACGGCTGTCGTCACTCCGCCCAGCGCGGCGACCATGACGGCGATGCGGGTGCGGACCGACGAGACGGCGGTGATCGCGGCCAGGGCCGTCATCAGATACCAGCCCGTGAGCGCACCGGGCATCGCCAGGTATTCACGAAAAAGCGAACTCTCGTGCGCCGACAGGTGTTCCAGCGGTACCGACCAGGTGTACAGCAGCCCGGCAGCGCTGGACAGCAGCAGCGCGAGGGCGGCGCGGGCGTAGACCGCCGGCCGCTGCTGTGCCAGCCAGAGCAGGACCAGTGCCGTCAGGGGCCAGGGTGTCAGGATGTAGACGGATGACATCACGTGCGGGGTGTCGGTCCAGGCGAGGTCGGGGTAGGGGTCGGCGCCGGTAGAGGCGCCGACCAGCGCCGCGTGGAGCATCGCGAGCGCCGCCGCGCCCGTGGCCGTGTGCCGCAAGGCGGTGCGGACGATCGTCTGCCGCGTGCGCCTGTCGGACGCCGGGACGGCGGCGTGCGGCATCTGCGTGGCGTGGGCCACGACGGTCACCTCACTTAGTTGATGAATCAAATACATGATCTATGATCGATGCGCCAACGGGGGCGGATGCATGGCCATCGCCGGGCTACGGCGCACGTCACCGCCGCTCGCAACCCATCAATTGACACATCAAGCATGTCTCAAGATACTTGTTGCGTCAATCAATAACTTCGAGACCAGGCGCCCTGTGGAATCAGCGATGGAGGAGACCATGACCTTCGAAATTGGCCTCAACTCGTTCGGCGAGGTCGCCACGGACGACGGCCGCACGCTCGGGGACGCCGAGACCGTCCGGCTGCTCGTCGAGGAGGCCGTCCTCGCCGAGTCCAGCGGCCTGGACGTCTTCAGCATCGGCGAGCACTACCGGCCCGGCCATGTCGACAGTGCCGCTCCCGTGCTGCTCTCGGCCATCGCCACCGCCACCCGCCGCATCCGCCTCGGAACGTCGGTGACCGTCCTGAGCACCAACGACCCCGTGCGGCTCTACCACGACTTCTCCACCCTGGACGCCGTGTCGAACGGCCGGGCCCAGCTCGTCCTCGGCCGGGCCTCGGCCACCGAGTCCTTCCCGCTGTTCGGCTACGACCTCGCCGACTACGAGGAACTGTTCGAGGAGAAGCTCGAACTCTTCATGCGCCTCCAGCGGGAGGAGTCGGTGACGTGGTCCGGGGCGTTCCGGGCACCGCTCACCGAACAGCAACCGCGTCCCCGGATGCGCGACGGGGGGATCCCCACCTGGATCGGCGTGGGCGGCAGCCCGCACTCCGTGATCCGTGCCGCCGGCTACGGACTGCCCATGATGATGGCCATCATCGGCGGTCGCCCGCAGCGCTTCGCCGGTCTCGTCACCCTCTACCGTGAGGCCCTGCAACAGGCCGGGCACGAGCCGCAGCCGATCGGCCAGCACTCTCTGGGCCTGGTCGCCGACACCGACGAGGAGGCGGCTGAGACCTGGTGGGAGTACTGGCAGCCGGTCGTGGCCCAGGCCGCCGAGGAGCGCGGCTTCTACAAGCCGACCCGAGAACGCTACAAGGCGGAGCTCGACCACGGCGCGCTGTTCGTCGGTTCGCCGGAGACCGTCGCCCAGAAGATCGCGCGGACCGCCCGCGACCTGCACCTGAGCCGCTTCGACCTCAAGTACGACATCATGCACCTGCCTCGCCGGGCCCGGGCCCGCACGATCGAGCTGCTGGGCCGCGAAGTCGCCCCGCGGGTCAGGGAACTGCTCGCCAAGGAGACCACCCATGCATGACATCGTTTTCGGCCTGGACACCTTCGGCGACGTGCCCCAGGACGACTCGGGCGCCCCGGTCTCCCACGCGAGGGCGATACGGCAGGTCGTCGCCGAGGCCGTCCTCGCGGACGAGACCGGCGTCGACGTCATCGCGCTGGGCGAGCACCACCGTTCCGAGTACTCGGTGTCGTCCCCGGAGACCGTTCTCGCCGGCATCGCCACACGCACCGACCGCATCCGCCTGTCCTCCGGTGTGACCGTACTCAGCTCCGACGACCCCGTGCGGGTGTTCCAGCGCTTCGCGACGGTCGACGCGCTCTCCGGCGGGCGGGCCGAGGTCATCCTCGGACGTGGCTCGTTCACCGAGTCCTTCCCGCTGTTCGGGTACGAGCTGAGCGACTACGACACCTTGTTCGAGGAGAAGATCGAGCTGTTCGCGAGGCTGCTGGAGGAGAAGCCCGTCACCTGGTCGGGCACCCTGCGCGCGCCTCTGGAGAACACCGAGGTCTTCCCGACCACCGAATCGGGGCGGCTGACCACCTGGGTGGGAGTCGGCGGCTCACCGCAGTCGGTCATCCGCACCGCCCGCTACGGCCTCCCGCTCATGCTCGCCGTCATCGGCGGCTCCTACGAACGCTTCCTGCCGTACACGGACCTCTACCGGCGCGCGGCGGAGAAGTTCGGCACCACCGCGCATCCGGTGGGCATGCACTCCCCCGGGTTCGTCGCCGACACCGACGAAGAGGCCCGGGAGGTGTTCTGGCCCGGCTACCGGCTCATGCGTGACCGCATCGGTGCACAGCGTGGCTGGGCACCGGTACGCCGGGAGGAATTCGAGGCCGAGATCGAGCACGGCTCCCTGTACATCGGCTCGCCCGAGACGGTGGCACGCAGAATCGCCGGCGCGGTGAAGGGACTCGGTGTCGGCAGGTTCGACCTTCTGTACACCGCCGGCCCGCAGCCGGTCGGCGCCCGCCTGCGCGCGGTCGAGCTCTACGGCACGAAGGTGATCCCCATGGTCCGGGACATCCTGGCCGGCTGACGACGTGAAGGGAAACGTAATGGAAGCACACGGCATCCGCACCATAGGCATCCTGGGTGCCGGGAAAGTGGGCACCGTACTGGCGCGGCTGGCCCTGTCGGCAGGCCTTCGCGTGCTGATCGCCGGGTCGGGGGCGCCAGAGAACGTCTCCCTCACCGTCGAGGTCCTCGCACCCGGCGCGGTCCCGGTCACCGCCGCCGAGGCGGCGTCCTTGGCCGACCTGGTGATCCTGGCGCTTCCCCTGAGCAAGTACCGCGGGATCCCGGTCGAGGAACTGCACGGCGAACTGGTCGTCGACGCCATGAACTACTGGTGGGAGGTCGACGGGGTACGCGACGACCTCACCGATCCGCACACCTCCACCAGCGAGATCGTCCAGGCGTTCCTCCCGAGGTCCCGGGTGGTCAAGGCCTTCAACCACATGGGCTACCACGACCTCGAGGACGAGGCCCGGCCCGCCGGTGCCCCCGACCGCAAGGCGATAGCCATCGCCGGGGACGACCCGTTCGACCGGGCCGCGGTCGCTCACCTGGTGAACACCCTCGGCTTCGATCCGGTCATCGTCGGCCGGCTTGCCGAAGGCGTGACCCTCGAACCGGGCACCGAGCCCTTCGGAGCGAACGTCGGCGGCCGCGAACTACGGTCCATGGTCGGCCGCTTCCCCGCTTCCCCGCTTCCCAACGCGGCCGAGCAGTCGGGCGGGCCCGCGCCGCAGCGGTGACCCCGCCGGCGGACGCGGCCTAGGGAAGGCCAGGGGGACCGTTCCGCCCACGGGTTCTCCAGAGCCTGCGGCCCCGTGGCGCGGGGCCGCGGGGCGCGGGGCCGCGCCGCGGGCGTCTATTCGGGGCTGGTCAGCTGTCCGTCGATCAGACGCCACAGCCCGTCCGCCCCGACCACGGAGTCGTCGGGGACCTCGGACACAGTCATGCCGGGCCCGGAGGCCAGCGGCCCTCTTGCAGGACCGCGGAAAACATAACTGTGAGAGTTCTTCTGCGGCCCGGGATGGGTTGCCGCCAGGCTCGGCGCCAACTGGTGCCCGCCGTGCTGATCGAACGGCCGGGGATCCATGGTGATGTGGGCAGCCGCTCCTGGTCCGGGGGCCGTCCCGTCCGCGCGCCGGTCCTACCGGCCGGTGCCCGCGGTGACAGCCATGTCGGCCGTGCCGGGCGTGTCGGCCCAGTCGGGCGCGCCCGGTGTATCGACCGCGTCGGACGTATCGGCCGTATCTTCGGCCTTGCCGACCGAGGTTCGGCCGCCGCTGACGGCGGACCAGACGAGAGCGATGCCCGCGAGCAGCACGAAGCCCAGTCCTGTGGCCACCACGCCCGCCCACCCGTGCGCGGTGAACATCGCGCCGGCGACGGCGGATCCGACGGCGCCGCCCGCGAACACCGCGAAGATGTAGACGGTGTTCAGACTGGCCTTGTTCGCGGACCGGGCGGCGAAGATGCGTGCCTGGTTGGCGATCTGGCCGCTGGTGGTTCCGTAGCCGAGCAGGTTGCAGCCGACGGCGAGGGTGACCAACGACTGGCCGGCGAACCCGAACAGGACGAAGGCGAGCAGCACCGATCCCAGGGACAGGGCGTTGACCTTCGGCGTACCCCAGCGGTCGGCAAGCCGCCCCGAGTAGCGGGCGGCCAGCGCTCCGGGCACGCTGAACAGGCCGAAGAGGCCGATCACCGAGGGCCCCAGCGAGATCGGGGCAGCCGTGAGGTGGAAGGCGAGCGAGGACCAGAAGGCGGAGAAGGCGGCGAAGACCGTCGCTCCCAGCGCGGCCGAGAGCCGCAGCGGCGCGTGCTCGGTGATGAGCTTGGGGAGCGAGGCCAGCAGACGGAAGTAGCTTCGCTGTGCCGCGGCCGGTGCGGGAGCGTCGGCGGGCATGAACCGCGGCAGCACCAGGAGCAGCCCACCGGTGACCACGGCGGCGGCGGCGTATCCGGCCCGCCAGGTTCCGGCGGCCTCGGTGATCAGGCCGGCGGCGGTGCGCGAGAGGAGGGCTCCCATGGTCAGGCCGGTTCCCACCGCTCCGAGGACCCGGCCGGCGTTGCCGGGGGCCGCCATGGAGACGACGGTCGGCATGATGACCTGCGGAAGCACGGTGGTGGCGGAGAGGATGAGGGTGGCGATGCTCAGCAGCGCCACGGAGGGGGCGGCGGCTCCCGCGAGCAGCGCCACGGCGGTGATCACCAGCAGCACACCGGCCAGCCGCCGAAGCCGGGCGCCGTCGGCGAGCGGCACGATGGCGACGATGCCCAGCGCGTAGCCGATCTGGCCCGTCGTGGCGACCAGTCCGGCGGTCGACGCCGAGGTGTGGAAGCCCCGGGCGATCTCGTCGAGGAGCGGCTGGGTGAAGTAGATGTTGGACACGGTGATCGCAGTAGCCGTGGCGAAGACGGGGATGGTCCCCCGTTTCACGCCCGGGCGGGTGGTGGCTTCGCGGGTCATGGATTCCTCGTGTGCATGGGTCACAGGCGCGGCGGGCGATGAGGCCGCCGGATGCTCGGGCACCGCGGCAGCGGTCCACGCGAAGCGCCGTCTCGCGCGGCCCCTGGCCGGATCCGGCGCGTGCCCGGCGACACCGCCGGGCACGCGGCTGGTGGGTGCGCCCGTGGCTCGGTCGGCTCGGTGGGCTGCAACTTGTCGCAGGTCTTACCGGCGGGACGGACGTCGCGTCCTCTGGCTGCCGGTTCCGCGAGGGTGCAGGCGGACTCGGCCGCGTTCGCCGCGTCCGCCTGCGGGTGTCATGCGCGGGCTCCCTCGAATGCGGTGGTGAGTTCGGTGGTGGTGGTGATGGTGTGGGCGTAGGTGGGGCCGTTGAGGTCGTGGGCCGCGTGCATCATCTCGGGGAGGAAGGCGGCGGTGGCGTCGCGGACCAGG
>NZ_JAEKKT010000003.1 GCF_019510245.1 Streptomyces sp. | reverse complement strand
CACGGCGTCTTCGACGTCGGCGCCGACGGCGTACGGATCCGGGAGACGTACGGCATCAGCGCCCACGAGCTCGGGGAACGACTCGGAATCCCGCCGGCGTAGCTGCCGTTCCGGCAATGACGGCCGCAGTCCGGTTGCCGAGCTGTTGGAGACACAGGCCGGTTGCTTCGGTCGTGTTCGTGGATCCGGTCGAGGCGGCGATGCTGTGTGTGGGGGAGATGGCGGAACGCCTGGAGGAGGGGTTCGCCTCGTGGGCCGGGTGGCGGTTGGTGCCGCACGCGGTGACGGGCGTGGCGGCACCACGGGCCGGGTTACGGCATGCACCTCGACTCGACGACGACCTCTGCGGGCGCCTGCTCGGGCAACGGGACGTCGGCGACGTTCAGCATGTCGAGACACGGGCGGCGCAGCGCCATCGCCCGTCGAACCGCCCGGCGACGAACGCCGGCTTGAAGTGCCGGGAAGGGACCCGATGATGGCCGGGTGAGGACACAGAACGGTGACTCGGTGCTGGCGAGGGCCGTACGCATCTTCGAGGCGTTCACGCCGGAGGAGCCGGCCCTGACCGTCTCCGAGATCTCCCGGCGAACGGGGCTGCACGTGGCGACCGCGTCGCGACTCGTGGCCGAGCTGGCGTCGTACGGCTTCCTGACCCGGGACGACGACCGCCGGGTGCGGATCGGTATGCGCCTGTGGGAGCTGGCCACCAGGGCCTCGCCCTCCCTGTCGCTGCGGAATGCGGCGATGCCGTTCATGGAGGGCGTCCATGACGTCGTGGGCCACCATGTGCAGCTAGGTGTGCTGGACGGCGACGAGGTGCTGTTCCTGGAACGGCTGACCGCACCGGCGGCCGTCATCAACTACACCCGCATCGCGGGCCGCCTGCCCCTGCACGCCTCCTCCAGCGGCCTGGTCCTGCTCGCCCACGGGCCCGCCGACCTGAGGGAACGGGTGCTCGACGGGCCTCTGGAGTGCTACACCCCGGACACTCCAGCCACCGCCGCGCGCCTGCGGGCCGTTCTGGCCGAGGTCCGCCGGCAGGGGTACGCGTACTGCCCGGGTTACGTCCACCCGGACGCGCTGGGTATCGCGGCTCCGGTGCGGAACGCGCGCGGTGACGTGGTGGCCGCGCTGGCGGTGATCGTGCCCAACGAGGCGGGGGGTTCGTCCGTCGTACCCGTGGTGCGGACGGCGGCACGTGGTGTCTCCCGCGCGCTGGGAGCCGGCGGAAGTTCGTCTCTCAAGGATTCGTTTCTTACGGATTGAGAATGCCGTCACGGCCGTCTCCCGTCGCCGCGCGTCCTGCGGGCAACCTCAACGACCGGAGGCGACAAGGTGGTCGGAACCTGTGCGGATGCGGACGCCGGGCCCGGCGCGGGTCCGGGACTGACAGTCTCCGCGAAGGAGCAAGTCGCCGAGGGAATCGTGTCACTCACCCTCACCCACCCGGACGGCGCCCGGCTGCCGGACTGGACGCCGGGATCGCACATCGACCTGGTGTTGCCGGACGGGACGACCCGGTAGTAGTCGCTGTGCGGCGACCGGTGGGAGGCGCACGCCTACCGGATCGCCGTGCTGAGGGAGCCCGCGGGCCGGGAGGATCCGCCCACGTGCACGACCGGCTGCGTCCGGGAGACTGCGTCGGTGTCGGCGCCCCGCGCAATCACTTCCCCCTCGTGCCATCGGAGAAGTACCTCTTCATCGCGGGCGGGATCGGCATCACCCCGCTGCTGCCCATGGTGCGTCAGGCCGAACTACTCGGCGCGGGCTGGCAGTTGCTGTACAGCGGGCGAACATGGTCGTCGATGGCCCTTTGCGCGAAGCTCACGGCGGCCTACGGCGAGCGGGTCCATGCCATCCCGCAGAACGAACTCGGGCTGCTGGACCCGATGGCCTGGCTGGGCGCGCCGAGGCCGGACACCAAGGTGTACTGCTGCGGCCCTGCCCCGCTGCGCGCCGCCGTCGATGCGGCCTGCGCCGGCCGGCCGCCGTACACCCTGCGCCCCGAGGCCTACACCGCAGCCGCGCAGTCCGCACCGGTGCGGGACACCGACTTCGCCCCGATGGCGATGACGGCGTCGAACTTCTTCTCGGTCAGCCGTACTTCGCGGACGAAACCGTGCAGATGGCGCACCAGCGCCTGGGTGATCTCCTTGACGCGCGGGTCCCCGGCCCGCTCGGTCTCGGCGAGCACCGCCGCGGTGAGCTGGGTCTCGTCCTGGATGATCACGTCGGCGTCCCCTCGTCACGGTCGCCTGCCGACCCGCGGCAAGCAGCCACGCGCGAGTATCCGAAGGCCGTTCTGTCCGCACACCGCCCCTGTCCGGCCAGTGAACATCGGGGCGCCGCAAGGGGTATCACCCTGCACCGAACCATTGTGCTTCGCCCACGGCATTCGTAAGCTTTCCACTTGGAAGGTATTGAATCGTTTCAATTCCTTCTGCTCACGAAAGGAACGATCCGTGGACGAGGACAACAGAGGTGCCCTGAGCCGCCGGCACTTGATCGGCATCATGACCGCGGCGGCGGCCGGAGCCTCCCTCCCGCTCGCCGCCGCACCGCAGGCCAGGGCGGCCGGTGGACAGGCTGCCGCACCGGCCCGGTTGCAGGTCAACTCCCGCACCGAGCCGCTGGGCACCGAGACCGAGCCGACCTTCAGCTGGGTTCCCCCGGTCGCCAGGCAGAGCGCGTACGAGATCCGGGTCGGCACCGGCCCCGGCACCGCGGACGTCTGGCGCAGTGGCAAGGTGGCGAGCTCCGACAGCACCGCAGTCGCTTACGGCGGCGGGGTACTGACCGCGGAGCGGGCGTACTTCTGGCGGGTGCGGACCTGGGACGAGAAGGGCACCCCCGGCCCGTGGAGCGAGCCCGCGAGGTGGGAGACGGGTCTGGCGAAGGGCGACAAGGGCTGGTCGGGTGCGCAGTGGATCGGCGGGCGTCAGCCCCAGGACCACGATTGGCGGGACCTCACCGCGACCGTCGTCTTCCGCGGCGGCACAGACCCCACCGCCGGCCTGTCCCTGCTGTTGCGCGCCGAACCGATCGGCAAGACCTGGGGCGAGGGCCTGAACTGGACCATCCGGCAGAGCGGCGACGACATGCAGCTCGTCATGACGACCCGCCATTACGCCGGCAACACCTGGATCGACGACGGCACCTCCGAGCCGGACTGGGGCGTGAACCACTACGACCCCCAGAGCGAGACCAACCCCACCACCTCGGGCACCCGCACCGTCCCCGTCGCGACGGTCACCCTCCCCGCCTCGACCGGCCTGAGCAACAACACCTGGGCCACCCGCGACCACACCGTCCAGGTCAAGGCCGTGGGCCTCACCGTCACCACCACGGTCAACGGCATCGAGGTCGA
>NZ_JAEKKT010000246.1 GCF_019510245.1 Streptomyces sp. | reverse complement strand
ACCCGCCCCCTCACACCACTCGGCTGCTCGAACTCAGCCCACCACGATAAGAACCACACCCCCACAACCCCACCCCCCAACCACACACCGGGAACCACCAGACCCCACCCCGTACCCGTTCATACCCCCACCCCGGCCCATGACGTCCCCTGTGATGCATCACAGGGGACATGACCGACGTACGAGGGCTCGGGAAGGAACGGCTCATCGCTCTTCAGGTCGGCGGGACAACCCAGCCGAATCTAGGAGAGCATGGCTCACAGGGCGCAGCTGCGGGCCAGCAGCGCGAGGACCAGCAGCCCGGGGGCCAGGGGCAGCCATCCGGTGAGCAGGCGGTAGCCGAGGACCGCCGACACCGCCGCCGGTCCCGGCGCGCCGGCCGCCGTGAGGGCGAGGGCGAGCGCGGCGTCCAGTGAGCCGAGTCCGCCCGGCGTGGGCAGCAGCGCCGCCGCGCCGCTGGCGACCAGGTAGGCCATGACCACCCGGCTCACGGGCAGGCCGAGGCCGATCGCATGGACCACGGCGACGACCACCCCGGCATGCAGCAGGGCGAACCCGACCGACCCGCCCCACAGCGCCCAGGCCCGCGCCCGGCACCGGTGCACGGCTCGCACGTCGGCGAAGGCCCGGCGCACCGCCCGTCTGAGGCGGCCGTTGAGCGCGGCCGTGAGCGCGACGGCTCCTACCACCACCGGCACCAGCAGCATCGGCCCGTGCGGGGCCCGTGCGGAGAGCCGGACCGTGCCGGGCGAGGCGACCAGCAGGACCACCCCCAGCACGCACCGGGCGATCCCGCCGACGGCCGCCTTCACCGCCAGTGCGGTCGCCGAGCCCCGGGTGGACAGCCCGCACCGGGTCAGGAACCGCAGGTTGACCACGGTCGCACCGGCCCCCGCCGGAAGGAGGTGGTTGGCGGCGCAGGCCGCGAACTGCGTCGCCACCAGCCGCCCCCTGGGCAGCCGTTCGGCCACCGCCCCCTGCTGGGCCACGGCCGCGCACACCCAGGTGCCCGCCGTGGCGAGGCAGGCGAGCAGCAGCCACTCCCCGTCGGCGGCGGCCAGCCGGTCGGTGCCGCTGTCCAGCGTGGCCCGGTGCGCGACGAGCATCCCGGCGGCGGCGACCAGCACCGCCAGGGTGACACCCAGTTGCAGGTACAGGCGCCGGCCCGAGGTCACCGCCAGGCTGTCGGCCGCGGTCACGACGGTCACCTCCCCTGCCGTACGGCGGGAGCCAGGTACGCCCGGAGGACGCCGACCTTCTCCGCGGGCCAGGTGCGCGCGTACGCGGGTGGACGGCTCCCCGGCCGGGCGAGGACGGCGAAGGCCGTGCCGTGGGCGGCGCGCTTCAGCTCGGCCACGGTGGTGCTGGCGTCGTGCCCCGCCGTCTGGGCGGAGCCACAGCCGGCGGCGAAGGCGACGGGGACGGCGTCGTAGCCGCTGAGCAGGCACGGCGGCCGTACGCCACGAGTGTGGAGGGCGGCGGCGGTACGAGCCCAGTCGGCGCGGGAGGCGGCGGAGCTGTGCACGGTGTGCTCCAGGACGACGTACTGCACGGCCAGATGGCCTGCCAGGCCGACCGCCACCAGGCCGACGGCCAGGGCGCGCCCGGCCCGGCGGGCCGGGGCGGTGACCAGGTGGGCGAGGCCCACGGCGACGGGGAGGGCGAGCAGGGCGTAGGCGGGCAGCAGGAAGCGGGGGGCCGCGTAGCCGATGAGGAACAGGTAGGGGATCGCGGCCGTGGCGGCGCAGGCCCCCGGCAGCAGGACGGGCAGCGCGCGCCGGGCGCGGACGGCGGCCGCCGCGCCGAGGACGGCGAGGAGCGGCAGCGCGTACCACCACAGGGTCACCGCCGGGTTGGGGGCCGCTCCGGTGCAGGGGCGGCACAGGGTGCGTCCGCCGAGGCTGCGCAGCTGGTCGAGCACGGCGAGGTGCCAGCCGAGGCCGCCCTGGATGGCGGAGGCGGCGGACAGGCGCTCGGTGAGGCCGCCGTAGCTCGTGTACGCCTCGATCACCCACTCGCCGGCGCCGGCCACAAGCCCCGCGGCCAGCACGGCGAGCAGACGGGGGCGGCGCGGGCGGCGCAGGGCGAGAGCGAGCAGGGGCAGCACGACGTAGACCGCGTCCGTCGGGCGCATCCACGCCATCAGCGCCGCGCCCGCGAACACCCCCCACCAGGCAGCCCGGTCGCGGGCGTTCGCGCGGGCGCGCAGGAAGCAGCCGACGCAGGCCAGGGCGCCGATGGCGACCCAGTAGTTGGGCATGGCCTCGGAGCCGTAGAACAGCGTCACCCACAGCGAGGCGAACAGGGCGCCGGACAGGGCCAGGACGCCGGGGCCGAGGTGGCCCCGCCAGACGCGCAGGGCGAGGTAGAGGGCGAGGCCGGAGAGGACGGCCAGGTAGATCCGGAGCAGGACGGTGGAGTCGGACCACGACGCGACCGGGGCGACGAGGAGCGAGATGCCGCGGGAGCGGGGCGCGCTGAAGTAGGCGGCGGGAGCGTGACCGCTGACCTGGCTGACGTAGACGGACTCGTCCCAGCCGAGACCGAGATCCGGCCGTACGAGGACGAGCTGGGCGAGCGTGAAGGCGGCCGCGACCGCCCCGAGCCGGGGTTCGCCCCGCCCCCGCCGGGGCCGGACGGCCTGCCCCGGGAGACCGGTGCGGGTGGCACCGGTCGTCGTGGCGTTCGAGCCGTCGGCCATCTCGCACCTCTCCTGGTCACTCACCGCGGAACCGGCCTGGGAGCCGGAACCTCCTGCAGCTCGCAGGAGGGCATCCCACCCTACGGTTTGTAGGGTTAGAGGCGGGTGAGAAGGCGTCCGTTCCCCTGCCCAGTCGTTTCCTTCGGCCCGGACTTTTCCTTGGGCCCGGACTTTTCCTTGGGCCGGGACGTTTCCGTCACCCGGCCCCGGGGAGGGCGATTCCGTGATCGTAGGCGAAGATCACGGCCTGCACGCGGTCGCGGGCGCCGATCTTGGCCAGCACGCGGCCGACGTGCGTCTTCACGGTGGACTCGGACACGACGAAGCGGGCGGCGATCTCGCCGTTGGTCCAGCCCTTGCCGATGGCGACGAGGATCTCGCGCTCGCGGTCGGTCAGGGAGGCCAGCCGCGGGTCCTCTCCCGGGTCGCCTTTTCCGATGGGCACGTGCCGGGCGTACTCGTCGAGGATGCGGCGGGTGAGGGCCGGCGCGATCACCGCGTCGCCCCCGGCCACCGCGCGGATCCCGGCGAGGAGTTCGTCGGGGCGCGCGTCCTTGAGCAGGAAGCCGCTGGCGCCGGCCCGCAGGGCGGCGTGCACGTACTCGTCGACGTCAAAGGTGGTCAGCACGAGGACCCGGGAACGCCCCCCGGCCTCGGCGATCCGGCGGGTCGCCTCGATGCCGTCCATGCCGGGCATCCGTACGTCCATCAGCACGACGTCGGGTCGGAGTTCGGCGGTCCTGCGGACGGCCTCGGCGCCGTTCGCGGCCTCACCGACCACCTCCGTCTCGGGCATGGAGTCGAGCAGCACCCGGAAGCCGTAGCGCTGCAGCTGCTGGTCGTCGACGACGAGCACCGTGGTCACCGGGCGCCTCCCCGCGGTGCCAGGTCGAGGGAGGCCTCCACGGCCCACCCTCCGTCGGCCGCGGGCCCGGCGCTCACGGTCCCTCCGTACAACGCCGCTCGTTCGCGCATGCCCACCAGTCCGTGTCCTTCCTCGTTCCATGGTCCGGCACCCCTGGTCCGGCCGTTGTCGCGGATCCGGATGACGAGCCGTTCGTCCGCGACGACGACCGACAGGGTCACCCGGGTGCCGGCACCGGCGTGCTTCAGGGTGTTCGTCAGGGCTTCCTGGACGATGCGGTAGACCGTCAGCTGCATCCCGCGGTCCAGGGCGTCCACCTCGCCGACGGTGCGGTAGACGATCTCGAGGCCGGCGGTGCGTACGCCGTCGCACAGCGCCTCGATGTCCGCGAGGCCGGGCTGGGGGCTGAGTTCGGGAGCCTGGCGGGCGCCGTCCGACGCCTCGCGCAGCACGCCGAGCACCCGGCGCAGCTCGCCCAGGGCGGTGCGCCCGGTGTCGCCGATGAGCTGGAGGGCCTCCTTGCCGCGTTCGGGGGCGGTGTCGGTGGCGTACGCGCCGGCGTCGGCGAGGGTGATGATGACGGACAGGTTGTGGCCGACGATGTCGTGCATCTCCCGGGCCACCCGGGCGCGTTCCGTGGCGGTCGCGAGCCTGATGCGCTGGTCGCGTTCCGTCTCCAGCCGCGCCGCCCGCTCCCGCAGCCCCGCGAGCTGCGCCCGCCGGGTCCGCACCATCAGGCCGACGGCCAGGGCCGCGGTCGCCGTGCTCAGCAGGAAGAAGAGGGCGTCCCAGACGGAGATGGCCGGCGAGACCCGCACCGCGACCAGCACCATGCACGCCGCCATCACCGCGGCGGCCCACGGCAGCCGGCGCAGCCGCCCGTGCAGGGCCAGGCTGTACAGGGCGACGAACAGGGCGACGTCCGCGCGCAGCGCGGCACCCAGCGACCACTGCAGGACGAAGACGGCGGCGATGGCGACGAAGGTGGCCATGGGCCGGCGCCGCCGCCACAGCAGCGGCAGCACCAGGCCTGCCTGCAGGGCCAGCACGGCCGCCAGGGGGAGCTGGGTGAAGGCGAACTGGAACCTCCGCCGGGCGTCCCCGTCCCCGTCACCGGCCCCCGCGCCGCCGAGGTGCAGCAGGTCGGGCAGGCAGAACATGGCGAAGACCAGCGCCGCCACCGCGGTGTCCAGCACCCACGGACGGGCGCGGTCCGCGTGCCGCAGCCGCTGGCCGGCCCGGGCGAGCCGGGCGGCCAGCGGTCCCGTTCCGCCGATGTCCCCGGCGGAGGCGCTCGTCGTCAAGGAGGTCACCTGCCCATGGTGCAGGCCGTCAGACGTCGCTGCGCACCAGCCGGTACGCCGCGCCCGCGAGCGCGAGCACCGTCCAGCCGAGGAAGACCAGCAGCCCGGCGCCCGGCGACAGGGTGGTGCTGTCGTGGGTCAGGGCGAACATCGACTCGCCCGCGTTGCTCGGCAGGTAGGGGCTGATGTCGTCCTGCCAGGAACTGGGCAGCAGGGAGATCAGGCCCGGGACCAGCATCAGGGAGGCGACCAGCACCGAGATGCCGCCGGCCACCGAGCGCAGCAGGGTGCCCAGTGCGGTGCCGATGACCCCGACCAGGCCGAGGTAGAGGCCGGCGCCCAGCAGGCTCCGTACGACGCCCGGGTGGGAGAAGCCCATGGCGGCCGGGGTGCCGGAGACGATGACGCTGCCGAACCCGAAGGCGACGAACGCGCCGAGGGTGGCGACCACCAGCGCGACCAGCCCGAACACGGCCGCCTTGGACCACAGCACGGGCAGTCGGCGCGGTACGGCCGTGAGGGTGGAGCGGATCATCCCGGTGGAGTACTCCCCCGCCGTGACCAGTACGCCGAGCACGCCGAGGGCGAGCTGGGCGAAGTTGGTGCCGAAGAGGGACAGGCTCACGGCGGTCGCGGTGGCGAAGTCGCGGTCCTGGCGCGGAGAGCCGACGCCCGACTTGTAGTGGTTCGCGGCGATGAGCCCGAAGGCGACCAGGAAGAGCAGGCCGAGACCCAGGGTGATCCAGGTCGAGCGCAGCGACCACAGCTTGGACCACTCCGAGGCGAGCACGCGCCGTCCGGTCACCCGGTGGGCGGGGCGGGCCGCGGTGGCCGGGGGCGCCTCGACGCGCGCGGTGAGGGTGCTCATGCCGCACTCCCCTCGACCGCTCGGGTCTCGATGCCGGTCGTCGAGCCGTGGTACTCCACGGCATCCCTGGTCAGGTTCATGAACGCCTCCTCCAACGACACCGTCCGGGCCGTCAGTTCGAACAGCGCGATCCCGTGCTCGGCCGCCTTGAGGCCGATCTCGCGGGCGCCGAGCCCGGTCACCTGGAGCTCCTCCGAGCCGGTCCGGCCGGTGATGTCGACGCCAGGACCGGCCAGCACCTCGCGCAGCCGGGCCGGCTCCTGGGTGGCCACCTGTACCGTGTCGCCGCCCGCCTCCCGGACGAGGTCCGCCACGGTGGTGTCGGCCAGCAGCCGTCCGCGCCCGACGATGATGAGATGGTCCGCGACCAGGGCCATCTCGCTCATCAGGTGGGACGAGACGAACACGGTCCGCCCCTCGTCGGCGAGGGCCTTGAGCAGGTTGCGGATCCACAGGACGCCCTCCGGGTCGAGCCCGTTGACCGGCTCGTCCAGCATCACCGTCTGCGGATCGCCCAGCAGCGCCGCCGCGATACCGAGCCGCTGCCCCATGCCGAGGGAGAACGCTCCGGCCCGCTTCTTCGCCACGCTGCCGAGGCCGGCCAGTTCGACGACCTCGTCGACCCGGCGGCGCGGGATGCCGTGGGTCAGCGCGAGCGCCAGCAGGTGGTTGTAGGCCGAGCGGCCCGGGTGGACCGACTTCGCCTCCAGGAGGGCACCGACCTCCTGGAGCGGTGCCTGGTGGCGGGCGTAGTGCTGTCCGTTGACCGTCACCGACCCGCCGGTCGGGGCGTCGAGGCCGACGATCATGCGCATGGTCGTGGACTTGCCCGCGCCGTTGGGGCCCAGGAAGCCGGTCACCGTGCCCGGCCTGACGACGAAGTCCAGGCCGTCGACGGCCGTCTTCTCGCCGTACCTCTTGGTCAGCTGTTGTGCGTCGATCATGCGCGTCTCTTCCTGTGGGAGCCGGCGCCCGGCTGTCGCCCCTCGCGACGCCTCACCGACAACGCTAGGAGGCGAGACGCCCCGGTTCGGTGGTACCGGGGCATGATCCGCGCCTGCCCGGTCGTACCGCGGTACTACGCACGTCTGCCCCCTCGGTCGCACCGTTCAGGTCGCGTCTCACGTCGACGGGATCTCGCGCCGCTCCAGCGGCCGGACGGCGGGGCCTTGGAGGATGCTGCCGTCGGGGGCGAAGCGGGAGCCGTGGCACGGGCACTCCCACGCCTGTTCCGCGCGGTTGAAGGCGACGAGGCAGCCGAGGTGGGTGCAGCGGGCCGAGACCGCGTGGAGCTGACCGCTGTCGTCCCGGTGGACTGCGCACTGGTGGCCGCCCACGCGCAGCACCGCCCCGTCCCCGGGGGCGAGGTCCTCGGGTGCGGGCGCCGTGACGGGCGGCAGCCGGTCACCGATGAAGTGCCTGGCCACGTGTGCCTGGTTCTTGAGGAACGACATGCCTTCACGGACGACGGAACCCAGTCGGCGCGGGTCGTACAGACCGGCCCACTCGGGCTCCCGGCCCTCGACGAGGTCGGCGATCAGCAGTCCGGCCATGATGCCGCCGCTCAGGCCCCAGCCGCCGAAGCCGGTGGCCACGTAGGTGTGGCGGCTGCCCGGGTGCAGCGGTCCCACCAGGGGGACCGAGTCGGTGGAGTCGTTGTCCTGGGTGGCCCAGCGGTGGGTCGGCGTCAGGCCCGGGAACCGGCTGTCGGCCCAGGCGGTCAGCCGGGCGAAGCGCTCCTCGACGTCGACGCCGCCGGGGGCGCCGGGGGTGAAGTGCTCGCCCGTGACGATCAGCAGGCGTTTGCCGTCGGCGTAGGGGGCGCTGCGCACGGACCGGGTGTTCTGCTCGGGGGTGATGTACATGTCGCGCGGTGCCCGGTCGGCGTCTAGGGTCCCCGCGACCACCAGCTCGCGGCGCGGGGAGAGCCGGGTGAAGAGCAGGGCCCGGTCGAAGACGGGGTAGTGCGTGGCGACGACGACCTCGCGCGCGCGGACCTCCGCACCCGCGTCGGTCGTGAGGACGCAGGGTTCGCCCTCGGTGAGTCCGGTGACGCGGGTTCCCTCGTACACGGCCCCGCCGCGCCGGCGCAGGTCGCCGGCGAGGGCACGCAGGTACTTCACGGGATGGAACTGCGCCTGGCCGGTCACCCGGACCGCACCGGCCACCGGGTAGGGCAGGTCCGTCCCGGTGACGAACTCGGCCGGCAGGCCCGCATCGCGGGCCGCCTCGGCCTCCGCCCGCAGCGGGGCCACGTGCTCGGGGTCCTCGGCATAGGTGAAGGCCGCCGCCTCCTCCCACGCGCACTCGATACCCAGCTCGTCGACGAGCTCGGCGGCACGGCGGATCGCCGCCGACTGCGAGTGGGCGTACAGCCGCGCGCCCTTGCGGCCGCGGGTGCGGCGCAGGTGGTCGTAGACGAGCGTGTGCAGCGCGGTCAGCTTGGCCGTCGTGTGGCCGGTGACGCCGCCCGCGATCCGCCCGGCCTCCAGCACGGCCACCTCACGCCCGCGCCGGGCCAGCTCCCAGGCCGTGCTGAGCCCCGCCATGCCGCCGCCCACCACCGCGACATCGACGGTCAGGCTCCCGGGCGGCGGAGGGGCGGGCTCGCCGCCCGGCGCGGTCTCGATCCAGTACGACCCCCGTAGTCCTCGCTCGTTGTCCATGGCCGCCGAGTTCCCTCGCTGCCGGGGTGACACGCACCGGCGTGCCCCCGGCAGGCCTGGCGGCCACCACGCCCTTCGGTCCGTTTCGCCGGAATCATGCGCGGGGATGCGGCTCGGGCACCAACAGCACGCTCAGCCGCCTTCGGCCGGCCGGATCGTTGGCGTGAGAGGAGTGACCGTGAAGGCCGCCGTTCACGAAGGACCGCGTCCGTGAGACGGGCCGGCCGGCTCCCCCGACAGCGGCGGCGACACCCCCGGGCGGCTGCCGCGCCGCCGGCGTCGGCCCGCGCGCCGTAGAGCACTCCGGACCGGGCCGCACCCGGGGCCGAGCCCGCGATCACGCACACGCCCGCCCCTGGCACGCGTCCCGTGCCGCTCCCGAGGTGGTGGCGCCGTGCGGGCGGCCGTCGGTCCCGCGGGCTGCGGCGACGGCCGCGGTGAGCTGCTTCTGGACGGAGTCCGGCAGCGAGGCGCCGTGGACCGTCGTCAGCACGTCCGTGGCGAGGTGGTGCAGTTCGGTACGGCTCTTCCGGGACGTGGTGACCAGCACCTCCCATGCCGCGTCCGGCCCCAGACCGAAGGTGGCCATGAGGATCCCGCGCGCCAGGTCGATGTCCGGACGGGTGCGCATCGCACGGCGGAGCTGCACCAGCTCCGTCCGGAGAAGCCCGTCGTCCGCGTTCCCGCCCCGGGGCTCGGACGTCCCCACGGGGCGGTCGGTGCCGTGGGAGGCGGCTGGGCCGTCGGGGGTGGCGCAGAAGAGGGCGTAGGTGTCCGTGAAGGTCAGCAGGCGCTCCACGGCGGGGCTGACGGCGGTGACGACGATCGTCTTCCCCGCCGCGACCGCCTGACCTCGGGCGGCCAGAAGGACGTTGAGCGCGCTGCAGTCCGCGAACGTCAGCCTGCCGAGGTCCAGGTCCACGCCCGCGGCGGACCTCGCCAGGGCGGCGCGCAGGGTGTGCCGGAGCTCCTGGCTGTTGTCCAGGCAGAACTCGCCGCTCACCGTGACGGTCACGCGGTCGCCGTCCGGGGCGGCCCATGTCGTCAGACTCGCGGTGGTCGGCCCCGACGGGCGTTCGCTGCCGCCCTCGCCCGCGAACGGCACTCTCTCGGACGGTTCCAGCATGATCGCCTCCTCTGCATGCCTCCAGCGTCGTACGCTCTCCCTGACCCGTCAAGGTGTACGTGAAATTCAGTTCGTGTTTTGGCTTGCGTGAAAACACGACCGTGCGATGTGGGCCGTGGACGGTGCCGTTGCCTCACGGCTGTCGGTGCTGGGCGGCGACTGCGCTCAGGCCAGTCCGGCGGTGTCGACGCCGAGCAGGTCCACGAGCTGGAGCCGGTGGAGGCCGGCGATGTTCTCCACCAGGTCGGGGTGGCGCAGCAGGGCGGCGGCCTCGGTGTCCCACTTCCCGGGATCGGTCAGCCTCCGCAGGCCGTCGGCAGCCCGGTGCTCGCTCATGGCGGCGGCCCGGCGGGCGGCGTGGGCGGCCAGGGCGGGGTCGGCCAGGAGGCAGGCGGCCCAGCTGACGACGGTCTCGTCGACCCAGGTCCGCCAGGCGGTGTCGCCGGTGCCGTCGGGCTGCGGCTCGTATCCGGTGAGCCAGTCCAGCCGCTCGGAACCGCTGGGTGCGAGCAGATGCAGCAGCTGCACGTCGAGGGCGGTGGGGTAGCGCAGGGCGGCGGCGAGTGCGGCCGCCTGCCGGGCCTGTGCCTCGGCCAGGGCCCGGCTGAGCGCGCCGCCGGAGGCCGGGTAGGCGGCCAGGAGCCAGCGGGCGGAGGCGGCTATGACAGGTGTCAGATCGTCGGTCACGGCGGTCGGTCCCTCGGGAACGTGCTCGCCTGTGTCCGGCAGATCGGTCCCGCGAGCTGTGACGCGGAGCCGCGCTGCCCCGCTGGTGACGTACCAGCGTAAGCAGCCGGACCGGAAGACGGAATGAGCCGCGTCACAAGAGGCCGCCCGCCCGGGTTCCCGATCGGGAATCCGGGCGGGCGCCGTCCGGTCCGGTACCGGTTGCCGCGGGGTCAGGACCTGCCGCGGCCGGTGATGAGGTCGCGGGCCCGGTCCACCAGGCCCGCGCCCGGCGCGAGGAGCTTGTTGGCGGGCGGGGTGTCCGGGGCCGCGGGGTGCGGGCGGGTCGGGGCCATGGACTTGGCCCGGCGGATCTTGTCCCCGAGCTTGTTCAGGGCGTCGGCGGAACAGGCCTGGCGCAGCATGGGGAAGAGGTTGTCCTCCTCGTCCCGGACGTGGGTGGAGACCTCGTCCATGAGCTGCTGCAGCAGCGGGCCCATCTTCGGGTCGTCGGTGTCCGTCTTCTCCAGCTGCTTGAGGAGCTCCTCGACCCGGCCGTGGTCGGCGATCTCCTTGTCCGCGATCCGGTCGCCGCCCTCGACGTGCTCGCGTACCGCCGGGTACAGGTACTCCTCCTCGGCGATCGAGTGCCGTACGAGTTCGATGGTGACCTCGTCCACGACGTCCCGGAGCTCCTGCCCGCCGCCCGGCATCCCCTTGATGCGGGCGAACATCTCCTCGACCTCCCGGTGGTCGGTCATCAGCTCCGCGATCGCGTCTCCGCCGTGTCCCATGGTCTCTCCGCCTTTCGTTGGTCATGCCCGGGCCGGGTCGGTCCCGCCCGGCTGACAGTTCCCCGTCCGGAGGGAGTAGGTGCCGTCCCGGGCCAGTTACACCCGGTCGGGTGCCCCTGCCGACCCGGGAGTAACGGGCCGGTCGGCCCGTGACGGCGGATCACGGGGGGCACGGGGCGGTTGGGGACGTTGCCGGGGCCGCCCCGGCTCACTTCTTCTTCAGTGCGGACGGCTTGTGCACCGCCGACCGGCCGGACTTGTCGCTGCGCACCCGGTACTGGGGTTCGTCCGGCGACGCGTCGACCGTGCGGCCCGCGGCCTCGGTGCGCTCGGTGATCTTCTTCTCCACCTTGCCCTCGGCCCGTCCGCCGTGACTCTCCCAGGCCACCTCGTCGCCCTCTCTCAGCTCTTTGCCCGCGCCCCGTTTCCGAGCCATACCGGCACTCCTTCGCCTGTGGTGGGCCGTTTCGCCCAGGGTGCGGGCATCCTGCCCGCAGCGCAGCCGCCGGGTGCCGCGGGCCCGTGGTTTGCGGCCCACGACCACGGGCAGGCGGAGTCCAGTGCTTCGGACTGGAGGCGCGTGCCCAGCGGGAATTCACCCGGCTCTCGGCACCCTCCAGGGCCGGCACGACTCCGCTGTGGCAACCCCCTGACATGACCGTTCGGACATGTCCGGAACCCGGATTCCGGACCTGCTGAGAAACCGTCCAGGAGCGATTCCGCATGCCCCTCAACATTGCGTCCACCCGTTCCCGCACGCCCGCGGACAGCGCTCGCACCGCGTCCCGGCGGACCCATGACGACGCCCCCGACACGGCGGCCCTCTTCAGCCGTCTCGCGGCTCTGGAGGAGGGCCCGGAGCGGGACGCGCTGCGCGACGAACTGGTCGCCGCCTGGCTGCCCATGGCCCACCGCATCGCCGGCCGCTTCC
>NZ_JAEKKT010000002.1 GCF_019510245.1 Streptomyces sp. | reverse complement strand
AGCGCGTGGGCTTCGAGGGCAAGGCGGAGATCAAGCGCTCCGACTGGGGCCTGACCTGGAACGCGGCCCTGGAGACGGGCGGCGTCCTGGTCTCCGAGAAGATCAAGCTGACCTTCGACATCTCCGCGATCAAGAACGCGTGACCCCGCCGCCGGGGATCAGCGGGTGCGCCGGTCTGCCGCCGCGTCGGCAGACATCGCTGATCGGACGGCCCGGGTTCCGGTCGTACCGCTGCACGGGCTCGTGGGTGCCGGAGGCGTAGAGCGTGGTCGCCGGCCTCCGCACCGGGCGCATGATGCCGCGCGTCCTCGGCGAGGACGTTCCCGTGCACGTCCCACACCTGGGCGCCGCTGAGCCCGCGGCGCCTGCGGGGTCGTACTCCCGCATCATGGACCGTATGACCAACGCTCCCGACTGGATCACCGTCGCGTCGTACGAGAACGTCGACGGCCGCCCGACTCCCCTGGCCGCCGTGCGGGCTTGACTGCGGGACCGCGGGATCGACTGGATGCCCTTCGTCGTGGCGCGCGAGGTGCGGTTCGGTCTCGCGTGCGGGCCCGGGGACGACGGGCGGTGGCGGGGGTGGTTCACCGTGGAGGTGACGGCCGAGGCGTTGTGGCGGCTCGGATTGCACCCGAGCCAGCCGTCCGCCGTGCTCGACGGTCCCTCGCCGCCGGGATGGTGGCATGCCGCCGGGGAGCGGTACGCCCTCACGCGTCACGCGTCCTGAGCGGCACCGCTCCCGACGGTCGCCCAAGTCGCCCATCCGTCCCGGCACTTGGCCGACCGGCTTCCGGTGCCGCCGCCCGCCGCTTCGCCACCGGCAGTACCCACCACGCCGATGCCGCCGTGCGCGCCGCGAGGCGGGTGGGCGGAAGGCTCGTCGGGTCCTGACGGAACCGGCCGAGGAGTTCGCCCGAGGACCCCCGCTCCTCGAGCGCCGGAGGAGCTGAATGAGCCCGAGCGGTCAGAAGCCGCCTCCCCCGAAGTCCCCTCCCCCTCCGCCGAAATCGCCACCGCCTCCGAAGTCGCCGCCGCCCCCGAAGTCACCGAAGTCCCCGGAGCTGAAGTCCGAGCCCGAGAGGTCGCCGCCCTCGTAGCCGCCGCCGAAGTCGCCGTAACCGGAGCCGTAGTCGGCCGCGTAGGCGGGCGTGGCCATCATGCTGCCGAGGACCGTGCCGACCAGCAGGCCGGGCAGGAGGCCGCCGCCGAAGTAGCCACCGGCCCAGGGGCCGTAGGCGGGGCCCGCGTCCCAGTAGGGGCGGCGGCCCAGGTCGGTGTCGACCTCGCGCATCACCGGGTCGCGGCCGTCGGCCAGGCGGGTGGCGTCCGCGGCGCAGACCGGGACCTCGCGCGGGGCCCCGCCCGGCGGCGTCCAGGTGGCGTCGGTGACGGAGGGCCCGTGGCGGGGGTCGAAGAAGCAGGGGACCCGGCGTTCGGGAAGCGCCCGGCCCTCGCGGCGCGCGGCGAGCTGGGCCAGCGAGAAGCGGCCGTCCTCCAGGGCCTGGGTGACCGCCCGCACGTCCTCGGGTCTCGTGGCCGCCCCCATCGCCGACTTCGCCTGCTCGTACGCGTCCAGCGCCCGCTCGTAGTCCGCGCGCATCGCGTCGTCGGCGCCCGCCTCCGCGGGGTGGAAGTCCAGCCGGTCCAGTTCCTCGCCGAACGCCGTGATGTCCTCGTCCACCACCACCCGCAGCTTCTCCAGCGCGGCCCGCTGCTCCTCCGCGTGCCGGCGCCGGTTGCGCCGCACCAGCGTGTACGCGCCCGCGCCGCCGGCCACGAGCACCGCGCCGACCGTGATCAGTGCCGTGCTCGACACCCCGCCGCCGTCGTCCGCGGACCGCCAGGTCGAGGGGGCCGAGCCGCCCATGTTGGTGACCGCGGCGGCGGTGAAGTCGGTCAGCTGGGCACGGGTGTCCTCGCCCTGGACGGTCGTCACCAGGTTCCGTACGGCCTCCTTCGGCAGGACCGCGGAGTCGGCGCGGGCGTCGAAGGCGTCGCCGAGGCGGACCGCGTAGACGCCGGTGATCCCGGTCGCCGTGCGCAGCTTGGTGAACAGATCCTGCTTCGGGTAGTCGGCGGGCAGCACCGCGACGAACAGCGGCTTGTCAGCCTTCGTGATCCGGTCCGCCAGAGCGGTCGCGTCCTTGGCGGACAGCTGGGCCGCGGCGGCCGGATCGACGTAGACGGGGCTCTTGCGGAGGGCCTGGCCGATCGCCGAGACACTCGTCACGGTGGTCGCGTTCGTCGTGGCGGAGGCGGGCGGGGCGCCCGCCGCCAGGACGGCCACGGCCGCGAGCACCAGGGCGAACAGCAGCCCCGGAAGGCTTCGGGTCCGTACTACGGCCTGCGCGATGGCCTTCATACTTCGAAGCTACCCGAAGCCCTCCGAAAGCGACCTCCCCGGCCGCCCCTCAGGCCGCCCGATACGCCTCCGTCAGCTTCCGCACCGCCTCTCCGTAGCGGCCGGTCAGAAGCAGGTGATCGGCGGCCGCGAAGGGCGCCGCGACAGCTGCGGCCATCCGCCCGTCCGCCTTCCGCTGGACGATCAGCCGGGCCTTCTCGACGAGGGCGCGGCCCAGGTCGTCGGCGCCGGCCCGCTCGGCGACCCTGGCCGCGGCCCCGAGCGCCTCGAGAGCGGCCGCCCCGCCCTCCGGGACCTTGGTGAGTGTGGTCAGGCCCCAGCCGTACGGGAACTGCGGGTCGTACGTCGGGTCGCCCACGTTGACCGGCAGCTGGGCCTCCGACCTGGGCCAGGTGACGGGGAGCCGGCCGGTGAAGGGGCGCTTGCCGTACAGGACGTCCGCGACACCGTCGCCCTCGGTGCCCGGCAGCCAGGAGGCGACCAGGGCGTCGATGTCGCCGAGCCGGTCGCCGATGAGCTGCGGACGCCCGGAGACGATCAGCACCGCGCACTTCATGGCCGTGCACACCTTGTCGACGGCGGCCCGGTCGGCCGCGGACAGCTCCAGGTCGTGGCCGTTGCCGACATCCCCGACACCCTCGGCGTACGGGGTCTCGCCGACGACGACCACACCGACGTCGTAGCCGCCGGTCGGGGCAGAAGCGTCCTTGGAGTACGTCAGCGCCGCGGAGTTCCTGCGCATCGCCTCCAGGATCGTCGTGCCAGGCGTGATGTCACCGGAGGCTCCCTGCCAGGTGACCGTCCAGCCGCCGCTCTGGTTGCCGATGTCGTCGGCGTTGGACCCGGCGACGTACACCTTCTGCGACTTCTTGAGCGGCAGGAGCCCGCCGCTGTTCTTCAGCAGCACCTGCGACTCGGCGGCCGCCTGGCGGACCACGGCCCGGTGCCCGGCGGACCAGATCCTCGAGGCGCCGCTCGTCTCGGCGTACGGCTTCTCGAAGAGGCCGAGCCTGAACTT
>NZ_JAEKKT010000001.1 GCF_019510245.1 Streptomyces sp. | reverse complement strand
GGTCCGCAGCACGTACCGGTCAACAAGACGGCGGCGCAGGCGAGGGTCCGGCGCGTGGCCGCGGACTGGCGGCTGGAGGTGCGCGGGCCGCGGCCGTTCACCCTCGGGCTGGCCGAGCTGGAGGCGGGTGCGACCACGCAGGCCGACCTGCCGATTGCCTGCGTCGAGGGCTGGTCGGTGGACGCCCGCTGGCACGGCCTGCCGCTGCTCGACCTCGTGCGCCGCGCCGGCGGGAACGCCGATTCGACCGTGTACGTGCATTCGTTGCAGGCGCACGGCGCGTACTCGCACTCGCTCATCGACGGGCCGCAGCTCGCCGGCGCGCTACTGGCGACGCACCTCAACGGCGAGCGGCTCGACCTCGACCACGGGTACCCGGTGCGACTGATCGCGCCTGACCGGGCCGGTGTGCTCAACACGAAATGGCTGGCCCTGGTGGAGGTCCGATGAGCGTGACCCGGTGGTTGATCGGCAGCGCCGGCGTCGTCCTCATCGGCTGGGGCGCGTTGCGACTGCTCACCGAGATCCCGGACGGAGACCTCGTTGCGCTGGCCATCTGGCTGGCGGTCGCCGTGGCGGTGCACGACGGCGTGCTGGCGCCACTGACTGCCCTCGCCGGGGCCATGATCAACCGGTTCGTCCCCGGCCGGCTGCGCCGATTCGTGAGCGGTGCTCTCGTTGCCGGCGTGGGGATCACCGCGATCTCGATCCCGTTGTTGCTGCGCGAGAACACCCAGCCGGCCGCCAAGGCGCTGCTCCGCCAGAACTACGCCGTGCACCTTGCGTGGCTGTGGGTGATCATCGGCGGGACGGCCGCCGGGCTGTACGTCGTTCGGATCGTCCGCGACGCCCGGGCTACCCGCGGGCGATGACGGCGAACGGGCGGCCGCCGGCCGTCCACGTCTCGACCACCCGCGCACGGGCGGCCGTGGCGTAACCGGCAAGGGCGTCGATGCCGACCTGCGCCCAGCCGAACTCGGGACCGGTGGGCCGGCCGCCGTCGACGGCGAAGCGGACCTGCAGCTGCTCGTCCCGCGCCGGGTCGGGGTGGGCTTCGACGATGAGCCGGCCGCTGGCCGCGAGCAGACCGACCAGCCGGGTCAGCAGCCGAACCGGGTCGCCGCCGATCCCGACGTTGCCGTCCATGACCAGCACCGTGGGCCAGCGTCCCGCGCCCGGCACGTCGCCGAACACGTCCCGCAGGAGGGCCGGGTGGCCCGCTCGGCGGGTCAGGGCAACGGCGCCCTCGGCGATGTCCACGCCGAGCGCCGGCACGCCGCGAGCGGTGAGCGCCGCGACGAACCGGCCGGGGCCGCAACCGACGTCCAGCACCGGGCCCCGGCACCGATCCAGGACGGTCGTGTCGGCCGCGTCGGTGCCGCCGAGCCACCGCCCGACGTCGAGGTGGACGAGCTCGCCGACGTGCGTGCGCAGGCGCAAGGGGGCGGCCGAGCGCAACGCCGCCTCGTAGGGCGCGAGGGCGCCGAACTCCATCAGGCCGGCACGGCGACGGGCGGTGCGACCGCGGCGAAGACCGCCGCGAACCGAGTGCTAGGCGCGACGGCGGCCACCGCCCGCGCCGAGTCGATGGTGTCGACGTCGGTGCGTGGCGGCAGGAGCTGGACGCGCAGGCCGAGACGGCGCAACCGGGCCAGCTGCACGACGCCGGTGTGCTCGGTCGACATCGGAACGCCGTGCACCGCGGCGGCGGCCTGTGCGGGGTCGCGCAGGCCGATCGCCCAGTACCCGCCGTCCGGCGCCAGACCGAGTGCGGCGTCGAATCGGCGCGGGTCGAACGCCGCCAGGTCGGCGGGCTGCAGCTGCGGGGTGTCCATCCCGACGAGCAGCGCCGGCCCGTGCGCCGCCGCCAGTGCCGCCGCCAGCCGGACGTCCAGGCCGCCCGCCGGCTGGGTCACGGTGTCCCAGCCGCGCCGTTGCCAGCCGGCCGCGTCGCCGGCGAACGCGAGCACCCGCCGTCCCGCCGGCGTCCGATCCACCACGTCGAGCGTGTCGTGCAGCGCCGCGGCGGCGATGCGAGCGGCGTCGCTGGCCGTGAGGGGCGGGACGAGCCGGGTCTTCACGTAACCGGGGCGAGGCTCTTTCGCCAGCACGATGAGGGTCAGTGCCTCGCTCATGCGGAGAGCACCGCTCTCGTATCGCGCACGGCCTGTACCTTGCCGCGGAGCGTCCCGGTGACCTTCGATCGGCCGATGCGCGGTGCGTACGGCACGTCCCGCCCGACGATCCGCCAGCCGGCCGCGGCGGCGCGCACCACTGTCTCGACCGGGTACCCGCTCCGCCGGTCGGCGATCCCGAGAGAGAGCAGTGCTTCCCGCCGCGCCACCCGCAGCGGCCCGACGTCCCGGAGCCGGGCACCGGTGCGTCGCCGTACTCGACGGGCGAGCTCGGCGTTGGCGGCGCGCAGCGTAAGCGGATAGGCGCCGCGCCCGGCGGGCACCCGCCGGGCGACGACGAGATCCGCACCGGCTCGCAGATCGTCGAGGAACGCCAGGGCGAGAGCCGGGTCGAGCGACGCGTCGCAGTCGCAGATGGCGACGAACTCGGCGGTCGCGGCAAGCAGGCCCGCGTGGCAGGCGGCGCCGTAGCCCGGCTGCGCGCAGGGCACGACGCGGGCGCCGAGATCGCGGGCCAGCTCACCCGAGCCGTCCGTCGAGCCGTTGTCGACGACGATGGCGCGGGCGCCGGCCGGGATCCGCGCGAGCACCCACGGCAGTGCGCCCGCCTCGTCCAGGCAAGGCAGCACGATCTCCAGCGTCACCTCGGGTGTCACCCCAGTGACGCTATGGGCGGTGATCGGCTGGTGACCCTTACGAAGCCATGACGGCAGCGTCCGCAGCGTGGGCCAGCTCGCCGATGCCGTCGCCGAACTCCACGACCGGCCGCCAGTCGAGCTCCTCCCGAATGCGAGCCGAGTCGGCGGTCAGGTGCCGAACGTCGCCGAGCCGGTAGTGGCCGGTCGTCTCGGGTGGCGGACCGCCGATTGCCGACGACAGTGCGGCCGCCATCTCCCCGATCGTCCGCGGCGTTCCCGAGCCGACGTTGTAGGCGCGGAAACCGTGATCGTGGCTGAGTGCGGCGACCGTCGCGGCGGCGACGTCCCGGACGTGCACGAAGTCCCGCCGCATCCGGCCGTCCTCGTTGACGCGGGGCGCCTGCCCCGCCCGCAGAGCCGACAGGAAGATCGCCGCCACCCCCGCGTACGGAGTGTCCATCGGCAGCCCGGGCCCGTAGACGTTGTGATAGCGCAGGGCGGCGACCGCACCCCCGGTCGCGCGGGCCCAGGCGGCCGCGAGGTGTTCCTGACCGAGCTTCGTCGCGGCGTAGGCGTTGCGCGGATCGGCGGCGGCGTCCTCGTCCACCGACGCCGGCTCGAGCG
>NZ_JAEKKT010000176.1 GCF_019510245.1 Streptomyces sp. | reverse complement strand
ATCAACGGCTTCCGGCCCGGCCGGCAAGGACGGTTTCCGGCCCGGCCTCCGCCCGCGCCTCCGGCCGGTGCGGATTCTCACCGTGGGCGTCTTCGCCCTGGCCGGTCTGCTCTTCTTCACCAGCTTCAACACGGCCAAGGGCACCGACATCCGCTCGGACGACAACCTGCTCAAACTCTCCGACCTGATCCAGGAGCACAGCCGCAAGAACAAGGGGCTGGACGAGTCCAACGCGAGCACACGCGACCAGAACGAGAAGCTCGCCAAGCGCGACGACGGCTCCACCCGGGCCCAGGACGACCAGCTCACCGGCCTGGAGAAGGAAGCGGGCACCCAGAAGCTCACCGGCAAGGCCATCACCGTCACGCTCAACGACGCTCCGCCGAACGCCACCGCCAAGCTCCCGGGCTACCCCGAGCCGCAGCCCGACTACCTGGTCATCCACCAGCAGGACCTGCAGGCCGTGGTGAACGCCCTGTGGCAGGGCGGCGCCCAGGGCATCAAGGTCATGGACCAGCGGCTGATCTCCACCAGCGCCGTGCGCTGCGTCGGCAACACCCTGATCCTCCAGGGCCGGGTCTACTCCCCGCCGTACAAGATCCAGGCGATCGGCGACCCGGCGAAGATGCAGAAGTCGCTCGCCGACTCCGAGGCCATCCAGAACTACATGGTGTACGTGAACGTGTACGGCCTCGGCTGGAAAGTGACCGAGGACGGGACGGTGACTCTGCCGGGCTACTCGGGCACAGTGGATCTGCACTACGCGAAGCCCGTGGAGTAAGCAGCTCGTCACTTTCTGGAGCCGCCGGTGCGCGTGATCGTCAGGACTGTCAGCGAGCTCTGCATCACCATCGGCACGCTCATCGTGCTGTTCGTCGCGTACGTGCTCTTCTGGACCGGTGTGAAGGCCGACAGTGTGATGCACGACCAGATCGACCAGTTACAGCGGCAGTGGTCGGCGACGGCCGCGGTGCATCCGACGGCCAAGGCGTCCGCGACCGCCGCCGCACCCGCGAAGCCCGCCGCCTACCACTACGGCAAGGCGTTCGCGATCATGTACATCCCCCGGTTCGGTTTCACGTGGAACAAGCCGGTCCTGGAGGGCACCGGCACCGATGTGCTGAAGAAGGGCCTTGCCCACTACGCCCGGACCGCCCAGCTGGGTCAGGTGGGCAACTTCGCCGTCGCCGGCCACCGGCGCACCTACGGCGATCCGTTCCTCGACTTCCCGAAGCTGCGCGAGGGCGATGCGATCGTCCTGACGGACGGGACGACCTGGTTCACGTATCGGATCGACAAAGGCCCATACAAAACAGTTCCGACGGACGTTGAAGTGATCGACCCTGTGCCACGTAAGTCGGGGTATACGCGTCCGGGCCGCTATCTCACGCTGACCACGTGCGATCCGGAATGGGGGCACAGCCATCGGCTGATCGTCTGGGCGCACTTGGACTCCACACAGCCTGTGGAGTCAGGCAGACCTAAGGCGCTACGCCGTTAGTCTGGTGCAGTACGGCGGGATTCTGGTGCCGTGGTGGAACGGAAGGGACGGCATGTACGGCTGGATCTGGCGGCATCTGCCGGGCAACGCGTGGGTGAAGGCGCTGATCTCACTGCTCCTCGCCCTGGCCGTGGTCTACGTCCTCTTCCAGTACGTCTTCCCCTGGGCCGAACCGCTGCTGCCCTTCAACGATGTGACGGTGGACAACCAGTGAGCGCGCGGATTCTCGTCGTCGACAACTACGACAGCTTCGTCTTCAACCTGGTCCAGTACCTGTACCAGCTGGGCGCCGAGTGCGAGGTGCTGCGCAACGACGAGGTGTCGACGGCGCACGCCCAGGACGGTTTCGACGGGGTGCTGCTCTCGCCCGGTCCCGGGACGCCGGAGGAGGCGGGCGTCTGCGTGGACATGGTCCGGCACTGCGCCGCGACCGGCGTCCCCGTCTTCGGCGTCTGCCTCGGCATGCAGTCGATGCAGGTGGCGTACGGCGGTGTGGTGGACCGGGCGCCGGAGCTGCTGCACGGCAAGACCTCGCTCGTCGAGCACGGCGGCAAGGGCGTCTTCGCGGGCCTGCCGACACCGTTCACGGCGACCCGGTACCACTCGCTGGCCGCGGAGCCGGCGACGGTCCCGGCCGAGCTGGAGGTGACCGCCCGTACCCACGACGGGATCATCATGGGTCTCAGGCACCGTGAACTCCCGGTGGAGGGCGTGCAGTTCCACCCCGAGTCGGTGCTGACCGAGCACGGGCACCGGATGCTGGCCAACTGGCTGGTGGAGTGCGGTGACCAGGGCGCGGTGGCGAGGTCGGCGGGGCTCGCCCCGGTGGTGGGCAGGGCCACGGCGTGACCGCGCTGCGCCCCGAGCGCAAGACCGGTGCCTCGTACGGGGATCAGCCGTACGAGGGATCAGGCGCGCTCGGGGAGACGGCGTTTCTCCCGCCGGTCCAGGAGCCTCCGACGTATCTCCCGCCGATCGACGAGGAGACCGTCGCGCTGCGGATCCCCGATCCGCCGCCCCTATCGGCTTCTGCGGGCACTGCAGCCCCTTCTGGCACCGGAACCCCAGAAGGCGGCCGAGCGGCCCGCAGAAAGGCCGCCAAGCGGCGTGGCGGGCGGCACGGCGGCGCACCGGAGTCCGCGCTGCCGGAGAACACCGCGCCGGGCATCGCGCCGGGCGCCGCGCCGGGTCGGCCGCTCTCCCGGGTCGAGGCCCGTCGGCAGCAGCGGTTGCGCAAGCCCAGCCCGGCCGTCATGGCGAGCCGGGCGATCGGCGAGGTGTTCATCACCACCGGCGTGCTGATGCTGCTGTTCGTCACGTACCAGCTGTGGTGGACGAACGTCCGCGCCCACGCGCAGGCCGGCAAGGAGGCCAGCAGCCTCCAGCAGGACTGGGCGAGCGGCAAGCGTGCGCCGGGTGTCTTCGCGCCGGGCCAGGGCTTCGCCATCCTGCACATCCCCAAGCTGGACGTGGTGGCGCCGATCGCCGAGGGCGTCAGCAACAAGAAGGTCCTCGACAAGGGCATGGTCGGGCACTACGGCGAGGGCGCGCTGAAGACCGCGATGCCGCAGGACAAGACCGGCAACTTCGGTCTGGCCGCGCACCGCAACACGCACGGTGAGCCGTTCCGGTACATCAACAGGCTCGTCGCCGGTGACGCGGTCGTCGTCGAGACGCAGGACGAGTACTACGTGTACAAGGTGACGTCGATGCTGCCGGTGACGTCGCCGAGCAACGTGAGTGTGCTGGACCCGGTGCCGAAGGGCTCGGGTTTCACCGAGCCCGGCCGGTACATCACCCTGACCACCTGCACGCCGGAGTTCACCAGCAAGTACCGGTTGATCGTGTGGGGCAAGATGGTCGAGGAACGCCCGCGCAGCAAGGGCAAGCCAGACGCGCTCGTCGAGTAGGGGCAGAGGAACAGTGGCAGCGACCGCCGACGACACCGAAGAGCAGACCGACGCGCCGGACGCGGCGTCCCCCGCGGGCCGTCGGCCGACCGGCCGGATCGGCATGGCGGTCAGCGTCTTCGGGGAACTCCTCATCACGGCGGGCCTGGTGCTCGGCCTGTTCGTCGTCTACTCGCTGTGGTGGACGAACGTGATAGCGGACCGGAAGGCCGACCGGGCGGGCGACAAGGTCCGGGAGAGCTGGACCCAGCCGGACACCGGTCCCGGCGCGCTGGACACGAAGAACGGCATCGGCTTCCTGCACGTGCCGTCCATGAAGAACGGCGAGGTCCTCGTCGAGAAGGGCACGTCCACGGACGTCCTGAACAACGGCGTGGCCGGCTACTACATCGACCCGGCCAAGGCCACGCTCCCCACCACCGGCAAGACCGGCAACTTCACCCTCGCCGCCCACCGCGACGGCCACGGCGCCAAGTTCCACAACATCGACAAGGTGAAGGTCGGCGACCCGGTCGTCTTCGAGACCCGCGACAACTGGTACGTCTACAAGGTCTACGACATCCTCCCCGAGACCTCGAAGTACAACGTCAAGGTCCTCTCCCAGGTCCCCGAGGAGTCCGGCAGGACCAAGCCGGGCCACTACATCACTCTGACGACGTGCACGCCGGTGTACACGAGCCGGTACCGGTATGTGGTGTGGGGGGAGTTGGTGCGGGTGGAGAAGGTGGACAGCGAGCGGACGCTGCCTGAGGAACTGCGTTAGCGTGACGTACTGTCACGCTTGACACGAGCTGGGCCCGAAGCCGCAACTACTCCTTGCGGCTTCGGGCCCTTTCCTGTCACGTCGTGCTCACTCCAGGATCTTCAGCGGCTCCCCGGCACTCCAGTCCTCCAGTGCCCCACGATGTACGGCGGTGATCCCGGCTGCGGCGGCGATGTCCAAGGCCTCCGGTGTGAAGGGGCACGTGGCCACGTAGAGTGCCACGTCCGCGCTGTAGAGCACCTTCGCCGCTCCGACGAACTTCTGGACCTCCGGGCTGGTGATGTTGAGGTAGGGCGCGAACCTCTTGCACTGGACGACGAGGCGCCGTCCGTCGGCCGTGAGCCCGATGATGTCGACGCCCCGGTCGCCATGACCGCCCTGCACGACGACGTTGGTGCAACCGTCGCGGATCAGCAGTTTGGCGATGTGGCGTTCGAAGGTACGGCCGTTCATGGCGTCCATTGCTGCCATGACTCCGACGGCGGGGCGGTCGTCCCGGATTCCTTCGAGCCTCTTCAGCCGTGTGTGGTGCTGGTGGAGCCGCCGCTCGATGCGCTGGACTCCTGCGCGCAGGGCGATCAGTTCCTGGCGGTGCTCGCCTGATGTTTCGATCAGGGCGTTGAACATCGGCACGACGGCCTTTCCGAGGATGTGGGTGATGCGTTGGTCGATCCGGTCGTCGAGAACCCGGAGGTCTGTTGAGGCGGGGTTTTCCACAGGCTGTGCACGGGCCAGGTACTCCATATCGAGGAGGTAGACACACCTGACGTGCGACTTCGCTGTCGCGGAGGAGCATGGCGACGTTGAGGACGGCGCGGCGTGGGTACAGCGCGAGGGATCGGGACCGCGACTGAATCCCACTGACCTTCTTGAAGGAGGTCAGTTCTGCACCTGCCAAAATGCGGTAGCCGTTGGTCACCAGCTCATCGCGGTGATCGAGTACCAGTGACTCGATGGCCTTACGGCTCACCTCGAACGCCGCCACCATCGCCGTGGTCACATGCATCCCGTCCGGCAGCAGTGACAGCGCCTTCACCCTGTCGAGGACGTCGGTGCGGTCCAGCACACTGCTGCGCAGAGCCTGGGACTCCAGCAAGGCCGTTTGGTCGATCATGTTCTGCCCCTCATTCGTCTCGTGGCCACGTGGCCGGGGCAGCGGACGGAGTCCCCACCCCTTCTGGTCAACGAGGGGTCGGCATGCGGGCAACTAGGGCGAACGTTCTGCCTTGGGCTGCTGTACTTGCCGCAACCGGGGAGCCAACACTCCCGGCGTCGACGGCCTCGCAGCTGCCGACGTCGAGGAAAGGATCGGTATCCCCGGATTCCTGGACGACCTTCGTGCCCAGCTCAAGGGAGGCACGTTCCGGCCGCGGCCGGTGCGGGAGCGCAAGATTCCCAAGCCGGGTGGGTCGGGAAAGGTGAGGCGGCTGGGTATCCCAGTGATCGCCGACCGGGTCGTTCAGGCCGCGTTGAAGCTGGTGCTGGAGCCGATTTTCGAGGCCGACTTCAAGCCGGTCTCTTACGGGTTCCGGCCCAAGCGGCGGCCCCAGGACGCGATTGCCGAGATCCATTTCTATGGCACCCACGGCTACCGCCGGGTGCTGGACGCGGACATCGCGGCGTGCTTCGACGAGATCGATCACGCCGTGCTGATGGACCGGGTCCGGATGAGGATCAAGGACAAGAAGGTCCTGGCGCTGGTGAAGGCGTTCTTGAAGGCCGGTCTTCTGACGGAGCTCGGCGAGTATCAGGACACGCTCACCGGCACACCGCAAGGGGGCATCCTCTCTCCGATGCTGGCCAACATCGCCCTGTCGGTGCTCGACGAGCACCTGCACCGGGGATGGGAGCCAGGCGCCACCGACTACCGTCGCGGCCGACGCCGGGCCGGTGGCCTGCCGTCGTGGCGGCTGGTCCGCTACGCGGACGACTTCGTCGTCCTGGTCGACGGGACCAGACAGGACACCGAGACACTGCGCGCCGAGATCGCCCAGGTGCTTGCTCCGATGGGGCTGCGGCTGTCACCGGCCAAAACTCAAGTGGTGCACCTGAGCGAGGGGTTCGACTTCCTGGGGTTCCACATCCAGTGGCGCCGCAAGCGCGGAACGAACAAGTGGTACGTCTACACCTTCATCGCCGACCGGCCTCTGCAGTCGGTGAAGGCAAAGATCCGTCACCTCACCCACAGAACGTCGCAGCAGGACCTCGCCGTGGTGCTGATCAATCTCAACCGGGTCACCCACGGCTGGGCCCGCTACTTCAGGCATGCCGTGGCCAAGCACATGTTCAGCAAGCTGGACGACCTCGTCTGGTGGCGGGTCATCCGGCTGCTGAGGACGCGGCATCACTGGAGCTGGTCGGACGTCCGCAGACGGCTCACCACCGCCACCGGGCGGTGGCTGCCGATCGGCGCGGACGGGATCGAATTGCGGAAGATCAGCGCGGTCCCGGTCACCCGGTATCGCTACCGCGGCAACAAGATCCCCACCCCCTGGACTCCTGCACCCACCTGACGGCAGAGACCGTGGAGAGCCCGTTGCCTAGTAATAGGCACGGCGGGTTCGGCGAGAGGTCCGGGGAAACGGACCGGGAGCAATCCCGGCACCGCGCCCCGGGCCTACTCAGCGACGAGGCCGGTTTCTCGATGACGCCGCCGACCACCCGCACCTGGTCCCGCCGCGGCCACACCCCGGTGATCCGCGTGCGGGGCCGCTCCCGCCGCCGCTTATCGGTCGCAGCCCTTGCCTGCTACAAGGCCGGCGAACCCTCCCGGCTGATCTACCGGCCCTGTCCCGATGCCCGGCCCGACGGACGCAAGAGCTTCTCCTGGAAGTACTACCGCGACCTCGTCCAGACCGCCCACCAGCAGCTCGGCGGCCCGATCGTGCTGGTCTGGGACAACTTGAACACCCACCTGACTGCCGGAATGCGCCGCTACATCGCCGACCGCGACTGGCTCACCGTCTTCCAGCTGCCGCCCTACTCACCCGACCTCAACCCGGTCGAAGGCATCTGGTCCGTCCTGCGACGCACCACCACAGCCAACCGTGCCTTCGCCGACCCCGACGACCTGATCACCGCCGTCCGACGCGGCCTGCGCCAGCTCCAGTACCGCCCCGACGTCCTCGACGGCTGCCTCACCGGCACCGGCCTCCGGCGCCAACCAGCATGACGACATCACGCATTCAAGGTCAGTAGGTGCCTCACTTGCTGTTTTGGCTGTTGGGATGGCGGGGTTTGAACCCATGACCTCTTCGTTCTGAAGAAGACGAGCGATGAGGAAACTCAGGTACGGGAGCTTGGGTGCCGCGCACGGCGGAGCCCCGGCGACCTCCTGCGGGAAGGGGCCGGGGCTCCGCCGTGGTCACTGGGGCGTCAGCCGAAGGTACCGCCGAAGAAGTTGGTACCGCCGTTGTTACCGCCGTTGTTGCCGTTGCCGGTGCTCTGCGTGGTCAGGGTGACTGTCGTGCTGCCGGGGTCGTTTTCGGGGGTGTTGGCCTGCGGATCCTGGCCGATGACGAGCGCGTTGTCGCTGGAGTCGCCGTTGAACTGGATCTGGGTGAAGCCGGCCGCCTGCAGGGTCTGCTTGGCCTGCTTCACGGTCTGGCCGAACACGCTCGGTACGGCCGTCTGCTGCTGGGCCTTGCCGATCTGGATGTTCACCGTGGAGTTCTTGTCGACCTGCGTGCCCTTCTGGGGGTCGGTCGAGACGACCTTGCCGACCAGGTTGGGGTCGGTGGTCGTGACCTCGGTGCAGTTGCCGGTCAGGTTGTTGGCCGTCATCTGCGCCTTGGCGTCGTCGCAGGACTGCCCAGTGACGTCGGGGACCGTGGACTTCTCCTGGGCCTTGGCGACCGTGAGAGTGATCGTGGAGCCCTTCTGGACTTCCTTGCCGCCGATGGGGTCTTGGTCCAGGACGGTGTTCGGGTCCTCGGTGGAAGTGGTCCGGGTCTGCGTCTTGACCACGAACTGATAGTCGGAGCCCTCCAGCTTGGTCTTCGCGTCGTCCAGGCTCAGACCGATGACGCTGGGTACGGAGACCTTCGGGGCGCCCGTGGAGACCACGAGGTTGATCGTGTCGCCCTTCTTGACGTCCGTGTTCTCTTTCGGGTCCTGGGAGCAGACGCTGCCCTTGGGCTGGTCCTCGCAGGGCTTCCGCGTCGGCGTCCCCAGCTTCAGGCCCGAGTTGTCGGCCATCTTCTGAGCGTCCGCGTAGGTCTGGCCGACGAAGTTCGGGGCGGCGAAGGGTTTGTCCGCCCCGCCCCCGCTGACCACCCATTTCCCGATCAGGATCGAGCCGACCAGCACCAGGATGCCCGCGACCACGAGCAGGATCGTGGAGGTGTTGTTCTTCTTTTTCTGCTGGCGGCGGCGGTCCGGGCGTTCGTCGTAGCCGTAGCCGCCGTCGTCCGGGTTCATCGGGGGGAGCATGGTGGTGGCGCCGGCGTCGGAGCGCATGGCCGTGGTCGGCATGTCGTCCGGGTAGCCGCCGTAGCCGACGGAGCCCATGGCCGCGGTGGCCGCGACCGGCTGGCCGTCCAGGCAGGCCTCGATGTCGGCGCGCATCTCGTCGGCGGACTGGTAGCGGTAGTTCGGGTCCTTGACCAGGGCCTTGAGGACGATGGCGTCCATCTCGGGCGTGATCTCGGGGTCGAAGACCGACGGGGGCTGGGGTTCCTCGCGGACGTGCTGGTAGGCGACCGCGACGGGGCTGTCGCCCACGAAGGGCGGTCGTACCGTCAGCAGCTCGTAGAGGAGGCAACCCGTCGAGTAGAGGTCCGAGCGGGCGTCGACCTGCTCGCCCTTCGCCTGCTCCGGGGAGAGGTACTGGGCGGTGCCGATGACGGCCGCGGTCTGGGTCATGGTCATGCCGGAGTCGCCCATGGCGCGGGCGATGCCGAAGTCCATGACCTTGACCTGGCCGTTGCGCGTCAGCATGACGTTCGCCGGCTTGATGTCACGGTGGACGATGCCGCTGCGGTGCGCGTACTCCAGGCCCTGGAGGATGCCGATGGTCATCTCCATCGCGCGTTCGGGCAGCAGCTTGCGGCCGGAGTGCAGGAGCTCGCGCAGCGTCGAGCCGTCCACGTACTCCATGACGATGTACGGGATCGAGACCCCGTCGATGTAGTCCTCGCCCGTGTCGTAGACCGCGACGATCGCGGGATGGTTGAGCGAGGCGGCCGACTGGGCCTCCCGGCGGAACCGGGCCTGGAAGGACGGGTCGCGCGCGAGGTCCGCGCGCAGCGTCTTCACCGCCACCGTGCGGCCGAGCCGCGTGTCATGGGCGAGGTAGACCTCCGCCATGCCACCACGGCCGAGCACGTGGCCCAGCTCGTACCGGCCGCCGAGGCGACGCGGCTCTTCCATAGCTACTACCAGCCCCTCTTCATCGGTCCCGGTCGTCGTCTCTGCGCGCGGCCGGAGGCTGCCGTCCGGGCCTACGGTACCCGGGTCGCCCTGATTGACCTGGCCAAGCCCGGAACCCGATACAGGACCGGTATCGCAACGTGCAGGGATGTGGAGGGGACGTGACGGTGGTCACTCGATGTTCTTGGCCATGGCTGTCGAGAGGGCGCCGCAGATGTCGTCGCCGGGCTCGGCGTAGGAGCTGACGCAGGCGTACGGGTTTCTGCTGTTGGTGACGTTGTGCCGAGCGGCGTCCGACGGTGGGTGAAAATCTGAAAAACGATCAACAGCTGTGGTCTTTTTTGTCATGTAAGCGATCATCGGTGTCGATCATGGACTGATCGTCAGCAGACCCTCGCCGGTGAGGGGTGGGGGCCGCTGGCAACAAACTAGGAGAAAAGTCTTGAGGAACCTCAGACGCATAGCCACTGTCTGCGGCCTGGCGGCTGCGTGCACGCTCGCGTTCGGCACCTCGGCAGACGCGACGACGTACTACGCCAGCTGCTCGACCACCGGGGCGAAGGGCAGCATGGGCGCGGATTACCCCTCGGGGGATCTCTGGGAGTACGACACTTTCAAGATCGCCATGTCGGTGACGGACACGGCCGCCGACGGGCACCACGTACAGATCCGCTTCCTGAGCAAGGAGGTCGGGAACTCCGGCACGGTGAAGTGGCCGTGGCACTCCTTCACCAGCGCCAACGGTGACACGTTCACGTTCAGCACCACCGCACAGGACGACTACGGCATTGTGGCCACGGGGGTCGAGGTGGCGCGCTACGAAGGAAGCACCTACCTCAACTCCTGCACTGACTGGTCCTAGCGGCAGCCGGAATCGGTGAGCTTCCCGGCGATCGTGCTCCTTCTCGTGTAGCCGATGCGGGTGGCTGTTCCTGAACAAGGGGCGGGCCATCATGCACTCCCTCTGAGGAATCACCTTCAGGTGGCGGGGAGCGCATGGTGGCCCCTTCTTCTTGGTCAGGTGGCGGCCGCGTTACTGCTTGCTCTTGATGACTGCCTCCATCACGCTCTTCGCGATCGGGGCCGCGAGGCCGCCGCCGGAGATGTCGTCACGGTTGGCCTGGTCGTCCTCGATCACCACGGCGACCGCGACCGGCTTGCTGCCGTCGGGGAGCTTGGCGTACGAGATGAACCAGGCGTAGGGGTTCTCGCTGTTCTCCACGCCGTGCTGGGCGGTACCGGTCTTGCCGCCCACGGTGATGCCGTTGATCTGGGCGTTCTTGCCGGTGCCGTCCTTGACGACCGTCTCCATCATGGACTGGAGGATCTGGGCGTTGGAGGAGGACAGCGGCTGGCTCATCTCCTGGGGGTCCGTCTGGGAGATGGTGTCCAGGTTCGACGACTGCAGCTTGTCGATCATGTACGGCTTCATCAGCTTGCCGTCGTTGGCGACCGCGGAGGCGACCATGGCCATCTGGAGCGGGGTCGCGGCGGTGTTGTACTGGCCGATCGAGGACAGCGCGGTCTGCGACTGGTTCATGTTGTCGGAGAAGACCGAGGCGCTGGAGCGGACCGGGGTGAACTGCTCGGAGTCGAATCCGAACTTCTTCGCCTCGGAGAGCATCTTGTCGTTGCCGAGGTCGGCGCCGATCTTGCCGAAGACGGTGTTGCAGGAGAACTTGAGCGCGTTCCGCATGGTCGCGTTCTTGCAGGGGATGTTGCCCTCGTTCTTCAGCTCGGTGGTGGTGCCGGGCATGACGTAGGGCAGCGGGGAGTTGGTGTTCTCGTCGGCCGACTTGTACAGCCCGTTCTGCAGCGCGGCCGCGGCGGTGACGACCTTGAAGGTGGAGCCCGGCGGGTAGGTCTCGCGCAGCGCCCGGTTCAGCATCGGGTCGTTCGGGTTGTACTTCTTCTGGAGCTTCTTCCACGCCTCGGCGTCGGTGTCCGAGGTGCCGGCGAAGGCCGAGGGGTCGTACGACGGGTAGCTCGCCAGGGCCAGGATCTTGCCCGTGGACGGGTCCAGGGCGACGACCGCGCCCTTGCCGCCCTGCTTCTTCAGCCCGTTGTAGGCGGCGCTCTGGGCCGCCGCGTTGAGGGTGGTGACGACGTTGCCGCCCTGCTTCTGCTTGCCCGTGATCATGTCGAGGGTGTTGCGGAAGAAGAGCCGGTCGTCGTTGCCGGTGAGGATGCCGTCTTCCAGGCTCTCCAGCTGGTTGGCGCCGAAGGCCTGGGAGGCATAGCCGGTGACCGGCGACCACATGGGGCCGTTCTTGTACGTGCGCTTGTACTTCAGGTCGTTGAGACCGGAGGAGCTGGAGGCCGTGGAGCCGGTGATCGGGTTGCCGTCGACGATGATGTCGCCGCGCGGGGTGGAGTAGCGGGCGATCGTGACGCGGCGGTTGGCGGGGTCCTCGCGGAGGGTGTCGGCCTTGACGTACTGGAGCCAGTTGTCGCGCAGCAGCAGGGCGAGGACCAGGAGGCCGCAGAAGATCGCGATCCGGCGCAGGGGTTTGTTCATGAGGGACGGACCACCTGGGTCATCTCGGCGTCGGGGTTGCTGGCGGGGGCCGGGGCCGGGCGGCGGGCGGTGTCGCTGATGCGGATGAGCACGCCGATGAGCGCCCAGTTGGCGATCACGGAGGAACCGCCGTACGCGAGGAACGGCATCGTCATACCGGTCAGCGGGATGAGGCCCATCACACCGCCGGCGACGACGAAGACCTGGAGGGCGAAGGCGCCGGAGAGGCCGACGGCGAGCAGCTTGCCGAACGGGTCGCGGGCGGCGAGGGCGGTGCGCACACCGCGTTCCACGATCAGGCCGTAGACGAGCAGGATGGCCATGATGCCGGCCAGGCCCAGCTCCTCGCCGAAGGTGGCGAGGATGAAGTCGGAGTTGGCGGCGAAGCGGATCAGCTCGGAGTGACCCTGGCCCCAGCCGGTGCCGAGGGTGCCGCCGGAGCCGAAGGCCCACAGGGCCTGCATGGCCTGCTCGGAGTGGAGGATGCCGTCGTTGCTTCCGTTGCGGCTGAGCGTGTACTCGCGCATCGGGTTGAGCCAGGCCTGGACACGGGTCTGCACGTGCGGCTCGAAGCTGGCCACGCCGACCGCACCGGCCGCCGACATCAGCAGACCGAAGACGATCCAGCTGGTCCGCTCGGTGGCGACGTACAGCATGATGACGAACATTCCGAAGAACAGCAGCGACGTACCGAGGTCGGTCTCGAAGACCAGGATGAGGATCGAGAGCATCCAGACGACGATGATCGGGCCGAGGTCACGGCCGCGCGGCAGGTACAGGCCCATGAAGCGGCGGCTGGCGAGCGCGAGCGCGTCGCGCTTGACCATCAGGTAGCCGGCGAAGAAGATCGCGAGGACGATCTTGGCGAACTCGCCGGGCTGGATGGTGAAGCTGCCGACCTTGATCCAGATCTTGGCGCCGTAGGTGAGGTCCGCGCCGAGGCCCGGGACGAGGGGGAGCAGCAGCAGGACCAGCGCGCCGGCCATCGAGATGTACGTGTAGCGCTGCAGGACGCGGTGGTCCTTGAGGAAGACCAGCGCGGCGACGAACAGGGCGATGCCCATCGCGGTGTAGATCAGCTGGTTGGTCGCCTTGCCGCCGGCCACGTGGATCTGCTGCAGCAGCTTGGACTGGTCCAGCCGCCAGATGGCGACCAGGCCGAGGCCGTTGAGCAGGGTGGCCAGCGGCAGCAGCAGCGGGTCCGCGTAGGGGGCGAACTTGCGGACGGCGAGGTGCGCGACGGCGGCAAGGAGGCCGAGGCCGAGTCCGTAGCTCAGCAGCCCGGCGGGGACCTTGTCGTTGATGGCCAGGCCCACGTTGGCGTAGGCGAACACCGGGATGGCGACGGCGAACACCAGGAGCGCGAGCTCGGTGTTGCGCCGGCTCGGGGTGCCGATGGAGCCGATCGTGGACGTGTGGTTCGTCGACGTGTTGGTAGTACTGCTCATCGTGTGACAGGGCCTCTCACGGCTTGCCTACTGCTTACCGCACAGCGAGACGACCTTCTGCTCATCCTCCGAGAGGGTGGGGCCGGGGCTGGGGGTCGCTGAGGGGGACGGGGACGGTGACGCCGTGGAGGACGCCGAGTGCGAAGGGCTGGGCGAGGCCTTGGACGTGAGAGAGGTCTTGGTGGTTCCCGTGGTGCCGCCGGCCTCGCCCTGGCCGGTCTTGGAGCTGGTCTTGGACTCGGCGGCGGTGCGCTCCGACTCCTTCTTGCAGGCGGAGGCCTGCACGGCCAGCTCCTGGACCTTCGACCGGGCGTCCTGGAGACCGCCCTCGGCGATGGTCGCCTTGACCTGCTTCTGCTGGTACGGAGGCAGGTACTTGAGTTCGATCTCGGGGTGGTCCGTCTCCACCTTCGACAGTGACACCCAGGCCAGGTCCTGGCTGATGCCCTGGTACAGCGCGACGTGCTCGCCGTTGGCGCCGACGTAGTACTGCGTCTGCGTCCAGCGGTAGCCGCCGTACAGACCCCCGCCGATCACGGCGAGGGCGAGCACGCTGTAGAAGGATCTCTTCAGCCACCTGCGGCCCCTGCGGGGCTTGACGAAGTCGTCGTCGGTGTAGTCGCCGAAGCTGTCGGTGGGGACGTAGCCGGTGGTGTCGCCGGAGCCGGGCGGGCCGAACTCGCCGCCGCCGCCGTGGCCCTGCCGGCCGAGGTTGGCGGCGCGGCCCGCGGGGGTCTGCATGTAACCGTTGTCGTGCAGGTGGTGCTGGTTCTCGGCGACCGCTCCGACCACGACCGGGGTGTCGGAGAGCTGGCCCGCGAGGGTGTCGCCGGTGTCCAGGTCGAGGACGTCCGCGATGATGACCGTGATGTTGTCGGGGCCGCCGCCGCGCAGCGCGAGCTGGATCAGCTCCTGCACGGTCTCCTGCGGTCCCTGGTAGCTGGCGAGGGTCTCCTCCAGGGTCTGGTGGGAGACGACGCCGGAGAGCCCGTCGGAGCAGATGAGATAACGGTCACCCGCGCGCACCTCGCGGATCGACAGGTCCGGCTCGACGTGGTCGCCGCTGCCGAGCGCCCGCATCAGCAGCGAGCGCTGCGGGTGGGTGGTGGCCTCTTCCTCGGTGATCCGGCCCTCGTCGACGAGCCGCTGCACCCAGGTGTGGTCCTGGGTGATCTGCGTGAGCACGCCGTCACGGAGCAGGTACGCGCGGGAGTCGCCGACGTGCACGAGGCCGAGCCGCTGCCCGGTCCACAGCAGGGCGGTGAGGGTGGTCCCCATGCCTTCGAGCTGGGGGTCCTCCTCCACCATGGCGCGCAGCTGGTCGTTGGCGCGCTGCACGGCGTGGCCGAGGGAGGTGAGGATGTCGGAGCCGGGCACGTCGTCGTCGAGCGTGACCAGGGTGGAGATCACCTCGGAGGAGGCGACCTCACCGGCGGCCTGGCCGCCCATGCCGTCGGCGATGGCGAGCAGGCGGGGACCGGCGTAACCGGAGTCCTCGTTGCCCTCCCGGACGGAGTCCTCGTTGCCCTCCCGGATCATGCCTTTGTGCGATCCGGCGGCGAAGCGCAGTGACAGACTCATGCGCACCTCGCCCGTCGGCTCCGGGTACATCCGCACGGTGCCCACCCTCCGGTCGGGAGCGCGCCGGGGACCGGCGTCCGGTCCGCCGCTGCGTGCTCGCTCCGCTCGCGCCTATCCATGATGTAGCACTACTTCCGCAGCTCGATGACGGTTTTGCCGATGCGGATCGGTGCGCCCAGCGGGACCGGCGTGGGAGTCGTCAGCCGGGACCGGTCCAGGTAGGTGCCGTTGGTCGAGCCGAGGTCCTCGACGATCCACTGGCCGTCGCGGTCCGGGTAGATCCTGGCATGGCGGCTGGAGGCGTAGTCGTCGTCCAGCACGATCGTCGAGTCGTGGGCGCGGCCGAGGGTGATGGTCTGTCCCTGGAGCGCGACCGTCGTACCGGTGAGGGTGCCCTCGGAGACGACCAGCTTGGTGGGGGCGTTCCGGCGCCCGCGGCCGCCGGCCGCGGGCTGCTGGGCGCGCTGCTGCGGGGGCGCGGCCTGCTGCCGGGCGGCGGGCTGCTGCCGGCGGCCTTCTTCCCTACGCGATCCGCGCTGGGTGACGCGCGTACCGAACAGGTCGCTGCGGATGACCTGCACGGCCACGATCACGAACAGCCACAGTACGGCCAGGAAACCCAGCCGCATGACCGTGAGGGTCAGCTCTGACATTGCCCCCGCTTCACCCTTCGGCTTGCCGGTAAATGATGGTGGTGCTGCCCACGACGATCCGCGAGCCGTCGCGGAGCGTAGCGCGGGTGGTGTGCTGCCCGTCCACCACGATGCCGTTGGTGGACCCGAGATCCTGGATCGTCGAGGGCGTTCCGGTCCGGATCTCGCAGTGCCGGCGGGAGACGCCGGGGTCGTCGATCCGCACGTCGGCCTCGGTGCTGCGGCCCAGCACGAGCGTCGCGCGGGAGATCTGATGGCGGGTGCCGTTGATCTCGATCCAGTAGCGGGTGCGGGAGCCGGGCGCCGAGGCGCCGACGGGACCCGAGGGCGGCCGCTGGGCGGCCGGCTGGGTCGGCTGCGGGTACCCGTAACCGCCGGGGCGGGCACCGGGCGGCGGGGCACTCGGCATCGGCGGGGCGGCGGCGCTCTGCTGCGGGTAGCCGTAGCCGCCCGGACGCTGCGGGGCACCGCCCGCGGGGGCGCGCTCGGGGTCCTGCTGGTTGCTGGAGGAGGCGAGCGTGCGGCTGCGCACCCGGTACAGGCCGGTGTCGAGGTCGTCGGCCTTCTCCAGGTTGACCTTGATCGGCCCCATGAACGTGTAACGCTGCTGCTTGGCGTAGTCGCGGACCATCCCGGCGAGCTCGTCGCCGAGCTGCCCGGAGTAGGGGCTGAGCCGCTCGAAGTCGGGCGCGCTCAGCTCCACGATGAAGTCATTGGGCACGACGGTCCGGTCCCGGTTCCAGATGGTCGCGTTGTTGTCGCACTCGCGCTGCAGCGCGCCGGCGATCTCCACGGGCTGGACCTCGGACTTGAACACCTTGGCGAAGGTGCCGTTGACCAGACCTTCGAGACGCTGCTCGAACTTCTTCAGGACTCCCACAGGGCACCTCCTCTGTCGCCTTGCCCCTACTGACTGCCGTTGCCGTTACCGCTCACTGATCGTATCTACGCGCCCGGCAATCAGCCGGTTCCCCCAGCGGCCCCTCTTCGAACTCCTCGGCGTGCTCTCCCGCCGGGATCGGCGCTCGTTCTGCCATGGATCGTAGAGGTGGCCCACGTCCAGTGTCCCGCACCTGACTGTGGACCCGATCCGTCTCCTGGAGAGATGGGCTCTACCGGTACGAGGTTGATACGTGACCGCGGACTGCTCGGTACGTGATCACCAGGTGAGCGCTGCCCAGGGGAAAGGGATGTGAACCCACCGTGTCCCACGTGCTAGTGTTCTCGATGTCGGAAGGGGCCAGCCCGAAGGAAACAACGGGCCTGAAGCCGGAAGACACACCCAATGCGCGGGTGGCGGAATAGGCAGACGCGCTGGATTCAGGTTCCAGTGCCCGCAAGGGCGTGGGGGTTCAACTCCCCCCTCGCGCACAGAGAGATACCGGTGAAACGGGTCTCCGCCGGTGACGGAAGTCACAGCGGGGGCCCGTTTCTCGTTGTCCACCGGCTGCCGGCGGGGCGTTCGGTGGGTGGTCGGCGGCGGGGTGCGGCTGTGAGGCATCGCACGGTGCTGCCGGGGCATGCGGAGGGCGCGGAGGACGCCGGCCCGTGAGCTATCTCACGGGCGGGGCCTGGTCCTTCCCGGGGTGCAGGGCGGGCCACACGGTGGCGACGGCGGCGGTCGCGGCGAGCAGCGCGCAGGCTCCCGCCGCCGTGCCGATGGCCGACCACGGCAGCCGGATCACGACCGGCGCCGACAGCAGGTGCAGGGCCCGCCACATTCCCGCCAGTTCGACCACCGCGACCAGCAGTCCCAGCAGCGCCCCGACCGCGACCACCGTCAGCGCCTCCGCGCCGACCAGCCGCAGCACCTGCCCCCGGGTGGCCCCGGCCAGCCGCAGCGCGGCCAGTTCGCGCACCCGGTCGGCAGTGGCCATCGTCATGGTGTTGACCAGGGAGATCCCGGTGTAGAGCAGTGCGATGCCGAGGACCAGGAGGACGCCGAGCCGGGTGGTCCGGTCGGTTCGCGGGTAGGCCGCCGCGACCCACTGGTCCGCCGTGCGCACCCGTCCACCGCCCGCCCGGACCGCCTCCCGCAGCCCGGCGGCCACCGCGCCCGCGTCCGCGCCGTCCCTCAGGGCCACGTCGATCCGGTCGACGGCCGCGCCCGAGGCGTTGGCCGGGGTGACGTACACGCCGTTGTCACCGGTGCCGGTCCGCAGCACGGCGGCGATGCGCAACGTCTTCCGGGTGCCGTCGCCGAGCCAGACCCGGACCCGCTGCCCGACGGTGTGCCGCTCCCACTCCTCGTTCACGATGATCGAGTCGTCGTCGAGCGCGGTGACCCGGCCGGAGGCGAGCGGGAGGCGGGCGGTGGCCGCCAGCGCGGCCGGAACGGCGGCCCGCGCCTCGGACCTGATCAGGGCGACCCCGTCCTCCAGCACGTACACCGCGCTCGCCGAGGTCGCCGACGCCTGGGCGCCCGGCACCGCGCGCACCGCCCGGAGCGTCGCCTCGTCGAACCCGGCGCCGTCCGGGGGCGTGACGACGAAGGCCGCAGTGGTCCGGTCTCGGGTCTCGGCGGCCCGGGCCGCGTTCAGGTTCGCGGTGGCGCCCAGCAGCGAGCCGGCGAGGGCGACGGTCACCAGCGCGGGCGCCGCGACGGCCGCCGTACGACGCACCCCGGCCGTCGCGCTTTCGCGCACCAGCAGGCCGGTGGCGCCGGGGAGCCGGGCCGGGGCCCGGGCGAGCAGCCGGACCAGGGGACGGACCAGGAGGGGAGAGAGCAGGGCGACGGCCGTGATCAGCACCATCGGCCGGCTCACGTAGGTCTTGCGGTGCAGCAGGTCGCCGGGTGGGTCGAGGAGCAGCAGCACGGCCGCGGTCAGCAACAGGCCCGCACCGCACAGCCGGCGCCCCCGGGTCATCGGCCTGTCATCCACGTCGGCCTCGCGCAACGCCTCCGTCGGCCCGGTCCGGCCCGCCCGCCAGGACGCGGCGGCCGCGCCCAGCAGGGCGACGAGCAGACCGGTCGCGAAGGCGGCGCCGTACGGCCAGGTGTGGCCGCCGATCCGGAACCAGCCGGGGGCGAGGCCACCGTCCGCGGTCCAGCGGGCGAGGCGGGGTGCGCCGTACCCGCCGAGCACGCAGCCCGCCGCCGAGGCGAGCGCCCCGACCAGCAGGGCCTCGGCCAGCACCGTCCTGCGGAGCTGCCCGGGTGTCGCCCCGGCGGTGCGCAGCAGGCCGAACTCGCGGCGGCGCTGGGCGACCGCGAAGGCGAAGGTGGACGCCACCACGAAGACCGACACGAAGGCGGTGACCCCGCCGGCGGTGCCGAACAGGGCGTTCAGCGCGGTCAGCGCCACGCGGTCGCGGTCCGGGTCCGGGTCGGCGAGTCGCCGGCCGTCGCCGGTGAGGACCTGGAGGCCCGGGATGCCCCGCACCGCGTTCCGTACGGCCGCCGGTCGCGCGGCCACGACCAGCTGGGTGCTGCGGGACGCCAGCCGTGCCGCCTGTGCCTCGGTGTAGAAGACGGGGTGCTCGAAGCCGAGGTCGGCGACCGTGCCGACGACGGTGACGCCGCCGTGGTCCGTGCGGAGGGTGCGGCCGGGCTTCGCCCAGGTCCCGGTGACGACGACCTCGCGGGCGGTGCGCGGTGCGCGGCCCGAGGTGAGTTCGTACGACGCGAAGGCGGCGACCGGCCAGGGGTGCCCGACGAGGTCGCCGGGCCCGTTCTCGGCGTGCACGGCGAAGGTCCGGTCGAGGGTGACCTCGCCGAGTCTCTGCAACCGGGCGACGGCGGCGGCGGGTACGGCCCGCGGCCGGGCGAGCCGCTGGGTGCGGGTGCCGATCGGGGTGGCGACCCGCAGGGTGTCGGCGCCCTTGACGACGACCCGCGCGGCGGCGAACCGCTCCGGGGCCCGCCGTGGCGCGTCCAGCGAGGAGGCGAGAGCCAGCCCCATCACGGTGAGCAGGGCCACGCCCAGCGCGAGGGCGACGAAGCTGCCGACGAAGGTGACCCGGCGGGCACGCAGGGTGTACACGGCGATACTCAGCACGGCTGGGCCTCCGGCTCGGAGGGCAGGGGCTCCGACTTCGGTGGCTGGGCCTGCGGCGGGGACGGCGGGGGTGTCGGTCTGGGCGGCTGGGCCTGCGGCGGGGACGGCGGGGTTTTCGGTCCGGGCTGTTGGGCCTGCGGCTCGGAGGGCATGGTCTCGGACTTGGATGGTGGGGCATGGGGCCTGGACGGTGGGGTCTCCGGCTGTTCGGGGGGCTGGGTCCGCGGACTCGACGGTGGGGTCTCCGGTCCGGTCAGGTGGGTGGCGATGTCGGTGGCGGGTGCGCCGGTCAGTTCGCCGGCGACCCGGCCGTCGACGAGGAAGACGACACGGTCGGCGTAGGAGGCGGCGACCGGGTCGTGGGTGACCATGACGGTCGTCCGGTGCTCCTCGTCCACCATGGCGCGCAGCAGCGCCAGCACCGTGTGGCCGGTCCGTGAGTCCAGGGCGCCGGTGGGCTCGTCGCCGAACAGGACGTCGGGGCGGGTGATCAGGGCGCGGGCCAGCGCGACGCGCTGCTGCTGCCCGCCGGACAGCTCGCTCGGCCGGTGCCGGGCGCGGTCCGCGAGTCCGACCCGGTCGAGGACCTCGCGTACCCGGGCCCGCGGGGGACGGCGGCCCGCCAGCCGCAGCGGCAACGCCACGTTCTGCTCGGCGGTGAGCGAGGGCAGCAGGTTGAAGGCCTGGAAGACGAAGCCGACGCGCTCCCGGCGCAGCAGGGTCAGCTTCGTCTCGCTCAGCCCGGTCAGTTCGGTCCCGCCCAGCAGGACGGACCCGGAGGTCGGCCGGTCGAGGCCCGCCGCGCACTGCAGCAGGGTCGACTTGCCGGAGCCGGACGGCCCCATGACGGCGGTGAACGTCCCCCTCGGAAAGTCCAGGGAGACCTCGTCGAGCGCGACGACGGCGCGGTCGCCGGAGCCGTGGCGTCTGCTGACGGAGCGCAGGTTGATGGCGTCCATGGGTCCTCACATGTCGGTTCGACGGCGGCGGTACGCCCACGAAACCGTCCGGGGACGGGGCGGCGCACTGCGGCAGGACCGAGACTCGGGGTAGGGCCAGGCATACCCCCGCTCCGGCGGCTGGACCGATGGCCGCGTCCCCTGCCCGCCGCCTACGGTGACCGCATGCAGCCCCGTCCCCGCAGCGTCTGGCAGGCCATGGCCGGGCCCGGTTTCCTGATCTCCTCCTGGCCCTGGCGGGCCGCCGGTTACCTGGTGACCGGCGCGGTGACCGGAGCCGTACTCCTGGTCGGGCTGGTGGCCGCGGTCGCGGTCGGCGGGGTGCTCGCCGTCGTCCTCGTCGGGCTGCCGCTGCTGCTCCTCACGGCGCTCGCGGGCCTTCCGGTCGCCTGGCTGGAAAGGCGCAGGCTGCGGCTGGTCGACCGAGAGCGGGTGTACGACCCCCATGTCCGGCCGTCCGCCCCGGGACTGCGGGCGTGGCTCGCGACCCGGCTGCGGGAGCGGGCGACCTGGCGCGAGCTCGGCCATGCGCTCCTGTTCGCGGGCCTGTTGTGGGCGGTGGACGCGCTCGCCGTGGTGCTCGCGCTGCTCTGCCCGCTGTCGATGGCCGCGGCCCCGCTGCTGCTGGCCACGGTCGGCGGCGGCCGGGAGACGAAGGTCCTGAAGGCGTGGACGGTCACCGGCTGGCCGGCCGCCTTCGGTATCGCGCTCGCCGGGATGCTGCTGCTGGCCCTCGGCGGCTATGCGCTGGGCGTGGCGGCCGGTGCGCGGGCCGGTCTCGTCCGGCTGCTGATCGCGCCGCGCGAGGCCGAGTTGGGGCAGAGGGTCGTCGAACTGGCGCGGTCCCGGGCGCGGTTGGTGGACGCCTTCGAGGCGGAACGGCGGCGCATCGAGCGGGATCTGCACGACGGGGCCCAGCAACGTCTGGTCGCCCTGTCGATGACCCTGGGACTGGCCATCCTGGACGCCTCGCCGGGACCGCTCGCCGACCAGCTCGCCAAGGCCCAGCGGGAGGCGGGCGAGGCACTCGCCGAACTGCGGGAGATCGTGCACGGGATCCATCCGAAGGTGCTGGCCGACCACGGTCTGGAGGCGGCGGTGGCGGATGCGGCGGATCGGACGGCCGTTCCTGTGGACGTCGGGTTCCGGTTGCCCGGGCGGCTGCCGGAGGCGGTCGAGGCCGCCGCGTACTTCGTGGTGCGGGAGGCGCTCGCCAAAGTCGACCGGCACAGTGGTGCGGGCCGCTGCGAGGTGACCGGCGGACACCGGGACGGCCGGCTGCACCTGGAGGTGCGCGACGACGGCCGCGGCGGCGCGGACGCCGAGGCGGGCAGCGGCCTCACCGGACTGGCGGACCGGGTGTCCGTCCTCGATGGCAGACTCTCCCTGTCCAGCCCGCCGGGCGGACCGACCCTGCTGCGTGTGGAGTTGCCGTGCGAGCCGATCGACCTCTGCGCGTAGTCCTGGCCGAGGACGGCGTGCTGCTGCGAGAGGGGATCGCGGGGCTGCTGGGCCGGTTCGGCCACGAGGTGGTCGCCGCGGTGGGGGACGCGGAGGCGCTGGTCGCCGCGGTCGAGGAGCACGCGCCCGACGTCGTCGTGACCGACGTGCGGATGCCGCCGGGCTTCCAGGACGAGGGCCTGCACGCGGCGGTGCGGCTGCGCGCGTCCCGGCCGACGTTGCCGATCCTGGTCCTCAGCCAGTACGTCCAGCGCAGTTACGTCGCCGAACTCCTCGACTCCGGGGACGGGTCGGGCATCGGGTACCTGCTCAAGGACCGGGTGGGGCAGGTGGCGGAGTTCGTCGCGGCGTTGGGGGAGGTGGCGGACGGGGGGACGGTGGTCGACCCCGAGGTGGTACGGCAACTGCTGCGCCGGCGCCGGGATCCGCTGGAGCGGCTGTCCCCGCGCGAGCGGGAGGTGCTCGCGCTGGTCGCCGAGGGGAAGTCGAACGGGGCGATCGCGCGAGAGCTGGTGGTCTCGGAGGCGGCGGTGGGCAAGCACATCGGGGGGATCCTGACGAAGCTGGACCTGCCGCCGGCGGAGGACTCGCATCGGCGGGTGCTGGCTGTGCTGGCGTATCTGCGGGCGTGAGGCCTCTGGTTTTCGGGGCGTGCTGCGGTGGTTCGGCCGCGGGTGCGCACCCAAGAAAGGTGGGTGTCCCGCCTCAAGGGGCGAGGGGACTGCGCGAACGGCCCCCACCGGCCCGCAGACGGTCGACGGCATGCACCAACCCATCTGAATGCCCCTGAAGTTATCCACAGGGTCTGACGGCTCTCGGCCCCCCACCTGTACCGTCTCCACGAGTTGATGTTCGTGCGTGTGCGTGCGTGGAGTACGGGGGAGGCGGTCGACGTGACCGGAGTGGAAGAGCCGACGGCGGCCGGCGGGCGCAAGCTGCCCGCGCCGAAGGGCTTTGCGCAGTGGCCTTCGCAGGGCTCCCCCAAGGAGGAGGGAAAGGCGCTGCGTTCGGCGGTGCCGCGCCGCAGCCATGACGCCCTGGACCTGGACGGCTCGCGCCCCGACGCGGTCCGCGCGGTCGAGGAGTCCAACCGGGACCGCATTGCGGAGCTGATCCCGATAAGGGTCGGCAGGATGGCGGCGAGCCCGTTCGCGTTCCTGCGCGGCTCGGCCGGCCTGATGGCGCACGACCTGGCCCGCACCCCGATGACCAGGATCGCCACCCAGGTCTGCGGCGACGCCCACGCGGCCAACTTCGGTCTGTACGGCGACCCGCGCGGCGACCTCGTCATCGACCTGAACGACTTCGACGAGACGGTGCTCGGCCCCTGGGAGTGGGACCTCAAGCGGCTCGCCGCCTCCCTGGTGCTGGCCGGCCGGGAGGCGGGCGCCGACGAGGACATGTGCCGCAAGGCGGCGGGCGACGCGGCCGGCGCCTACCGCCGCACCATGCGCCTGCTGGCCAAGCTCCCGGTCCTGGACGCGTGGAACGCGATCGCGGACGAGGAACTGGTCTCCCACTCCGACGCCCACGACATGATCGGCACCCTGCGCCGGGTCTCGGAGAAGGCCCACGCCAACACCAGCGGCCGGTTCGCGGCCCGCTCCACCGAGCCCACCGAGGACGGCGGCCGCCGCTTCGTGGACGCCGTGCCGGTGCTGCGCCGGGTCCCGGACGCGGAGGCCGAGGCGGTCACCGCCGCCCTGGAGCACTACGTGACCACGCTCTCCGAGGACCGTCACCCGCTGCTCGCCCGGCACACCCCGCACGACGTCGCCTTCCGGATCGTCGGCACCGGCAGCGTCGGCACCCGCTCCTACGTCGTCCTCCTCCTCGACCACCGCGGCGAGCCGCTGATCCTCCAGGTCAAGGAGGCCCGCCCGTCCGCGCTCGTCCCCCATCTCGCCACGGCCGGCTTCGAGACGGCGGCCGTCGACCACGAGGGCCGCCGGGTTGTCCTCGGCCAGAAGCGGATGCAGGTGGTCAGCGACATCCTGCTCGGCTGGACCACGGTGGACGGCCGCCCGTTCCAGGTCCGCCAGTTCCGCAACCGCAAGGGCAGCGTCGACCCGGCCGCCCTGTCCCCCGACCAGATCGACGACTACGGCCGGATGACCGGCGCCCTGCTGGCGCGCGCCCACTCGCACAGTGCCGACCCGCGCCTGATCGCCGGCTACTGCGGCAAGAACGAGGAGCTGGACGAGGCGATCGCCGGGTTCGCGGTGACCTACGCCGACCGCACGGAGGCCGACCACGAGGAGCTGGTGACCGCGGTGCGGGCGGGACGGATAGCGGCGGAGCTCGGGGTGTGATCCGCGTGGTCCGCGTGCGCTCCGGCTCCCGTCCCCCGCTTCCGGCTTCCGGCCTCCGGTCTTCCGAGAGGTGCTGATGTGAAGTACGTCGAAATCGCCGAGGACGCGGCCGCGGTCTCCATCGACCCGGGCCCCTACCTGGAGCGGCTGCCGGAACTCGCCGGCGGCCTGCCCCCCGGCGCCCGTGCCTTCGCCACCGACCCGCGCCACTACGACTTCGGCGGCCGCCGCTGCGTGAAGGACCTGCGCCCGCTGGACATGCGCCGCACGGCCCCCGCCGACATGGAGATCCGCTTCCGCCACGACTGCCACCGGCACGACGAGGACCTGATCGTCCGCTACACGGGCGTCTCCCGCTTCCAGACGGACATCCTGGGCGCCTGCGATCTCACCTCGCTCGGCGAGGTGATCCTCGACGAGATCCTCCCGCATCCCGGCGGCTGCACCCACGAGCTGGCCTGCCGTCCCGGCACCCTCGTCGTGGCCTGCACCGATCTGGTCGCCGAATGGGTCCCGGCCACCGACGACGACGACAGGGCCTAGGCTGGTCGGGTGACGACCCCGGAAGCTGAGCAGTCCCAGGCACCGCGGCCCGAGGAGCGGCTGGAGCAGGCCGTACGGGCCGCCGAGCAGGCGTTGATCGAGTACGAGATCGCGGTCGAGACCTTCCGTGTCGAGGTGGAGAACTTCTCCCGCCTGCACGAACAGAAGCTCGGCCCCCTCTACCTCCGCATCGAGGAGCTGGACGCGCGGATCGCCGAGGCGAAGGCCGCCCGCACCGGCGACCCCGAGGACATCCGTGCCGCCGAGGAGGCCCGGGCCCGGGTCCTGCCCATCCCCGGTGTCGAGGAGCTGCTGCACGGCTGGATGGACGGCGACGGCCTGTTCCCGGAGGCCGTCGCGATGCTCACCGAGCAGGAGGTCCGGCCGCCGCAGCGGGTCCGCCCCGGCGAGGAGGCCCGCCGCCTCTACCGCGAGCTGGCCCGCAAGGCCCACCCGGACCTGGTGCAGGACGAGGCCGAGCAGCAGCGGCGCGAGGAGTTCCTCAGCCGGGTCAACGCGGCCTACGCCCGTGGCGACGAGGCCCTGCTGCGCGAGCTGGCCGAGGAGTGGGCGGCCGGACCGGTCCCGCCGGAGCGCAGGCCGAGCCGGGCCGAGGAGCTGTACGCCCGCCTGGAGTGGCTCTCCGAGCGCAAGGAACTGCTCGGCCTGGTCGCCAAGGAGCTGGAGAACGGCCCCATCGCCGGCCTGCTCCGGCTGGCCCCCGACGACCCCGACGGTCTCCTCGACGAGATCGCCGAGCGGCTCCGGAAGGACGTGACCGAACGCGAGGCGGAACTGGCGGCCCTGCTGACCCAGGAGTAGGCCTCCGCCCCGGTCGGGTAGCGTCGGGGACATGAACTTCGCAGCGCGTGTGCCCACGGTCGAGGTCGCGGACCTCAAGGACGGCGATTTCCTCCTGGACGTCCGCGAGGACGACGAGTGGCAGGCGGGCCACGCCGCCGGTGCCCTGCACATCCCGATCAGCGAGTTCGCGGCCCGCTACGGCGAATTCACCGAGGCGGCTCCCCAGGACGCCCGCGTCCACGTCATCTGCCGCTCCGGCGGCCGCTCGGCCCAGGTCACGATGTACCTGGTCCAGCAGGGCATCGACGCCGTGAACGTCGACGGCGGCATGCAGGTGTGGCAGGCGGCGGGCCGCGAGGTCGTCACGGACGGGGGAGAGCCGGGCTTCGTCGTCTGAGGCGACCCAGCGGTGGAGCGCCCCGTCAGGGGCGCTGGGGGTGCCCCCGGCCGAAGGCCGGGGGAGGAACTGCGCGACCGGCCCCCACCGCCCCGCAGATCACACACGACCGAACGCCCCCTTCCGCATCCCCTACCCCAGTGGATGCGCAGCGAGCAGATCCCCCAGCGCCTCCTCATGGGCCCCGGCCCCCCCGAGCGCCAGCTCGATCTGCTTCGCCCAGGCGTGGTACCGGTGCAGCACGTACTCCGTGTCGGCCCCGAACCCCCCGTGCAGATGCTGAGCGGTCTGCACCACCCGCCGCACCCCGTCGGCCGCCCAGATCTTCGCCACCGCCACGTCCCCGGCCGCCGGCAGCGCCCCGGCCGCCCCCGACGCGATCCGCCACGCCGCCTGCCACAGCGTCGCCTCCATGGCGCGCAGGTCGATGTACCGGTCGGCGGCCTGCACGGCCACCGCCTGGAACGTGGCGATGGGGTGCCCGAACTGCTCCCGCTTGCCGGCGTACTCGGCGGTCATCCGCAGGACCCGCTCACCCAGCCCGAGCGCCAGCGCACACGTCCCGGTCACCAGCAGCTCGCGCAGCCACTCCCAGGCGCCGTCCGCCACCACCACGTCGCGGCCCGCGACCCGGGCCGACTCCAGCCGCAGCTCTCCGAGCCGTTCCCCGCTGGTCGACACCTGCTCGGCGACCGTGACCCCGGCCGGGACGCCGGACGCGCCCCCTCCGCCGCCCGGCGCCACCAGCGCCAGCACGCTCCGGTCCGCGTCGGTGCGCGCAGGCACGACGACGAGACCGGCGTCGAAGGCCCACGGAACCGCCGTCTGCACCCCGTCCAGCACCCATGTGTCACCGTCCCGCCGCGCGGTCACCGCGAGCTCGGCCGGGTCGTGCCCGGTGCGCCCGCTCGCGGCGACGGTCAGCACCAGTTCGCCCCGCCCCGCCCGCGCCGCCAGCCGGTCCCGCAGCTTTGCCGTGCCGTATTTCTGGACGGCCGCCAGGGCCGCGCTGTGCTCCAGCAGCGGCACCCGGGCCAGCACCTTCGCCGACTCCCGCAGCACCAGGCAGAGCGCGATGGCGTCCAGAGCGGCGCCGCCGTACTCCTCGCCCACCAGCAGGCTCAGCAGATCCGCGCCCGCCAGCCTGTCCCACAGTTCCCGGTCGAAGCCCTCGGCCACGGCACCGGTGGTCAGCGCCGGGCTCGGCACCGCGTCCGGCGCCACCCCGGCGAACACCCCGCGTGCCGCCTCGGCCGCCGCCAACTGCTCCTCGGTGAAGGTGAAGTCCACGGTCCTGTCCTCCCGGCGGGTCCCCGCTGATCTGACGGTCCGTCAAGATAGAACAGGTTCTAGAAGAAGGGAACCCAAAACCCCTGCGATCACCCGCTCCTCCCGTCGTAGGCTGACGGCCGCTGTCCGCCGACGGGGGACGGACACACGAGGGAGGACACATGGGGATCCGAAGCCTGACCCGCACCGAGGCCGAGCACCGGGCCGCACTCATCAGGGTCGAGCGGTACGACGTGGACGTCGACCTCACCGCGCTGCCCGACGGGCCGGAGGTCCGCTGCGTCTCCACGGTCACCTTCAGCTGCTCCGAACCGGGCGCGGAGACCTTCGTCGACTGCGCGGCCGAGGTCCGCGCCGCCACCCTGAACGGCACTCCCCTCACCCCCTCCGGCGACGGCCGGATCCCGCTGCCCGGACTGGCCGCGCACAACGTGCTGCGCGTCGAGAGCGTCCAGGCCGACACCGCGGCCGGGCAGGGCGTGCACAAGGCCACCGATCCCGCCGACGGCGAGGTGTACGTGTGGACGAGTTTCGAACCCGACGAGGCCCGGTTCGTCTGGGCCTGCTTCGACCAGCCCGACCTCAAGGCCCCGCACGCCTTCACCGTCACCGCCCCGGCCGCCTGGACCGTCCTCAGCAACTCCGGTGACCCGCGGATCGAGGAGCAGGGCGCGGCCCGCCGCTGGAGCTTCCCGGACACCCCGCCGCTGTCCGTGTACAACACCGTCGTCAACGCCGGCCCCTTCCACGGGATCCGCCGCGAGGCCGACGGCCACGACCTCGGCATCTACGCTCGCCGTTCGCTCGCCGAGGTCCTGGAACGCGACGCCGACGACGTCTTCACCCTCACCCGGCAGGGCCTCGCCTTCTACGCGGAGGCCTTCGCGATGCCGTTCCCGCAGCGCAGCTACGACCAGGTGTTCATGCCCGAGTTCGGCGGCGCGATGGAGAACTACGGCTGCGTGACCTGGTCGGACGCCTTCCTGCGGCGCGCCGAGCCGACGCCCGCCGAGCGCGAGCTGCTCGCGGTGGTGCTCCTGCACGAGATGGCGCACATGTGGTTCGGCAACATCGTCACCATGCGCTGGTGGGACGACCTGTGGCTGAACGAGGCCTTCGCCGAGTTCGCCTGCCACTGGGCCGCCGAGGGCGCCACCCGCTACACCGACGCCTGGGCCGGCCATCTCCTCAGCGGCAAGGTCAGGGCCTACCTCTCCGACCAGGGACCGGTCTCGCACCCGATCCACCAGCCCATCCACGACGTCGCCCAGGCCGCGTCGATCTTCGACAACATCACCTACCCCAAGGGCGCCTCCGTCCTGCACCAGCTGATGACCTACGTCGGCGAGGACCGCTTCCGCACCGGCATGGCCGCCTACTTCGCCCGGCACGCCTGGGGCACCACCACCCTCCAGGACCTGATCGACGCCCTCGCCGAGGCCGGCGGCCGCGACCTGACCGGCTGGCGCAAGGCCTGGCTGGAGACCGCCGGCACCGACCGCTTCACCCTGGAGCACGACGGCGACACCGTCGCCCTGCTCGCCGACGGCAACCCGCGCCCCCAGGTCCTCGCGGTCGGCGCGTACGACCGTGCCGGCGACGCCCTGGAACGCACCGCGCTGGTCCGCGTCGAGGTCACCGAGGCCCGCACCCCGGTCACCGGCCTTCCCGCCACCTCCGAACTCCTCCTGGTCAACGACGACGACCTCACCTTCGCCACCACGCGCCCGGACCCCGCCGCCCTGGACACCCTCCTCCGCGCGGCGGCCCAGCTGCCCACGGCGATCTCGCGGGGTGTGGCCGCCGCCACCGTCTGGGACATGCTCACGGCCGGCGAGGCCACGGCGGCCGAGGCCGGCCGCTGCCTCACCGCGGTCCTCGCGGCCGAGACGTCCGACGCCGTGATCGAGCCCTACCTCACGCTCGTCATCAGCATCGCCGAACTCTGGGCCGCGCCCGCCGAACGCCCCGCGCTGACCGAGGCGGTGGCCGCGGCGTGCCGGCGGCTCGCCGCCGACCCGGGCCGCCGCCAGGTCGCCCTGCGCGGCCTCGCCCGCACCGCGACCGGCGCCGAGGACCTGGCCTGGCTCCGCGAGCAGGCGGGCGACGACGTCGACCTGCGCTGGCGTGCCCTCGTCCGCGAGGCCGAACTCGGCGGCGACGTCACCGCCGAGTCCGCCGCGCTGCTCGCACGCGATGCCGACCCCGACGCCTGGGTGCGCACCCTCACCGTCCGTGCCGCCCTCCCCGATCCGGCCGCGAAGGCCGAGGTCTGGCAGCGGCTGGCCGTGAACCGCGAGGTGCCCGTCGCGTCGGTCTCCGCGGTGGCGGCCGCCTTCTGGCGCCCCGGCCAGGACGCCCAGCTCGCCCCCTACGCCGAGCGCTACCTGGCCGCGATCCCCGAACTGCACCAGGGCGGCATGATCCCGGCGATGACCTACACCTCCCATCTCTTCCCGTCGTACGCCATCGATGCCGGGTACATCGAGACGGTCCGTCAGGCGGCCCGGGAAGCGGTCCCCGTGGTCCGCAAAACCCTTCTGGAGCGCTCGGACGCCGTCCGCCGCATGCTCCAGGCCCGGGTCGCGAACGCCTGACCCACGGCGAGGCACGGCCCCGCCGGGTCCCGTCCGATCGTTCGGTTCCGGCCAATCCCATGGTCGCCGTGGCCGCACCGACGATCAATCCCTGTGGAAAACCTTGGCCACGACCTGTGGAAAACTCCCGGAACGTGGTCGGTGGGCGGGCCCGGGGCGCCGGATGACCTGCGCCGATGTCGAGCGGGGGGCTCTGGTGCCCCGGACCGGAAGGGCGGTCGGCCGCGTCCGGAGTGGTGATGGCCACGCCGGCGGCCTCGTCCCCGGGGCTGCGCCCGGTGGCCGGTGCTGAGTACCGTTCCGTGCGAGTGCCGGGCAGCGGCACACCGGGCGGTGCCGGATCGGCGGCCGCCCGGACGACGCGGCGGATTCGGGGAACGGGGCGGCATGGACGACGCGTACGACGAGGGCGTGGACGCCCGGCACGGGCCGGACGCCCCGAGCGGGACGCGTGCGGAGCCGGAGCCCGCCCCACCGGCCCGTCCGGCACCTCCGGAGCAGCCGCCACCCGGCCCGCCGGCCCCACCGGCGGAGTCCCTCGCCCTCCCCCGTACCGGCGTCGCCGCCCTGTCCCCCCGCTACCAGGTCGGTGCGGCCCTCGCCCTCGCCCTGGTCGCGGTCGCCGCATGCGTCCACCTCGGGATGGTGTTCCTGAGCGTGGCACCGGCCAACACGGTGACCAAGCAGCACGGCAAGGCGATCGAGGACTGGGTGTACCCGGAGTTCGAACAGAACTGGAAGCTCTTCGCGCCGAACCCGCTGCAGCAGAACATCGCCGTGCAGGTGCGCGCCGACGTGCTGATGCCGGACGGCAGCACGAGCACCACCGGCTGGAACGACCTGTCCGCACAGGACGGCAAAGCCATCGACGGCAGCCTGGTGCCCAGCCACACCGTGCAGAACGAGCTCCGCCGGGCCTGGGACTTCTTCACCTCCACGCACGGCACCGACAACCGTCCGATCGGCCTGCGCGGCTCCCTGTCCGAGCAGTACCTGCGCCGAATCGTCGTGATGCGCATGTACAAGGGAGACGCCACGAGCCAGAAGGGCACCATCGAACGCGTCCAGGTGCGCTCCAGCACCACCAACGTGACCCCGCCGGACTGGAGCGGCGAGAAGGTCTCCGACACCCCCGTCTACCGGGTGCTGCCCTGGTGGACGGTCACGAAGGACGAAGCGAACGGCGGTGTGCGGTGAACCGTCTCGCCCTGTGCCTGTCCCGGGCCATCGCCCGGGTCACCGAGGCGGCGCTCGGCCCGTACCAGACGGCCGTCGTCCGCATCGGCTTCGCCACCACCTGGCTGCTGTTCCTGCTGCGCGAGTACCCGCACCGTCAGGAGCTGTACGGCCCCCGTGCCACCTGGAGCTTCGACCTCGCCCAGCAGCTGACCGCCGACAACCACGCCTTCACGGCGCTGCTGGCCTCCGACGGCCAGGTCTTCTTCGAGGTCTTCTACTTCCTCGCCGTCGTCTCCAGCGCGCTGCTGCTGGTGGGCTGGCGGACCCGGGCCACCTCCGTGCTTTTCATGATCGGCGTGCTGTCCCTGCAGAACCGCAGCGTCTTCGTGGGCGACGGCGGCGACAACGTGCTGCACCTGATGTCCTTCTACCTGGTGTTCACGCGCTGCGGCCAGGTGTGGTCCCTGGACGCGCGCCGGGCGGCCCGCGCGGGCGCCGCACGCGCGCGTGGCGAACGCGCGGCCCCCGATGTGGCGGGCCCCGCCCTGTGGGCGATGTCGGGTCTCGTCCTGCTCGCGGCGGCCCTCACCGGCCGTACCGGAGGCGGCTGGCTGGTCCCGGCCGTGATGTGGGCGACCTGGGCGGGCACCGCCCTGTGGTGGGCGGCCGGCCGCTGGGGGCGCACGTCCGAGCCCCGCATCCTGCTCGACGTCGTCGCGAACATCCTGCACAACGGCGCCGTGTTCGTGATCATGGCCGAGGCCTGCCTGATCTACGCCACCGCCGGCTGGTACAAGATCCAGGGCTCCCGCTGGCAGGACGGCACCGCCGTCTACTACCCGCTCCACCTGGACTACTTCTCGCCCTGGCCCGCCCTCGCCGACCTGCTGTCCACCAGCGGCACGATGGTGATGCTGGTGACCTACGGGACGGTCATCGTGCAGGTCGCCTTCCCGTTCACGCTGTTCAACCGGCGGGTCAAGAACGTGCTGCTGGCCGCGATGATGACCGAGCACGCGGTGATCGCGGTCGTCCTCGGTCTGCCCTTCTTCTCGCTGGCCATGATCGCGGCGGACTCCGTCTTCCTGCCGACCTCCTTCCTGCACCGGGTCGGCGGCTGGGCGGCACGCGCGCGTGACCGGGTTTCCCGCCGGACCACACCGCAGCTGCCCGTGCAGCGCTCGCCGGAGCCCGAGGAACAGCCCCGCGTAGGCTTCGGGGCATGACCGACCCCCTGGACCACTGGGCGCGGCTGGCCGGCTCGGCCGTCCTCCTCGACGGCTTCCACGCCCTCAAGCACGCGCTGCGCTTCGGCGCACAGGTGCCGGTGGCGGTCACGGCGGACCGGGCGGCGGCGCTGGCCCTGGCCGAGGAGCTGGCGCCGGACGTACGGGAGGCGCTGGCCGCGCTGCTGACGGAGGTGCCCGCGCAGACGTACGCGTCTCTCGTCCCGCGCCCGCACCCCACGGCCGTGGCCGCCCTGGCCGTACGGCCGTCCCGCGAGGCCAACCTGCGCGAGCTGGCCCGCGTCCCGCGCACGGCCCCGATCGTGGTCCTCGACGAGCCGCGCAACCTCGGCAACGCGGGCGCGGTGATCCGCCTCGCGGCGGGCTTCGGGGCGACCGGCGTCATCACGACCGGCACCCTGGACCCCTGGCACCCGACGGTCGTCCGCGGCGGTGCGGGCCTCCACTTCGCCACGGCGGTGGAACGCCTGACGGTGCCCGAACTCCCGCCGGGCCCGCTGTACGCCCTGGACCCGGAGGGCGAGGACATCAGGGCGACGAAACTTCCCGACGACGCGATCCTCGCCTTCGGCTCGGAGCGGACGGGCCTCTCCGCCGACCTGCGCGCCCGCGCCGACCACTTGCTGCGCCTGCCGATGCGTCCCCAGGTGAGCAGCTACAACCTGGCGACCAGCGTGGCGATGACCTTGTACCACTGGAGTGCCCTGTAAAGGGGCTGGGCCGAGGCGCCCCGTAAGGGGCGCTGGGGGTCCCCCGGCCGAAGGCTGGGGGAGGAACTGCGCGACCGGCCACAATGGCGCCGCACCCGCCCGACGACCGTCCGCCACGAACGGCGGGTGCCGCCCGGCTCGGCACCGCCGATCGACGCCGTCGTGACGGAGCGCCGTGCGGCGGCCCAAAAGCTTGTGCTCCCGTCGGCCGGTCGCGCGCCCCGCGGGCCTACGCCTCCCTGCGCACCTCGATCACCCGGAACCGGTTCGCCACGAACGCCCCGTCGCACAGCGCCGCGTTCGCCGCCGGGTTGCCGCCCGAGCCGTGGAAGTCGGAGAAGGCGGCGGTCTGGTTGACGTACACCCCGCCCACCAGGTTCAGCGACAGCTGGGCCGCCTCCTCCAGGCAGACCTCCTCCACCGCGCGCTCCACGTCGGCGTCGACCGTGTACGCCCCGACCGTCATCGCGCCCTTCTCGCGGACCGTCCGCCGCAGCAGCTCCACCGCGTCGGCGGCGGAGTCGACGGCGACGGCGAAGGACACCGGGCCGAAGCACTCGCTCATGTAGGCGGCCTCGTCGTCCGGCTTCGCGCCGTCCAGCTTCACGATCACCGGCGTGCGCACGACCGCGTCCGGGAACTCGGGGTTGGCGATCTCGCGGGAGGCGAGGGCGACCTCGCCGAGCCCGGCTGCGGCCTCCAGGCGGGCCTTGACGTCGGGGTTGACGATGGCGCCGAGCAGCGCGTTGGCCCGGGCGTCGTCGCCGAGCAGGCCGTCGACCGCGCGGGCGATGTCGGCGACCACCTCGTCGTACGTACGCGGGCCCTCGTCGGTGCGGATCCCGTCGCGGGGGATCAGCAGGTTCTGCGGGGTGGTGCACATCTGGCCGCTGTAGAGGGAGAGCGAGAAGGCCAGGTTGGAGAGCATCCCCTTGTAGTCGTCGGTCGACTCGACCAGGACCGTGTTGACACCGGCCTTCTCGGTGTACACCTGCGCCTGCCGGGCGTTGGCCTCCAGCCAGTCGCCGAAGGCGGTCGAGCCGGTGTAGTCGATGATCCTGATCTCCGGGCGGGTCGCGAGCGTCCTGGCGATGCCCTCGCCGGGGTGCTCGGTCGTCAGCGCCACCAGGTTCGGGTCGAAGCCGGCCTCGGCGAGGACCTGGCGGGCGACCTGGACGGTGAGGGCCAGCGGGAGCACCGCGCGCGGGTGCGGCTTGACCAGGACCGCGTTGCCGGTGGCGAGGGAGGCGAACAGGCCCGGGTAGCCGTTCCAGGTCGGGAACGTGTTGCAGCCGATGACCAGTGCGATGCCGCGCGGAACCGGCTTGAACGTCTTCGTCAGCGCGAGCGGGTCGCGCTTGCCCTGCGGCTTGGTCCACTCGGCCGTGTCGGGCGTGCGGACCTGCTCCGCGTAGGCGTAGGCCACCGCCTCCAGGCCGCGGTCCTGGGCGTGCGGGCCGCCCGCCTGGAACGCCATCATGAAGGCCTGGCCGCTGGTGTGCATGACCGCGTGCGCGAACTCGTGCGTCCGGTCGCTGATCCGCTTGAGGATCTCCAGACACACCACCGCGCGCGCCTCCGCGCCCGCGTCGCGCCACGCGCGCTGCCCGGCCCGCATGGCCGGCAGCAGTGTGTCGACGTCGGCATGCGGGTAGGTCACGCCCAGCTCGATGCCGTACGGGGAGACCTCGCCGCCGGTCCAGTCGTCGGTGCCGGGCTGGCCGAGGTCGATGCGGGTGCCGAGGAGGGCGTCGAAGGCGGCCTTGCCCGCCGCCGCGTCCAGGCTGCCGTGCTCGCCGTAGGCCTTGGGGTGCTCGGGGTGGGGGGACCAGTACGCGCGCGTGCGGATCGCCTCCAGCGCCTGGTCAAGCGTGGGCCGGTGCTTGGCGATCAGCTCGTGCGCGGTGAGTTCGGCGGTCATGCGGGACCAACTCCTCGTCTGATGAGCTCCCCTTGAAGCTCATGACCTGGGCGGAAACGGCCGGACAGAGTTAGAGTAACCGAACGATCGGTCGGGACAAGGGGGCCTGCCGCATCTGTGGAAAACCCCGTGCGGGAGGATCGCGCACATGACAGCACTCGACCTCAGCAGCACCGTGGGAGTCGTCGGCACCGGCACCATGGGCCAGGGCATCGCCCAGGTCGCACTCGTCGCGGGCCATCCCGTCCGGCTGTACGACACCGTCCCCGGGCGCGCCGAGGAGGCCGCCGCGGCGATCGTCGCCCGCCTGGACCGGCTCGTCGAGAAGGACCGGATGACGGCCGCCGCCCGGGACGCCGCCCGCGCCCGGCTGCTGCCCGCCGGGGAGCTCGCCGAGTTCGCCGACTGCACGCTGGTCCTGGAGGCCGTCCTGGAGCGGCTGGAGGCCAAGCAGGAGCTGTTCCGGGCCCTGGAGGACATCGTCGGCGAGGACTGCCTGCTCGCCACCAACACCTCCTCCCTGTCGGTGACGGCCATCGGCGGCGCCCTGCGCAACGCCTCCCGCCTGGTCGGCCTGCACTTCTTCAACCCGGCCCCGCTGCTGCCGCTGGTGGAGGTCGTCTCCGGGTTCGCCACCGACGTCACGTCGGCCACGCGCGCGTTCGAGACCGCCCGCTCCTGGGGCAAGACGCCGGTGGCCTGCGCGGACACCCCGGGCTTCATCGTCAACCGCATCGCGCGGCCCTTCTACGCCGAGGCGTTCGCGGTCTACGAGGCGCAGGCCGCCGACCCGGCCACCATCGACGCGGTTCTGCGCGAGTGCGGCGGCTTCCGGATGGGCGCCTTCGAACTGACCGACCTGATCGGCCAGGACGTCAACGAGTCCGTCACGCACTCCGTGTGGCAGGCCTTCTTCCAGGACGTCCGCTTCGCGCCCTCCCTGGCCCAGCGCCGGCTGGTCGAGTCCGGCAGGCTCGGCCGCAAGACCGGGCACGGCTGGTACGACTACGCGGACGGCGCCGAGCCCGCGGAGCCGCACACCGCCGAGCCCGCCGACCGGCCCGCCTACGTCGTCGCCGAGGGCGGCCTCGGCCCCGCGGCCGAACTGCTCGCGATGATCCGCGAGGCCGGCATCCAGGTCCGCGACGAGGACGAGGACCACGGCACCCGCCTGGTCCTGCCCAGCGGCGGCCAGCTGGTCCTCGCCGACGGCCAGACCTCGGTGGAGTTCCGCGACGTCGTCTACTTCGACCTCGCCCTCGACTACCGCCGCGCCACCCGCATCGCCCTGTCCGCGGGCCACGACACCCTGCCCCAGACCCTCGGCGAGGCGATCGGCCTCTTCCAGGCGCTCGGCAAGCAGGTCAGCGTCATCGGCGACGCCCCCGGCATGATCGTCGCCCGCACGGTCGCCCGGATCGTCGACCTCGCGCACGACGCCGTCGCCAAGGGCGTCGCCACCGAGGAGGACATCGACACCGCGATGCGCCTGGGCGTCAACTACCCGCTCGGCCCCTTCGAGTGGAGCCGTCGCCTCGGCCGCGACTTCGCCTACGACCTCCTCGACGACCTGCACCTGCGCGACCCGAGCGGCCGCTACGCCCCCTCCCTCGCGCTCTACCGGCACGCGTACGCCACCGAGAAACGGGAGGGCGCCTCATGACCACCGCCAAGCGCGACACCTACACCCCCGAGACCCTGCTCTCGGTGGCCGTCCAGGTCTTCAACGAGCGCGGCTACGACGGCACCTCCATGGAGCACCTCTCCAAGGCGGCGGGCATCTCCAAGTCGTCGATCTACCACCACGTCGCCGGCAAGGAAGAGCTGCTGCGCCGCGCGGTCAGCCGCGCCCTGGACGGCCTGTTCGCGATCCTCGACGAGGAGCACGCGCGCGTGGGCCGCGCCGCCGACCGCCTGGAGCACGTCGTACGGCGCATGGTCGAGGTGCTGATCGCCGAACTGCCGTACGTGACGCTGCTGCTTCGGGTGCGCGGCAACACGCACACCGAGCGGTGGGCGCTGGAGCGGCGCCGGGACTTCGACCACCGGGTGGCCGACCTGCTGAAGGCGGCGGCCGCCGAGGGCGACATACGCGGTGACGTCGAGGTGCGCCTCGCGACCCGGCTGGTCTTCGGCATGGTCAACTCGATCGTGGAGTGGTACCGCCCGGACGGCCGCGGCGCGAGCGAGCGCGAGGTCTCCGACGCGGTCGTCCGGCTGGTCTTCTCCGGACTGCGCGCGCACTGACGTCAGCTGCCGTCCGGCTCCAGGTCCTCCTCCTCGAACACCAGCAGGGTGCGGGTGCTGAGCACCTCGGGGATGGCCTGGAGGCGCGTCAGCACCAGTTCGCGCAGCGCCCGGTTGTCGGGCGTGTGCACCAGGAGCAGGACGTCGAAGTCCCCGCCCACCAGGGCGATGTGGGAGGCGCCGGGCAGCTGCCGCAGCTGCTCGCGCACGGTCCGCCAGCTGTTCTGGACGATCTTCAGGGTGATGTACGCCGAGGTGCCCTGACCGGCCCGCTCGTGGTCCACACGGGCGCCGAAACCGCGGATCACCCCGTCCTCGACGAGGCGGTTGATACGTGCGTAGGCGTTGGCGCGCGAGACATGGACGCGTTCGGCGACCGACCGTATCGACGCCCGGCCATCCGCCTGCAGGATCTGCAGGATGTCCTGATCAATGGCGTCCAGCGGGCGCGCGGGCGGCAGTGCCGCCCGGTCCTGCGGGCCCTCGGCCATTTGTTCAGGCGCCATGTCCCCCCGCCTCCCTACCATGGACGTACTGCGTTCATTCCAGGCTGTGGAGAACCGTTTGTCCACAGCCTGGAGGTGCCTGTAGCCAAAATGTGCCGACGACCGAACAATCGGTAGGTGGGACGGGTCACAGGCGATCCGTCTCCCGTAGCCACCCCCACAAGGAGGTGCCGTCATGACGGTCATGGAGCAGCGCGGCGCATACCGCCCGTCGCCGCCGCCCGCCTGGCAGCCCCGGACGGACCCCGCACCGCTGCTGCCCGACGAGCGCCCGTACCGCGTCCTCGGGACGGAGTCGGCCGCCGAGGCCGACCCGGAGCTGCTGCGCCGGCTGTACACCCAGCTCGTGCGCGGCCGCAGGTACAACGCCCAGGCGACCGCCCTCACCAAGCAGGGCCGCCTCGCCGTCTACCCCTCCAGCACCGGCCAGGAGGCCTGCGAGGTCGCCGCCGCGCTGGCCCTCGAGGAACGCGACTGGCTCTTCCCCAGCTACCGCGACACCCTCGCGGTGATCGCCCGGGGCGTGGACCCCGTCGAGGCACTCACCCTGCTGCGCGGCGACTGGCACACCGGTTACGACCCCCACACCCACCGCGTGGCGCCCCTCTCCACCCCCCTCGCCACCCAGCTCCCGCACGCCGTCGGCCTCGCCCACGCGGCCCGCCTCAAGGGCGACGACGTGGTCGCGCTCGCCATGGTCGGCGACGGCGGCACCAGCGAGGGCGACTTCCACGAGGCCCTGAACTTCGCCGCCGTCTGGCAGGCCCCGGTCGTCTTCCTCGTCCAGAACAACGGCTTCGCCATCTCCGTCCCGCTCGCCAAGCAGACCGCCGCGCCCTCCCTGGCCCACAAGGCCGTCGGATACGGCATGCCGGGCCGCCTGGTCGACGGCAACGACGCCGCCGCCGTGCACGAGGTCCTCGCCGACGCCGTACGGCACGCCCGCGCGGGTGGCGGCCCGACCCTGGTCGAGGCGGTGACCTACCGGATCGACGCCCACACCAACGCCGACGACGCCACCCGCTACCGCGGTGACACCGAGGTCGACGCCTGGCGCGACCACGACCCGATCCTGCTGCTGGAGCGCGAGTTGACCGACCGCGGACTCCTCGACGAGGACACCGTCCGGCGCGCCCGCGAGGACGCCGAGGCGATGGCCGCCGACCTCCGCGAGCGCATGAACCGCGACCCCGAACTCGACCCCATGCACCTCTTCGACCAGGTGTACGCGGAGACCACCACACAGCTGCGCGAACAGCGCGCCCTGCTCCGCGCCGAGCTGGAGGCCGAGCAGCCGGACCAGGAAGGCGGGCCCCGATGACGACCGTCGCCGTCAAGCCCGCCACCATGGCGCAGGCCCTCACGCGCGCGCTGCGGGACGCCATGGCCGCAGATCCCGCCGTGCACGTCATGGGCGAGGACGTCGGCACCCTCGGCGGCGTCTTCCGGGTCACCGACGGCCTCGCCAAGGAGTTCGGCGAGACCCGCTGCACCGACACCCCGCTCGCGGAGGCCGGCATCCTCGGCACCGCCGTCGGCATGGCCATGTACGGGCTGCGCCCGGTCGTGGAGATGCAGTTCGACGCCTTCGCCTACCCCGCCTTCGAGCAGCTCATCAGCCACGTCTCCCGGATGCGCAACCGCACCCGCGGCCGGATGCCCCTCCCGATCACCGTCCGCATCCCCTACGGCGGCGGCATCGGCGGCGTCGAGCACCACAGCGACTCCTCCGAGGCCTACTACATGGCCACCCCCGGCCTGCACGTCGTCACCCCCGCCACCGTCGCCGACGCCTACGGGCTGCTGCGCCGGTCCATCGCCTCCGACGACCCGGTCGTCTTCCTCGAACCCAAGCGCCTGTACTGGTCCAAGGACACCTGGAACCCCGAGCACCCGACGGACGTTGAACCCATCGGCCGCGCGGTGGTGCGCCGAACCGGGCGCAGCGCCACGCTCATCACCTACGGCCCGTCCGTACCGGTCTGCCTCGAAGCCGCCGAGGCCGCCCAGGCGGAGGGCTGGGACCTGGAAGTCGTCGACCTGCGCTCCCTGGTGCCGTTCGACGACGAGACGGTCTGCGCCTCGGTACGGCGCACCGGGCGCGCGGTCGTCGTACACGAGTCGGGCGGGTTCGGCGGCCCGGGCGGGGAGATCGCGGCACGCGTGACCGAGCGCTGCTTCCACCATCTGGAGGCGCCGGTGCTGCGCGTGGCCGGGTTCGACATTCCCTATCCGCCGCCGATGCTGGAGCGCCACCACCTGCCCGGCGTGGACCGCATCCTGGACGCGGTGGCGCGTCTGCAGTGGGAGGCCGAGGGCTGATGGCACAGGTGCTGGAGTTCAAACTGCCCGACCTCGGGGAGGGGCTCACCGAGGCGGTGATCGTGACCTGGCTGGTCCAGGTCGGCGAGGTCGTCGCGATCGACCAGCCGGTCGTCGAGGTGGAGACGGCCAAGGCGATGGTCGAGGTCCCCTGCCCCTACGGCGGTGTGGTCACCGCCCGCTTCGGCGAGGAGGGCACCGAACTGCCCGTCGGCGCCCCGCTCCTGACGGTCGCCGTCGGCGAGGCGACCACCGTCCCCGAGGCGGAGGGCTCCGGCAACGTCCTGGTGGGATACGGCACGGGGGCGCCGCCGGCGCGCCGGCGGCGGATCCGCAACGCCGTCCCGGAGCGGGCCAACGGCACGGCCGACCGGGGCCCCGTCCCGGAACCGGCGCCGCACGCAGCCCTCGCGGAAGCGGCGACGGCATCCCACGCCCAGACGCCCACGCTGCCCGCACCGCTCGCCGAGGGCCCCGTCCCGGTGATCTCTCCCCTGGTCCGCCGCCTCGCCCGGGACAACGACCTGGATCTGCGCCGGCTGTCCGGCTCGGGCCCCGACGGCCTGATCCTGCGCGCCGACGTCGAGGACGCCCTGCGGGTCAGCGCGGCCCGCGCCGCCGCCCCCCAGGCCCCGCCCACCAGGCCGGACGCACCCGCCGGCATCCGCACCCCCCTCAAGGGCATCCGGGGCGCGGTCGCCGACAAGCTCTCCCGCAGCCGCCGGGAGATCCCCGACGCGACCTGCTGGGTGGACGCCGACGCGACCGAGCTGATGCGCGCGCGGGCCGCGATGAACTCGGCGGCGGGCCCGAGGATCTCCCTCCTCGCGCTCCTCGCCCGGATCTGCACCGCCGCCCTGGCCCGCCACCCAGAGCTCAACTCGTATGTCGACGCCGAGGCCCGCGAGATCGTCCAACTCGACCACGTCCACCTGGGCTTCGCCGCCCAGACCGACCGCGGCCTGGTCGTCCCCGTCGTCCGCGACGCCCACGCCCGCGACGCCGAGTCCCTGACCGCGGAGTTCGCCCGGCTGACCGAGTCGGCCCATGCCGGCACCCTCACCCCCACGGACCTCACCGGCGGCACCTTCACCCTGAACAACTACGGCGTCTTCGGTGTCGACGGCTCCACACCGATCATCAACCACCCCGAGGCGGCCATGCTCGGCGTGGGCCGCATCGTCCCCAAACCCTGGGTCCACGAAGGCGAGCTGGCGGTTCGCCAGGTCGTCCAGCTGTCGCTCACCTTCGACCACCGGGTCTGCGACGGCGGCACGGCGGGCGGCTTCCTCCGTTACGTGGCCGACTGTGTAGAGCAGCCGACGGTACTTCTCAGGACGCTCTGACCGCAGCGCGCCCCCTAGGGGCGCTGGGGGTACCCCCGGCCGAAGGCTGGGGGAGGAACTGCGCGATCAGCCACAAAACACCCGCATCCGCGCACGGCCGCCACACCCCCGCCCCCCAGGCGCACGCAACCACACCCTGCTCCCACCGGTTCCCCGTGATCAGGACGCCCCCCATACTCGAAAGGTGACCGCCACCGACCCACCGCCCTTCGACGCGATCGTGCTGGCCGGCGGCGCCGCAAGGCGCCTCGGCGGCACCGACAAGCCCTCCGTCCGGGTAGGCGGCCGTCCCCTCCTCGACCGGGTCCTCGCGGCCTGCGCCCGAGCCCGGCGGACCGTCGTCGTGGCGGCCCCCCGCCCCACTTCCCGCCCGGTCCACTGGACCCGCGAGGACCCCCCGGGCGGCGGCCCGGTCGCCGCCCTCGACGCCGGCCTGCGCCACACCACCGCCGACCGCGCGGTCGTCCTCTCCGCAGACCTCCCGTTCCTCGAAGAGGCGACCGTGCAGCGCCTGTTGGAGGCCCTGCACGCGTCCGCCGCGGACGGTGCACTGCTAACCGACGCCGACGGCAGGGACCAACCCCTCGTGGCGGCCTACCGGACAGCGGCGCTGCGCCATGCACTGTCGGCCCTTGCCGAGGGCGACCGCGGCCTCACCGGCCTCCCCCTGCGGCGCCTGACCGCCGCACTCGACCTCACCCGCGTCCCGGACCCCCTCGCGTCCTTCGACTGCGACACCTGGGACGACATCGCCGACGCCAGGGCACGCATCAGGGAGCATGGGCACGTGTTGAATGAATGGATCTCCGCAGTCAAGGACGAACTGGGTATCGACCTGGACGTCGACATGCGCCTTCTGCTCGACCTGGCCAGGGACGCCGCACACGGCGTGGACCGCCCTGCCGCCCCGCTGACCACCTTCCTCGTCGGCTACGCGGCCGCGCAGGGCAAGGGCGGCCCGGAGGCGGTCGCCGAGGCGGCCCACAAGGCCGCCGCACTGGCCCTGCGCTGGGCGGAAGAGACCGATGCCGCCACCGAAAAGACCGCCACCGAGGGGCCGGACTCCGACCGGCCGGGCCCCGGCGACTCCGCCCCCGGGCCCGGCCGGTGACCGCCCCCGGCACCCGGTCCGGCACCCCCGCCACCGCGGACACCGACGACGATCTCGACGTCGAGGAGGCGCTCGCCCTCGTGAGAGAGCCCAGGGAGCCCCGACAGGACGCGAGCGCAGCGCCCACCCCCCACGGCGAGCACGCGCACGGCGATCACTCGGCGCACCGTCACCGCGCCACCCCCTGGCCCCAGGCCCGCGAGATCGCCGCCCGCGCCGCCCGGGCCGGAGGCCGCCGCGCACCCGTCTCCGTCCCGCTGGCCGACGCGCTCGGCCTGACCCTCGCCGCCCCGCTGGACGCGCTCACCGACCTGCCCTCCTTCGACACCTCCGCGATGGACGGCTGGGCGGTCGCCGGTCCCGGGCCGTGGGACGTCCGCGAGGAGGGCGTCCTGGCCGGGCACGCGCAGCCCGAGCCGCTCACCGACGGCGAGGCGGTCCGCATCGCCACCGGCGCCCGGATCCCGGCGGAGACCACCGCGGTGCTGCGCAGCGAGCACGGCCGGCTCGACGCCCAGGGCCGGCTGCACCCCACCCGAGAGGTGGTCCACGGCCAGGACATCCGTCCGCGCGGCCAGGAGTGCCGCACCGGCGACCAGTTGCTGCCCGTCGGCACCCTGGTCACCCCGGCAGTCCTCGGCCTCGCCGCGGCCGCCGGATACGACACCGTCACCGTCGTCCCCCGCCCCCGCGCCGAAGTGCTGATCCTGGGCGACGAGTTGCTCACCGAAGGACTCCCGCACGACGGACTCATCCGGGACGCGCTCGGCCCGATGCTGCCGTCCTGGCTGCGGGGGCTCGGCGCCGAGGTCACCGCCGTCCGCCGGCTCGGCGACGACGCCAAGGCCCTGTACAAGGCGATCACCGCGTCGACGGCCGATCTCGTGGTCACCACGGGCGGCACCGCATCCGGCCCGGTCGACCACATCCACCCCACTCTGGAACGCATCGGCGCCGAACTCCTCGTCGACGGCGTCAAGGTGCGCCCCGGTCACCCCATGCTGCTCGCCCGCACCAAGGAGAACCAGCACCTCGTCGGACTCCCCGGCAACCCCCTGGCAGCCGTCTCCGGCCTGGTCACCCTCGCCGAACCCCTGCTGCGCACCCTCGCCGCCCACCCGGCCCCCGAGCCGTACACCCTGCCCCTGGCGGAGGCGACGCACGGGCACCCCTACGACACCCGGCTCATCCCGGTCGTCCTGCGGGGCGACACCGCGGTCCCGCTGCACTACAACGGCCCGGCCATGCTCCGCGGCATCGCCGCCGCCGACGCGCTCGCGGTCGTGGCGCCAGGGGGAGCGCCACAGGGTGCGGAGACGGAACTCCTCGACCTGCCGTGGGCGGCCGCGGGCATCGGAGTCTGTTTCACGTGAAACTTCCCGGCCATGACGCCATCGCCCGCCAGGCGGACGAGCACCTGGTGACCCATCGGGTGAAACTCCCGACAAAGGTGGTGGAGCGCCCGATCCGCCAGGTCGTCAAGCGGCTCATCATGGCCCTGCTGGTGCTGGTCGCCACCGCGTTGATCGTGTACGCCGACCGCGACGGCTACACCGACAACTCCGACAGCTCGGTCGACCTCCTCGACGCCTTCTACTACGCGACCGTCACCCTCTCCACCACGGGCTACGGCGACATCACCCCCGTCAGCGACAGTGCGCGGCTCACCAACATCTTCGTCATCACGCCCCTGCGTGTGCTGTTCCTGATCATCCTGGTCGGCACCACGCTCGAAGTCCTCACCGAACGCACCCGGGAGGAATGGCGCCTCAACCGCTGGAGTCAACGCTTTCGTATATGCACCACAAGCCTTTGAGCTGCTGGCTGGGTGTCGTGCCATAGCTGTGTGCTGGGTACCTTCGATGTCGTGTCCGGCGTACGTCGGGTTGGTCACCCGTAGGCGTGCGCTGGTTGATCGCGCGCGACTAGGGGAGCTGGTACGGGCATGGCGCTTGACGCTGCTCGATCTCAAGAAGGGTTCACGTCGGCGAGGGCTACGCGGGTGATGGCTGCCGCGTGCCAGGCTGCGGGCCTCGATGACAGAGGCGCAGAGCTGATCCGTCTCGGGGAAAACGCGTTGTTCCGGCTGGCTTCCGCGCCGGTCATCGTGCGCGTGGCGCGAGGGAAGGAGTGGTTGCCCAAAGCGCGCGTGGAAGTGGGCGTGTCACGGTGGCTCGGAAGGGAAGGATTTTCGGCTGCTCGCATCGTTGAGGATCTGGAACAGCCTCTCACGATCGATGGCCATCCGGTGACGTTCTGGCATCTGATCGTTGAGGGAGACCGCAAGGCGACGTACGGGGAGCTGGGCGGTGTCCTGCGTGAGCTGCACTCCATGACCGTGCCGGACGGGCTTGTACTGCCGTCGTACGACCCCTTCGACAAGCAGGCGCTGAGGCTCGATCGGGCGGTGATCCCGGACGATGACAAGGTGTTCTTGCGGAAGCGTTGGCACGAACTGCGTGACAGGTACGCCGAGTTGCGGTTCGAGTCGGCCAAGGGGCCGGTGCACGGGGATGCCCACGTGCAGAACCTCATGGTGGATGATCAGGGTCGTGTGATCCTGATCGACTTCGAGATGTTCTGCTACGACCACCCGGAGTGGGATCTCATGGTGACGGCCGTGGAGCACCACAGCCTCGGTTGGCAGACCGACGAACAGTACGCCGACTTCGTGGCCGCCTATGGGCGCGACCTGTACGACTGGCCTGGTTACGAGACGTTGCGGGGCATCCAAGAGTTCGGCATGACAACGTGGCTCATGCAGAACGTTCAAGAGGACGAGGAAACGGCGGCCGAGTACCGCCGGCGCATCGCGGGACTGCGGAATGACGATGCGCCTCGGGACTGGCGCCCCTGGTGACTGCTACTCGTCGTCCTCGTCCAAGCGGGTGAGCGCATCACGCACCTTCTCGTTGAAGGCTGCCACGGTGGGGTTCGTCACGTGCACGCTGACCTCGTTCTGGAAGTCGGTCACGTAACGCTGGAACCGGGTGGACTGGAGGGAGTCGCCGCCGTCGACTGCGAGGCTTGCGGTAGTGACGGCGGCTTCCAACTCACCGTTCAATAGCTGGCTCTGGGCAAGCACCATGCGGCAGAAACCGAGAGTGCGCGCGTACTTCGGGTCGGTGCTGTCCACTGCGCGCTGGGCCTGCTCGACGGCTTCGCGGCGCATCTTGAGATCGCGGAAGCAGTGGCAGAGTTCGCCCATGAGTTCTGCCTCGTCGAAGTAGCTGAGCCATGCCGGATCGTCGGCTGTGTGAGCGCGTTCGAAGTGGCGTTCTGCCTCCTTCATCGCGCGGGCCGCAGCGATGCCGTCACCGGCGTTGGACAGGGCGCGGGCCTCCATCGCCGAGTAGTTCGCCATGGCGCGGGGGGTCGCACGGTTCTTGGCACCCTCGACGGCGGCACGAGCGAATTGGATGGCCTGGGCGTGGTTGCCGAGGTAGTTGGCCTGATGGCTGAGGTTGCCCAGGATGCGCGCGCCGAACATGCGGTCGTCGATGACCTGGGACAGGCGCAGCGTGGAAGTCAGGTAGCGGTGCGCAAGTCGATGGTTCCCGGCGTCGTACGCGGTCCACGCCAGCAACTGGGACACCTCGGCGGCGGCGCCGAATAACGCCGTACCCACCTTCTCGGTGTAGCTGACGTTCAGGAGAGGCAGCACCTCGTGCCGGAAGTAGTGGCGTAATGCCTTGTGACCGTGGCCTCCGCCGTACTTGAAGTCGAGGGCCATGAAAGTCCCGGCGGCGTCCCTGATCGCCCGGACATCCCGCATGCCCACTCGTTGGAGAGCTGGCCTGTCTGCCTGGATGCCGTCGGGACGGGCGATCATCCATGTCAGGACGGCGGAACTGATGTCGGCTTCCGCAATGATCAGTTGATCCGAAGCGGGAGCGTCGGCGCGCTCCTGGGCGAGTCCGTCAAGCATGGACAGGACGTCGGGAACGGTGCCGGGGTAGCCAATCGGCTCCGGCGTAGCGGGCTTCGTGTCGCCGAAGAATCCGAGATCGCCGACCGTGATGCGGCGGCCAAGCTTGGCCGAGAAGACATCCGCCATGATCGCCGCCGTTTGCGGCCTGATGCTTGAGCCGTTGCGCCAACGCTGTACCGAGACGTGAGTTGTTCCCAGCTCCATGCCTCGACGGTCGGCCTCGTCCGTCATGCGCTTCGCAAGGCCCTTGTTCGAGATCTTCGCTTCGCTCATGACGGCGATCAACTGCGCGTTGGGCTCTCGGCTCATGCTCCCCTGCCAACCCGAGAATGACGGCGAGTGTTCATCTTGTCACAGCGCTATCCGGCTGGGGGTTCATTCCTGAACCCCCCTTCGCTTTGCAAGTGCTCAGGTGAACCCCCCAATGAACGCTCCCGTTCGCGTCGCCTGCGCCGTGTACTGACTTGCGTGAAGCAAGCGGAGACATGAGAGCTGCCGGAGGACACGATGGACGCGGGGAAAGCCAAGCACGTGGTGAGTGAGCTGGATGCGTACGCTCACTGGTTCGTGGCGCCGAATCCGTCCCACGGCGGCCACTACATGACGGTGACGCTCTTCGCCGAGTTCGCCGACACCGGACGCATCGCGCGCGACACGGCCACCGTGTTCCTGCGGGGCGCGGTCCCGCGTGACCTGATGTATGACGCCCGGCTCGCCGTCTCGGAGCTGGTCGGCAACGTGGTGAACCATGCGGTTCCGGACCGCCACCACTCCAGTCCGGGCGCCTGCCGACGCATCGACGTGACCTACAAGTTGTTCCCCAAGTGGCTCTTCATCGGGGTTGCGGATGAGGACTCGACGCCCCCGCTCCTGCCGATGGGTGACTTCTACTCGCCGGAGTTGGTGACGGAGTTCTCAGAGGCGGTCCTGGCCGACAGCGGCCGTGGGCTGATGATCACTCAGCGGATGGCGGCGGCGGTGTGGTGGACGCCGAAAGAGGGCGGAGGCAAGACGGTCTGGTGCCGCTTCGACCTGGACGGCGAAGCGGAGGACACACCGTACTGATGATCTCCGGTCCGCCGCCCCCACATAACTCTCACGCGATCGAGAGTAGGCGACGCGCCGGAAACCGGCCGAAGTCTGACCACTTCGGCCACGGAGCGCGGTCTCTGGAGTCCTCGGGGGCTCCCCTCCCGAGTGGGCCGCGCTCCACAACCTGATAAGGCCGGGCCACCCCGTCAGCCCTGGAAAGCGAAGGGTGGCCCGGCTGGGAACACGGCGGTTCCCGGTACCTGATGGTACCGGGGCCGCCGTGCTGCGTTTTGGCTCTGGTCCAAGGAAGTTGACGATCCGTTACCTAGATCAGGGCAGAGGTGGGCAAGGTGACTGGCTCCGGTGAGGGTTGGCTGAGTGACGGTCTCGATGTGCCGGGCGCGGACTTCGGGTTCTGGGCGCCTGGCGTTGACTACATCGCGGGATGGCGTGAGGCGCGGGAGTCCGCCGATCATTTGAACAGGGCGCTCCTGGCAGTGGGGTTCGAGCTGTCCGCCGTGAGGGCCGTCGCCTCGACGAACGAGGATGGGAAGGGGGTTGTGCGGCTGGCGGGCTGGCCCGGTGCGGTGGAGCGGCTCGCCCGGCTCCTGGAGTCGCGCGCGGATGGCGACGGTGGTGCGGCGTGAGGGGCTTTTCCGCTGGTGAGCGGTGTGCGTGGGCACGTCGCCGGCCGCTGAGACTTTGGGCGGTAGCTGCCATGGGGCGAGTGAACAGGGGGCCTTACGCTCGCCAGCGGATCGGGCAGTCCTTGGACCTGCCCGCAATAGCCCGATCGGCCCCCTGTTCTTCGAGGCTCGCCCCATGGGAGCTGCCTAAAGTCTCAGCGGCCGTCGACCCCCAGCCCACCACGCCCCGGCCCCCGTCGGCCGGTCGGCGCCTCGACTCCTTGGGCGTGCTGCGGTCGGGGGCGCTTGCCGACCGGACGGGACCGGCGGTCACGCCGCACGCCCGGCCGGGGCGGCCGGGCGCCCCGGCGCGCCGAAGGCGCGCCCTTGAGGAAGTGAAGGCTGTTTCGACCGATCCTCATTCACGCTCAGGCGTGGGCTCGTCGGGCGGGCTGCTTGTCGGCGGTGATCCGGTAGGCGAGTTCGGCGCGGTCGGCACCGATGCGGAGTTCTTCGAGGATCAGGGGCCGGTCGTCGGTGTCGTGGGTGACGCGGGCCAGGTGCAGGATCGGGGTCGCGTCGGGGAGCTGGAGCGTGGCGCGCTCGTCGGGCAGGGGCATGCGGGCGCGCACGGTTTCGGACCAGGTGAGCTTGTGGCCGTCCTCGGTGAGCTGCCGGTAGAGGGCCCCCGACCGCTTGTACGGGTCCTCGGCAAGCGCGGGGACCATGTCAGCTACGGCGAACGGGATCAGGGTGCGGTGCATCGCACGCGTCCCCGTGCTCGGGTCGAGGAGCAGCCGGTCACAGCCGAACAGGGCTTCTTCCTCAGCGAGTTGGAGGAGTCGGCCCGTGGCCTTCGTGGTGTGCGTGCGGTAGGCGCTGGGTTCTTCTGTTTCCTGCCATACGTCGCCGTTGGGCATGACGAACTTGCCATCGGTGGTCCGGCTGATCCGGCGCTCGATCGTCATGGACGGCTGTCCGTCGGACCGTACGAAGCTGCCCTTGCCGTGGCGGACGTCAATCAGTCCTTCTGCCCGCAGGGCTGCGATGGCGTTCCGCACGGTGGGGCGGGAGACCTCGTAGCGGGTCATGAGCTGGGCTTCCGACGGCAAGAGGGAGTCAGGGGCGAACTCGCCCGACAGGATCGCTTCGCGGATGGCAGCGGCCACCTGCTGGTAGAGGGCTCCGGGGCGCTGGATCTCCGACATCTGGGCATCTCCGGCGGGTCGGGGTCATAGGCACGTCGCACGCGCGGCGTCACTCGTCAGCATAAGTACTTGCGCACTCGCCGTACAGGGCTCCATAGTCGTAACTCGTAAGGACAAGTGACGTCAGGATGAATCTGGCGTCTGATTGGCCAGGGAGGCCGAAGAAATGCAGTCCATTCCCGTGGATACGGCGCGGCTGGGCGTACTGCGGTGCGCCATCGCGCCCGAGGCGAAGATCACCAACAACGAAACACAGGAGGTGAAGAAGGACCGGGACGGCAACCCGGTCTACACGGTGGCGGTCACCGTGCGGCAGGACGGGCGGCGGATCTCCGTCATCGAGATCGCCGTCAGTGGACAGCCCAAGGGCATCGAGGAAGGGCAGATCGTCAAGGTCACTGGGCTGACCGCGTTCGCCTGGGCGATGGGTGACCGTCACGGTGTGAGCTTCCGTGCCGACGCGATCACACCCGTGCACGGAACTCCCGCTCAGTCCAAGGGCGGTGACGCGTGATGGGACCGATCCTGCTCGCGTTCGCTCTCGCCGTGCTGGCCTGGATGCTCGTGGTCGGTGACCTGGTGCGCAGGCACTGGCCGGTCTGGCACTGGTATCTGACTGGCTACCCGGCAACCGCGTTCCGCGTGGTGGCGACCTGGCGCAGGGTCGCGATGCTCAACGACCTGTCCGTGTCCCGGCGTCCGCCGCGCGGGCTCCTCGGGGACATGGTCGTCAAGGGCGATCCGCTCCGGCCGGTCATCCCCCGGGCCTCGTTCCCGCGCGCCACGCGCCTGGGCCTGACCGTGACCGTGCGCCTGCATGCCGGGCAGACCCCGGCGACGTACATGAAGGCGGCGGATGCGCTGGTGCACGCGTGGAGGGTCCATGCGGTCCGGGTCACCTCGCCGGAACGCGGGCTCGTCCTGCTGACCGCGACCGCCACGGACCCGCTGGAGCGGCCCGGCTTAGCCACGGCCCCTACTGAGTTGCTGTCGGCCCTCATCGGGGTCCTGGAGTCCGGGGGCGCCTGGGTGATGAACCTTCGGTTGGTGCCGCACTGGCTGATCGTCGGGGCCACCCGGTCCGGGAAGTCCACGCTGCTGGCGCGGCTGATCACGCAGCTGGCCCCGCAGCGGGTCGCTCTGGTCGGGATCGACTGCAAGGGCGGCATGGAACTCGGGCTGTTCGCCGACCGGTTGAGCGCGCTGGCCACTTGTCGCAGTGAGGCGGTCGCGGTGCTCTTCGCGCTGGCGGCCGACATGAGGGACCGGATGAGTGCGTGCCGGGCGGCCGGCGTCCGCTCGATCTGGGAGCTCCCCGACAAGCTCCGGCCGGTGCCGATCGTCGTGATCGTCGACGAGATCGCGGAACTGTACTTGTCGGACGGCACCCGTGAGAGCAAGACCGAGGCGGAGCAGTGCTCCACGCTCCTGCTGCGGCTGGCCCAGCTCGGGGCTGCGCTCGGCCTGCACCTGGTCGTCGCCGGACAACGCGTCGGCTCCGACCTCGGCCCCGGCGTCACCGCCCTGCGCGCCCAGCTCGGCGGCCGGATCTGCCACCGCGTCAATGACCCCGGCACCGCAGAGATGACCCTGGGCGACCTCAACAAAGACGCCGTAGCCGTCGTCCAGTCCATCACGGCGGAAGAGCGCGGGGTGGCCGTGTGCACCGGTCCGGACGGTGGCTGGAGCCGTGCCCGCTCTCACCTCACCCCGACGGAAGAGGCCGTGTCGACGGCTCGGAAGTACAGCGCGCTGACCCCGCATCTGCCCGGCCTGGTCCGCACTCTCGTGGTGCTGGAAGGAGAGAGCAAGTGATCAGCGAAGGTACGGCCTACGGGTTCGCGGTGATCTTCGGGATCATCACCGTTCTCCTCGTCCGCTCCCGCGACGTCCGCCCTTGGGAAGCGATCTGCGTCGGCCTCTTCGGCCTCTACCTCGGCCAGACCCCCGTGGGCCTCACGGTGCACGAACTCGTGACCTGGTTCATCAGCGGCTTCTCCCACCACTGAGCAGAGAAGGGACCACCACCATGCCCATGCCTCGCGTGAGGTGCCCGTACTGCAAGGGCGACGGAGCACGCCGCACCTGGACCGGACGACTGCGGCGCTGCCGCATCTGCCGGGGCACCGGAACCATCCGCTGACCCACAACCCGACACCCGCAAGGGAGTGATCCCCATGACCCACGGCGCACCACCACCCACCCACTGTGCCGCTTCGGCGGCCCACCCCGGAAGGTCACCACCATCACCCCGGAGTACACCCCGGCTGACAGGCGCGCCGCCCTCGACCGCGCGGCGCGCCTGCGTCAGCTCCCCGAGACAGACCGCGATGCAATCCGCCTCGCCCAAGACCCGAACTTCCCGCGTTGGCTGGAGCAGATCACGGCAACCGGAGGATGCGCCCACCCCGTCCACCTCTCCGGCTCGACCACCACCCTGGACGGCGCAACCGGCGAGATCCTCCATCACTACGACACCCGCACCGAACCCGGTGAACGTCTCCTCGTCCGCTGCCGCAACCGCCGCGCCACCGTCTGCCCGGCCTGCTCCCGCCTCCACGCCGGAGACACCTTCCACCTGGTCCGTACAGGCCTTCTCGGCGGCAAGAACGTCCCCGCCACGGTCCGGAAACGACCCCGGCTCTTCGTCACTCTGACCGCCCCCTCATTCGGCTCCGTCCACCGGTCTGGGGAAGCGTGCCGCCCCCGCCGCGACGGTGGGACTTGCGAGCATGGGCGGCCCCTCGGCTGCGGTGCCGTCCACACCCCGGATGCCTCGGTGATCGGCCAGCCTCTGTGCGCCGACTGCTACGACTACACCGCCCACGTGCTGTGGCACGCACACGCCTCCAAGCTGTGGGACCGCTTCGTCATCGACGTCCGGCGGCGCCTGGCCTCCTCGGTCGGCCTCGTACAGTCCCGCTTCGCCGACCATGCCCGACTTTCCTTCGCCCGCGTCGCCGAGTATCAGAAACGCGCGGCCGTCCACGTCCACGCTGTCGTACGCCTCGACGGTCCGGGCGGCGCCGATGACGAACCTCCGGCCTGGGGCACCACTGAGCTGCTGGCCGACGCCGCGCAGGCCTCTGCCCGGCGGGTCCTGGTCCACACCCCGTACAGCCCGGTCGTGGGTGAACTGGTACTGCGTTGGGGCGCTCAGGTCGACGCCCGGCCCTTGCACACGAACAGCGACGGACCCGACGACGACGCCGTTGCAGCCTACGTCGCAAAGTACGTCACCAAGGGAGCCAGTGAGACAGGCGCCGGCACTGACCACCCCCTCGCTACCTGGGAAGACATCGAGTCGGTACCCGTCAGGGGACACGTCCGCACTCTCATGCGGGCCTGCTGGCGCCTCGGCGGCCTCCCCGAATACGAGCCTCTCCGCCTCCGGCACTGGACACACACCCTTGGCTACCGGGGCCACATCCTCACCAAATCCCGCGCCTACTCCACCACCTACGCAGCACTCCGCGCCGAACGCGCCCACCACATGGGCCACACCGACACCGCAGAGACGGTCACCGAACGGACCTGGCGCTACGTCGGCTCCGGCCACACTCCCGGCGCGGCCCTCATCGCCGCAGGCGTAGCCGAAGACATCACGCGCAACCGGGAGGCTGCCTCCGACGCATTGCCGAACTCCGACGGGAGGTTCGTTTGAGACTCCCGTTGGAAGGAGACGACGACTGGGCCTGGGCCCGCGAACAGGCACGGAACGCGCCTGCCTGGTCTGACGACGAGTGGCGACGGGCGAACACGATTCTCGGTCTGCCCGTCGCCCCGCGTCTCGCTCCGCCTCAGAGCGCGGTCACTTCGAACCGTCCTCGGACTCAGCCTCCGGCTGATCCCCCTTCGGCCTCCACACCGGAGTCAGCCGACCACGCACCGGCTTCCCACGGCCGACAGCAGGGCCGACAAGTACGGCGATCAACGTGTCCTCGATGTACCCGCGCTTCTCACTGAGCAACAGGTCATCCCACTTCTCGGCGAGATCAACGGGCTCCCTCTCTGCGGAGCGCCTGAGCCGTAGGAATCGGTTCCGCTCCGTTGTGAGACGTCGCTTGTCGGCCTCGTGCTCCGCAAGCTGCGAAAAGTACGTCTCCGCTGTGATGATCCGCGACTTCCGGGCCTGCTTCAGGTCGTCGATGTCTTCGAGAACGCGCTTCAGCTCCTCCTCCTTGTCCCACGTCGTGGGCGGGGGACTGGCCTGCCGCTTGGCGGCCTCCTCCTGGTGCTTGGCGATCACCATCATGGATACGGCCTTGTCCGTCTCCGGACCGGGAATCCGAGTGCCTCCGCACCCTGAGTAGGCGCTGCCGCTGCTCGGGCACGTGTAGTAGAAGTACCCCTCTGGCTTCTTCAGGCGCTTCTCCGCCTTGGAGATCCGAAGCTGCGCACCACAGCCGTTCCGGTCACACCGCAGGGTGCCCCGCAGCAGGGACTTGCGTGCGTTGAAGCCCTGCCCCGGAGCGGGATTCGAACCGAGTAGTTCCGTGACGGCTTCCCACTCTTCGACAGTGATCGCGGGTTCCCACTGCCCGATCACCGGCTTCCCGTGGTCGTCCAAGACGATCTCGACGCGCGTGTTGGACGTTCCCGTGACTGGGTCGACCTCGATGACCTGGCGTGAGCGGTACCCGCACAGTCGGGGGTTACGGATCACGGCTTTGAGCCCTGCGTGTGACCAGGTACGGCCGGTCGACGTCTTCACGTCCGCCTCGTTCAGCTTCCTGATGACGGCCGAGATCGGCTTACCCGAAAGCAGCCACTCGACCATCCGGCGGAGCCACTCCGCCTCGTGGGGGTCCAGCGTGCGCTTGTCGTGCTGCCACCCGAAGGGCCTGGTGCCGCCCGTGGGAATACCGGCCTGCTGAAGAGCCCTGTGCTTGCGGGCAACCCGTCGCGCCGTGTCGGCGGACTGCTTGTTGTTCGTCGCGGTCACGATCCGGGCGACCGTGCGGCCGTTGTCCGTGAGGAGATCGAGAGTGCCCGTGATGTCGATGATCGGGCGACCGAAGTTCTGCACTACCTCGATCGCGTCCTCAAGGTGCCGGTTGTCGCGTGTCAGCCGGTCGATGTCGTAGACGATCAAGCCGTCCAAGCGTTCGCCGTTCGGGGCCACTCCCCGCTTGAGGTCCTCCAACGCGCCCTCGAAGACAGGGCGGATGACGCGGTAACCGATATCGCCGTTCGGAAGACGGACGCGCTTCCGCTTCCACGCGCTCGTGTCCGGCTCCTCGTACGTGTAGACGTACCGGCCACCGCGTGACTCCACGAAGCCCTTGTTGTCCTTCTCCTGCTCGTCGCGGCTCCTGATGTCCCGGCCGGTCATGGGCCGGAACGCAGGCCTGGCAACCGTGGTGTCGCTAGCGTCGTTCTCAGTGGCAGCGGGACCCTCGTCCACCTCGAAGGACAGGCGGACCAGCCCGGCCCAGTTCTGCCCCGCTAAGTCGCCCCAACGGGCCCGCTGCACAAGGTCGTTGTCCATGACCTAAGGGTACTTTCAGGAAACCGCTGGAGGTCGGCCTTGCGGGACCACACCGTCGTCGTCGGGTTCGGGACGAAGGGACGGTCGGCGATCCAGACCGTCTGTGCGACCGGGTTGAAGACGGAGCAGGTGGTCGTGGTCGACCCGAGCTCCAAGG